>CAJQLA010000023.1 GCA_905479075.1 uncultured Gammaproteobacteria bacterium | reverse complement strand
GAGATGATGAAGTAATAGGGTCAATGAGATAAAACCAAAGCGTAAAACTAGAATTTATTGGCAAACGGTATTATAGTAAGTGTTGATACAACTCAATACTTAGTATAAAGGGCTATAGTCCTAGTAGCATTTACGACTCAAATGATAACATTTTTTTCAACTAATATATAAAGGAAGAAAAATGAAATTACTTGCAAAATTTACGGCTGTAGCTTTAGCCGCGGGATTACTATCAGGCTGTGCATCAGGTCCAGATCACCGTGTTTCTGATTACCTATTATGTGCAACAGCAGGTGGTATTGTTGGTGGTCTAGTTACTGGTGTTATCGATGATACGGATAGCGATAAAGTTGGTATTGGTATTGCGGCAGGTGCGGCAGTAGCAACTCTTTTATGCCCTGAAATGGGACAGCCAGAAGCTCCTGCTTGTCCTATGGATGCACCAGAAGGCGCTACGTTAGATGCTAACGGTTGTGCATTTGATAGTGATAATGACGGTGTTGTTGATGGTTTAGACCACTGCCCTGATACACCAGCAGGCGTTGAAGTCAATATGCATGGTTGCCCATTAGATTCTGACCAAGATGGCGTTTTAGATTATAAAGATCTCTGTCCAGGCACACCGATTGGTACAGAAGTAGATGCTGATGGTTGTCCGAAACCAGGCGAAAAAATCTTATCTTTAAATGGTGTCCATTTTGAGCTTAATAAAGCCGTTTTGACACCACATGCTGAAGGTGTTCTTGATCATGCAGTAGAAGTTCTAAAACACACAGATAATGTGATTGAAGTTCGTGTTGAGGGTCATACTGATAGCACTGGTGCTGAAGAATACAACCAGCATTTATCACAAAAACGTGCTGAAGCTGTAGTTCATTATTTGGTTTCACAAGGTATTAATGGTAGTCACTTGATTGCTGTTGGTATGGGTGAGAATCATCCTATTGCTACTAATGACACTGCAGAAGGTCGCGCAATGAATCGTCGCGTTGACTTTGTTGTCAGTCAATAGCCATTTAAGCGAAGACTCATAAAAAGGCCCGTAAGGGCCTTTTTTTGCGTGGGAGTTTTGTAGACCTTGTGGCGATCAGCTTTTTCTTCTGATAGGGCACGATAGGTAGTGGTATTATCAATAGAGCATTTTCTCAGATAAAATACTCGATGTATCATACCTTTAGAGATAACTGAGACGGTTAATTTAAAGTGCCTGATTATATTTACAGTTCTGACTTTTACGGCAGGCTTTCACAGATCAAAATTTAGGTTTATCCTTTATATACATACTCATTGTTTTTTATGGGTTGTGGTTTAGAAGGAATAAAAATGCGACCTCGCCAGTCTGAAATACCCACGGTACATTATCACGATATTTCAAATTGCACGCCCGAAGAAGTTATACATAGTCACTTATATTCATCACGCGGTTTGGCGACGACATTTCCCAATGACATTATTTTGTTACATCCGCTGTTAGAACCTGAATGGACATCAATCTGCGATCACTATTCAAGGATCGGTTTAACGCATACTAAGCAAGTGGTTTGGGATACAGCATTTGCAAGACTGGCTGATTATCCAGAATGTGAATTGTCACCTTTCTTTTTTGACGAGTCACTACATACGTATCACCCAGATCAAGACTGGTTACAAACAACAAAATATATAAATTCCAAAAATAACTTTATGGATCTAGCCCATAAATTGGGCGTGCCAACGCCGCTCACTCTTTGCTTTAAAGATAAAACAGAGGTAACAAATCTAAGCCAGTTTCCTTATCCTTGTTATGCTAAAGCCGCTATTTCGATATCAGGTTTGAGTATTTATCGCTGTGAAAATAGTGATGATTTACAAACGGCTTTATCCTTGTTTGAAGAGGATGTACCGATCCAGGTCCAGCAAGAAATAAATACAACGACATTCCTTAATCTTCAATATCACATAGACCATGGAGAGTTACAACGCTATGCATGTAGTGAACAAGTGCTTGAGGGTTTCAGGCATATGGGTAATCGGTATCCTGTTGATTATGAACCCTGGGAAGTAGTAGAGCCATTAGCTAACTGGTTATTTGAGCAAGGTATGAAGGGTGTATTCGCTTTTGATGTGGGTATTGAAATTAGAGATGGGGTAACTCAATACCTCGCAATCGAATGTAACCCTCGTTTTAACGGTGCAACCTATCCGAGTGCTGTAGCTTGTAAATTACGATTAAAACGATGGTTAGCAGAGCATATAGAGACTCGCCACAGAAAGTTATCAGACATTGATTTAACAGATATTGAATATAATCCTGAAACCATGGTTGGTATCGTATTAGTAAATTGGGGAACGATTTGCGAAGGTAAATTGGGTGTGCTTATTGCGGGTGATGCAGAGCAAATTAAGGTGTTAAGTACTGAACTCCACAGGCGATTGGATTAGGTTACAATAGCTCGCTTATAGATATGCTATAGGCCTTGCTCGACACATCATGACAAAAAAAACTTACTCATTAATGCTGCATGGCGGTGCTGGGGCTTTGGACAATATCTCTTCAGGTAAGGAAGCTGATGAATATATGGCCAGTATTCAGCGGGTATTAGAGCATGGGCGAACGATCTTGGCACATGGCGGAAGTGCTGTTGAAGCGGTGGAAGTTTGTGCGACAGACCTGGAAAATGATCCTTTATTTAATGCAGGTTGTGGCTCTGTACTCAATGAAGATGGGCATGTCGAAATGGATGCAGCAATCATGGAGGGGGTAAAATTAGCCGCTGGCGGTGTAGCCGCAATACATAATATTGCAAATCCTATACAGCTAGCACGCCTTGTTATGGAGCACAGCGAACACGTACTCTTGATTAAAGGCGGCGCGCAGCGCTTTGCAAAAAGACATGGTGTTGAAGAGATTCCAGATGAGTATTTCATCACAGAGTACCGGCTTAAACAGTTCGAAAAGGCAGCGCAATCAGGCCAGGTTATCTTAGACCATGAGTCAGCAGATGCTGATAATAAGTTTGGCACAATCGGTGCTGTAGCCTATGACCAAAATGGCAACCTTGCAGCAGGTACCTCGACGGGTGGTATCGTCAATAAATATTTTGGACGGGTGGGTGATTCACCAATTATTGGCTCAGGTGTTTATGCTGATAACGCGACTTGTGCTGTCTCAGCCACAGGATACGGTGAAGACTTTATGCGTACTGTATTAGCAAAGACAGCATCTGATTTAATCGAATTTCAAGGACTGGATGCTAGACAAGCTACAGCCAAAGCTATTCAATACCTCACAGATAAGGTAAAAGGGCGGGGCGGTATTATTCTCATCGATCGTCATGGCTTGTGTGCGGCTGGATATACAACTAAGCGGATGGTACATGGCTGGATTGAACATGGTGGTGAGAGTATTTGTACTTTTAAGTAAATAGACTTAACGACTGCCTTAAAATTTAGTGATCAATCAATAGCTTGCAGTATAACAATTTGTCATATAGAGTTGTACTCTACAATTCAAAGGGATTGATTTTGTATGACTCAAGAGTCATTGATAGAGAGTAAGTTACTTATTCGTGAACAAGCTGACCAGCTTTTTAACAATACATCTGGTTCGGCAGCAACACAGATAATAGTAGCCATTTTATTCTATGTATTGTTTCAAAATGTCCTTAATAGTCAGTTATTAGGGCTTTGGTGTATAACGCTATCCTTGCTAGTTCTAGCGAGATTGATTTTAGTCGGGTTTTATAAAAAGAAAAGGGCCTTAAATATTGAGCAAGGGCTTGATGGCTTTACTTTTCTTACTCTTTTAGTCGGTGTCACCTGGGCTTGTTTCAGCCTGTTTTACTTGACCATTGATGATGTTGGATTAAAGTACTTATTTTTTGTCGTTATATGTGGGGTGGCCGCCGGCGCTGTTCCAATTTTAGCTGCCTGGACACCTGCATATTACGCTAACACGGCCCCCCAGCTGTTTAGCCTGCCCGCTATCCTATTATATTCAAACTCTACGGTTAACTTTTTTCTAGCAGTTTCATTCGTTGTGTTTTGCATCATGCTTATGTCATTACAACGTAATGCTAATCAATCTATTCGTCTCGCTATTCAATTACAGCATAACAGTGATGGGCTGGTATCTGAGTTAAGTGATGAAATAGAGCAACGTGAACAGCTCATCGAGAAAAGGACACAAGAGTTAAACGATTCGCTTGTTGAGAAAACAGCAATTGTGAATAATAAATTGGTTGCAATCGCGATCGTGTATGACCGAAAAATTGAATGGGCTAATTCAGCATTTGAAGCTATGTTAGGTTATGAGAAAGACGAAATAATTGGATACCCAACTCGCCAATTTTATACTAACGATCAAGATTTCCAAGCAATAGGGGAAGCCTATAAAACTATTTCTGACGGTGTAGTTAAGGACGAGCTTGAGTTTATGTGTAAAGATGGAAAACACATTTGGGTCAGCTTAAGAGGTTCCATATTTAATGAGGATAAAGGCCAATCTTTATGGGTCTTTGTAGATATAACTGAGCGTATAAAATCAGCAGAAGCACTCCAGCTTTCTGCCCGAGTTTACAGTAATACCCATGACGGTATTATCATTACTGATATTAATAAAAACATTATTGATGTAAACCCTGCCTTTTGTAGAATAACAGGATATAGCCATGAAGAAATTATAGGCCAGAATCCCAGTTTCTTGGCCTCTGATGTGCAGTCTCACGAATTTTATACCGAAATGTGGCAACAGATTGAAGAAAAAGGATATTGGCAAGGCGAGATCTGGAATCGCAAGAAAACTGGCGAGGACTTTGCCGAATTGCTCACTATTTCTGAGTTAAAAGATCGCAACGGAAATCTCACTCATTATGTGGGTATTTTTTCAGATATAACTAAAACTAAACAACAGCAGGAAGATCTTAAACTACTCGCGCACTATGATGTGTTAACTAAATTACCAAACCGTATTTTATTATCTGACCGTTTCCATCAGGCTGTGGCTTATAGCAAACGGAATAACTCTCTATTGGCAGTTTGTTTTCTCGACTTAGATGATTTTAAACCAATTAATGATAAATTCGGCCATGAGATCGGTGATCAATTGTTAATTGAAGTAGCAGGCCGCATTATGAGTTGTATCAGAGAAATGGATACTGTTGCGAGGTTGGGTGGTGATGAATTTGCTTTACTGCTGAATGATATTTCTTCACAAACACAATGTGAAGAAACAATGAAGCGGATTCATCATTCTCTTTCTGAACCATATCTGATTGGTGAACATGTAGTCACAGTCACGGCATCTTGCGGTATTACCCTCTACCCACATAATGAGGGTGATATAGATACTTTATTACGCTGTGCAGACCAAGCAATGTACTTAGCAAAACAAGCCGGTAGGAATTGTTATCAACTATTTGATGCTGAGGAAGAACAAAAAGCTATTGATAAAAATAATCGTTTGGCTGAAATTGGAAATGCGTTAACTAATAATGAATTTCAATTGTATTATCAGCCTAAAGTAAATATGGTGACTGGAAAAATATTTGGTGCAGAAGCCTTAATACGATGGAATCATCCTGAGCAAGGATTGGTCCCACCACTAGAGTTTTTACCTATACTAGAGGGCACAGTTTTAGAAATTCAGCTTGGTGAATGGGTCATTCATGAGGCCTTAGGGCAGCTTGAATTGTGGCGACAAAAAGATATTGAATTAGAAGTCAGTATTAATATCTCTTCGGCTCACCTCTTGTCGGAAACATTTACGCACCAACTTGAAAATGTCTTAGCCAAATTTCCTGCTGTAAATTCTAAATTATTCGAAATAGAAATACTTGAAAGCACTGTCATAGGTGATGTTTATACCATCAGTAAAATTGTTGATAATTGTCAAAATACTTTAGGGGTTAGTTTTGCTCTTGATGATTTTGGTACAGGTTATTCATCATTAACCCATTTAAGAAACTTGCCGATAGACACAGTTAAGATAGATCAAACATTTACCAGAGACATGCTAGATGATCCTAATGATTACGCTATTATTGATGGGGTTGTTGCTTTGGCTGAATCATTCAACCGAAATGTTATTGCTGAGGGCGTCGAAACATCAGAGCATGGTTTAATGCTACTCCTAATCGGCTGTGAGCAGGCTCAAGGTTATGGCATTGCTAAACCTATGCCCGCTGATAATCTTGTAGACTGGCTGAATAATTACAGCCCTAATCAACAGTGGATACTTAGTGGAAATAAGCACCAATCTAAGAAAGAAAATGAACGAGAATTATTTAGGTTAACCACGCAGCATTGGATAAATAAATTTGTCGAAAACATCCAGTTGGAAGCAGGAACATTGAACAACTGGCCGATTATGGATATTACACAGTGCCCTTGTGGTTTTTGGCTTAAACGGGCGCGAAGAGCTCAGCTATTTGGTAATGAAGGGTTAGAGCAACTTAAACTTGTCCATGGAAAAGTTCATGAGCTTGCTAATGATATATTGCTTAAATATCAAGAAGGTCAACTTGACGAAGCACGAAATGGCTTAGCAAAATTGCAAGTAACCTTTGACGAAATGACTCATATCTTAAGACTGTGTGAGTAGACTGGGTCGGTTTATTTTTATGTGTTGATTTTGATTGTGAATATATAGTAGCAGCTGATAGCTAATTTAATGAGCAATCGTTCTGGAAAAATGGCGCGCCTGACAGGAATCGAACCTGTGACCTTCAGTTTCGGAAACTGACACTCTATCCAACTGAGCTACAGGCGCAATAACTTAATTTGTTTGTAACACCGACTCCGCAGAGACTTCGCATTATACTTATTCAGAAGAGTCACAGCTACAATGACTTTGTTTAGGTCATTATAGTGGATTGATACTCTGCTATCGATTTCTCAATAGCAGAGTATCGATTGCTAGGCATGTTTTGAGGGTACTTTCTCTAACTGCCAAATTTCATCATTGTATTCATTCATTGTGCGATCAGTTGAGAATTTCCCACTTCTTGCCGTATTTAAAATACTCATTTCAGTCCAGCGAGTTTGATCTTGATAAGCGATAGATGCTTGTTGCTGTGCATCAATGAAACTACGGAAATCAGCAATGGTCATCCAAGGATCATGTGGGCTGCTAAAGGCGTTGATAATGTTGTCAAAGCGATGAGGTTCAAATTGATTGAAGTGTCCAGCCTCTAACAGATTAATAACGCGTTTTAAATCATCATCTTCGCTGATGATCTTACGCGGGTTATAGTTGCTTTTCTTTTGTGAAACTTGATCTTCAGTCAATCCAAATAGGAAGAAATTATCATCGCCTACTTCTTCGCGTATTTCTATGTTGGCACCATCCAAAGTACCAATAGTGACAGCACCATTCATCATGAACTTCATATTCCCTGTTCCTGAGGCCTCTTTACCTGCTGTTGAAATTTGCTCAGATAAATCTGCTGCAGGACAGATAACTTCCATCGCTGATACTTGATAATTAGGGAAGAAAACGACTTTTAATTGATCACCAATACTCGGATCATTATTAACAACTTCAGCAACATTATTGATCAGCTTAATGATGTCTTTTGCCATAGCGTAACCAGGCGCTGCTTTACCACCGAAGAGTACGCAACGCTTGACCATACCTTGTGTATCGCCACGCTTTATACGGTCATAAAGGTGTATCACATGTAAGACATTAAGTAGCTGACGTTTATATTCATGGATCCGTTTTACTTGGATATCAAACATTGCTTCAGGATTAAATGTGACGCCACATTGTTTTTCGATCAGTGCCGCTAAACGTTTCTTATTAGCAAGTTTGGCCGTATGCCATTGCTTTTGGAAATCAGGTTTAGTGGCTAATGGTGATAATTTTTCCAATTGACTGAGCTCTGTTATCCAACCTTCGCCAATATTACTGCTAATGAGTTCAGATAAGCCTGGGTTACACCATGCAAGCCAACGTCGTTGCGTTACACCATTTGTTTTATTGTTAAATTTATCTGGCCATAGTTGATAAAAATCATTAAACAGACCTTTTTGTAATAGTTCTGAATGCAGTGCCGCAACACCATTAACAGAGAAGCTACCTACTATAGCAAGATGAGCCATACGAATCTGTTGTTGAGGGCCTTCTTCGATGATGGATAGACGACTAAGCCTTTGTTTATCACCAGGCCACAGTCGTGCGACTTCACTTAAGAAACGGGCATTGATTTCATAAATAATTTCTAAAACACGTGGTAATAGTCTGGCAAACATATTCACCGGCCAGCGTTCAAGTGCTTCTGGTAGTAAGGTGTGATTGGTATAAGCCATAGTTTTAGACGTGATCGACCAAGCTTGATTCCAAGTCATGTGATGTTCATCCATCAGTAAGCGCATCAATTCAGCTACGGCAACAGTAGGGTGGGTATCATTAAGTTGGAAACAGTTTTTCTCAGCAAAGTGTTCGAAGTCATTACCGTGATTTGTAATCCAATAATCAAGGATATCTTGTAAGCTCGCGGATGCTAAAAAGTATTGTTGTCTTAGTCGTAACTCTTTACCGTTTTCACTGCTATCATTTGGATATAGGACCATGCTGATGTTTTCAGCTTCATTTTTAGCTGCAACAGCTTCTGTATATGAACCAGCATTGAAATCTTCTAAGTTAAATTCATCGGTCGCAGCTGATTTCCACAAACGTAGTTTATTGACAGTACCATTTTGATAGCCAGGTACAGGAAGATCATAAGGTACGGCGACTACATCGTTCGTTCCAACCCATTCAACACGAGTATGGCCTTTCTTTGTTTTATGGAATTCGGTATGGCCGCCAAATTTAATGCGTTGAGCAAACTCTGGGCGTTCAAGTTCCCAAGGGTTGCCATCACGTAACCAATGATCGGGCATTTCAACTTGATTACCATTTTCAAGGCTTTGTTGGAACATACCGTACTCATAACGTATGCCATACCCTGTAACAGGAAGCTGTAAAGTAGCACAGCTATCAATAAAACAAGCTGCAAGTCGACCTAAACCGCCATTACCAAGACCTGCATCGTGTTCTAGCTCGATGAGTTCTTCCAAATTTAGACCTAGGTTCACTAGTGATGTTTTGAGAGCATCATCAATGCCTAAGTTTAATACCGCATTACCCATGGCTCGACCCATTAAAAATTCCATAGAAAGGTAATAGGCTTGTTTACACTTACTTTCCGCATAAGTGTGTTTTGTATGTTTCATGCGTTCAAACAAACGATCACGCAATGTGAGAGCAACAGATGAATATAAATAATGGCCTGATGCACAGCCTCTATCTTGGGCTAGGTGGTTACCGTAATAATGTTTAAAATCGTGTTGTAATGAAGACTCATTCATTCCCAATTTTGGGCTGTCATATAATGCTGGATCGGGTGCAACAGTACAGGCATAGCGTGGACTCATAGTAAGTGCCTTAGGTTTATGTTAATCAATTAATATTTTCTAGCTTTATGGCTAATGTCATCTCGCCGATGCGATGGCATGTTTATTTTTTAGACGCGGTATTATATCACCTCAGGATGGAGGGTAAGGGGATTATTGTTAGTAAAAATCAAAGAATGTAATTGCTATTATTCAGTTGCTTGCTCAGGGTATAGCCAGTGGTTGAGCTGCCTTATTGCATTTTCTTGTCCAACTTTCTTGAGGGAAGAAAACAGTTGAGCACTAGCAGTGAGCTGTAACTTTGTTAATTCAGCAGTGACTTTATGCATTGCAGCCATTGCTGCACCACGCTTTAGCTTGTCAGATTTCGTTAAAAGAATATGAACTGAAAGATTAGAAGTATTGGCCCACTTTATCATTTGGATATCAAACTCTTTAAGGGGATGACGAATATCCATCACTAACATAAGCCCTTGTAAAGATTGACGTTTTTCTAAATACTTACCTAAAGTTTGCTGCCAGCGGATCTTCATTTTTTCAGGTACTTTTGCGTAGCCATAACCGGGCAAGTCGACTAAGGCATGTTGTTCATCGAGTGAAAAGAAATTGATCATTTGAGTGCGACCTGGTGTTTTACTGACGCGCGCTAATGCTTTTTGCTCAGTGATGGCATTAATCGCACTCGATTTACCGGCATTGGAACGACCAGCAAAGGCAACCTCTCTCCCCTTATCATCTGGTAGTTCAGACAGTTGTGTTGCACTGATTGTATAGTGGGCTTGGCGATAAGGGTTGGACATGAAATACCTATAGTTTTATAACTTTATTCGGATATAGATTAGTCATTCAGGATGAGAAATTAAACAAAAATTTTCTAAGTGCTTAAGTTGAGAAGGTGTTCCAAATTAATTAAACAATTGCTTGAGCGAGTCAATCTATTATGGAAATTATTTTTTTACAAAGTTTTTCGCCAACTTAAAGTGCAAAATAAGCCCAATAAGGGTAGCATATTGCTAATTATAATTTAAAAAGTCTTCGGATTATTACAATGAAAAATTGGCTAGTAGCGTTAATAGGGATAATTTTGACCACTATGCATATATCAACGGCTTTAGCCGCTGGGAATGCTGTGATGGGTAAAGATAAGTCTTTGATGTGTGCCAGTTGTCATGGTGCTGATGGTAATAGCTTGGCACCAACGTTTCCTAAGCTTGCTGGACAAGGTGAAGCTTATTTATTAAAGCAATTACGCGATATTAAAAGTGGTGCACGCCCAAGTCCTATGATGGCTCCTTTTGTTGCAGTATTAACAGAACAAGATATGGCTGATATCTCAGCCTATTATGCTGCTAACTCGCTAACTCTAACCCCTAATACGGCTTCTGAATCTATTCTCGCGATGGGTAAAACGATTTATAAAGCGGGCAATAAAGAAACAGGCGTGCCAGCATGCATGGCTTGTCATGGACCTAATGGTCTAGGTTACCCAGCAGCTAAATGGCCTGCGTTATCAAGTCAACATGCTTTTTATATAGAGTCGCAACTGACAGCTTATGCAGAAGGCACTCGACACAATGATCCTAATAGTATGATGCAGGATATTGCGGGAAGGTTATCCAAAGATGAATTGAAGGCAGTCTCTGCCTACGTTTCTGGTCTCCATTAGTCACTTTATTTTTGAAACCAATTGGACGTTTCTTTGTCATAGTTTTTCTGGGCAAAAATAAACAGATAAATGCAAGTTTCAAATAGGTTTTAGTTTTCATGTCGGAAGTAAAAAAGAACGCCACGCCACGCCATAGCTTTGCTCAGCGTTTGTTTTTGTTGCTTGGTTCAATGGACTTAGCGATTACACTTCTTTTAGCGCTGGCCATTGCGTCAATCATTGGGACTGTTTTACAACAAAATCAGCCCTATGCAGATTATTTGATTAGGTTTGGACCATTTTGGTTTGATTTGTTTGAAACTGCTGGGCTTTATGATGTTTATAGCGCATTGTGGTTTTTAGCTATCCTTACCTTATTGGTCATCTCCACCACTGTGTGTGTCACACGGAATACGCCTTCTATGTTGCGTGATATGTGGAATTTGCGTACTCATGTCAGAGAGAAATCATTAAAAGCAATGCATCACAGTGCCCAATGGACGACCGATATGTCTTCTGCGATAGCTGCATCTCAATTGCAAGCAGGCTTTAGTCAGCTAGGATTTCGAGTCAAACAAACAGAAAAAGAAGAGGGAACTTTAGTTTCATCAATGAAAGGTGGAATGAACCGTCTTGGTTATATATTGACCCATCTTGCCATCATCATTATTTGTGTTGGTGGCTTACTTGACAGTAATTTACCGATGAAATGGGCAGAGTGGCGGGGTGATTTAAAAATTGAAACCCGTGATTTGCCCGCTAATAAAGTTGCACAAGAAAGTAGATTGAAAGCGGGTTCTCATGCTTTTCGTGGAAGTGTTCAGATCCCAGAAGGACGCTCTGCAAACGTTGCTTTTGTTGCCATGAGAGATGGCTATTTGGTGCAAGAGTTGCCCTTTACGCTTGAAGTAGAGGAATTTAGGGTCGAGCATTATGCAACTGGACAACCCAAGTCTTTTGAAACAGATTTAATTGTGCATGACGAAGACTTGGCAGAACCTTTAACTACTACGATTTCGGTTAACCATCCTCTAATACATAAAGGCTATGCCATTTACCAGTCGAGCTTTGGCGACGGTGGCTCTTTACTTCATCTTGAGGCATGGCCACTAGATAAACGTGCAGGACAAAAACCAGTGAAGTTTGATGGTGTCGTTTTTGAAAATCAACAAATGACATGGGGTGACCAAAGCTTACGTCTTGAAGTTACTTCGTTTAGACCTTTCAATATCAATCCCGATCCAACAGAAGAAGAACCAGATAAGATCCGTAATTTCGGGCCTAGTTTTGGTTATAAGTTGCGTTCGCCTACAGGCGAAGCTTTGGAATATGAGAACTACATGCTGCCTATTGTTAGGGGAGGCAGAAGCTTTTATCTTAGTGGCGTTCGTTCCAGTCCAGCGGAGGAATTTCAGTATTTGCATATTCCACTTGATAGGGCAGGTGCGCTGACCGAGTTCGATGGTTTTTTAAAGCGATTGCGTGATAGAGCTATTGTGGAACAAGTTGCGGCAGAAATGGCCCAAGAAACATTAGCCCAAATGGCGAGTAAAGAACAGCGTCTTCAAGATAGCCTTGAAGAAACCTTAAAAACATTGATAGCGATGTTTTTAAAGGGTGGTTTTGTTGAGGTGGGCCAATTTATAGAAAACGAATTACCAGAAGCTCAGCGCCAAACTTTGGGACAAGCTTATCTTTCTATGTTGCGTGAAATGCTAGCAAGGGTGTATTTCTTTAATCTTGATCCGACTAAACAAATAGAAGAAGCAGAACTAATTTTTTTACAAGATGCTTCAGATGCAATCGGTAGTTTATCGCGTTATGAATCTCCTGTTTATTTGAGGCTAACGCATTATGAGCATGTTGAAGCGAGTGGCCTGCAGATAGCACGCTCCCCGGGTAAAACCACGGTTTATATTGGTTGTGCCTTATTAATCATAGGTGTTTTTCTGTTATTTTATCTACCGCAAAGACGGTTTTGGACTTTATTGAAGCCTAAGGGTGACAAAACTGAGGTTATTCTGGCAGGTATGAGTAATCGGAACCCACGAGAGTTCGACCAATTTTTTGAACAAATTAGCCAGCAGTTACAGTCCAAAGAAAGGAACTCTGAATAAGATTTATGTTCATACAACTGCTAATTAGAGAACAATAATAAGAGTAAAAAATGATGAATTCTTTAACCATGACAAATAGTGACGATAGTCGTCCAATGGCGAAATGGAGTTGGTGGTTGATAGTAGCAATCGCTACAGTCATTTTATTTGCTATGTATGGCAGCATTTTAGATGTCTATGAGATTTCGATTGTGTTATTTACATCGGCTAGCTTGATTGCACTTGGGCAAAACTGGCCTGGCTTTCGATTACATATAGCTGCTGTTACGGTATTGAGCTTAATAGCTGTAAAAATTTACGGTACAGAGCTAGCCACCGCCGACGATAACTTTTTCTTAATTTATCTACTTGCGAGCCAATCTGCATTTATGTGGATGAGTGCCTTGTTTGTGATGGCAACAGCTACTTATTTCTTGGGCTTGTTTATGCGATCAGCATTTACAGAGAAAGTTGGTTCAGCGCTGACCTGGTCAGCCACCACGATGGGTATGGCGGGCTTGATGATACGCTGGCGTGAATCCTATTTGATTAGCCACGATGTAGGTCATATCCCAGTCAGTAACCTATACGAAGTCTTTATTCTATTTGCAGTGATAACCGCTTTATTATATTTGTTTTATGAACGTCGCTATAAAACAAGAGCATTAGGTGGTTTTGTTTTATTAGTCATCAGTGCTGCTGTGGCATTTCAGCTCTGGTATAGCTTTGGACGTGGTGCTCATGAAATCCAACCATTAGTACCTGCATTACAGAGTTATTGGATGAAAATTCATGTGCCAGCTAATTTTGTCGGCTATGGCGCTTTTGCTATGGCAGCGATGATTGGTATGGCCTACTTGTTAACGTCATCACGTCAGAAAGCGAACCCTAACGGTCTGCTTGCGACAACGATGCCTGACTTAGCCATGATGGAAGATTTGATGTACAAATCTATCGCTTTGGGCTTTGCTTTTTTCACTGTTGCAACAATACTAGGTGCCTTGTGGGCTGCTGAAGCTTGGGGTGGCTATTGGTCTTGGGATCCGAAAGAAACTTGGGCACTGATTGTTTGGTTGAATTATGCGGCGTGGTTGCATATGAGGCTAACTAAAGGTTGGTATGGAAGACCAATGGCATGGTGGGCAGTTATAGGCTTATTTGTCACCTTATTTGCTTTTCTAGGCGTCAATATGTTTTTGGGTGGCTTACATTCATACGGTGAACTATAAACTTTAAAATTTTAGGCTAGCGATTGGAAGGAAAATTATGAGAAATATGATCAAGGCAGCATTGTTTTTATTTGTGTCAGCAGTATCGCTTGCGTCATTTGCAATGCCCTTAGCCTATGTAGAAGATGTTCACTACAAAAAAACTGAGCAGCTTTTAGCGACTAATAGCCAAAATAAGATAGAAGTTGTTGAAATGTTCTTCTATGGTTGTCCTCATTGCTTTAATTTGGAATCAACAGTCGAAGAATGGAAAAAGGACCTGCCAGATAACGTCTCTTTCCGTTACGTACCTGCAGTATTTAAAGATACATGGGCACCACTAGCGAAAGCCTATTATGCGATGGAGAAAATGGATCTTCTTGATAGATTACATTCTCCACTTTTTGAAGCAATTCACTTTGAACAACGTCGAATTTATACTGAAGAAGCAATAGCAGGTTTTATGGCTGAGCATGGCGTGGATCGTGATGACTTTATGGATGCGATGAATTCGTTTGCGGTAAAAACAGCGGTTAATAAAGCTAAGAAAATGACAGATGCGTCCGGTATAAGCGGTGTGCCAGCATTAATTGTCAACGGAAAGTACATGACTGGTGCTGCATTAGCTGGCAGCGAAGAAGAGATATTTGAAGTTGTAGATTTTTTAGTTCAAAGCGAACAAAAATAGCTATATTAACCACCTAGAACACAGCAGTTACGGCCTTGTGCTTTAGCTCGGTATAGGGCTTCATCGGCCCTTTTTAATACATCCTTAATCGTGTCTTCATGCCCAAACTGGGCTATGCCTGCCGATACTGTAACTTGTACAGAGTCACCTTCATAATGGAAT
Organism: uncultured Gammaproteobacteria bacterium; assembly: GCA_905479075.1. Taxonomy (GTDB): domain Bacteria; phylum Pseudomonadota; class Gammaproteobacteria; order Nitrosococcales; family Methylophagaceae. The sequence continues at coordinate 1,026 of CAJQLA010000023.1, read as the reverse complement.
TTTGACTCTCTGATATGTTCTCTGATTTTATTCGCGAGTAGTTCTGCTTCCTCAAGCCCGGTCTCAGGAAAAATCCCCATAAATTCTTCGCCGCCATAGCGTGCGATAGAATCTGTTGCGCGCGTTAGAGACAAAAATAATTGTGCAACAGTTTTAAGTACTTTATCTCCAGCTGCATGGCCATAGGTATCGTTAATACTTTTAAAATGGTCAAGATCCCAAAGAACAATAGATAATGGTCTTTTATAGCGTTGCCAGCTGTTAAATTCTTTCTCTAGGTTTTCGTTTAGTGCTTGCCTATTCCACAATTGAGTCAATGGATCTTTTAATGCCAGATCACGCGATTTCATCGCATTTTGTCTAAGCTTGATACTTTCTTGTTCCATCGCGGAAATTTGCTGTTTCAATTGACTTATTTGCGCTTGAGCTTGCTCAAATTGTGTCGTATCTGACTGCTGATAGTTTTCAAAATGTCCCTCTAATGAATCTAAGGTTGACTCCAGTTTTGTTCTTAGCTGGCCTAAATCATGGGATTTGCCAACATCATTTTTAATTGTATTAAAGGTGTTTTTAAGAGAGGAGCCAATGGCTTGTCTAGACTGAAAGGCAGCCACACTTTCTTCGTTACCCGTTTTCATACGCTGGACAAGCTGACTGAGCTTAGACGCGAGCGCTTTTAAATACATTTCATATTCACGTTTTTCAGACACCATTTGTTTGTTAATGGTGTGGATAATGTCTGAAATATCATTAATGACGCTAGGGAGTTGTTCTTTTGTAATACCATCCTGAATATTGTGGCGTATCAGTGTGGCTTTTTTTGATAATTGTGCAGGTAATGATAATTGCTCTAAAAATTGTATGAGCACTAGGTGAACAGGTAAAGGGGTAATATTTTCTGTATTTGTATTTGTATTTGTATTTGTATTTGAATCTCTCTCTTTTTCTGCAGTCGAAGCGACAAGCTCAGTTGAAGAACGGTTACCTTCATGATCTGATGCTTTCTCTGAAGTTTCAGTTTCTTTG
>CAJQLA010000022.1 GCA_905479075.1 uncultured Gammaproteobacteria bacterium | reverse complement strand
AAAACATTCTTATCTTCAGCCTGCATAACCCTCTCCTCCATTGCATTAAAATCAATAACACAATAACTCAAGTTAAGCCCCTAACATTGATCCAAATCAAGCACCTGCCATTTAACGCATAAGCAGCAATAAAAGTACTTTATGCCACCTCCACCTTCGCTCCACTAGCAACACGTAAGCCATCAATATCTAAAATAGTAATCACCTTATTATTCACCAATAAAACTTGCTGCTTTTGCAAACGACTAAAAACACGACTAATCGTCTCTACCGTTAGCCCCAAATAATTGCCCATATCACCCCTAGACATAGGCAACCTAAACACAGTGCCAGACAAACGATTTCGCGTCTTACGCGTAGAGATGGTCAAAAGAAATGTAGCCACACGCTGATCGGCATGACTCTTACCTAATAACGCCATTAAGTGCCTATCCTTAACAATTTCTTGACTCATTATTTGAAAACAATTTTGCTGTAATGACGGAATAGTCTGGCTTAACTCACCCAGATAATTAAAAGGAATTTGACAAACCGATGATGTCTCCATAGCAACCGCCGAACTGGCATGCTGATTTTGACCAATACCATCCATCCCTAATACTTCACCAGGAAAATAAAACCCCGTGACTAATTCTTCGCCATCTTCATCTATAGAATAAGATTTAACACTGCCAGAACGCACAGCAAAGATAGATGAAAATACATCATGCTGGCGGTATATATGGTCACCCTTGTGTAAGGGCTTACCGCGCGCAATAATATTGTCCAGCTTCTCAATATCACCTGTTTCTAGTGTAAGAGGCAGGCAGACATTTTTAAGTGAACAGTCAAGACAGGAAACCCTGTGATTATGCGGGCAATTTGAACGCGTATCCATAAGCACCTCTTTAAAGGAGCGCTTATAATGAGATACAAGCTCAAGCTAGGTCAACCAACATTCATGCATATAAGGCCAGAAAAGACGTGATTTTACATTTGCTAAATCACTAACAAGTCAGAACTCGCATCCTGAGCAGCATGATGAATAATTTGCTCGGCCGTGTTTCCAATCACTTTTCCATAAACACCCTTACGGCCCATAGAGCCAACCACAACACACTGTGCCTTTAATTTCCTAGCGAAGTTATTAACCACCTGCCAAGGTTCTCCCTCTTTAATATGCAAGTGTTTTTTATCGATATCATAAACATCAAACCATGATTTAGCTTGCTCACGCACCTCGTTTTCAACCTGATGGATTTTCGCCGTCACATCAATCAAATCAAAATCTTTAACCAAGGTAGGTATTTTAATGGCATAACAACAATGTAAAACCGAATCAGTTTGTACCGCAAGCTGAAAAGCAGTCTCTAGCAAAGCGTTATTAAGTAATAACTTTTCTTTACGCTGCGAACGAAGATCTAAAGCGACTAACACTACCTTTTTAGCGGCATGAGCTTTGGCTGAAACACAGTAAACAGGCACTTTCGACTCACGAAAAAGTAGCCAATCAGTTGGCGTATAAAATAATGACTCACTGCGATGTCCGGTCTTAATAATCAAGTCATAATGCGTTTTATCGCAATGAGAAAGAATCCATTCATGAATATGCTTTTCCCAAACAATCTCATGACTAACATTCTGACTTGGCTTATTCGCCTTAATAAAATCATCCCATTTTCTTTGCGTATACTGAATCACTAAATCTTTAAGACTGAGTCCCTTATCATCTTTATCTCGATCATTTTCAACACTGTTTAATGATTCATAACAAAAAGAGACCACATGGATATCTGCCACTGTTAATCGTGCCAACTGAATCGCTTTATGAAAGGCACACTGATCACTTCCAAAACGATCGGCTATTACCAATATTTTTTTCATTAGGTTAAAATCTCCATTTACTTTCAATTGAATCAATTATTTTTTAATGCGCACCGCTAAAACATCACAGGGAGCATGATGCAACACACCATCGGCCGTGGAACCCAGTAAAAGCGCAACACCATGCTTACCATGACTACCCAAGATAATAAGATCGATACTCTCGCGTTCAGCCACCTCAACAATTAGATCTGTTGGGCGCCCAAACTCCACAACGGCTGTAGCGTTATTTAACTTATGATCTTTAGCCATAGACTCAAGCTTTGGCAGTAAATTTTCTCGAATATCATTAAAATCCACATAGTATTCAGGGCCACCATAGGCCCCGCCGCCATATACACCTGCGTAAGTAGGCACAGGAAAATGACCGACATTTAACAGAAAGATATTACTTTTCTGGTGACACGGACAAGAACAAGTATCATCACAATCACAATTACAGTCACAGCCAGCCAATTTAGCGGCTTTAGCTAACACCTGTTCACTGCCCCCTTCAAGATCAACAGCGACTAAAATATTTTTATACATAACACCTACCTCCATATGAGCTCACAGCTAGACCAATTTAAATAAAGAAAAATATGGCATCTACTACAGCATCATTAGTAAATGATGCGTAAAACAATATAAGGAACGAGATTAAAAAAGATAATAAACAGCTTAAAGCTACCTAAAAAAACATATTGAATTGCACTAAATTGACTTTCAGTAAATTCAAACCAGGCACTGGAATGACGGTAAATCCATTGAGGCGCTAGCAGCACCATACCGGCCCAGTAAACAAAAACACAAAAATTAATAATGCTGCACCAACCAAAAAAAGCGATTAAATTATTGCTATCCATAATAATCTCCATTGATAATTTCAATTAATTAATAGTGCGCATAGCCTTAGCAAACATCATCGATATAATCATTAGCAAGACCAAGCCATTCAAAAGCATCATCACTGCTATCAAAAAAGCAAATTTCACCGGCAATAAACCAGGCGCCAATCATTGCGCTTACCTTTTGCCAGCGGTCATGACCTACAACAGCCACTTTCACAAACTCACTACCATGAGACAGCCCTAATTTAAAATCGTCCCATGCGGCACGTAAATCCCAGCCTTCAAATTCAGTGGCATCAATAAAGACTTTGACTTCAGCGGCTTGTACGCCATCTAATGCTGAATCAATTAGGGGCGTCATGACCTTATAATCGTCATGGGTCAGCCTGCCGACGCACTTTAAGGTTAAAAAGAAATGGTTATTGGTTCTTTCGATGCCGATAGCCAGACCATGACGAAGGGTTTTCATTTTGAGTGTCCTCAGCGTGAAAGTTTCATATTTAGGATGAATGTGCTTGAGTTAAGTTTAACGAGACGAAGAATAAGGGAATTGATTTTGATCAATAAAATTGAGAGTTTTGAATTCGTAAAGGAATGGCTTTAAAAAGC
>CAJQLA010000021.1 GCA_905479075.1 uncultured Gammaproteobacteria bacterium | reverse complement strand
TGCCCTTCTGGCATTTCATAACCAGCTTGAGCATTAATTTTAGCAGCTAAGGCTTGTTCACCCTCAGTAGCAAAATCTCTGTCCCAAGTGGCTAATTTTTTCTTCATTACCATATGGTAAACAGGTGGGATTAGAGCTACAACGAACTCTGTAAAGTAACCCCAACGACCATCTGGAGAACCTACTTCATCTAATTCCCAGAAGTGTGTTTCACCACGGTCATGGTGATCACCTTGTCTACCGATTTCAATAAAGAACCATGCCGAAAATAAGTTAGCATTGTCCCAAGAATGACGGTAATCAATGGGTTGACCTTTTTCACGGATAAGACCGTAATGCTCCATGTAGTTAAGCGCTTCTAATTCAAAGTTTGAAATAGTCCAAACTAGGAACATTGCTGCGATACCTACAACACCACCAGCCCATGTGAACAATACCATTGTTGGTAAGCTCATTAGGTAACCACGGATCCAACGGTTTTCTAGAGAAACAAATGATTTACCTAGTTTAGCTAGACGCGTTTGTTCCATTTTGTACAAGAACTTAGATTGGCCCATATGAGACAACCAGAAGTGTCTATAGATTGTACGACCACGTGGAGAAGTCGCAGGATCATCTTCGTGTGCTAACTCTAAATGATGGTTGTATACGTGAGCATAGCTGAAGTGTGAAGAACCACTTAAACCCATCATTAAACGAGAAATAACGAAGCTGAAACCTTTTGTATGTGACAACTCGTGACCATAGATAATACCGATACCAGCAAAGATACCTGTTGAGATTGCTGCACCAACAAGTTCTAAACCTGTGATACCAGACTGCATTGGCAATACACCGAATAATGTACCCATTTCAATAGGTGCACCTGTTGTGTATTGGAATACACGCCATGCTAAAGCAACTTGCAATAATGCAAATACTGGCAACATGACATACATCACTGTGTTTTGCAGTGTTGGCATGCCCATTGTCTCACCTTGCTCATCAAAACCTGCGCCTGCTGGATGCATATTGATGGTCGCTGTATCGAGAATAATTCCCACCCCGAATAAAGCAACACCAACCCAAACGAACATACCACCCATTATGACACTAAGCAGCGTAACCAATATCAAAATTGGCGCCATCCAGTATCTAATGTTAATTAATAACTTTTTCATGATAAAACTCCCCTTTAAAAATAGAGTGTTGTTATATTTCTTACTTAGAATCAGATATATAAGGTTGTACTCTACTTTTATTACTTAACCTACATATCTTTAACTACGGCACTACTTTAAGGGAAGGTAAGTCGTCTTGAAAATACGTAGTTATACAAATAATTAGTTTTGTATAAGTTTGTACAAATTGCTATTCTATTAAGAAACCAGGCCGTGATTGTAAGAATGATGAAATCTAAAGAACACATAAATATAAGCGAAGTATCCCAACAAACGGGCGTGGCAGCAGTGACATTGCGGGCATGGGAAAGGCGCTATGGACTCATTAAACCAAAAAGAACCCCTAAAGGTCATCGCTTATATAGTAACGATAATATTGAAGAAATCAGACAGATTGTTAGTTGGCTAAATCGTGGGGTCGCGATTAGCAAGGTGGCAGAATTACTAACCACTGCTGAAACACCCGTGCAAGTGAATGAAAGTGATGAATCATGGCAACAACAGCAGCAAGAATTATCAAACACACTTATCGAGCTAAAACAAAGGAGCCTAAATCCTTTGCTCGACAAACTAAATAAATCGATGCCTTTCATCAGCTTATGTGAAAAAGTATATCAACCACTTTCACGTCAATTAATGACACGTTGGCAAAGTGAGCCGCTAGGCCATCAATTGGAAAAACAACTTTGGCGACAATGTTGGCAACGCCAGATAACAGTGATGACACTGCGTGCAGAAAAACAAAAACCAATAGCTAACTGTTGGTTAGTGAACCTAGATAATCAACACACCACTTTAGATTATTGGTTATTTTATGCCTTATTATTGCAGTCTGGTATCCAAATCAATGCTTTCAATCAGCTAGATGATATGAACTCGATGCCTAGACTCAAAAAGTCATTAAATCAACCGATAATTATCTACAGCAATAACAAAATAGCTACACGAGAAATCAATCAAGTAGTTAAAGCTAAAGCCATATGGCGTAAAGATATGATCGTTATGGGTCGCGTTGCCGAAATACATCATGAGGCATTCAGTAACACGGCAATTGATCATTTTGGTGGTGATGCTAGTACATGTTGGCAATCAGCTACTTTACAAGCATGGATTGAACGGATCAGATCAAAATAATGAACCGGCAACTGGTATGGTTTCGTGATGATTTAAGGGCAATTGATAACCCTGCTTTATATTATGCAAGTCAAGAAAGTACTTCTACTATTGCTGTTTATATTGCTACACCAAAACAATGGCAACAACACGATGACGCACCCAGCAAAATTGATTTTTGGCGACGAAATTTAAAGTGTTTACAAGCTACGCTGTCCGAACTCAACATTAGCTTACATTTTTTTCAGGTTGAGACTTACCAACAGATACCTGATCTTATCGCTTCAATTTGCCAACATTGGAAGATAAAGAAACTTCATTTTAACCAACAATACGCTTTCAATGAGCAGTTAAGAGATCAACATGTCACTGATGTCTGCCACAAAATAGGTGTCCAAGCTCATAGCTACGTCGATCAGCTACTATTGCCACCTAAAAGTGTTCGAACAAAATCAGGTGGGGCATTTAAAGTATTTACACCCTTTGCAAAGCAAGCTAGGCAGCAAATGCAAGATCCACTAGTAATGTTACCGTTACCCACAGCACAACATACTATCGAAATAACACATTTTCCTGAAAAACTTGAGCTTGATCAAATATCTTGGCCATCAGTGACAAAGGCCATCCAACTTATGTGGCCTGCCGGTGAACAATCAGCAGAAAAAAGTCTAATCAGCTTTTGTGAAAGCACTATTAATGGTTATCAACAAAATCGAGATATTCCATCTATCCCTGGTACCAGTGGATTATCACCCTACTTAACCAGTGGCGTTATTTCGGTAAAACAATGCTGGCTTGCCACAAAAGTATATAACGATGGCTCTGATAATTTTGCTGTTTGGCAGAATGAATTGTTATGGCGTGAATTTTATAGACATATTCTGATAGATTACCCCCAAATTTCGAAACATCAGCCTTGGAAAAGCCAAACAGAAAATATTAGATGGCGTAAAAATGAAGCTGAATTAGTAGCATGGCAGCAAGGACTAACAGGTTTTCCAATCATTGATGCAGCAATGCGTCAATTACTCACCTGCGGCTGGATGCATAATCGTGTAAGAATGTTGACGGCTATGTTTTTAAGTAAGCATTTGATGATCGATTGGCGTTTAGGCGAGAGTTGGTTCATGCAACATCTAATCGATGGCGATATAGCCTCGAATAATGGCGGTTGGCAGTGGTGTGCATCAACAGGTACAGATGCTGTGCCCTACTTCAGATTATTCAACCCCATCACACAATCTCAAAGATTCGATCCACAGGGAAAGTTTATCCGGCACTATTTAGCTGAATTATCAACTTTAAATGATAAAGAAATCCACTTCCCAAGGAAAAATAGACCTCAAGACTACCCAGCCCCCATTATTGATTTAGCTGAAGCTCGCGAGCGTGTTCTTGCCGAATTTAAAGCATTGGGTAACAAAAAAGCGATAATAAAAACTCGATGATTTAAGCGTTTTGATATTAGGTTAACGCATTTTTTAACATAATGAGTAGAAGCAATATGACTAAAACAACGATGAAATCAAAAGAAGAACAAACAACTACACAAATGCCATGCAGAGGTTGTTTAACTAGCTGCATATTCATTTCTAAATGTGAAGGAAAACCATGGAGAATGACTGCTCCGACAATAGCTATTTGTTTAAAACAGGCAAAGTCTAGCAAATTAATTGATAGTTAAAAACTCAAGTATTCATATATAAAATAGTCCTAAATTATAGAGGCCAGTTATTAAAGAATTGCATCGACAACCAATACATTTATAAATACATGCTTCAAACCTTCTGACTTGTGGACGCGGGTTCTTTGATTCCACTTCTCTAACAAACATAAAAAAACCACCCGAAGGTGGTTT
>CAJQLA010000020.1 GCA_905479075.1 uncultured Gammaproteobacteria bacterium | reverse complement strand
ACACGATTGGCGACGATCGACGATGTTGGCGGCATTTTGGAACTAATTCAGCCACTTGAGGAAGCAGGTGTTTTAGTTAAGCGTAACCGTGAACAACTTGAATTACATATTGAGAATTTTGTTGTTATGGAGCGTGACGGCACTATTCTGGCCTGCGCTGCGCTGCACCCTTATCATGATAATGCGGTTGGAGAGTTGGCTTGTCTTGCTGTATCACCAGAATATCGTGGTGGTGGTAGAGGTGAACAACTACTTATGGCCATTGAGTTACAAGCGAGAAAACATAAGTTAAGCACGCTTTATGTTCTATCGACACAGACTGCGCATTGGTTTTTGGAACAAGGATTTGTTAGCGCCGACGTGGCAGATTTGCCTGTCGAGAAACAAACACTTTATAACTATCAGCGAAACTCAAAGGTATTTAAAAAGCAGCTAGGCTAACTACTTTTTTGGTTTTCTACGCGCTTTTTATACTCTGGAAATAATATTGGCGCCAACTCATGTAAGGCTTTTTCATACACGCGACGTTTGAAAAAAACAATCTCTTGGGTCGGTGTCCAATAATCAACCCAACGCCAATCATCGAATTCCGGTTTTTCGTACTGATCTAATTTGACGTCTTCTTCATTACCGATAAAACGCAGTAAAAACCAGCGCTGTTTTTGGCCAATACATAAAGGCTCATTGCCATAACGCAAGTAACGTTTTGGCAGACGATAACGCAACCAGTCACGTGTCACACCCAATATTTCAACATGCTGCTGCTCAAGACCCACTTCTTCCATTAATTCGCGATAGACTGCCTCCTCAGGAGTTTCATCAACTTTGATACCCCCTTGTGGAAACTGCCAAGAATCATGGCGTGCTCGTTGCGCCCACAATACTTGATTTTGTTTATTGCAGAGAATGATCCCTACGTTGGGCCTAAATCCATCTTTATCAATCACGACTCTTATCTCTTGATTACTAAATTCTTGCTATCTAGTAACCTGAAAGTTGTTCAATAGTGTCTAGATTAGACAAAGCATTCTCTGTATGCAAACCATTTTGGCTTACAATAGTCGCCACTTCCTATTTTTTATGAACAAAATAAGCATGGCTTTAGCAATTTTTGACTTAGACAATACGCTGTTAGCAGGCGACAGCGATTATTTATGGGGACAGTACTTATCTGAAAAAGGGTATGTTGATGCTGATAGCTATCAACGCTTTAATCAAGATTTCTACGATCAGTACCTGGCAGGAACGATGAACATTGATGCGTTTTTAGCCTTTCAACTGGCGCCACTTGCACTGCACGCTTTTGATGAACTTATTAAATGGCGTGAAGATTATCTGTCCAGCAAAATAGAACCGATTATGTTGCCTGCCGCACGCAGCTTAATTGAGCAACACAAACAACAAGGTGACACGCTGCTTATTATCACAGCAACAAATGATTTTATTACTGCACCCATTGCTGAAAAATTAGGAATAACTAATCTAATAGCGACAAAAGCAGAGTTTATAGAGGGTCGCTATACCGGCAAAGTTGTTGATACGCCTTCATACCGACAAGGCAAAGTGACTCGATTAGAAAAGTGGTTGGCTGACAATCAACAGAGCCTCACTGATAGTTATTTTTACAGTGATTCACATAATGACTTACCCCTACTAAATCTAGTTGATCACCCTATAGCAGTAGATCCAGATCCTCAGTTACATCAATTTGCTGAACAAGCGAACTGGAAAATTATTAGTTTACGTTAGGCGAGATGCACTTTCTAAAGTCATTTCAAAGCAATAGATTTAATAGAGCGCTTGTCTAATAGTTGGTACAATTATTTGTTTTTATCATTAAGATCAGGCTATAAAGTATGGAATGGGAAGTTGTTATAGGGCTAGAAATTCACGCCCAACTCGCTACCAAAAGTAAAATTTTTTCTAGCGCGTCTACAGCCTATGGTGCACAGCCTAATACCCAAGCCTGTGCAGTTGACTTAGGCCTACCCGGTGTTTTGCCTGTCCTGAACGAAGAAGCCGTTAAAATGGCGATCAAGTTTGGTCTTGCCATTGACGCTGAACTCACACAGCGTTCTGTTTTTGCCCGTAAAAACTACTTCTATCCTGATTCACCGAAAGGCTATCAAATCAGTCAATTCGAATTGCCTATTGTCGGTAAGGGACATTTATCTATTGAACTGGAAGATGGTACTGAAAAAGTTATTGGTGTGACACGTGCTCACCTTGAAGAAGATGCCGGAAAATCAATGCACGAAGACTTTCATGGTCAAACAGGTATCGATTTAAATCGAGCTGGCACTCCTTTAATAGAGATTGTTTCTGAACCTGATATGCGTAGTGCTAAAGAAGCCGTCGCTTATATGAAAAAGATTCACTCACTTGTTCGTTACTTGGAAATTTGTGATGGCAATATGCAGGAAGGTTCTTTCCGTTGTGACGCCAATGTTTCCGTTCGCCCTGTTGGTCAGGAAGAATATGGTACCCGTGCTGAGCTAAAAAACATTAACTCATTCCGCAATGTCGAACGCGCTATCAATATTGAAGTGGAACGCCAAATCGAATTGATAGAAGACGGTGGACAAGTTGTTCAAGAAACACGTCTATATGATGCTGATAAAAACGAAACGCGTTCTATGCGGAGTAAAGAAGAAGCGAACGACTATCGTTACTTCCCTGATCCCGATTTATTGCCTGTCGTCCTTGATCTAGCCATGATTGAGGAAATTAGAGCAACGCTACCAGAATTACCAAACGCCAAACGTGATCGTTTCATTAAAGATATGGGCTTATCGCTTTATGACGCCTCAGTGCTGACTAGTAGCCGTGAACTCGCTGACTACTTCGAACAATTACTTGCGAAAACTGATAATAAAGATCCAAAACTGTGTGCTAACTGGATTATCACCACCCTGTTAGGTGCCTTAAACAAAGCAGGCTTAGAAATTGACGAATCACCTATCTCAGCAGAGCAACTGGGCGGTGTCTTAGCGCGCATTAGCGATAACACCATCTCAGGTAAAATCGCTAAACAAATCTTTGATGCACTATGGAAAGGCGAAGGCAAAGATGCCGACAGCATTATCGAAGAAAAAGGCCTAAAACAAGTCACTGACAGTGGCGCTATTGAAGCAATTGTGGATGAAGTGCTTGCTAATAATCCAGGACAAGTTGAACAATTTAAAGCCGGTAAAGAACAGCTCATTGGCTTCTTTGTTGGTCAGGTAATGAAAGCGTCTAAAGGTAAGGCTAATCCAGCTCAGGTTAATGAAATATTGAAAGCAAAACTATCCAATTAAATTGAGTTCAAACTTTGGAGTGAATCCCAATACGCCCTTATGTGAGGCCAAGCTTTGAAAAGCTATTTGAGATTAATACGACGAGTGTCTGAGCACAGCGAGTTTTCATCGTATCTCAAATAGATTGAAAAGTGAAGGAACCCTGCGGGGCAAGCATGGGCTGGCCTTTTGTTTGGTTCCGTTTATTTTGGCCACGCAAAATAAATGAACGCCCTCCACGGCAGTGTTATCAAATTAAAGTTATGCTAATTCCCGAGCCGCTGCCAATAAAGCTAACCTAGCAATAACACCATAAGCATAAAAACGATTAGGTTCCGCATCTGGATCATCTTGCTTATTGGGTGTGACACAAGACTGGGCAAAGGCTAGAGGTTCAAAGTGCATGCCTGGTGCATTCAAGTTCTCATTTTCACCACGACCTGTATGTACGCGATAAAAACCACCGACAACAAAGCGATCCATCATGTAAATAACAGGCTCTGCTACGGCATCATCCTCGCCAATGGTTTCGAAGGTATAAACACCTTCTTGTACAAGTACATTATCAACAATAAGACCTTCTTTGCTTGATGACATCTTATTACGTTGTTTGCGATTTAAATTGGTGATTTCATCAGCACTTTTCACTGTCATGATACCCATACCATAAGTACCAGAATCTGACTTGACCACCACAAAAGGTTCTTTATCTATGCCGTATTGATCATATTTTTGTTGAATCGCTTTTAACAGTGTCGCCACATGACTTGATAAACACTCTGTACCTTCTCTATCTTTAAAATTCACCTGACCACATTGTAGTGACATAGGTGAAACCAGCCAAGGATCGATATCAATTTGTTTAGCAAACTCATCAGCGACTTCATGATAATGGTGAAAATGATCCGATTTCTTTCGTGTTGACCAACCAGCAGATAGTGGCGGCGTCACTTGTTGTTTAATATTCTCTAGAATTTCTGGTCGACCGCCAGACAAGTCGTTATTGAGTAGCACTAAACAAGGTGAATAATCACCAATAGCGATTTTATCCTCTTGCCGAGTCAATGGCTCCAACAAGCAGGTTTTGCCTGATGGCAGTTCAACTTCCATTGCTTCGGTTATATCTTCACGTAGACTTCCTATCTTAGCTTCTATACCACCCTGCTCAAAAATTTGTCGAAGGGTTTCAAGGCTTTCAAGATAAAATAAGTTACGGGTATGGTTCTCGGCCACAATTAATACTTTCTGGGCTTTCGGGCATATATGCTCTACTGCGCCTTGAACGGCCTGGATACATAAAGGCATAAATGCTGAGTTTAAGTTGTTAAAACCGGCAGGAAATAAATTAGTGTCGACAGGCGCTAGTTTAAACCCCGCATTTCTCAAATCAACAGAAGCATAAAAAGGTGCTGGCGTCTCTAACCATTGCTGACGTAGCCATGTTTCCACCTGGGTTTGGTGTTCCAACAAATGTTCTTCTAAATGAAGTAAAGGACCTTGAAGCGCAGTGGTGAGATGAGGAACACCTGATGTCATGATCTAGCAACCTTTTAAAGCGAGTATAAATGCCACTTTCTCAATGGCAACATGTGAATCATTACACAGTTTTGGCTTAAACTGTCGTGCATACTGTATTTTCATATGTAAATAGCCATTATGGCAAGGACAGTTTTATTTTGGCAGCACTAGCTAGACATTAAAAAATGGTATATCTTCAATGTCACGTTCGTTCTGCCCCCATTAAATAAAAGGTATTATTTTAGTGTGAATGATAGTCAAGCTGAATTCTCAGGCCTAAAAGTAATGATCATTGACGACAGCAAAACGATCCGTCGTTCTGCTGAAACACTGCTTAAAAAAGCAGGTTGTGAAGTCATTACTGCCGAAAATGGTTTTGATGCCCTGCCGATCATCAGTGCTCAACATCCTGATATCCTTTTCATTGATATTATGATGCCTCGACTAGACGGTTATCAGACCTGTTCTTTAGTCAAAAGCAACCCAAATTTCAGTACTATTCCGATTGTGATGCTATCAAGTAAGGATGGTTTGTTTGATAGAGCAAAAGGTCGTGTCGTGGGCGCTGAAGAATATCTCACGAAACCCTTTACTCGGGAAGATTTATTCGGTGCAATTCGAAGCCTTTTGCCCAATAAAGAGGATGCATAAGCGCTATGGCATTGATACTTGTCGTTGATGACTCGCCTTCCGAACTTTTTGTTCTCACAAAAATATTGGAAAAGCATGATCATCAAGTTATCACAGCAGAAAACGGTGAACTAGCACTGGATTTAGCTAAGTCAAAACATCCTGGCTTGATTCTTATGGATGTCGTCATGCCTAATATGAATGGCTTTCAGACAACCAGACAGTTATCAAAAGATCCCGCTACCAGTGATATTCCTATACTAATTGTGTCATCAAAAGATCAGGACACTGATAAGTTATGGGGCTTAAGACAAGGCGCAAAAGGCTATATAAGTAAGCCAATTGACGAAGGTTTACTCGTTTATGAAGTAAACAAATTCCTTGGTTTTTCACAATGACCACCTTGAATTCCGTTTCTGATGTTATCCATTTACTACGTGACATAGAACAACGTAGTCAACAGGGCGGCTCTCGTTTATCACAGCAAGATGGACAAAAACAAAATTGGACTGCTATTGATTTCCAGCTTGCCGATGAAAACTACCTTATTCCTCTAATGGAAACACGAGAAATATTCCCTGTACCGAATCAAATTACACCCGTTCCACGTGCTAAACCTTGGGTTTATGGTATTGCTAATCTGCGCGGTGAACTTTTACCTTTATTTGACTTGAAATGCTTTCTCTTTAATCAGCCTGCAAAAGTTAATAAATATAGTCGCATCCTAGTACTCAATCACCCCGATCTCTACTCTGGTGTATTAGTTGATGCGGTGTTTGGGCTTAAGCATTTTCAGAATCTGCCAGACAACAAAGTTAAAACTGCTGATAGCCCCGTCGTCGATTATTTAAATGGCAACATTAGCCAAAATGGCAGCGACTGGGATGTATTTAGCTTTCATAAACTGGCTGCAGATCAACGTTTTTTAAATGCTGCTAAGTAACACTTAAGTTCTAGGACAATAAATATGAACTCATCAAGCAAACTGTTTTACTCCTCGTTACTCAAATCGGGTAATTTATTTAACTTATTGCTTACCTTGATTTTTGCTGGGGCAACTGTATTAGGGATATGGCTGCTTGCTAGTGGTCAATATCAACATTATTTAAATGACATCCAGATATTCACAATGACTGTTGTAGCCGCATTTATCCTAACCATACTGATGGTAATTCGCTTAAGTTATTTACCATTAAGTAAGCTAAAATCTTCTTTGGATGATATGGAACTTCGTAACCGTCATAATCAAGATGCTATTTTACGCTTGCTTGATGAGATGGGTGATCTTGCTGATGGTGATTTAACCGTATCGGCAACAGTCACAGAAGATATTACAGGCGCCATTGCTGATTCTGTTAACTTTACGATCGATGAACTTCGAAGCATTGTCACACAAATTAATACAACGACATTGCAAGTGGCCTCTGCTGCACAAGAAACACAAGCTACCGCCTTACATTTAACGGATGCGAGCGATCATCAAGCACAACAAATTACCGAGGTGGGTAGCGCTATTACCCAAATGGCAGGATCCATTGAACAGGTCTCTAAAAATGCCAGTAAATCTTCTGATGTTGCCACCCAATCAGTTAACTTAGCTGTTCAAGGTAATGAAGCCGTTAAAAAATCTATTGCTGGAATGGATACCATCCGCGAACAAATTCAAGAAACATCGAAACGGATTAAGCGTTTAGGTGAGAGTTCGCAGCAAATTGGCGACATTGTTGAATTAATCAATGATATTTCTGAACAAACCAATATCTTATCTCTTAATGCTGCTATACAAGCCACAATGGCTGGCGAAGCCGGACGCGGTTTTGCCGTTGTTGCGGATGAAGTTCAACGCCTTGCTGAACGCTCAGGTAACGCCACCAAACAAATTGATGCGCTGGTTAAAACTATCCAAAGTGATACCAACGAAGCGATTAGCTCCATGGAACAAAGTACAACTGAAGTCGTATCAGGTGCCAGACTTTCTCAAGATGCTGGTACCTCTCTAGAGCAAATTGAGGCTGTATCACATCAACTTGCTGACCTTATCAATAATATCTCTGATGCTGCTAAGCAACAGGCTTTAGCTGCTGTCAGTACCTCAGACAATATGAATGTGATAGAAGAAATAACCATGCAAACATCAACCGGCACCAATGAAAGTGCAGCAGCGATTGGACGTTTATTAGAACTTACTAATGAACTACGTACCTCTGTTTCTGGCTTTAAGCTTCCTTAGCCCTGAGTTAACAAATGCCTTTTTTAGTCACACTTTGTTCGTCAATTATCTGGAGTAAGTTATGTCACAGATAAGTAATGGCAACTATGACGCTCTAGCTTGGGTGCAAACAGAAGTACAGCAGTCACTCGCTGATGCTTTACAGATAATCACACGTGTCATTGATGATCCCGCTGAAATTAATGCTATGGAGAAGTGCATAACATTGCTCCATCAAATTGATGGCATTATGGAAATGCTTAATTTTGAAGGTGCCAAGTTACTCAGTTCAGAAATCTTGACTTGCGCAACGGCCTTATACCGCCAGAATGAGGAAAATGATGCAACGGCATTACAAGATGCCATTCTAAAAGGCTTACTGTTATTACCTAACTATTTGAAGCAAATCAGTTGGGAAATACCTGATCATCCCTTACGTTTAATTGAAACAATTAACCAACTTCGTATCGCAAGAAATGAATCAGAGCTAAGCGAAAGCAGTTTGTTTACTGCTAATCTTTCTGTGATATTACCTGATGACATCGTACCGAAGCCGAATAAAACAACACTAAAAACAAACCTCTCTATAGATAAGATAGAACATGCTTTTCAAGTATCTCTTGTTAGCTGGATCAAAAATAACGATAGCGAAAGTCTTAAAAAGATAGCGCAACTTCTCCACTATTTGCGTTTAAGTTGTATTGAAGAAAAACCAATATTGTTATGGTGGCTTGGAGAAGGCGTTGTTGAATCTGTTCTTGATGAAGGTTTAACAGCTAATGCAGCTACAAAGCTGACATTAGGAAAGTTAAACTACCCGATAAAACTGCTTACACATCATGATGAACAACAGCTTCTAGCCTATTACCCAACAGAGCTTGTCCAACAATTATTGCTACTGCTTGCCCACTCGACGAGCCATGGTAAACACGTAACAGCGATCAAAAATTTATTTAGTCTCAACTTTTTTGATCCTCAAGTTCATCATCAAATATATAACTTTAGTGATGGCGCTTTATCTGAGGTTCATAAAGCTATTCTTGAGCAGCTCGCTGAAGTCAAAGAACGTGTTAACCAGTTTGATAGCAATGATCAAAAATCAGCTGAACTTGCGCCCCAACTTGCAGATGACTTTACGAAACTCGCCGGGTCGCTATCTCTCATTACAGAAAGTCAGGCAAGCGATCTAATCCAAAAACAAGCCAGTGTTTTTGCGGATTTAAGTTCACAGCAGCAACTGCCGGATGAACAGCAATTAATGGCTTTAGCCGATGATTTATTGCGGGTCGAAACCGAGCTGCAAAACTCTGTTTCCTCTGAAACAGGCGGTCATCAAAGTAATAAAGACAAATTACAAAGTGCCGTTATCAAAGAGTGTCTTAATGAGCTCGCTAATATCAAAGAAACCTTAATATTACTCGAAAAAGATCAGACCAACAGTAATGAGGTTTTAGCGAGTTCAGCATCACAAATTCAGCTGATTTCGGGCTCTATCTCAATGTTGAACTTAGATGAAGCAGCGAAATTACTGGAAGCCATATCGGCTAAAATGCTACCGCTTTCTGATAACGATCAAATAATTACAGAAAGTGAACTAAGCCTATTCGCAGAACTAATTGCAGCAATAGAGCTCTATATGGATGGTCTGAGTCAACATGGCCAGCACCAATTATCGTTACTAAGAACCGCTCAAAGGAAACTCGTCGAACCTGTAACATCTGCGCCAGCTGAGGTCGTAGAGATTTTCGATCAAGTCCACACTGAAACTGTTCGCGAAACGTCAGTTGAACGCTATATTCAACAGCAAGGGCAAATCGAACCTGTTCAACAAACCTCGGTTGAACGTTATATCCAGCAGCAAGCGCAAGTCGAGCCTCTTCAACAAACCTCGGTTGAACGTTATATCCAGCAGCAAGTGCAAGTCGAGCCTGCTCAACAAACCTCGGTTGAACGTTATATTCAACAGCAAGCACTAGTCGAGCCTGCTCAACAAACCTCGGTTGAACGTTATATTCAACAGCAAGCACTAGTCGAACCTGTGCAACAAACCTCGGTTGAACGTTATATCCAACAGCAAGCAGAAATTGAAGCTGACTTAGATATTGTTGATCTAGTCATAGATAGCAACACTGAAGAAACTAGATTAGATGTAGAGACTGAAGTTCTGGCTGATATTGATGCTTCCCAAGTGAATGATCAGATACACTTTGCTGAGGGAATTGATGGGGACATCGCTGAAGTCTTTATTGAAGAAGCAGATGAAGTTTTACAAGACCTACAAATGCTCATCCCACAATGGCTATCACAACATGATGATGACTCGCTCAGTGTTATTCGTCGTCATTTCCATACCTTAAAAGGCAGTGGGCGCATGGCAGGGGCTTCTGTTATTGGGGAGTTAGCGTGGTCTGTAGAAAATATTTTAAATCTCGTTATTGAAGGAAATCTTCCTAACTCACCTGCACTTGAACAACTACTCGTCGATAGCCATCAACTGATCCCTGAACTATTAAATCGATTCACAAGTGCAGAGCTATCCTCGACCGATTCAACAGAGGAATTGATAGCACGATCTGAACAATTAGTGACAGGTTCTTCACACGTAACAGAAACAGAAACAGAAACAGAAAC
>CAJQLA010000019.1 GCA_905479075.1 uncultured Gammaproteobacteria bacterium | reverse complement strand
CATAAAAAAACGCCTTATATAAAATACAAGGCGTTTATAAAAAATCAAATCAAAGAGCTAAATATCTATCCGGCCACAACGATTTTAAAAGATCGTTCAATAAGCCTAAAAAACCAATCGAAAACCCACTTCAATCGTTCGTGCTGGCGCTGGCGCCAAGTCCTTAATAAAAGACGTATGCACTCGCTGCTCATCGTTGGTTAAATTTTTACCCTGCAAAAACCCAGTTAATAAAAGCCCATTGGATAATGGCTGTTTAATTTCGGCGTAAGCAGTCAAATCATTGTAAGCGTCTGTCGCTAATTCTAGATCAGCCACATCAAGCTGCTCATCAACGCGTAGATAATCAATAGCTCCGCTAAAACGTCCCCACTGCGCTTCAATGCCCAAACCGTAACGCATGGGTGGCGTTCTAGGTAAGTGCTGATTACCAGTCACATCAACCTCAGCATTAACAAAATCAAACAATGCTTTTAAGGTAACAGTGTTATCCGATTGCTTAATAATATTCGCCGCCAACTCAACGTCTGCACCAAAAAAACGAGCATCGTTTTGTTGGTAAGCAAAAACAGCTAATTCGTCTAACTCTCCACCTGTGGCTTGCTGGTAAATAAAATCAGAAAATTGCGTCTGATACGTTGTTATCGAACCAGACCAACGCTCATCTTGATACTGCAATGTCGCAGATAAATTAATCGATGTCTCGCTATCTAATGACGCATTTCCTTGCTCGTAACTATTGGTTGTTAAATGTGGCCCATCAGCATAAAGCTCTTCAGCGACGGGTGCGCGTGATGAATAGTCGGCAATGATATTGAGCTGCCACACATCCGATAGGGGAATGATAGCGCCCAATGAAGCGCTATAGTTTGAAAAGTCTTTGTTAGCCGCCGCGCTAGGCTTGTGCTTGGTTTTGCCTATACGTAATCCGGCTTCTAAATCAAAGCGGGATAGTGAACGCTCAGTTAACCAAAACAAGCCGCTCTCAGTAGTATCCACAGGTTGAATAAAAGCTTCTTCACCGAGTGCAGAGAAGTCACGTTGACTGTACTGAACACCAAGTACACTAGTCCATTCATTGGTATCAAATATTAATTCGGCGCGTGACTCCCATGCTTGATTTGAAAATCGCGTGGCCACTTCACCATCAGGTTCGATCTCTTGATGTTCGTAATCGTTAACACCCACTCTTACATTAATGCTGCTAACAGATTCAAATGGATCTTCGAGGCCAAGTTCAAAATCAGTACGCGTTTGCTTTAATACTAATGTCGCGGTCTCTCCTTCTTCGTCGTGATGCTCTTCACCTTCTTCCTCACCTTCTTCATCATGGTGTTCGGCATGGCCAGGCAATCCATAAGTGGCATCGGTATCACTAACAGACAAACCAATAAAGCCCCAGTCTTTTATATAAGAACCACCGAATGCGGCTGATTCAAATTTAAAAGCGCTACCGGGTAAAGTATCACCTTCATGCTCTTCATGTTCATCGGTATCAGCTCCACCTTCAGCTTCCTCTAATGCATGCAGTCGCGCTGATTCGGCATCGCCTGTAATCTTATAGTCACTGCTATCTTTTCGCGTGGCATCAAGATGCCATGCAAAACTATTTTTCCCGCCATTGAGTTTTATTGATGTGGTATTGGCTTCATCGTTATCATTAAAGCGTGTTTCTACACCACCAGAAATTGATTTTTGCGGTATATGATGTGGAATACGGCCTGTATGTATATCAACAACACCGCCTATCGCACCTGAGCCATAGAGTAATGTGCCAGCGCCTTTAAGCACTTCAATACGCTCAGCAATAAAAGGCTCGATACTCACTGCATGATCACCACTAGTCACAGAGACATCTAAGGTGTCGATACGATCTTCCATAATTTTTATGCGCGCACCACCAAGGCCATGAATAATAGGACGGCCAACAGCGTTGCCAAATGGTGCTGAGTGAATGCCTGGCTGTTTAGCTAGGGTCGCGCCGATATTAGTGGTCGCTTTGCGTTCCAATTCAAGACCTTCAAGAATATCAACGGCTTGCGATAAGCTCTCGCCTGATAAAGGGTGAGCGACAACAACAATGTTTTCTATTAAGGGCTCTGCAGCTATTGCTGTTGGAGTCATGACAGCTGTAGTTAGCGATAAACTGATGGGCAAAAACGATTTTAGTAATGCTTTACACATTATTAATTCTCCTAACGATAGATAAAAGTGTTTGCTAGAGCAAACAGGGTAAGTAGCTATAAGAAATCGTTAGGATTGAGGTGGTGCGCGACTAAAATAAGAGGAGGGTGCTGACGTTTGATTTATAGATGGATAAAAATTTAATTCAATATAATAGGCAGTGCTGACCGTGGAGTGAGTACTACCATTATCAATAATAGTGTGATCTTGCGCGTGAATACAAACAGCACATACTTCATCACTGGCATGGCTATCAAGGTGCAAATGATTAGCCGCGAGTGTTTGGCCACAGACAAACACCAGCATCCAAGCAAGAAGGCTTAGGCGCAAATGGCGGGGGCTTATGGTTTTATGCAGTATGTTAAGCACAGGTACCTCTAAATGGTGAGGCAATCATAAAGCTACTCAGTTATTAGCTCAATGGATAAAATTACTTTTTTACGATTATGACTGCCTGAGGGCCAGCCTTGCTAATCACAAATTGAGTCTGTAGTCTTCGGACGCGATGAAGACTATAAGCCCTCAATTAATTGTTACCGCACTGATATCGGTTGCCACCATGGCGTTGGTGCCGGTGTTGGTCAGTTCCGTTGCCGCGAACGAAGTCACTATTGGTTTGGTTCGCGTTGGTATTGCCTGCGTAGTATTAACACCATTATTACTATGGCATAAAAGTTTTATAGGACTGACGAGCAAAGATTGGTTTTATTTGCTGCTTATAGGCATGATTTTTGGTTTGCATTGGTGGACTTACTTTTACGCCATTAAAAACTCCACCCCCTCGTTGGGTGCGCTGTCATTAACCACCTATGGTATTCATCTGGTTTGGATTAACTGGCTGATCAGTGCGCAGCGGCCAAAGTTCAGTGATGTGTTTGCGGTACTGCTATGTTTTTGCGGCTGTATTATTGTTGTCCCTTCAGCCGATATGGCGAATCAAGTGACACAGGCTTTTCTTGTCGGTGTGTTTAGCGGCTTGCTCTATGCCTTACTACCTTTTTTGCATCAAAGGGTTAATCATCTTTCAACGACGGTACGCAGCTGGGGGCAGTTCAGCTTTGCTGGGCTGTTCTTTTTATTTTTTTGGCCACAAATAGATTGGCAGCTGAGCATCAATGATTGGCAGCTGCTAATTATTTTAGGTGTGGTGTCGACATTAATAGCGCATACATTGTGGGTAAAAGTATCAACTGAGCTTCCTTCCATCTTAGTCAGTGCTTTTTATTATTTGTATATTCCTATTGCCATGGCGTTGAGTTACTTCTTTCTTGATGAGCCAATGACAGCAGCTAAATTGTCGGGTGCAACATTAATTGTAGCTTCATGTTTGTTAGGTATTATTTTACC
>CAJQLA010000018.1 GCA_905479075.1 uncultured Gammaproteobacteria bacterium | reverse complement strand
TCGAGTTCACATATGCAGTAGTGGCGCTATATGGCAAATTAACGCCTGAACGACGTGCCATATCAATCAGTTTTTCTAGGATAAAGTGCGCTTTACCGCCACCTTCCACTTCAATTAATGACTCGAGTGAGTCTAACCACTCTTGGGTTTCCTGCGGATCGTTATCAACAAAATCAGTCATAAACACCTTCAAAAATAGTAATGCTATAAACAGCGTCATATTGTAACAGTTTTTAGGTTCTTTACATCCTAAGTCGCGGTATAGCTACTTAAGAGAATGTTTTTTCTGCTATTTTATTAACTTTATAGGATGATTTTGATAAAGCCGCTTTGCATTGTGAACTATTTGTTTTCACTATGATGTAATGACGTGTTTTTAGCTGTGAATAGTGTGCGGCGAATATAACTATATAGTCTAAAGCCTAATAACAATATTAAGATGATGATGTAGTACACAGGATCAGTAACATCTTTTTTCACCAACATATAGAAGTGAACTACACCCCCTATTGCAATGTAGTAAATCAAACTGTGGAGGCGATTCCACAGCACACTCCCCATTCGGTCAATCATGGCTTTATTGGAGGTGACGGCTAAGGGAATAAGTGCAATAAAACTAACAAAACCAACCAAAATAAAAGGTCTGTCGACAATATCGGAAATAATATCGCTTAGATTAAAGAACTGATCTAAACCAATATATAAAAGCATGTGTATACATGCATAAAAAAAAGCATATAACCCAAGCATTCTTCTAATTGTAGCTAGTGCATGCCACGATGTGAGCAATCTAAGTGGACTGATGGCTAGAGTTATTAATAAAAAACGTAATCCCCACTCCCCGGTATCACGGGTCAAAGTTTCAATGGGGTTTGCACCAAGCTGATCAGTCAACAAGCCGTAAAATAATAGTACAGCTGGCAATAAACTCAGTACAAATGTACTGACTTTTAAGATTGAAACTAGCATCGGTTAAAAAGTCAGTTATTAAAAATTACGTTTAAGATCCATGCCTGTGTATAAATGGGCTACTTGTTCCTGATATCCATTAAACATATGCGTTTCACGCTTTAACAAATCGCCAATACGACGTTCACGTGTCTGGCTCCATCTTGGATGTGACACATTCGGGTTAACATTTGAGTAAAAACCATACTCGCTTGGCCCCGCTCTCATCCAAGATGACACTGGCATTTTCTCAACAAAACGAATTTGTACAATTGATTTGATACTTTTAAAGCCATATTTCCACGGTGTTACCAAACGAATTGGCGCACCATTCTGCCCTAGCAATTCCTTACCATAAAGACCCACAGCTAAAAGGCTTAACGGATTCATTGCCTCGTCAATACGTAGTCCTTCAACGTATGGCCACTGTAGCACTTGACGTTGTTGCCCAGGCATTTGTTGCGGATTATATAGTGTCGTAAATTCAACAAATTTTGCTTTTGAGCTCGGTTGTGCTTGTTTTAAAAGGTCGGCTAAAGAAAAACCAACCCAAGGGATCACCATTGACCAGCCTTCTACACAACGTAAACGATAAATACGCTCTTCTAATGTAAAAGGCTTAATTAAATCGTCGTAAGTATATTCACCTGGTTTATCGCATTCGCCATCAATGATGATGGGCCATGATTCTGATTTATCAGGGAAGTTGGTGGCATATTTAGCTGGGTCTGACTTATCCGTACCAAACTCATAAAAATTATTATAGCTAGTAATATCATCAAATGGCGTTAACTCTTCATCCGTTGAAAACGGACTTTGGCTTAGCTCTTTATAGTCTGGCTCAGGTATTGGGTTATTAGCAAAAGCAAGCTTTGGTAGTGCCGTTACTGCTGCAATCATAGCGCTTTTGTTAATAAACTGTCTGCGATTGAGGTAGAGGCTTTCATCTGTCACCTGATTCTCCGGCAACTCAGAGTATTTATTCTTCTTAATCAACATAATGCTTATCCTTCACAGTGTGTTTTGTTTCTAGTTAACCAATAATCAATACTGAAATACTTGCCCGCACCAGTAAAAAATAAGGCTAACAACATAATCAGATAAGTCGTAGCAAATTCAATACCGTTGTTCAAAATGACAAAATTGCCTTTCTCCGTTAACCATTCATAATTGCCATGTTCTTTTAATAGGCTTTTAGCTGCGTCAAGTTGTGCACTTGGTTCTGCGATAGCCAACCAGCCATTGTCCCAATGAACTGCAAAAATGGCGACTATCATAGTGATCATCAAAGGAATAGACACCCAACGCACCGCCAAGCCAATGAGTAACAATATCGCACCAAAATATTCAGCGCCCCAAGCCATGTATGCCATCAATTCAGGATATGGCAGGCCTAGGCCCCAGTCAGGGTTTCCAAACCACTGTATCGTTCCATCTAAAGAACTCGATTCTTCAAGCGGATTCCATTTGGTATTGGCAGCCATCCAAAAAACAGGAACTAGATATAGACGCATAGCCAGTGGCGCTAAGAAATCTAAGGTGCGTGTTTTGTTTAAGCCACAATGTAGTGAACCCATCATCTTACATAAGCCCATGGCATCCTCCTTTTAAAATAAAAACAATACTGTCTGTAATAAAAAAGGGGCTCAATTGAGCCCCTTTTATCAATCACTCATAAAAAGAGACTGATTATTTAGCAGCACCACATTTACCTTCGCCACATTTACCTTCGCCACATTTACCTTCTTTGGCTTTCAACGCTTCTTTTTTCTCATGATATTCCGCATTTTTAGCATCAATATCTGCTTGCGTACCGACTACAGGAGCAGCGCCACATTTACCTTCGCCACATTTGCCTTCGCCGCATTTACCTTCGGCTGCTTTTTCAGCTTCTGGGTGAGCTTCAGCCCCACATTTACCTTCGCCACATTTACCTTCGCCACATTTGCCTTCAGCTGTTTTACCGCTAGCTTCGTGTGAAGCCGCGCCGCATTTACCTTCGCCACATTTGCCTTCGCCACATTTTGCTTCTGCTGCTTTTTCTGCAGCTTTAGCGCCACATTTACCTTCGCCACATTTACCTTCAGCTAACTGCATATAGCCATTCGAAAGCTCTGCAGAAGCAAAAGGACTTGTTTCAGCACTAACCAATGTAGGAGACAAGGCTAAGCCTGTTGTCAATGCTGCCCCAGCGGCCAGTGCAATAGTTTTTTTAGTAGTAATCGACATTGTAATTCCCTAATATTATTATAAAAAATAACCGGCCGTTGATGACCAGGCTTGTTAACATAGACATGCTTAAAACTGAAATGTTACATCTTTAATGAAAAAATTTTTTGACTCTAAATGGGCTGACCAAAAAGTTCTAATCGGTGAACTTATTAAAGGCGATCCCGAAGCTTTCAAGCACGTTGTCGAAGAATATCATAATTTAATGCTATCTGTGGCAAGAGCCATTGTTGGGCAAAGTATTGCCGATGAAGTTGTACAGGATGCTTGGATTTCCGCCATCAAGGCATTACCTCAGTTTGAAGGACGCTCATCCCTTAAAACTTGGTTAATTAGAATTGTCAGCAATGGCGCAAAAAGTAGAGTGCGTCGTGAAAATCGTTATGTCTCTTTAGATGATGGCTGGGAGGCTGTATCAGCTGACCATTTCGACCATAAAGGTCACAGAATAGATAATATTGAAGCATGGGATGATAATACCCCAGAGGCCATTTTAGCTAACTCACAGTTACAAAACATTATTGAACAAGCTTTCCAAAATCTACCAGCCATGCAGCGGGCAACGCTTACGCTATCTGATATGGAAGGATTTAAAATCGATGAAATTTGTAACATTTTAGACATATCTTCGTCTAATGCACGTGTCCTATTACATAGAGCCCGTGCAGCCATTCATCACAGTATCGAACAATATCAGGATAAATAAATGCTCAACTGCAAAGATACCGTTACTGAAACAAGTAATTACATAAATAAAGACTTACCGATCTCTAAACGTATCGGCTTGTTTTTACACTTTATGATTTGCCGATGCTGCCGTAATTACCTCAGACAATTTGAAAAAACGGTCGAAACAGTCTCACTTGTGAAACCGAGTGAACTCGATAAAACAAATAAGTTAGACTTGGCTCGACTGTTACAACAAGTCAATAAAGAAACGGGCTCTAACCACTAGCTTTTAGCGCTGATATTTTTCTTTCCATTCTGTATATGGCATGTCATAGATATGTTCTCTTGCTTGGTCATAATCTATTTCCACACCCTTATCTTCAGCCGCAGCTAAATACCACTTAGCGAGACAGTTTCGGCAAAAGCCGGCCAAATTCATAATGTCTATATTTTGTACATCAGTATTTTCTTGCAAGTGTGCTAACAATCTACGAAATGCTGCAGCTTCTAATTCTATTTGTGTTTGTTTATCCATGGTCTCAATCTCTATAAAAAATTAATATAAGAAACAACGAACTTCATGTTGAGTGCTCATAATCGTTGCCTCTGGGTATGATTCCAAGCATTTTGCCATCACGTGAGGACAGCGCTGATGAAAATGACAGCCTTTTGGTGGGGCCGCAGGTGAAGGTAATTCACCTTCTAAACGAATCACTTCTCTATTTTTATCATCTTCTAATTTCGGGACTGCTGCTAACAATGCTTGGGTATAAGGGTGCTTCGGTGTTTTTAGAACTTCATTGCGGTTACCTTGTTCCACAATACGGCCTAAATACATCACTGCAATTCTCTGTGCAAGATATTCTACGACAGATATATTATGAGTAATGAACAAGTACGACAAGCCGAATTCATGCTGAATCTCACGTAATAAATTGAGGATCTGTGCCTGAACAGAGACATCTAATGCACTGGTGGGCTCATCACAGATAATCACTTCAGGTTCTGCTGCCAAGGCCCTGGCAATACATATCCTTTGGCGTTGACCACCCGAAAACTCATGTGGATAGCGGTATTTATTTTCTGGCCTTAACCCCACCCGCTCAAGCAAGCTATCAATACGTTTAGCCCTTTCCTCTTTACTTTTAATACCTGATGATTGAGAGATCATTGCTTCTTCGATAACTTGGCTAATAGTCATCCTCGGATTCATTGATGAATACGGATCCTGAAAAATAATTTGTAATGAATTTCGATACGTTTTCAACTTTCTTTCAGACAATTCATTTAGAACTTGCTTGCCAAAATGAACTTGCCCATCTGTGGTCGATACTAAGCCTAAAATAGCTTTACCAACCGTAGTCTTACCACAACCAGATTCACCCACTAGAGCAATAGTCTCTGCTTGCTTTAACGATAAAGTAACACCATCGACAGCACGCACATGACCTGTAACTCGTTGTAAAATACCTTTTTTAATTGGAAAGTGAACTTTTAAATTTGAAACACTTAAAATATTTTTATCTGTTGACGTTATTTCAGATAAGGGTGAACCCGCTTTCGTTTGTCGTATGTTTTCTTGTTTGTCTGCCAATTCAGGATCATATAAATGACAACGTACGCCCTGATCATCAACTTGATACCATTTAGGAATAGCATCATGGCAATGTTGCCATGCTAAATCACAACGATCGGCAAAACGACAACCCGTAAAAACCTTATTCAATTCAGGTACATTGCCTTTAATAACGGTTAAACGTTGTTCACGTTTTTGTTCTGTGGGTAAAGCATCAAACAATTTAGCACTATACGGATGCTGATGTGCTGAAAAGAATTGCTCCCTATTCGCTATTTCAACAATCTGGCCTGCATACATTACAGCAACATGATCTGCCATTTGTGCGACCACAGCTAAATCATGGCTTATTAATAAAATCGCCATGCCTGTATCACGTTGTACTTGTTTTAATAGATCTAAGATCTGGGCCTGGATGGTGACATCCAGCGCCGTCGTTGGCTCATCTGCAATTAATAATTCAGGCTCACCCGCTAAGGCAATGGCAATCATTACCCTTTGTTTCATACCACCTGATAATTGATGAGGATAATCTTTAATTCGTTTTACAGGATCAGGGATACCAACGGAATCTAATAGCTCAATTGCGCGTGTTTCAATTTGTTCTTCACTTAAATCGAAATGCCAATCTAAACATTCGGCAATCTGCTGCCCCACAGTTAAAACAGGGTTAAGTGAACTTTGCGGCTCCTGGAAAATCATCGCAATTCGTCTACCACGAATATGCTGCATATCCTCTTCTGACAAAGTAAATAAATCTTGGCCATCTAGTTCAACCTGACCTGATACGATGTCACTTGCTGGTTGAGGATTTAGCCGTAACAATGATAAGGCTGTCATCGATTTACCACAGCCAGACTCACCTAATAAAGCGAAAGTTTCACCCTGCTGAATACTAAAATCGACACCATCTACCGCACGAATAGGCGCTTCATTATTACCAATCCAAGTCGAAAGGTTTTTAATATTCAATAAACTATTTGTTGTCATTAGTTGTTCTGCACCCTTGGATCGAATGCATCACGTACCACATCAGCAAATAAGTTAGCTGCCAACACTAAAACAAACATCGAGAAAAATGCTGCTGCTAATGACCACCACACAATAGGATCTCGAGCCATTTCAAGTCGGGCACTATTAATCATATTTCCCCAACTGATCATGGATGGATCGACGCCCACACCCACGTAAGACAATACGGCTTCTGCGAGTACAAGGCCACTAAAATCTAGCACAATGCTAATCATCACAATATGCATAAGATTAGGTAGGATATGGCGGTGTAAAATACTTAATTTACTTGCACCTAATGATCTCGCTGCAAGTACATATTCCGCCTCGCGCAACTTTAAGGTTTCAGCCCTTAAAATTCGACATAAACCTGTCCAGCTAGTCATCCCTAGAATAATGCATAAAAACAATAATCGTAAATCAGCCCGCTCAGCAATAGTGGAAAAGTTCTCGGGATGATTGTTCATATACACTTGTAACATCAGTACTGCTGCAGCGATCAACAACACGCCAGGTATGGAGTTTAAGGTGGTATAGATATACTGGATGACATCATCAATCCAACCCCTAAAATAACCTGCAGCAATCCCCATAGATAAAGCTAATGGCAACATTACAATCGTGGTTAAAGTACCTATGACCAGCCCTGTCCTAACACTTTTTAAAGATTGATAAAGTACGTCCTGTCCTACTTTATCTGTCCCCAATACATGATAATCAGCACTCAGCGTTGATAGTGCAAAGAATGACCACAGAATAAGCGCCAACATAAATAAAAAAGTGCGTATAGGATAAGCCGTTTTGCCTAATGTGATGGCTTTAAAAGTATTGGATACGTCTTGTTTTTGCCGGTATGCGCCATACAAAACCATGATTACTGTCAGCAAAAGCCAGACCTTAAGAGAAACTAAACTACTTTCACTCAAGCTTGATTTAATATCAGCCCATTTATCACTTTCATCAACTAAATGACGACCACCATAAACTAATTTTGGATAATCAAAATTAACACCAACTGCATCATCACTTTGCTGCATTTCTCGGACGAATAATCGCGTTGCAAATGGTTCAGAATAGGTTTTTTCACTTTGTTGCTTAAGTGGCATCACAGCGAGATCTAATAATGACAACACTTCGGTGGCATAGTGTTGTTGATCGCCTTCTTTATTGACGTCTAATGCCTGTCTAAAATGGATAGAATCGAGCAAACCTATAGCGACATAGCACAATAGAATCGTAATCGAAATAACGCCACGCTTTCTTTTTAAAACGGCACGCCAAGGTGTAACAAGATGTGTTTGCCCGCGTATATAAAATACGGCTAACATTACAACAGCTAGCAATAGATAGATAAGGATATCTGTCCATAAAAAAACCGGGAGGAAGGACATTGTGAACATGATTTATTTTGACAAGTCGCTCAAATCAACTTTTAATTCTTTGGGAAGCGAGAATTCAATTTTTTCTTCTCGACCATGTAATTCCTTAACCTCCGAAACACCCAGGTTTTTTAACCTGTCTACCACATTCTGTACCAGCACTTCAGGAGCAGAAGCGCCAGCCGTTAAACCAATGCTCGACAAGTTCTGTAACCAAGCGGCATTGATATCATCAGCATTGTCGATCAGATAAGCTGGGGTTGCTAGTTTTTCTGATAACTCGCGAAGGCGATTAGAATTGGAGCTATTTTTAGAGCCTACCACCATCACTAAATCACATTGTTGGGCAAGTTCTTTCACCGCATCTTGTCTATTTTGTGTGGCATAGCAGATATCATCTTTACGCGGTCCCTCAATTAAAGGAAATCGTTCACGTAATGCGTCTATCACCACAGATGTATCGTCTACAGATAAAGTCGTTTGAGTGACAAAGGCCAAATCTTCAGAGTTCTTCACCTTGAGCTTTGCTACATCATCAGGTGTTTCAACCAAGTAGATCCCGCCTTGTTTAGAGGTGTACTGTCCCATAGTGCCTTCAACTTCAGGATGACCAACATGGCCTATTAAAATACATTCTTTGCCCATACGTTCAAATTTGGCCACTTCCATATGGACTTTTGTTACTAATGGACAAGTAGCATCGAAGACATTTAAACCGCGTTGCTGTCCTTCAGCTTTTACCTGTTTAGACACGCCATGGGCACTAAAAATAACGATACTTTCGTCAGGGACTTCACTCACCTGCTCTACAAAAACAGCACCTTTCTCACACAATCCATCGACAACAAAGCGATTATGGACTACCTCATGTCGCACATAAATTGGTGCACCGAAAATACTGAGCGCCCTTTCAACTATTTCAATAGCTCGATCAACGCCAGCACAAAAGCCTCTTGGGTTAGCCAATAACAGTTTCATTTTTTATAGCACAGCTTTTGGATATGAGCCCAAGACACGACACATGGAAGAGGCCTGTTCTAACTGGTTTAATGCATCAATCATCTTTTCATCTTGGCAATGACCATCAATATCAATGAAAAAAACATATTCCCAAACACCTGTCCGAGCAGGGCGCGATTCGATTTTAGACATTGTGATACCACTTTCCGCTAATGGTTTTAACAGACTATGAAGTGCACCTGGCTGGTTTTTAGTCGACACCAATAAAGCAGTCTTATCATTACCCGACGGTGCAACATCTTGACGGCCAATGACTAAGAAGCGTGTAGTGTTATTTGCCTCATCTTCAATATTGCTAGCCAATGTGGTCAACTCATATATTTCTGCAGCTCTATTTGCTGCTATTGCCGCAGTTCTTCTTTCACCGGCAACCCTTTTACCCGCTTCAGAATTACTATTAACAGCAACTAACTCACATTCTGGTAAGTGTTTAGCCAACCAACTTCTGCATTGTCCAAGCGCTTGTGGATGTGCATAGACAATATCTACATCAGCGAGCTCTTGCTCTTTGCTTAATAAATAATGATGAATACGTAGTGATACTTCACCATTTATGTTTAGGGATGTACTAATAAAACGATCTAAGGTGTGAGACACCATACCTTCTGTTGAGTTTTCAACAGGGACCACGCCATAACTCGCATTATCTGTTTCAACCGCATGGAAAACATCTGCAATAGTTTGCATAGATTGTAATTCAATAGACGCACCGAATTGCTTCAGCGCCGCAACCTGTGTGAAAGAACCTTCAGGGCCTAAATAAGCAACTTGTAATGGCTTTTCTGCTGCCAAACAGGCGGACATGATTTCACGAAACAACCGTGCCATTTCTTTGGCATCCAGCGGCCCTTGATTACGCTCTATTACTTGGCGTAAAACTTTTGCTTCGCGTTCTGGGCGATAAAAATCACTGACTTCACCATTAGCCAATTTGATTTTGGCCACTTCCTGTGCCATCTCAACTCGGAGATTAAGCAAATTTTGTATTTGCTGGTCAGTTTCATCAATTTGCTGGCGAATCGCCTGCAAAGCCTGCTGTTCACTCATTTATGCCTGCCCTTTTGACAACGCTCATTATAGAGAACGACTGTCTACATCAAATCTACAAAAACCTTAATGTTCTTCGTCTTCTACGTCAGCCGGCTCATCATCAACATCTAGAATACGTTCAAGTCCAACTAATTTTTCTTTCTTAGTCAAATTAATTAGTTTAACGCCTTGGGTATTACGACCCACAATAGATACATCTTTGACTGGCGTTCTAACCAGTGTGCCTCCATCAGTAATTAACATGATCTGATCATCATTCTCTACTTGAACGGCACCCACAACACTACCATTACGTTCTGATGTTTGAATTGAAATAATACCTTGTCCACCACGTCCTTGAACACGATATTCAGCCAAGTGTGTACGCTTACCAAAGCCAAACTCTGTTGCCGTTAAGATTGCCCCTTCATCTTCCTGGGCAATAATTAACGAAATAATTTTCTCTTTCTCAGGCAAACGCATGCCTCTTACACCACGAGAAACACGTCCCATTGAACGCACATCTGTTTCAGCGAAACGAATGACCTTACCCCCAGAACTAAATAACATAATATCTGATTGGCCATCAGTTAAGGCGACATCAACTAATTTATCATTGTCTTTCAAATCGACAGCAATAATACCGTTAGCTCTTGGACGGGAATAATCGACTAACGGCGTTTTTTTAACGGTACCTGATTCAGTCGCCATAAAGATATATTTATCAGCTTCAAACTCTCTGATAGCTAAAACCGCATTAATACGTTCGCCTTCTTCTAACGGCAAGAGGTTAACTATCGGTTTACCTCTTGCAGCACGGCCACCTTGTGGCAATTCATAAACCTTTTTCCAGTACACTTTACCTGCGCTTGAGAAGCACAATAGGGTGTCATGGGTATTTGCAATAAACAGATGTTCAATAAAGTCTTCATCTTTCATCGATGTTGCAGATTTACCTTTACCACCTCGGCGCTGTGCTTGATAGGTATCCAATTGTTGCGTTTTGGCGTAACCAGCATGAGAAAGAGTCACCACCATTTCTTCTTCGGTGATGAGGTCTTCTAATGTTAAATCAAGATGCGTGTCGATAATTTCGGTACGACGTTCATCCCCATACTCTTCTTTAACCTTAACTAATTCTTCACGAATGACAGCCATTAGATTGTCTGGATCGCTTAGGATAGCGAGTAATTTAGCTATTTCTTCTAATACTTCACGATACTCATCTAAGATCTTATCTTGTTCTAAGCCAGTTAAACGGTGCAAACGCATGTCAAGAATGGCTTGTGCTTGCGTCGCTGATAAGTGATAAGCACCATCAACCAAACCTAGGTCATCTGCTAAGCCTTCAGGGCGTGATGCTTCTGCACCTGCCGCACCCAACATTTCAAGAATCATCTCAGAGCCCCAACCTTGGGCTAATAAAGCCGCTTTTGCTTCAGCAGGACTGGGTGATGATTTAATCAGTTCAATGACTTCATCTATATTGGCTAATGCTGTCGCTAAACCTTCTAATATATGGGCACGATCACGGGCTTTACGTAACTCAAATAAAGAACGGCGAGTAACTACTTCACGACGATGACGAATAAAGGCTGCAAGGATTTCTTTTAAGCCCAACAGTCTCGGCTGGCCACCATCGATAGCAACCATATTAATACCAAATACAGTTTGCATTTGGGTTTGCTTATAGAGGTTATTAAGTACCACCTCTGGCACTTCGCCGCGTTTTAATACCACCACCATACGCATGCCATCTTTATCAGACTCATCGCGCAAAGCGGAAATACCTTCAATTTTTTTCTCTTTGACCAGTTCAGCAATTTTTTCTAATAAACGTGCTTTATTAACTTGATAAGGGAGTTCATGAACAACAATACTTTGTTGCCCTGTATTGTCGTCTGTTTCAATATCAGCTCGGGCACGAATATGAACACGGCCTCGTCCAGTACGATACGCTTCACTAATACCTCGCGCACCATTGATCATCGCCGCTGTTGGAAAGTCAGGTCCGGGTATATGTTCCATCAAACCATCAACATCAATACTTGGATCGTCAACCATAGCAACGCAAGCATTAAGGATCTCAGTCAGGTTATGTGGCGGGATATTGGTTGCCATACCTACGGCAATACCTGATGAACCATTAACTAATAAGGCTGGAATTTTAGTCGGTAAGACTGATGGCTCACTTTCGGAATCATCGTAGTTAGAAATGAAATCGACTGTTTCTTTTTCAAGATCGGCCAACATTTCATGGGTGATTTTCGCCATGCGTACTTCGGTATAACGCATCGCAGCTGGCGAATCACCATCAACAGAACCGAAGTTACCTTGACCATCAACAAGCATATAACGCATGGAGAACGGCTGCGCCATCCTAACCATAGTGTCATAAACAGCAGTATCACCATGAGGGTGATACTTACCAATTACGTCACCGACGATCCTGGCAGATTTTTTATAAGAACTATTCCAGTTATTACCCAGTTCTCTCATCGCGTACAAAACACGGCGATGAACTGGTTTTAAACCATCTCTAACATCAGGTAAAGCACGTCCAACAATGACACTCATGGCATAGTCGAGATAGGACTTCTTCATCTCTTCTTCTATACCAATTGAATCCAATTCTAAGGCAATATCAGTCATCTATTACATCATCCAAATCAACGTTATACCGTACTCGGTAAGCTAATATGTAATCGTAACATTTAAGGCGGTTTCATGCACGTTTATAGTGGCACTCTACTAGGGCACTCATTCAGAAAAATAATCGCTTAGATCGTCTTCTATGGTCACTAATAAGCGTTTAAGCCCTATTTGCCAGCCTTTTACAACTTTTGGAGGCGTAGTTTCTTCAATATCTATGTCAATTCTTAACCCTGTTTGAAATAGGGTTTGGGCAGTTTCGGTATCACTTGGCTCAGATAATAAAAAAAACTGCATTTCCAATATCGATTGTGGTGTCACAGCATCTCGCTTATCGCCATATAAGGCTGTCACAGCAGTTTGTAATACCATATCTGGCGAAACACTGTTATCCGTGACGACTTGGCTAAAAACACCTGTTTTTTCTAACCAACGCTGTAATTGTTCGGTAAACATTTCTTCCGGCGTCGAGAAAAACTCGTGACCTTGCTGAGGCTGGTACTCATTGTCTCCTACTTTGAATAACAACGTTTTTCCTCGGAATTGCGATGTTAATTTAACAGGTTCCAATAATAAAATAGGGCTTCCTGCTTTGGCATCATCTCTAATACCACGATCAACATCTATCACATAAAAATGTTCTACATCTTGCTGTTCTGGTTCGGGCTTTGTTAAACCAGCACATGCTGACAATAAAGTCGTCATTAGCATTAAACAAGCAAGTCGGCTCCATGTTTGAATCATCATTGTTTACCTTAAAGTTTAGTTTTCCATTATAGCGATACTGTTTGCTGCCGATATAATAATTAATTCTGAGATTAAATGACACGATATGCAGTTATTAAAAGACAAAATTCGAGATATTGCTGATTTCCCTCAACAAGGAATCATATTCAGGGATATTACACCACTAGTTCAAGATCCAAGTAGTTTAAAGATAGCCATTCATAAATTAGCTGAGCCCTATAAGAATAGTAATATTACAGCTGTCGTTGGTATGGAAGCACGTGGCTTTATTTTTGGCAGTCTTGTCGCATGGGAACTCGGTCTTGGATTTATTCCGCTAAGAAAACCAGGAAAACTGCCTTATGACGTGCAATCAGTAGAATATAATCTCGAATATGGCGAAGCGGCATTAGAGGCACATATAGATGCCATAAAACCAGGTGATAATATCTTGTTAATTGATGATTTACTGGCAACAGGAGGCACAGCAAAAGCCAGTTGTGAGTTAGTTGAAAAGCTTGGCGGTCATATTGTTGCTTGTGCCTTCCTTATAGAATTAGCTATGCTTAATGGCCGTGAGCAATTAGCTTCCTATCCCATCCACTCTTTAATTCAATACTAATGCTAAAAAAAATTATTGCCACCACATTGCTACTATTGAGTTCAACTCTATCCGCGGAACAGTTTCAACCCGCGTTTACGGATACAGAATGGACGCTTAAAACATCACGTATAGAATGTCTGCTAAGTCAGCGTATTGATGATTTTGGTGAAGCAAAATTTAGCCAGTTAGCAGGCAAACCCATCACCCTATCCTTCTCTACTTATTCTCAGCCAGCGAAAGCCAAAGATATTATTTTTGAGATTGCTGAAGCCCCTTGGCAAAATAGTGAGCAAAGACAAGATTTATTAATTAAACGTGTTCATAAAGGACAACATGAATTTATTCTTAATGGTGTTCATGCCCAACAAGCACTTCATCATCTCAAAGAAGGCCGCTTTCCCACTATTTACTATGAAAGCTTACATAGTGAACAACCGATTACAGTACTCATGTCGACAGTACATTTGAATGATTATCTGCCCGACTTTCAACAATGTTTACAAAATATACTGCCTTACACTTTTGATACCATCAAAAAATTAACCATTAATTTTGAAGTTGAAAAATCAGATTTAGGCCGTCAAGAAAAATCGGCATTATGTAAATTAGCAGATTTCGTCAATGCAGATAAATCCGTCAAGCGAATAGAAGTATCTGGGCATACAGATAACCATGGCCGAAGGAAACTTAATGAGGCGCTTTCAGAAGCTCGTGCACTGACCGTTAAACAACATCTAATAGAACAATGTAATGTGACCGAAAACTTAATTACGGTCTTACACTTCCTCGAATTTAAGCCTGTTAAAAGTAATAAAACGCCTGTTGGTCGCTCTTATAATAGACGAGCAGAGATCAATGTTATACGTTAAATATATTATATAAGCAATTGTTTATTATATATTTTAAGGGAATATAATGCACGAACAGGCTATTATTGCACTATCACTTATTGGTGTTGTCGCAATACTTTGCCAATGGTTTGCTTGGCTCGTAAAGCTACCTGCCATTGTATTCTTATTGATATCAGGCGTTATCCTCGGCCCTGTCACATCCGCCATCAACCCGGAAGCTTTATTCGGCGATCTTTTTTACCCGATAGTTTCTCTGTCTGTTGCCATTATCTTATTCGAAGGCAGTCTTACATTAAAATTTGAAGAGATTCGTGAGTTACAGAAGGTTGTTCGCAACATGCTTACGATTGGTGTGCTAACAACTTGGGCCGCCATTACGTTAGGGACCCATTTTATTGTTGGTTTTTCTTGGGATCTATCTCTTTTATTTGGCGCTTTGATGATAGTGACTGGCCCTACTGTTATTGTGCCTATTTTAAGGACAGTCCGTCCAAATACCACTATCTCTAATATCCTAAGATGGGAAGGTATCGTTATAGATCCTCTCGGTGCCATCCTTGCTGTCCTTGTTTTTGAGGTTATTGTCTCTATGCAGTTACAAGGTCATGCTTCTGTTACCCATACTTTGCTTATTTTTGGACAAACTATTGCTCTTGGTAGTGCAATTGGTGCGGTGGCAGCCCAAGGCTTTGGTTTGATACTAAGGCATCACTTATTACCCGAATATCTGCACAATGTTGCTTCTTTGGTATTGGTTTGTGCCGTATTTGCACTCTCTAACCATCTATCAGAAGAATCCGGTTTATTAGCAGTTACAATTATGGGTATTTGGCTTGCGAACATGAAAAATGTGCATGTTGAAGATATTCTTAACTTTAAAGAAAGCTTATCCATTTTACTTATATCCGGACTTTTTATTTTACTTGCAGCCAGACTTAACTTAGAACAATTTCAAGCATTAGGTTATAGCGCTCTATTTTTATTCTTATTTATTCAATTATTCGCCCGGCCTATTAAAGTTATTGTCTCCACAATTAATTCTGATTTATCGTGGCAAGAAAAATTTATGGTGAGTTGGATTGGGCCACGCGGTATCGTTGCAGCTGCCGTTACCGCTCTATTTTCAATTCGACTTCAGGATATTGGAATTAACAATGCTGAGCTGTTAGTTCCTTTGGCGTTTAGCATCATTATTGGCACTGTTTTCTTACAAGGTTCAACCTCTAAGTTTATCGCTAATAAATTAGGTGTAGCTGAGCCTGATGATGATGGATTTCTTATTGTCGGTGCTAACCCTGTAGCACGAACACTCGCTCATGCACTTAACGACAATGGTTTCCATACACTGATTACTGATGATAGTTGGACTAATATCCGTCAAGCTCGAATGGAAGGGTTAAAAACCTATTATGGCAATGCCGTTTCTGTCCATGCTGACAGACACCTTGATCTTATTGGCTTAGGCAATGTTCTAACGATCACGCCCCATAACGACCGCAATGCACTAGTAGGGCAGCGTTATCGCACTGAATTTGACCGTGATCGGATATTTTGTATCTCTACAGAGAACGATAAAGAAGATGACGAACAAACTTCTAGAAAAATCATTAACCATACTCATAAGATACTTTTTAATCGCGACCATACCTTTTCTAAACTAGCTAGTTTTATAAGCCAAGGCGCCACCACTAAGCAGACCAACATCACCGAGAGTTTTACTTTCGAAGATTATCAACAGCAATATGGCAAACGAGCCATTCCTTTATTTGCATTCACGGCAAAAGGTCGCCTGCGTTTCTTTCTAGATGATGTTGATTTATTGCCGGAAGAGGGTTGGACAGTCATTGCATTGGTGAAGGAAGGAGATCAAAAACAGGAAGCATAATAATGCGTCTAATCATCATTATTCAACCTGCCATGTTTGTCTGGTTTTAATCAAATATTACTGAATTTGCTAAAGATTACTGATATTAGTACCGATATAGGTTTATATATCATTTCTTTTAGGAAATACAAATGGCGCAAGATCGTTCAGATGACGACGCATTGGAAGAAGTTGTCAGTAGCAGTGCAAAAATACTCGGACTACCGAAGAAAACCGCTATCATCGCGGCGGCAGTTTTTCTTGTAGTTGTTATTGCTGCCAGTCTCTACTTCTTTCTAGCAACAGGAAAAGATGAGCAAGTAGAAACTGCATTACAAACCTCTGATAGCTTAGAAGCCATAACACCCTCTGATGCACAGCAGGCTGCTGCATTAATAAAAACCGATGAAATAAACACACTTCAAACTGAAGTATTTGATCTCCGTGAAAAAGTGATTCAGTTGAAAGAAGAAAATTTGGTACTTAAAAAGAAAATTTATGATTTTGAAACGAATGTACCCGCTTCAACTCAGCAACAAAGCAATCAAGCTTCCTCCTCCAGCAACAGCCAATTTAAACCCGGAGAACCGATAGAATTCAAAGATTTCCCACCGATAGAACCCGCAGTACCTGTTGAAAAGCCAAAGCCTAAGTGGGGATAATTTTTATAAGCTGGTCAATTAGGCATTATTTTTTATAGACTAGTGTCTTATGAAGGACAAAAATAATTCACAGGATCTGCAGGATATTGAACTATTTCGTCAAGAAATGGGAGATGTTAAATTTATCGAACAAGATAAAGTTAGACATCAAAAACAAGTTTCTATGCCGACAAGGTGTGAACGAGCACAGACCATAGAAACAAAGCAAAACTTGCTCTCTATCGATTACGAAGCCGATATCGTTGGTAATGAAGAAACCTTAAGTTTTAGACGTAGTGGAATCCAAAAAAGAGTACTTGCACGGCTACGTAATGGGCAACTAAAAATGGAAGCTCAGCTAGATCTACATGGCATGACAATACCAGTTGCTCATCAAGCTTTTTCTGGCTTTATCCAAGAGTGTCAACAACTCAATATCCGGCATGTACGTATCATCCATGGTAAAGGATGGGGTTCAAAACACCATAAACCTGTTCTCAAAACCAAACTAAACAGCTGGCTCAGAGAAAACCAAGAAATCCTTGCTTTCTGTTCAGCTCGAGTCGAAGATGGTGGTGCAGGCGCCTTATATGTCCTTATACGTCGCCCTAAATAATCTAGCCCACCCATTTCCTAGCATTGTGGAATAATCTTAGCCAAGGTCCATCTTTACCCCAATTATCAGGATGCCACGAGTGTTGTACAGTTCTGATGACGCGTTCAGGATGGGGCATCATAATGGTGACCCTGCCGTCTGTTGTCGTCAACGCCGTTACCCCATTTAGGGAACCATTCGGGTTATATGGATATTGCTCTGTCACTTCGCCCGTATTGTCCACATATCGCATTGCAATATTGGCTTGTTCTGCAGAGCCTGTTTCAGAAAAGTCGGCTCTACCCTCTCCATGAGCTACAGCAATTGGCATCACTGAACCAGCCATTCCTTTTAATAGAATTGATGGTGACTCAACTATTTCTACCAAAGAGAATCGTGCTTCAAACTGTTCTGAATTATTACGTTCGAATTTTGGCCAATGGTCACTACCTGGGATAAGCTCTTTCAGTTGAGACAACATCTGACAACCATTACAAACGCCTAACGCGAAAGTATCTTCTCGTGTGAAAAAGCCACTAAATTGCTGTCTAGCTCGCTGATTATGCAAAATTGTACTGGCCCAACCACGTCCAGCACCTAATACATCACCATATGAGAAGCCACCACAAGCCACAAATCCGATGAAATCAGCCAAATCAATACGGCCTTCGAGTACATCACTCATATGAACATCAATCGCATTAAACCCAGCGTGATTGAAGGCTGCGGCCATTTCAATCTGGCCATTAACGCCCTGCTCACGCAAAATAGCTACTTTAGGTCGGACACCACTTAAAATATGATTTGCCGCAATATGTTCATCTTGATCAAACGTCAGATCAGCATAAAGCCCAGTATCATCCTCGTCGAGAATATTGTTAAACTCTTGCTCAGCACAGTCAGGGTTATCCCGTAAGGCCTGCATCTGATAACTTGTTTCAGCCCAATGACGCTGCAGCTTAGCGCGAGGCTCATCTATAACGACTTCACCATTAATGGCGACTTTAATATTATCGGTATCATTAATTGTGCCAAGAACATGACTATAGTTAGATAAATCTTCTTCTCTTAATATCGCAAGTACATCTTCAACATCACAATGTCGAACCTGTATGACAGCTCCCAATTCCTCATTGAACAAAACTGGCAAAGCCTCGCCTAAACCAATAACATCAATATCGATACCACAATGACCCGCAAAAGACATTTCACATAATGTCGTCATCAAACCGCCATCACTCCGATCGTGGTAAGCCAGTAGTAGATCATCCTGTTTCAGTTGCTGTATTGCTGCGAAAAACTGTTTTAAGTATTTGGCATTGTCTAGATCTGGTGAATAGTGACCAACTTGATTATAAACTTGTGCTAATGCTGACCCTGCAAGACGATTAAATCCCCTCCCCAAATCAATGAAGATCAGATCGGTATCACCATGATGAGTTTGTAGTTGTGGTGTACAGGTTTTTGCCGCATCTGTAACTGGAGCAAAAGCTGTAACAACTAAAGACAAAGGAGACGTGACCGCTTTACTCTCACTTCGTTCTTGCCAAACCGTCTTCATAGACAAAGAATCTTTACCCACGGGAATAGCAATATCGAGCTCTGGACAAAGCTCCATACCTACGGCTTTCACGGTGTCATACAACAATGCATCTTCGCCTGTATGACCACATGCTGCCATCCAGTTAGCTGATAGCTTAATGTCACCCAATTTCTGAATGCTCGCTGCTGCGATATTAGTGATAGCTTCAGCTACTGCCATCCGACCTGAAGCAGGGGCATCAACGAGTGCAATAGGGGCACGCTCTCCCATTGCCATTGCCTCACCAGCAAAACCATGATGATCTGCTAAAGTAACAGCGCAATCAGCGACAGGCACCTGCCATGGACCCACCATTTGATCTCTAGCCACTAAGCCCGTCACACTTCGATCACCTATCGTGATCAAAAAGTTTTTACTGGCCACAGTTGGTAACTTCAAAACACGCTCTAATGCTTCATTGATAACAATATCCGTTAGATCCACTTCAGGTTTTTCAAAGCTTTGATGTTTTACACGACGCAGCATTTTAGGTGGTTTACCGAGTAATAATGATAACGGCATCTCAATAGGGGTATTGTCGAAATCAGCATCACCTAAAATCAAGTTTTGCTCTTCTGTCGTTTCCCCTACAATAGCCCAAGGACAACGCTCACGCTCTGCAATAGCTCTGAACTCATCTACGCGTTTAGCATCAATACCTAGGACGTATCGTTCTTGTGATTCATTACACCAAATTTCCATTGGAGACATACTTGACTCATCGTTTGGAATTAAACGTAATTCAAAACGACCACCCCGTCCGCTGTCATCCACTA
The DNA here is from genome assembly GCA_905479075.1 of uncultured Gammaproteobacteria bacterium. GTDB lineage: Bacteria > Pseudomonadota > Gammaproteobacteria > Nitrosococcales > Methylophagaceae. Next base: position 21,763 of record CAJQLA010000018.1, on the reverse strand, counting down.
ACTCAGGAAAAGCATTTGATAATCCACCGGCACCCACATCATGTATCGCAATGATTGGATTCTTGTGATCTAAGGCTACACATCGATCAATAACCTCTTGGCAACGACGTTCCATTTCTGGGTTTCCACGTTGAACAGATGCAAAATCAAGACTTTCTTCACTACTACCCGATGAAACAGATGAAGCCGCACTACCACCAAGCCCAATCAGCATTGCTGGTCCACCCAGTACGATGAGTTGTACACCTGGTTCAAAAATATCTTTTTTGACATGCTGTGGGCGAATCGTACCCATACCACCGGCAACCATAATTGGCTTGTGATAACCACGCACTTCAAGCCCTTCTGCACTGGGTACCAAAGCTTCAAAAGTTCTAAAGTAACCACAAAGGTTGGGACGTCCAAACTCGTTATTAAAGGCTGCGCCACCCAAAGGCCCATCAATCATAATCTCTTGTGCGGAAGCCATCCTATTCGGTTTTCCATAAGGTCCTTCCCAAGGTTGTTCAAAATTAGGAAGATTAAGGTTCGATACTGAAAACCCCGTCAACCCTGCTTTAGGTTTCGAGCCTCGCCCTGTAGCACCTTCATCACGGATCTCACCCCCTGCACCTGTAGCGGCACCTGGAAAAGGCGATATTGCCGTAGGGTGATTATGTGTTTCAACCTTCATCAAAATGTGTTGTTGCTCACTTTGATATTGATACTGATTTGTCATCATATCAACATGAAAACGTTGACTTTCTGGTCCTTCAATGACAGATGAGTTATCGCTATACGCTGTGATAACGCCTTCAGGATGTAAGGCATGGGTATTACGGATCATATTAAATAGCGTATGTGGCTGTGGCTGCTCATCAATGATCCAGTCCGCACTAAAGATTTTATGGCGACAATGCTCAGAATTAGCCTGAGCAAACATCATCAATTCAATATCATTTGGGTTTCGACCAATGAGGGTAAAGTTATCAACAAGATAATCGATCTCATCTTCTGCTAAAGCTAAGCCCATATTGTTATTGGCTTGTTCAAGCGCCGTTCTACCACACCCTAAGATATCAACAGCTAGCATAGGGCGTGATTCATTATGGATAAATAAGCGATCCGCTTCATCTTCGCTAGTAAAGATAGATTCAATCATTCGATCGTGCAGTGCTTGACCAATCAAGTGCCAACTATCAACAGAAACGGTTTTTTCAGATTTCACAAAATAGGCAATACCTCGCTCAATTCTGGAAATGGCTGTTAAACTACTATTGTGCGCAATATCAGTGGCTTTGCTCGACCATGGAGAGATAGTACCTGGACGTGGGGTTACTAAGAAAAAGTTCTCATCTTCTTTTGCCTCACTTTCGCATACAGTCGCTTCTAATAAGGTCTCTAAAACAGCTAAATCTTGCTCTGAAACAGTGCCTTCATTTTCAATTTCAATGAAATAACGATACTCACTTCTCAACTCAAAAACAGATGAAACAAGTGTTTTAACTGAGCTCAACAGTTTTTCTATTCGAAAATCTGAATGCGCCGGGCGACCGATCATTTGCAACATGTTGATCCTAATTCACATAAATAAGCGAATAATGATACTTTATGTCTGTCATTCGCCCAAATTAATTAACGTTTTTTAATGTCTATTTCAGAAAATCTACTCATTCGGCCCAACTTATTGCGACACATAGCTGTTATCGCCTATGACTTATTTCTGCTAGTTACTGTTTTATTAGTCGCTGCATTGATTGTTGTCGCAGTTAATGGCGGTGAAGCAATTAGTGACGGAAACCCTTTTTTCTTAGCCTATCTGCTATTAGTCAGCTTCTTATTTTACGGCTGGTTTTGGACGCATGGTGGCCAAACAATAGGCATGAGGAGTTGGAAAATAAGACTCATCAGTACCGGTCAAAATATTACTTGGAGCCAGTGTTTTAAGCGCTTTATAACTGCCCTCATATCCTATCCTGTATTCGGTATTGGCCTCTGGTGGCAATATATTAGTGACACTAGAGCCACTTGGCCCGACTTGTGTTCAGGAACGAGGTTGCATTATGATAAGGATGCGGTGAAAAGCAGTATTTCTCGCTTATCCTAGTTTAGAAAATTTAATGCGATTGTGAATAAAGACGAGTATATAACCCACCTTCTTGGATCAATTCCTCATGGTGGCCTTGTTCACTAATTCTGCCATCTTCAAAAACGTAAACCCTATCTGCTTGTCTAACAGCACTTAAACGATGTGCAATGATAATGGTCGTTCTGTTTTCGAGAAACTCATCCAGCATCATTAATAAGTTTTGCTCTGTTTCCATATCGAGCGCAGATGTTGCTTCATCAAGAATGACCACTTTAGGGTTGGTCAATATCATTCTTGCAATCGCTATCCTTTGCCGTTGCCCGCCAGATAATCTGACACCATTACGACCAATTTTCGTATCCAGGTCATCTTCTAAGTCCCAAACAAAATCTAGTAATTGAGCTACATCCAATACATTCCAAATTTCTTCGTCGTCATAATCTCGACCCATGCACAAGTTATCGCGAATTGTGCCGTTAAAAATAGTGGGATGTTGTAGAACTGTAGCAATATTTTCCCTCACAGTTTGTAAACCAATTTGCTCTATCGGAATGCCATCAAAAAGTAGTTTACCTTTGTGGTGTGGGTACAAACCCAGAAGCACTTGCACTAAAGTGGATTTCCCTCCACCGCTCGCACCGACTAAAGCTATTTTCTCCCCTGCTGCAATATCTAGACTAACGCCTTTTAGTACTTCCTCATTATCACCATAACGAAAATGTAAATCCTCGATATGAATTGCAACTGTTTGTTTTCCCAAAAATGGGTTTTGCTGTGCAGAATAACTCGGCTCTTGGTGTAATTGATCTAGTACGTTGATCCTTGTCAGGGCTGCTTTAGCCGCATACCATGCATATTGAATTCCAATAATTTCATTGACGGGACTCATCATAAACCACAGATAACCAAACACAGCCATCATTTCCCCAATACTAAGGTCAGACAATAAAACCATCAGCATTGCTAAAGCTCTAAAAACTTCAAATCCCAATAAGAAAACAGTAAAACTCAGCCTATTGGCAGTATCGCTTTTCCAAGCAAATGCAATTCCATGATCCCGAACGCCTTTTGCCTGTTCAGACAAACGTGATAGGTAATGTTTTTCTCTATTAGCCGCTCTAATTTGCTGGATACCATCAAGCGTTTCAGTCAGAGAGGATTGAAATACTTCAAATGCCTTATTTTCACCTGCTTTTAATTGTTTTACTTTTTTACCTATCAGTACTGTCATATAGATAACGATGGGATTGAGCAGCAAAATAAATAAGGCTAACTGCCAATGCATAAGCAATAAAATAATCGCCGTACCGATTATTGATAAAACAGCCACTAAAAGGCGGCTCACAGAGCCTGAAACAAAATCATCAATGGTATTCAAGTCAGTAACAAGATGAGAACTGACTGCGCCACTGCCTAATGTTTCGTATTCTGCCATCGAGATTCGCTGTAGCTTGGCAAGCAAACCTTTACGAATCCGATAAGTAATTTCTTTGGCAATAATTGTAAATTGGCGAGTTTGCCAGACATTAAACACCAGAGATAAAATACGAAGCCCCATCGTAATGAACAAAACAGCCAATAAATATAAGGCCGGCTTATGCCAAAAGACAGGTAGTAAAGATTGTAAGGTTTCAACGATAACACCTGGCTGACCAAGGAGTACTTCATCAACCATTAAAGGCATCAACAATGGAATAGGTACAGCACAGAGCGTTGCCAAAATGGCAATGATATTAGCCTTAATCAGGGCTGGTTTGTGCTCTAAAGCGACATCAAGGATGTAACGAGCACTATACTTTTTGCTCATAATTTTCTTCACTTAACGCATTATATAGAGTCTATCGTTAAGTTTAACATTCTCTATAGCCGTCATAGAGAGAATTGGTTAATACCGTATGTAACTTAAACCTGTTTAAACAGAACCTTCAAATAGGTTTTATATTGTTCTAAATAAACTTCAACAGCATCAATCTGAGGCGTGATTCTAGCCATGATGTAGGCACCTTCTAACGTAGACAAAAACATACCTGCCACATCATCGGGTTCTATCTCAGTTGCTGGAGGATAAACCGCCATTATTTCTTTAATTTTGTCACTGAACTTATCTTTCCATTTCAGCATGGTAGTAGACACCATCTCTTCTATATCAGGATCGACTAATTGATTTTCATAACAATAACTAGCATAGAGACAACCGAGCTCATCCTTTTCAAGCTCAGCATGTTGTTCTTGAATCAAGCCAACGAAAATCAATAACTGTTGTAAAGGATCCGTGCTCAATTTACTCGCTTTAGCACAGTAATCATTAAGGACATCAATTTTACTAGATGAGAATTTTTCTATCATCGCAGTCGCTAAATGCTTCTTCGACGGGAAATGATAAAAGAATGTACCTTTGGTAATGCCAACCTCAGAAATTAGCTCATCGATGGGTGTTGCCACATGTCCCTGAGTAATCGCCAAACTCATTGACGTATCCAAAATTTTCTCTCTTGTTATATTGCCGTCTTTAGGCATACCGAACCTCTTATACTGACTGGTCAATTTAAAACTGCTAATGTGCAATTCTTATTTTATCGGTCATTATACAGCATCTTAGCTAACCTTTCATTAACCTCTGCCTAAAGCCATCTATAGCCATTATTTAAACCATTCATCTCCCCAATAATTTTATTTTGTACCAAATGGTTGACATACAAAAAATAACGAGTATTATTTAACTCATACCAACCAGTTGGTACAGATAAAATTAACTTATGTTTATAACGATAGGAATTTAACCATGTTAGAAACAGTGAAAATGCAAAAGAAAATACGTGCTGATAAAGAAACAATCTGGGCAGAACTTTTGAAAGCAGGCTTCGCTAAAGATTTTCTACCAGAAATCAAATCAACAAATGGTCAGGTTTTGCCTAGCTATAGTCTTCCCGGCAAATTACTAAGTTGGTACAACATAGGACAGACATCTATCGAAATGGCAAAAAGTGACTTAAAAGTATTAATCACATCGATCGATCTTGAATTAAAGCAGATAGGTAATGAAACAAGTGTGACATTTGAAGTTAATCTAAATAACAAATTAGGTGTAGCTTCCTTGACAAGGTACAGAGCTATTCGCGCTTTATTTGAAATTAAACTGGTTGTTCTAAAACAAAAACTAGAACAAAATCAAGCTAACTGGTCACCTGCTTTTAGTTAATCTGCTTGGTCAACTTGATTCGATCATCAAATAAATAGCGTTATCCAACAGCCCCAAGCTATTGGCACCCCCCCTTTTTTAGTAAGGCTATTTGTTTATGAGAGCGTAAGGACTCAATCCTTACAAGTAACGAGCCGGAGGGTACTCCTCCTACCTCCCGCCCTCTGGCTCGGATTACTTACTAAGTACTCTGTTCTAGTATGCGTTTAGACAACTCAAATCAGGTACCAGTACACCTGATTTCACGTATATAGAAAAGCTATTTCACAATCGTTTAATACCTAATAATTTATGGTTATCATCAAAACTAATACTAAAATAACCATGCACTCCTTGCTGATCAATAAAGGGCCGTATATGTTGCGCAGGAAACCTTATTGTCTGACCATTTTCGGCTAGTACCTTTACCGACTGTGCCCTTCCCTCATAATATCGTGATGCTTCTTGCAAACTGATCGACATCTTAAACCTCAGTTCTGTCGCCATTACTCAACTGCTCATTAAAGGTAAGACGTAACTGTTGTATAACTGCCTCTGACTCAGCTTGCTCATAAGGCACCACATCCCCTTTACCCCAAACAGGCGCTGGCCATGCTTCATCGCTTTTATATCTAGCAACATGATGAATATGGAGTTGGCTGACGACATTACCCAAGGCTGCAATATTCATTTTATCCGCGCCAACTAATGCCGCTAATTGCTTGGCAACGTATAAAGACTCTTTGTTTAGTTGCTGTTGGTCGTTCTCATCCAATTGAAAAGCTTCAGTTACGCCTTGTCGTTTAGGAATTAAAATCACCCAAGGGTAACGTGCATCGTTCATTAAACGAACCACACACAATTTAAAGTCCCCTATAAAAAGACTGTCTTGCTCAAGACGTGGATTTAGTTCAAACATTATGCTGCCGCCAAATATTTAGTGACTATTTCATAGACATCTGAAGAAAGGCCCTTCTCATCGGCAACACTTTGCAAAGCAGTCTTCATCAATTTTTGCCTCGTTTCATCATACTGGCGCCATGAGTTGAAAGCACCTAATTGTCTGGCTGCAATTTGTGGGTTTAGTTTATCTAGCACTAAAATTTGTTCTGCTAAAAACTGATATCCCGAGCCATCTAATGCATGAAAATTTACAGGATTATTCCTACAAAATTGACCAATAACCGCTCTGACATTATTAGGATTTGTAATCGAAAAAGCAGGATGTTTCATTAGACCTTTAACACGAATGAGTGTCTCGGGTAAACTCGACTGTGCTTGAACCGCCAACCATTTATCAACAACCTGCTTATCATGTCGCCATTGTTCATAAAACGCTCTTAATGCATGCTCCCTTTCCGGCCCATCGTAGTCGCTTAATATTGTTAAACCAGCCAAGGTGTCAGTCATATTATCTGCTTGCTTCATTTGTTTTAAACAACGTTGAAGCTGCATGGGATCATCTGTTGCTATCAAATAGTCCAAACAGGCATTTTTTAAACTCCGTTTTGCCATATCATCGGCATTAAAACTATATTTTTCATTGCTAGTCAGAGCCGAATAAATATGACTAAATTGATCCTTTAGCCTTCTCGCGATCGTTACTTTCAAATGCTTTCTTGCTAGATGAATTGCATCGACATCTGCTAAACCACTTTGCGCTGCAAGATAATTTTCCGTTGGCAACTGCAACATTTTTGCGACAAGAGCGGGTTCTTGTTTAAAATCCTCTAGAACTAGACTCAATTGAAGCAATAGTTCTTCTGAAACAGATAAAGGCACTTTTAGTTGAACTGATTTGGTCAAATCCAGCAGCGTATTAATCAATAATAGCTGCCCTGCATCCCAGCGACTAAAGCTGTCTTGATCATTCGCCATTAAAAACGCCAGTTCTGTATTACTACGAGGCATATTAACCGAGACAGGTGCTGAAAATCCTCTTAGCACAGACAACACAGGCTCATTTTTTACATTTATAAAGGTAAAGTCTTGTTGTTGCTGTGTAATCGACAAAACTTTAGTCATGGATGAAGTCGCTTGTTGTTCATTTACTAATTGCACGGGTATTGCTTCGCCTTGCTTATCAATTAAGCCTATTGCTAAGGGAATATGAAAAGCCAACTTTTCTTGTTGTCCAGGTGTCGGATTGCATTGTTGTTTGATACGTAATGTATAAGTCTCGCGGATAACGTCAAAAGCTGTTTCAATGGTTAGTTGTGGCGTCCCAGCTTGTGAATACCAGCGCTTAAATTGTGATAGGTCCACATCATTAGCATCTTCCATTGCTTTAACAAAATCATCCGTCGTGACAGCTTGGCCATCATGTCGGTCAAAATACAAATCTGTACCATTTCTAAAACCTTCAGCACCAACAATAGTTTTGATCATGCCAACTACTTCTGCACCTTTTTCATAAATAGTGACAGTGTAAAAGTTGCTAATTTCTATAAAGGAAGCAGGTCTGACCGGATGAGCCATCGGTCCAGCATCTTCAGGGAATTGCATAGTCCTTAACTGATTGACATCATCAATACGTTGTACAGCAGCCGAATTCAAATCAGCACTAAATTGTTGGTCACGTAATACTGTAAAACCTTCTTTCAAGCTAAGCTGAAACCAATCACGGCAGGTGACACGATTTCCTGACCAGTTATGAAAATATTCGTGACCGACAATACTTTGGATCCTATAATAATCACCATCTGTCGCTGTTTCTGGGCTTGCTAGGACACAAGAAGAATTAAAAATATTCAAACCCTTATTTTCCATTGCCCCCATATTAAAGTCATTGACCGCAACTATCATAAAGACGTCTAGATCATATTCACGGCCATAAGTCTCTTCATCCCATTTCATCGCCTGTTTTAATGACGCCAATGCATGATCACATTTATGACTGTTTTCAGGATCAACGAAAATTTCCAAAGCAACTTTTCTTCCTGAGGCTGTTATAAAACTATCTTGCTGACAATATAAATCACCAGCAACTATGGCAAACAAATAACTAGGTTTGGGGTGAGGGTCATGCCAACGTACCCAATGTCGACCATTATCAAACTGGCCTTGTTTTTCAAGGTTGCCATTGGATAGCATAATTGGCCATTGCTTTTTATCAGCCACAACTGACACAGTAAATGTTGCCATAACATCAGGGCGATCTGGATAATACGTAATTCGCCTAAACCCTTGGGCCTCACACTGTGTACACAATAGACTGCCAGAATAATAGAGGCCTTCTAAGGCTGTGTTTTTATCTGGGTGGATAATGGTTTCAATTTCAAGTTCAAATTGTTCTGGTACCGATGTAATCAATAAACTCGTGTCAGTTCTTTGATATTCATTACCCTTCAAAAGCTGTCCGTTCAACTTAACGGATAACAATTCTAACTGTTCACCATCTAAAACACATTCACCACCCTCTCCCACAGCATTTTTACGCATCGAGAGAATGCTGGTTACCTTAGTATCATCACTCGCTAAATCAAAATTCAAGGTGATGTGATCAACAAGATAATTCGGAACTTTGTAGTCCGCCAAAAAAATTTCTTTAGGCTCAGTTTGCGTATTCGCGGTCATAACAATAACTCAAAAATTTTAAAAATCGTCTAAGGTCATTATCGGCCAAACTTCGTAGGCCGGAACTTCATAAGGATGAACGGATACTAATGTGCTCAACACATGTTTAATGTCATCATCATTGCACACCATTTCGACTCGGTATTCTGCTACATGTTCAATTTCACCCGTTTTCCCTATAAAGGGCTCACTGTTTTCTAATGGTTTAAACTGGCCCTGCCCTAGCGTTTGCCAGCTGCAACTATCATAGCTATCATAACGACCAGCACCAGCTTTAAACAGCGCCTCTTTCACAGTCTCAGCATGTGCTTCAGGTACAAAAAATACCAGTTTGTAGCGTATTATTTTAGTAGCCATTTTTGGCCTATGCCATTTCCGGACTCGCTGAAAATAGCACTACCATCTTGAGAAAAAGCCACCGCTTGCAAGACAACGCCTGGTCTCAAAACCTTTTGTCTAGCCACTTGCCAACAGTCAATTTTTTCGCCATTAGCTACTTGCCACAGACAAATATGCTGTGAAGGATGCCCTGTCACTAAATATTTATTATCTGGCGAAAAATCAATCGCCGAGGTTGTTGTCTTGAATGAGGGGAAATTGGGTAAAGGTAAATCTTTAGGCCAGGCGGAGGTTCTCAACGTATAGCGCTTTTCACTCGTTTTAATATTCCAAAAGTGGGTCTGACCATTCCCCGCACCTGTCAAAACGTAACCGCCTTTTGGGTAAAAAGACACGATATTGACTGCATTTTTATGCTTCCATTGACGTAATTGCTCACCAGAGTCCAAACTCCACAATCTAGCTGTTTGGTCATCCCCCCCTGTCAAGGCATATTTACCGCTTGGTGAAATAGCGACAGCATTGATCAGCTGATTGATAGGTGAATTTACGGGTGCACCATCGTGCTGAAATATTTGAACAACACGATTACCAATGACATCAAAATAGATCGCAGTTCGGTCATATAAAGCTAACAGTAGATAATCACCTTTTTGAGACAATGACATCGATTTAATGCGTACGGGGAAACTTAACCTTGTCATAGGTTTACCTGTAGCAACTTCCCAGAGCACAATAACATCTTCTTCTGATGTAGCAGCGACTTTACCATCGCCAGAGAAACCAACAGACGTTGTAGTTCCAGCTTGTTCCTGACGATTTTGCCAATTATATACAACCTTGTTTTGGTCAAGGTCCCATAACTTGGCAGGTGCATCTGTATCTCCGACAAGAACATAACGTCCGTTTGGCGAAAATGCTGCAGCATAACTACTTAGCTTACTATGTGCCCACTGACTATCTGAGTCACGTTCTGTCGAACACGCCGTCAACAACAATGTTAATAAAAAAAGTTTAAACAATCGTTGTAATAGCAAGGCGACTTCCTTTTAAGATTTAGGCAGTGTTACGCCTTGTTGACCTTGATATTTTCCGGCCCTATCAGCATAGGATGTTTCACAGACTTCATCAGATTCAAAAAACAGCATTTGTGCAACACCTTCATTAGCATAAATCCTAGCGGGAAGCGGTGTCGTATTTGAAAACTCTAATGTTACATGTCCTTCCCATTCCGGCTCTAGTGGTGTGACATTAACGATAATACCGCATCGGGCATAAGTCGATTTACCTAAACATATTGTCAAAACATTGCGGGGTATTTTAAAGTTTTCAACTGTTCTCGCTAAAGCAAAAGAATTGGGTGGAATAATACAAACATCTGAATTCACGTCAACGAAACTATTTTCATCAAAATTCTTTGGATCCACAATCGCCGAGTTGATATTAGTAAAAATTTTAAATTCATTAGAACATCGAACATCATAGCCATAACTCGATGTGCCGTATGAAATCATCTTACCTTTATCATTTTCACGCACTTGGCCTGATTCAAAAGGTGAAATCATATTGTGTTGTTCCGCCATCCGACGGATCCATTTATCTGATTTGATGCTCATTCTTTATCGCTTATAAATAATTAATGTTAAAGCCAAAAACTAATCGTTTTTCACCACAATATTAGGAAATGCAGATGAATAATCTTTACCTTGCTGCGCCAGTCTCGCTGCTACCTTAACAGCAATATCTCTGTAATTTCTTGCTATATCTCCATCAGGATCAGAAACAACCGTCGCGTGCCCCTCATCAACATCTTGTCGGATTTTAATGTCTAAAGGTAAACTTCCAAGCAAATCAATATTATATTGCTTCGCCATTTTTTCACCACCGCCCGTACCGAAAATATGTTCTTCATGCCCACACTCACTACAGATATGTGTGCTCATGTTTTCAATAACACCCATGACAGGAACATTAACTTTCTCAAACATTTTTAATGCTTTACGGGCATCAAGTAGTGAAATGTCTTGTGGTGTCGTCACAATAACGGCACCACTGACAGGCACATTTTGTGACAATGTTAACTGGATATCGCCCGTGCCAGGCGGCAAGTCAATTACCAGATAATCTAAATCAGTCCAATTAGTGTCATTTAGTAATTGTTGTAATGCTTGAGTCACCATGGGGCCGCGCCACACCATCGGTTCTTCTTCATCAATCAAATAACCAATCGACATGGTTTGCAATCCAGCACTTTCTATCGGCTCAATGGTTTTTCCATCTTCAGATTGTGGTTTAGCATTTTTACCCAGCATTCTCGGTTGGCTTGGACCATAAATATCAGCATCTAGCAAACCAACATTCGCACCTTCTGCTGATAAGGCTAGTGCCAGGTTTATAGAGGTCGTCGATTTTCCAACCCCCCCCTTTCCAGAAGCAATAGCGATGATGTTTTTAACATTTTTTAGGCCTTTTACGCCTTGCTGGACTTTATGTTTAATGATGTTACTTGTAATAGAGACAGTTATGTTTTTTGTGCCTGACTGCTTTTTTAAAATTTCTTCTAAATTCGCCTTCATTGATGCTTGATGTCCTTTTGCAGGATAACCAAGCGTTAACTCGATTTGTAAGTTGTTGTCATCAGATGTGATTTTGCTTGTGCTATGACTATCTCCCAAACTCATACCGCTAACGGGATCTAGGTATTCATTAATGATTTTCTTTATTTGTTCAGAGGTTAACATTCATAGCTCCAATACTACATCAGGATACAATCTGGTTAGTTGACAATAGATAGACATTTTATACTGCCTTAGGCTTCACTTCACCTGAAATGAAGTCTTTTTATTCTAAAATCTTTTTGTTCCAATCTTTCACACTATTTTTGACTTTTGAAACATCCTCATTAACGCTATTGACCGTGCCATTAATAGTGTTAACGATACGAGTACCATAATGGTCAGCTAAAACAGTGCCCGTAGTGACTACAAAAATAGCCATGATTGTTACATATAAATGAAATAATACAACCCGCATCATTGGCCTTTCCTCCATATTCGTGAACAATTAATATCTTAGAACCATTAACGATTCATAGGGATAGTTTCTTGAATGTTTTTATCTCTGAGCTCACTATATCAGGAACATGATACTGATAAGATAACTTTAGTCGGAAAGTATGATGTTAAGACTTAGTGTTTTGGTATAACAATTTATTCATCGTCGTAATCGTTGAAACACTAATTTCTTTGGGACAAACACGTTCACATTCGCGATAATTACTACAACTGCCGAAGCCTTGTTGTTCCATTTCGTACAATAGTTTTTCGGTGCGCTGTTTATCTATTTCACCTTGTGGAAGCGTCGATAAGTGGCTTACTTTTGCTGCCACAAATAAAGTTGCTGAAGCGTTGGGACAAACTGCAACACAAGCACCACATCCTATGCACGTAGCTGCATCAAAAGCGTCGTCTGATACTTGTTTTGCTATGGCTATGGTATTGGCTTCTGAGGCTGAGCCAGTACGCGTTGCTATATAACCGCCTGCTTGAATAATCTTATCAAAGGGAGTCCTATCTACGATCAGATCCTTAATAATTGGAAATGCTGTTGCGCGCCATGGCTCTATCCAAAGTTCAGACTCATCAGCATAATCACGCATATACTGCTGACAGGTTGTCGTCGCTTTATGCTTGCCATGAGGCGTGCCATTGATGACTAAATTACACGAACCACAAATACCTTCCCGACAATCAAAATCAAATGCAATCGCCTCTTGCCCGTGACTAATCAAGCGTTCATTCAACGCATCAAGCATTTCAAGCAAAGAGGTCGTTTCGCTGACATCAATTTCATATTGCTCAAAATAACCTTGATCATCAGCATTTTTTTGTCGCCATATATGTAGCTTAAAATTCATCGGTAATTCCGCGTACTTGGTCGGACAAACTCAAAATGTAAATCTTCCTTATAAAGCACTGGCATACTCATATTACCGCTGTATTGCCATGCAGCAACGAAAGAAAAATCATCATCGTGACGTTGCGCTTCGCCGTCTTCACCAATATGCTCAACACGCGCGTGACAGCCACAAGATTCTTCGCGTGTCAGCGCATCAATACACATTAATTCTGCTAACTCGAAAAAGTCTGCAATGCGGCCCGCCCTTTCTAAAGTTTGGTTGAGATCCTTATCATCACCTGTAATTTTAATATGTCGCCAGAATTCATCACGCAATGTTTTTATTTGAGAAATTGCATTTTCCAACGTTGATTTTTCACGTGCCATGCCACACGCATCCCACATGATTTTGCCCAATTGACGGTGAAACTCATCCGGCGTGGTCTGTGGTTCTGGTGCATTCATCAAACTATTAATCCGATCCTGACAATTCTCTATTGTTTCCTGTGCCTCTGGATAGTCAAATGCCATATCAATGGGTTTTTGTTGTGCAAGGTAATTTGAAATTGTCGCAGGTAAAACGAAATAACCATCTGCCAGCCCTTGCATCAAGGCACTCGCCCCTAGTCGGTTTGCACCATGATCCGAAAAGTTAGCTTCACCAGCAGCAAATAACCCGTCCACCGATGTCATCAAATTATAATCAACCCATAGACCACCCATCGTATAGTGCACAGCCGGATAAATTCGCATCGGTGTTTTGTTAGGATCTTCATCGGTAATCCGTTGATACATCTCAAACAAGTTGCCATATTTTTCGCTAATCGCATCTATGCCTTGCTCGTTAATGGCAGTCGCAAAATCAAGATAAACACCTAACTTTTTACCTGCTATTTCATGCCCTACACCTCGACCCTCATCACAGATTAACTTAACGGCACGTGAAGCAATATCTCTCGGAACGAGATTACCAAAGGAGGGATACATTCTTTCTAAAAAATAATCTCTATCTTGTTCAGCAATCAATTCTGGGCTTTTATCGCAATCTTCTATATTTTTGGGTGCCCAGACTCGACCATCATTGCGTAAAGACTCACTCATTAAGGTTAATTTAGATTGCAGCTCGCCATGTTGCGGAATACAAGTCGGATGTATCTGGGTGAAGCTAGGATTGGCAAATAAGGCTCCTTGTTTATGTGCACGCCATGCCGCTGATGCGTTGCAGCCTTTAGCATTGGTCGACAAATAAAACACATTGCCATAACCACCCGTGCAAAGAACAACACAGTCAGCCATATGACTTTCAAGCTTGCCAGTAATTAGGTCACGGCTAACAATGCCTTTCGCTTTTCCTTCAAGCATGATCAGGTCTTGCATTTCACAACGAGAATGATGTTTGATATTACCTGCAGCTATTTCTTTACTCATTGCTTGATAGGCGCCGAGTAATAGTTGCTGCCCCGTTTGACCACGCGCATAAAAAGTACGTGAAACTTGGGCGCCGCCAAACGATCTATTTGCAAGGTAACCACTATATTCACGTGCAAATGGAACGCCCTGAGCCACAGCTTGATCAATAATATTGTTACTCAACTCTGCCAAGCGAAATACATTTGATTCTCTCGCTCTAAAGTCACCACCTTTAATCGTGTCATAAAATAAGCGCCATACGCTATCGCCATCATTTTGGTAATCTTTTGCCGCGTTTATACCGCCCTGAGCAGCAATACTATGAGCACGCCGTGGACTATCTTGAAAACAAAATGTCTTCACTTTATAGCCCATTTCAGCTAATGATGCCGCCGCTGATGCTCCAGCTAAACCTGTTCCAACTACAATGACCGTATATTTCTTACGATTAGCAGGACTCACAATATTCATATTGAATTTGTGCTGAGTCCACCTGTTTTCTAGGCTGCCTTTTGGTGTATGGCTGTCCATTTCGAAATCGTTCATGACATCACAAAGAAAATATAAAGAGGGACAATGGCAAAACCAAGGCCAAGTAAAATACAAGCAGCCCATACTAAGTAATGACAGCTTACTGATGTTTTACCCAGTGTCTGCAATACATTAGCTAATGAATGTGATAAATGCATTGTCATGACAAATAAGCCTGCCATATAAAAAACAAGCATCCAGACGGATTGAAATAGACCACTCAGTTCTTGATAAACATGGTCGGTATCAAAGGTCACTGTTTGTAGAATGTGAACAATGATAAAAAACAGTAAAAATCCAATACTTGCTGTCACCAAAGCTGCAGAAATCATTAATTTATCATGTATTTGGTAATCTACCGTCCTTGCCTTAGAATTCACTTTACGTATTTTAATAGCTGTTTTAACGTGAAAAACTACTGCGCCAGCAAAGATCAGTAAAATAGGCCAACGAATTAAACCAATATTGTAGCCTTCGTAAAATTGGGTAAAAGCACTTTGGGAAAAAAAGCTTAAGTTGGTCAACATATGAAACACCAGATAGCCCAGCATAGCGACACCTGCTATAGCCATTGACCGCTTTTGTAATTGCAATAAGCTCATACCAATCAACTTTCCATATCGATCAAACTATCATCATTTTCCGTTCGTGGTTTTAACTTTTCTTTTTGAATCGTCCTCACACAACTATTCCAACGTAAGATGGCATCATCATTATCTTCTGGGCTGATTTTTTCAGCTTGTTTATAAAAGTGTAATGCTTCAGCAAAATAGTCATAAGCAAAAGAATGAGACATCGGTTGGCTGATTAAGAACCGTGCGCGACGTTCATTTAATATGCCATTGTAATAGTGACGCTGGTATTCATCAGTAAGACGCTCAATTGTCTTTTTTGCTACTTTAATTTGCGATTGTTTTTCCGTATGGTGAATTTGATCTGTAAGAGCTAGGATATAAATAACAAGCGCTTGTTGATTATCGTTATCAATATGCAAAATATCTAAGCAAATACTTTCTGCAATTTCGGGCTCCAGCAATGAACGATATTGACGCGCCTTAACCAGAGCAGACTCGATTGCACCAGCATGAATATCGTGTAGTTTTAAATCCATAATTGCCCTAAGTTCTCTGTTATCTCAAGCTTTAAGCTAATCTAATTCAAAGGCTATGACTTTGCAAACATTCTACTGATTTAAGGCCTTTTTCAATGGTGTCTACTCGCTATTTCTGGTATCTTTGACAGGTTTTTTTAGCCACTTCGGTCCACACAACATGCAACGAAAAATTTTAGTCACCAGCGCCCTACCTTATGCCAACGGTTCGATCCATCTTGGCCATATGGTTGAATATATCCAAACTGATATCTGGGTACGGTTTCAAAAAATGCGTGGTCATGAATGCCATTATGTATGTGCTGATGATGCTCATGGCACACCTATCATGTTGCGTGCACAAAGCGAAGGTATTTCGCCTGAAGAGCTGATTGCAAAAACCAGCGAGGAGCATCAAGCTGATTTTGCTGATTTTTCGATTGATTTTAATAATTTCTACACCACACACAGTGAAGAGAATAAAGCTCTAGCAGAACAAATCTATCTGGCTAATCGAGATGCTGGGCATATTACTACACGCACTATCAGCCAAGCTTACGATCCAGAAAAAGAAATGTTCTTGCCCGACCGCTTTATCAAAGGCGAATGTCCAAAATGTGGTGCGGATGATCAATATGGTGATAACTGTGAAGCCTGCGGTGCGACTTATGATCCAACAGACTTAATAAATCCAGTTTCAGCGGTGTCTGGCGCTACGCCCATCACTAAAGACTCAGAACATCACTTTTTTAAACTCGCCGATTTTGAACAGCAACTAAAAGCATGGACAAAAGCGGGACATATTCAAAAAGAGGTTAGTCATAAATTAGATGAATGGTTTGAAGGTGGTTTACGTGAATGGGACATCTCACGTGATGCACCTTATTTTGGATTCGAAATTCCAGGTGCACCCAATAAATTTTTCTATGTCTGGCTTGATGCTCCGATTGGTTACTTAGCTAGCTTCAAAAACTATTGTGCTCATGAAAATATTGATTTTAATGAATTCATGAACCCAGATAGTAAAACTGAAATGGTGCATTTTATTGGTAAAGACATTATCTATTTTCATGCTCTATTCTGGCCAGCCATGCTCGAAGGTGCAAGCTTTAGACTACCGACCAACATTTTTGCCCACGGTTTTTTAACTGTTGATGGCAAAAAAATGTCGAAATCGCGCGGCACATTTATCAAAGCACGCACCTATTTAGATAATCTCAACCCAGAATACTTACGTTACTACTATGCTGCAAAATTAGGCTCTAGCATTGATGATATTGATCTGAACCTGGAAGACTTCCAACAACGTATCAATTCTGATCTGGTGGGCAAATTTGTCAATATCGCCAGTCGTTGTGCAGGTTATATCACCAAGAAATGTGATGGTCTATTATCTGCAGAACTCGAAAACCCAGAGTTGTTTGCAGAATTCGTTGATCAGTCTGAAACCATTGCTAACTATTATGAAAACAGAGAGTATGGCCAAGCTATGAAAACGATTATGACGCTTGCTGATAAAGCCAACCAATATATCGATGAAATGAAGCCCTGGGCTTTAGCTAAGGAAGAAGGCAATGAACAACAAGTTCAAGCTGTTTATTCCATGGGTATAAATCTATTCAGATTATTAGCCATTTATTTAAAACCTGTGCTACCCAAAACTGTTGAACAGGCTGAGAAGTTCTTAAACAGTGAATTACTACAATGGCAAGAGATAAAAGCCTTATCAAATCATACGATTAATAAATTCAAACCGCTTTTAACCCGAGTCGAACAGCAGCGGGTATTACAAATACAATCAGATGCATAAGAAAACTAACAATTACGAACTATATTTTCATTAAGCATTTATTTGTCATAATTTTCTACAAAAAAAAGCCCCGACAAATCGGGGCTTTCGTTCATCTGCTGAATCAACTAATACTAGAATACAGCAGTAGATGCACCTTTAACATATTTGATGCATGCGGTTGTAGTGACAGGAGTCCAAGCTGTAAAATTATTTTTTGCGTTTGGTGTCAAAGCAACCGTACAGCTGCCTAGTTCAGTACCTCCAACCATATTGATTGCCGCAGTTGTTGTTGTAATTGTAGGTGCTGCTGTTAAATATTTAGACGCCACGAGTGTTGACACACCGTAAGGTTCTAGCTCAGTAACAGAGTCACATGGGACTGTAGACGTTGCATTATTATCCATACATTCGCCAATTGCCGTTTTGATTGAGGCTTGCGCTGAAAGTGTATCAGTCCATTTAGAACGAGTGATGTAATCAGAATAGGCTGGGATAGCAATCGCCGCCAAAATACCAATGATCGCTACTACAATCATCAGTTCGATTAATGTAAAACCTTGTTGTACTTTTTTCATTTTTTATTCCTTATCTGTATTGAAAACAGGTTCTGTAGAACGGATTAAAACCCGACTATATAACTACAATCAAATTTTATGCCAAAAGGTAACCACTTGTTATATATATATATTTTAATTCTCATTAAAATATATATACTTTTTATTGTCACAAAGTGACGATTATGGTCAGTTATCACAATAGTTCAGGCCATTTTTTAAATCAGCATTCTGGGGATAAATGCCTGCCCCTTGTTGCATAATACGACACATCTGTTCTTCGTTGCCCATATCCTGATAGGCCAAGGCAAGATAAATAAACATTGTCTCTGACGGTTCTCTCGACAAATAATTTTCTGCCCACTCAATATAAACAGGGATATCTTGCTTTTTCCCCTCACGATGATTATATAAAAATATTGTTTTCATCTGCACACTATCTAATAAGTGGCTAAAATAGGGGTTAACTTTTGCCGCACTGGCATTCCAAAGATTATTTTTAATGTTACTTAGTTCATAGTTGGCTTTCATTGAATGAATAAGGAAAGTTGTTCCAAACATGAGTAACGCCGCTGAAAAAATACGTATAGAGGCCAAAGCCGAACTTGATAATTTCAGTGTGTTTATATTGGTATTTATTCTCATTAGAACAAATAATAAAAAGAGTGTTAAAAACCAATGAACAGCTGAAGTGTAAAAAGGCAATTCGACCTGCGTATGCAAGATAATTGGCAATAGAAAAGCTACAAAAACACCCCAACGATAACGATTTTGACCTTTTAGTGATAACAAAATACCTGTAATAACTAACAGCATGCCTATCACAGCAGCGACACCGCCTTCCACCGCCCAGAATAGGAACTCATTATGTGGGTGTGTCACATATTGCTCAATCAAGTTGGCATCAGGATGCTTTTCATAAAATACAGCTTTTTCAAATTGCCAAACTTTTTTAAAGCTGCCAATACCATGGCCAAACAAAGGTTTCTGTTTTATTAAATCTAATGAAACAGCATAAATACCTACTCTATAACTTGCTGTATAACCTTCGCTAATCTGCTCGGTTTTATCCAACACAGTCCCAAACCCACTAGCGCCAAAACTAATACCACCTATCAAATAAAGCAGTGCAATCAGGGAAAGGTTTTTTTGTTTTTTTAAATATGACCAGCGCGCAAATAGTACTAATGGAATAGCAAGCAAAGCACTTAGCAGACCAATTCTAGAGCCAGATAAACTGATAATATAAGCAGACAAGGCAAAAAATATAAATAAAACCATTTTTTTCCAAAATGGTCCCTGATGAATATAAGGTCTGCTTATTAAGTAAATGGCGATAACTAGCGCTGTAACCTGATAACTTGACTGGTTATTGATCTGTTGAAACACACCAAATGGTTGAACGGTGATATTCGCAATGGAAGGAAACCAAACCGGTGTCATCGCGTGCGGCACGGTTATCTGGATAATGCCCACCAAGCATTGCAACAATGCAGAGATAACGATGACAAATAGAATTCTATCTATACGACCTTGTGATAATTTGTGTTGAAATAACCCCAAGAAGAATAACAAACCCATCCAAATGAATAATAATCTAAAAAACCACTCAACAGGATTGGCAACATCGCTTATAAAACCGCTGACTGTAGCTAGAACAGGAAAAGCAATAATAAAAGAAAAGTATTTAGGCTTGGCTAATTGTTGCCGCTTTGCGATAAGGTAAAGCGAGTACCAAGCTATACAGTTGACAACCAGCCAAACCGTTATATTGTTCGGTATGCGTAACCCCGTACCGCCAATGTTAGGAAAATAAACAAAAGGTGCTACTAAAAACAAAACAGCCAACATGATTTCTATTGGCTTCCATTTATTAAAAGGCATTCTGGTTACTCTGGCTTCCATTAGTTGTCCGCTGGCTGTTTTATGAATTTCAAAAGTCACGGCAAAATAGTCTTAAAATCTCGCCAATACAATCAACTACTTCACGAAAAGGCTATCTTCATGTCAGTTATGACGTCTTAAAGCAATTAGACCATCAGGCCGTGTTTGTTTTTTGAGCAAGCTAGCCAAGAGCCTCAAGCACAGCTGGATGGGTCACTTTACCTTGGTGAATATTAAGGCCTTGTTTAAATCCGCTGTCATTTGCAAATGCTTGTTCGAAGCCGTTTTCTGCCAATTGCATAATATAGGGTAAGGTTGCATTAGTTAATGCAAAAGTTGATGTCCTAGCAACCGCCCCTGGTATATTAGCCACGCAGTAATGAATAATGCCTTCCTCTACATAAGTCGGATTCTGGTGTGTAGTTGACCTTGAAGTTTCAAAACACCCTCCCTGGTCAATTGCAACATCAATCAAAATTGCACCCTGCTTCAAATTACCCAGCATATCCCGTGTAATCAACTTTGGTGCTTTTGCTCCTGGGACAAGTACTGCGCCTATTATTAAGTCTGCACGCGAAATAGCACGATCGATTGCGTCTTTAGTTGCATATAAGGTTTTCAGTGCTGGTCCAAAATGAGCATCAAGCTGACGTAGTTTTGGTAATGATTTATCGATTACTGTGGTATTAGCACCGAGGCCTATCGCCATTCGTGCCGCATTCTCACCCACGACGCCACCGCCAAGTACTACAACATTTGCTGGCGCAACGCCAGGTACACCACCCAACAGGATACCAGGACCACCTTGACTATTTTTCATCGCATGACTTGCTACTTGTATCGACATCCTGCCAGCAACTTCGCTCATGGGAGTGAGTAAAGGTAAAGCACCGTTTTTATCTGTTACTGTCTCGTATGCAATACAGCTAGCACCTGAATCAATAAGTGCATCTGTTAGCTTTTTATCCGCAGCCAAATGAAGAAACGTAAATAATATTTGTCCAGGACGTAATAAGTGATATTCACTTTGCTGTGGCTCTTTGACTTTAACTATTAATTCAGCCTCAGCATAAATTTGCTCAGCTGTATCGATTATGTCCGCACCTGCCTGCTGATACAGCAGATCTGTTAAACCTATAGCCAAACCCGCTTTTGTCTCGATATAGACTTGATGTCCAGCACTAACCAATTCGAGCACACCCGCCGGCGTTATACCAACACGATATTCATTATTTTTTATTTCCTTGGGCACACCAATTAACATGTTGTCTTCCGTAGTGTTTAATTATGTCACTATCTGTTGTAATAATAGGCTATCACATTAATTTTAGATATTCATGACTACTAAACAAACCAACGAAACATTCCTCAACTTTAATTTTAATACGCGTTTTATCGATCGACTTCCTGCTGATCCAGAAACAGAAAATAGTCGTAGACAAGT
>CAJQLA010000017.1 GCA_905479075.1 uncultured Gammaproteobacteria bacterium | reverse complement strand
CGTCAATGCTAGAAAACATACCAACTTTTTCACGATAATCAACAATCTTCATCGCTGTTGAAGGCCCAATACCCTTGATCATTTGCAACTCTTCCTGAGTAGCAGTATTGATATTGATTTTATCAGCAGAGAAAGCTGTACCTAGTGATAAGAATAATGCCAGAACTGTTGGCAATAAAAATTTTGTTAACTTCATTCCATTTCTCCTTGTTATTGATTTAAATGACGACCTTCACTGGTCCGTCAACAAGAAGCATAGCTACAATTACCTACCGTGACAACTCATTTCTAGTGAGTTACACCATCCTTTAGAAGCACTTTAGCAAAAGTAAGGTAGAGAATTTTTAAATCAAAGCAAAATGATTGCTTCTTTTTATAAGCGAGATCCAAAGCAACTTTATCAGGAATAGGTAACTCATCTCGACCATTTATCTGTGCCCAACCTGTCAATCCGGGTAATAACCTATGAATGTCCTGCTGTGTTCTCAGTTCAATTAAATCATTTTGGTTATATAAAGCAGGTCTAGGGCCAACAAAGCTCATATCCCCTTTCAATATATTCCATATTTGTGGCAACTCATCTAGACTCGACTTACGCAAGAAATCACCAATAGGTGTTAATACGCTTTTTGGATCTTCCAATAAATGTGTTGCAACAGCAGGAGTATCCCTTTTCATACTGCGGAATTTAGGCATTTTAAAAATATGATTATGTCGACCAACACGATCAGACCAATAAAGCACTGGGCCTTTGGAGGTTAGCTTCACTGCAATAGCCACAACTACCATCGGGATAAATAAAGCCAGTATGACAAATAAGGCTAAAATTAGATCAAAGAGTCTTTTCATTGCTTAGGTAATTTTCTGCTATTTTTTTTAATTGTTCATCCATCGTGACTACCGGTTTCCAACCTAATAAATCACGCGCTTTTGAGCTATCCACTTGCAAAGACCCGAATAAGCGCTCAGTTACATCAGTTTTACCAACTAATTTAGCAATAAACGTCATCCAACTCACTGGTATGTGCAACAACCACGCCTTTTTATCAAAAGCCTTTGCTACTTTCTTTATCAGTTCAGTTGTTGATACATCCTCACCATCGGATATAAGAAAAATTTCATTAGCTGCTTTTGGATGGTCTATACAATGAATTATAAAATTCACTAAATTGTCCAAAGAGACCAAAGAACGTTGATTATTAATAGCCCCAAACGGCATTGGCAGCCCTTTTTTAATCAAATTTATCATCGCTGCGAAATTAGCTTTCACACCTAATCCATATACCAATGGAGGCCGGATAATGACTACTTCCATCTCCGTTTGCTTGGCTAATTTCAATAAACCTTGCTCAGCCTCATATTTAGATAAACCATAAGGATCTGAAGGAATAAAGTCATCTGTCGGCTCAAAAGGCTTCCCTTTTAGAGTCATTTCACCATTCACTTTAACTGAGCTAATAAAAATAAATCGTTTAACGTCTGATAGCGCAGCCTGTTTTGCTAGGTTTAAAGTACCCGTTACATTGACTTCGCGAAATGCAGTTAACGGATCTGTTGAATACTCATCCATGACATGAACACGTGCTGCAGCATGAATTATAATATCAACTGAAGATAATTTAACGCCCCAGTCATTATCCGAAATATCACTATATCGTAAAAGTTCTACTTCATCAGGATAAGTCACTGTTTCGCTACGCACAGCTGCAATAACATTATAATCATTATCTAATAAAGTTTGAATTAGAACCCGCCCAACAAACCCAGACGCACCTGTTACTAAAACACGCTGTTTAGACAACTTAATACAACCCAAATAAGATAAATAAAAACAAGATTATTCTATCTGACACAACACGCCTTAATTGGTTACAGTTTTTCAGCAATACTGTTTTTGAGCGAAAATTAGGTATCGTCGTCTCAGTAAAATCCAAGATAGTTTCAACCTGCTGGCGATGCCAACCAGTTATGAATAGCTTGAGTCTTTTTATCAGCGCTGCCCAGCCGCGATTTACACCGACTTGGTTATTATCGTGTTGTCGATAGTACATTCTAGCATCGCTATCAATAAACCATTGGAAATTATTGCTTCTGAAAAAGGCATAAATCAACCAATCGTGTAAGGCTATTTTGGCCATTAAATGCTGTTTTAACTGCATTTGCTGTTTAAATAACAATAATGGTTTTGTGGATAAAACATAAGTGCATCCAGGTCCTGCGGCTTCAAAATAATGATCATATTTCCTGAGGGGTTGTGCTTTATTAACCAGAAGCTCTGTCCCCTTTTGCCAAAAGGCAATCACATTACTGGAATATGCATCGACACCCTGTTTTTGTATTTGTCGACATGCTGAGATCAACTTATCTTCCATCCAGATATCGTCCTGATCAGCTAATGCAACATAGTCAAAGTCGCTAAAATCAACATCACGGATCAATCGGAAAAAATTAGCAGCGGCACCGCCAAACCGCTCACCATAAGGCAGCACTGACACAGCAGTTTTATCATCTGAAAATTGCTGGCACCATTCATAGCTATTATCAGTAGACAGATCAACACTGATAAAGATTTTTATATCAACCTCAGTCTGATACAGAATAGTTTCTAACTGTTGTTGAAAGTAATCCATACCATTATAAGCTGCCAATAAGACTGCAATCTTTGGCTTATTAGTATAGTCAGACATAACCTAAACGCTGTCGCTGATAACTGCCATCTTGTACATGTTGACACCATGTTTGATTATTGAGATACCATTCCACTGTTTTTCGTATACCACTTTCGAATGTCTCTTGCGGTGTCCAGCCTAGTTCATCGCTAATTTTACTTGCATCAATGGCATAACGAATGTCATGCCCTGCCCGATCTTGAACATGGATGATTAATTCTTTATACGAATTAACACCTTGTGGCTTTTCAGGTTTAAATTCTTCTAATAGTTCGCAAATAATATCAACTACTTCAATATTGCGTTTTTCATTATGTCCACCAACATTATAGGTTTCACCTACTTTTCCTTGCGTGGCAACTAAGACAAGTGCCCTTGCATGGTCTTCAACAAACAACCAATCCCTAATCTGATTTCCTTCACCATAAACTGGCAATGCCTTGCCCTCCAAGGCATTTAGAATCATCAGTGGAACTAATTTTTCTGGAAAATGATAAGGTCCATAATTATTGGAACAATTTGTTACCAGGACAGGCAATCCAAAAGTCCTATGCCATGACCTTACAAGATGATCTGAACTCGCTTTGGAAGCAGAGTACGGTGAGCTAGGTGAGTATGGCGTCGTCTCGGTAAATAAGTCTTTTGTTCCTTCTAAATCACCATAAACCTCATCTGTAGAGATATGGTGAAAACGAAAATTCTGCTTCTTTTTTGTATTAAGTTGTGACCAATACGTTCTAGATTGCTCTAGCAAAGTATATGTCCCAATAATATTAGTCTGGATAAAGTCTCCTGGTCCGTCAATAGAACGGTCTACATGAGATTCCGCAGCTAGATGCATTACTATATCTGGTCGAAATTGCTCAAAAACACGTTCAACTTCTGATGCATCACAAATATCCACCTGTTCAAACTGATATCGTTCATCTTTTTCAATGCTAATCAACGATTCTAAATTACCTGCATAAGTTAATTTATCGACATTAATAACATCATGATCAGTATTAGCAATTAAATGACGGATAACGGCTGAACCTATAAAACCAGCGCCACCAGTCACTAATATCGTTGCCATTTTATTTTTCTTCCTTTAGATTTTGCAAACAATCACTCAATGAATCCCGCCAATACGGAATCGTCAATTGAAAATCATCTTTAATTTTTTGTTTATTCAGTAAACTATAGTGAGGGCGTTGGGCTGAAGTAGGGTAATCTTTCGTTTCAATGGGTTCCAGCTCACAATTGATGTGTGAAACCTCAAAAATAGATTTTGCAAAATCATACCAAGAACACACGCCCTCATTACTGTAATGATAAATAGATTCGTAATTATCATTTCGCTGCTGCTCGCCTCTTTGACTTACTAGTACCATAATCGCACTGGCAAGATCCCGCGCGTAAGTTGGTGTACCAACTTGATCATAAACAACGCTTAACCGCTTCTGTTCTTTTCCTAAACGCAACATGGTTTTTACAAAATTGTGCCCAAACTCAGAGTATAGCCAACTGGTACGAATAATTAAGGCATGGCAATCAGTTTCTATAATTGCTTGTTCACCTTTATATTTTGTCTCACCATAGACACTTTTTGGCTGTGTCGTATCAGACTCTGAATAAGGAGCACAGGCTCTACCATTAAAGACATAATCTGTACTTAGATGAATCAATAGGGAAGCATTTTGTTTGGCAATGTCAGCTAGTTTTCTTACAGCAATGTGGTTTACCTGCTCAGCTAACTCCGGCTCTTGTTCAGCGCGATCTACAGCTGTATATGCCGCACAGTTTATGATTACATCAAAATGTTGAGTGCTAAAAAAATTATCTAATGTAGAGAGATCAAATAAATCTAACTCTTTTCTAGTGCTGTAAGTAAATTGAAACTGCGGGTACTGCTTTGAAACTGATTTTAAAGACTGTCCTAATTGACCTGAACTACCTATTACTAATATCAACAACGGTTTAGTCATGATAATCAACATCAAACTTAAAGCCAGTCTCAACATCTTTAAATAAAGGCTGGTTTTTATCTTTTTCAGATAATTTCAATTCTGCTCTTGGTAGTAGCCAATCAATGGCTAAGGCCCTATCCTCAAAAGAAATACCACGATCATGATTAGGGGAGTATAAGTTGTCTACTTTATAAGCAAATAACGCAAAATCACTCAACACAACAAAGCCATGTGCAAAGCCATGTGGTATAAAAACTTGTTTTTTATTCTCCCCCGTTAGCTCAATAGCTATATGATGTCCGTATGTTGGACTACCCACTCGTATATCAACCGCAATATCAAGTACTTGACCTTCAATCACACGAACAAGTTTGCTTTGTGCAAAGGGGGGAAGCTGGTAGTGTAGGCCTCTTAGGACGCCCTTCGAGGATTTAGACTCATTATCTTGAATGAAATTAACTTGATAACCCACCTCCTTTTCTAATAAATCCTGACGAAAAGTTTCCATGAAATAGCCACGCTCATCACCATGTAACATTGGCTCAATCACGAGAACATCAGGAAGTGACTGTTTAACAAATTTCAAACTTACTGGCCTTCTTCTGCACGTTTTAATAAATATTGCCCATATTGATTTTTAGCCAACGGTTTTGCTAATTCAATCAATTGTTCTTTGCTAATGTAGCCTTGTTGGAATGCAATATCTTCTATGCAGGCAATTTTTAGCCCTTGCCGCTTTTCAATTGTTTCTATAAATTGTGCTGCTTCCAGTAAACTTTCGTGAGTTCCCGTATCCAGCCAAGCATAACCTCGTCCCATTAGCTCAACTTTGAGACGCTGTTCAGATAAATAAAGTTGATTAACACTGGTTATTTCCAACTCACCTCGCTCAGAAGGCTGTATCTGCTTGGCTTTTTGAACAACGTCATTTGGATAAAAGTATAACCCTGTCACAGCATAATTACTCTTAGGTTTAGTCGGTTTTTCTTCAATACTTATAACATTACCAACTTCATCAAACTCAGCTACCCCATAGCGTTCAGGATCGGCAACATGATAGCCAAAAACAGTCGCTTTACTATGTTGCTTGGCATTATCAACGGCTGAAGCTAATACTGCTTTAATATCATGGCCATGATAAATATTATCACCCAAGACCAAACAGACATCATGGCTACCAATAAAGTCTTCACCAAGAATAAAAGCTTGAGCTAAACCATCTGGAGAAGGTTGAACAACATAGCTAAAACTCAATCCGATGTCCGATCCGTCACCGAGTAAACGTTTAAAAGACTCCTGATCCTCTGGTGTAGTGATGACCAGAATTTCAGTAATCCCTGCTAACATTAATACTGAAAGCGGATAATAAATCATTGGTTTGTCATAGACTGGCACCAACTGCTTTGAAACCCCTTTTGTTAAAGGATACAAACGTGTTCCAGAACCACCGGCTAATATAATTCCTTTCATTGTTTTCCTTAAAATTTAGATTAAATTAGTCCAAACGCCCTAACTGACCCTTTAGTCCATGGTAAAACCCAAGCAAAGTCATTTTAAAATTTTCATAGCGCGGTTTAGCCAAAAAAGTATATCCAAAAAGATAACCGAAACCTTTAAAACAAATATTAATTCTGTGCCAAATATCTAAATATTTACATCGTGTTGCCAAGTAAAAAGCATTTCGGGTTATATAATAATGGCGACTAGGGGCCCTTAAATTAATACCTCTACTGCCTAAGTTAATACTCCGATCACCAAGTCTATGCTCTATAACCACATCAGCATTACCCACTATAAAGTATCCCATATGTATCGCTCGCCAGCACCATTCCAAATCTACCCAATCGATGAATAAATCTTCCTCCATTAAACCAATGACTCTTAATGTTGAAGATTTAATAATAAAACCACTTGCAATAGCTTGAAAGATATTATGGTGGCCTTCATTGGGGAAAATTTTAGAGAATCCAAACCGAGAATTTACAATAAAACATTCATTATCATTATCACCAATAGCATCATGAAATAAAGGTGCAACCGCTGCAATTTTTGTTGTCCCCCCACCAAAAACAGAAAGCATATTTGCTACGTAATTATCTGGGAAGAAGGTATCTTGATCACTTAGAAGAATAAAATCTGCTTCGTTTTCAATTGCCTTTTCAATGCCAATATTTTGAGCATAGGCGATACCTGTATTTCCCATCAACTTTATTATTTCTATTTCGTCAGGAAGGTGTTCAAAACTTGATTTAAAATTACATGTTGTAGAAGAATTATCGACAAGCCAAATTGTTCTAACCTGAGAACTTAAGCTTTCAATACATTGTACAAGTATGTCTATATCTGGATTATAAGTAACCAGTACAGCGTCAGTCTTTGTCATTTTTTAATAAATTCACAGCAAGAAAATATAAAATTGGTGCTATTAACGATAAGGAGGTTAGCATTATTATTAGAACATAAATAATTCATTTTATCTTTATTCTTTCCATGCCTTTAATGTTACAAACTCTCTTTTCGATGGACTTCTTTTGGCAATTTTTTCCGACTTCCTTACCAAGTTAGATGGTAGTGAGAATATAGCTTTAATTTGGTGTCGAGTGGACGTCTCACTCCCCATAATATTTTTACTTGACTTAAAAATATGTTTACATTGCTGACGATATGGCTGAAGTTCTATTCCAGAAAAACCAATTTCAATTAGAGCATCAGTTAAAGATTTAAAATTAAACAAAACCAGATGACGTGGCGGTTCAAGGCCTCGCCAATCACGATTGAATATTCTATACCCTTCGGATTGGATATTTGGTGTCTCTATCCATAAAAAGCCACCTGGTTTTAATAGTTTGTAACAGGCTTGCAACACCTTGATTGGCTGATGTACATGTTCTATAACATGAGATAGAGTAATAACATCAAACTGTTCCTTAGATGGATCCAATATTTCAATATTACCTAAACGTACGTCAATCCCCTTTTCTGAAGCCACAGAAACAGCTTTAGAATCAGCATCAACTCCTACTACATCCCAACCAGCACTCCGAGCAATAAATAAATAGTCTCCATTGCCACAACCTAAATCCAACAACCGTTTACTCGTTTCTAATTTTGGCAAATGGCGTATTGCTAAATCAAAAAACTCTCTCCTATTTTTCATAAGAGTAGCTAGGATGATACCTATGTTGCTAGCTGGGTACAGCTTAGTTCCATAGCGATAATTTAAGTACCCATTTCTTAGCTTTATTTTTAGCCTCTCTATAATGTTACCTGGTCCACCGCTATCATGGGTGAAGTAAGTTTCGTACGCTAACCCTATTGTTTCTGGGGTGGGGCGAGGATCAAGGAAGGCACTAGCACATGATTCACAGTGAAAAAGTGACCATTTCCCAGGCGCGCAGAAAAATACTTTATCAACTAGGTTTTCGTGCAAAACCCTACGCTTGTCACCACCACATACGGGACAATTAGGCACTGTTTCAAGCCCCTCACTCGGCCATTTCTGAACTCTATATTTTTCTGTCATAATTTCTTATTCACTTCTACTTAATTCTAATTTTTGTTGCGCGTATTACGTTCTTCTCACTTTCAGTTAGAAGGTAATACCATGAAATAATAAAGAAAACGGTCACAGTCACTAAGGTGAACAGGAGTTTTAAATAGGCATCAGTAATAAAAAAACCTACAGCTAAAACACCAAAAACAACAGACAGTTTCAGCATTGTTTCTGATGAAAAAAAGGATGGTCTGGACAATACCTTTGATGTGATACCAAAAAGTATTATTGAATCAAAGATGATCCTGATAACCCAAGTAAGAGCTGCTCCTACTATCCCATAGCTATCAAGCATCCACACCAACAATAATAAATAAAATGGTAACTCGATCAAGTGAAGTTTTGCTGTTATATCAGGTCGGCCTGCTCCTTGTATCATAGCAAATGGGACTTGTGCATGAGCGTTAATAAATACGCCCAGCACGAGTAGCTGTAGCACTATACTACTATTGTTCGCAAAGTCATTATCAATCCAGAAAGCAAGGGCCTCATAAGAAAATGTGATGATTACAATAGTGATGGGAAAGAAAACAATAAAAAGGTATTTAATAGCTGTATTGAACAATTGAATTACACCCTTATGATCTTGCTCAAGTCCGGCACTAAAAGCAGGAAATAACACTGACATCAACGCACCAGAAATAACCCATAACTTCGTAACAACTTCATACGGAGTAGCATAAAAAGCGACAGCCGCCATCGAAAGCGTTGCTCCGATGATAAAACGATCCATATAAACCATTAGAGGCCCAACAATATTTGTTACAGTCATCCAGCTTCCAAATCCTAATAACGATCTGGCCACCTTCCAACTTATTTTAATATCATACTTTAACGCTGGAACGATACGAAAAGACAAGTAAATGTATGCGATCCAAGCCATTAACCTGACGATGATTAATACAATAACTATTGGAACTAAACTATTAGAAAAAGGCAATACAAGTGTTGGACCGAGAAACGTGAATACCCCCACAGGAATTCTAACCAAATTCACAAATTTAAAACATTGATATGCTTCAAGAACCCCTCTTAATCCAATGCTAGTTATTACAATAGGTATAGATACAGATAACAAATAAAACGTCGTTAAGCTTTCTGACTTCAGACCTTCTGGAATATTTAATATATCAGTTACCAACCAATTAGATAGAGATACTAAAACCATAAATCCAACTAGGCCAAATCCCCCCATCATTGACATTGCGGTCCAAATTAATTTTGGATTTTCTCTATTTTTTTCTTTCCCTATATTCGATGCCACCAATTTTGTAAGAGCTCTACCAAGCCCTAAATCAAACAGGCTAAAATAACCTACTACCATCCAAATTATAGTCAACACGCCAAAACGTGCTGTCCCTATATTTTCAATCAGTATGGGAATAGTTATAATAGCAACAGGTAGGGGTACTATAGCGCCAAACAAGTTCCATGAAACATTCTTAGAGAGCAGGCGTCCTCCAGATATAGCTGTCACTTTTTCACCCAACCTATTACTCTACAGTGACAGACTTAGCCAAGTTACGTGGCTGATCAACATCAGTCCCTTTTATCAGTGCAACATGATAACTGAGTAACTGAAGTGCAATATTAAAGGTGATTGGTGCAGTGATACGTCCGACATTCTGGGTCACTTTCAGCACTTTAAAGCTTTCATCGGAACTAATGTCTGAATCCTCATCTTCAAAGACAATCATTTGTCCACCGCGAGCTTTTACTTCCTGTAAGTTCGCTTTAAGTTTTTCCAACAGATCATCAAGTGGAGCGATTGCAATAACGGGCATATTTTCATCAATGAGTGCTAGAGGACCATGTTTCAATTCACCTGCAGGGTAGGCTTCAGCATGAATATAACTAATTTCTTTTAACTTCAACGCTCCTTCTAGTGCAATGGGATACATTGTTCCACGACCTAGAAATAAGGCATGTTGCTTATCTGCAAACAGTCTCGCTATTATTTTGATTGTTTTTTCATGTTTTAAAGCACTATTTATCAAATTGGGTAGCTTTTGCAGTCCTTCTATAATTCTTTGTTCCTGTCCATCACTTATGCGGTTTTGTACTTTGCCAATACTAACTAATAATAAAGCTAGGGTAACAAGCTGGGTTGTAAATGCTTTTGTAGATGCGACACCAATTTCTGGACCCGCATGTGTAAGGCAGGTTAAGTCTGATTCCCTAGTTAAACTAGATTCTGCAACATTACAAATGGCTAATGTGGAAATAGCACATGCTTTGTTTTTATCCGCTCCACTAGTAACACTTTTCTTTCTAAATAAATTGACTTGCTGCAGTGCAGCTAATGTATCGGCAGTTTCGCCAGATTGGCTAATTGTGACAAATAAAGTTTTATCTAGATATACTGGATTTCGGTAACGAAATTCACTAGCGACTTCAACATAACACGGCATTGCTAATATATCTTCAAACCAGTATTTGGCGACTAAACCAGCGTGGTAACTAGTACCACAAGCGATAATTTGCACTTGCTGAACAGTTTCTAACACTGACTCTGCACCATGACCAAAACTTGAAACAAGGACATGCTCATGACTTATCCTGCCTTCCAATGTATCAATGACAGCTTGTGGCTGTTCAAAGATTTCTTTGTGCATATAATGCTTATGCTTTCCTAGTTCAACCGAGGTTGCTGAAAGGTTAGATTGCCTAATTTCACGTTCAACAGCATCTCCATTGTTATCAAAGATCGCAACTTTTTCCCGCGTTACTTTTGCTATATCGCCTTCTTCAAGGAAAATGAACTGTTGTGTGACCGGTAATAATGCTGACACATCTGAAGCGATAAAATGTTCACCAATACCGATACCAATAACTAAAGGACTGCCTTTACGAGCCGCAATTAGGGTGTCTGGTTGCTGATGATTGATTACACCTATTGCATAAGCACCTTTAAACTCTGCCGTAGCAGCTCGAACAGCATCGTAAAGCTCACAGCCTTTTTCTAAATAACTATGGATAGCATGAGCAACTACCTCGGTATCCGTATCAGATTCAAATTGATAACCTGCAGCTTGCTGACGTGCTTTTATTTCTTGATAATTTTCAATAATGCCATTGTGTACAACAGCGACAAGATTATTGCTGACATGGGGGTGTGCATTTTTTTCTGATGGCACTCCATGGGTAGCCCAACGTGTATGAGCAATGGCTAGAGGTGCGGTCAATGCTTCGTCCCTCTTCTCAATTTTTTCCTGTAAGTTTTTTATCTTTCCTATAGCACGTACCCGTTCTAGCTGACCTAGACTTTCGCAAACGGCAATACCTGACGAATCATATCCTCTATATTCAAGGCGTCTTAGTCCCTCTACTAAAACAGGGACAACATTACGTTCTGCAATGCCACCTACAATGCCACACATACGACTACTCTCAATCGAAAATTAAAGCTCATTCTACACGGCTTAATTGTGCTTTGCAGTTATTCTCATCACAGAAATAGTGATAAGTTAGTGCAGCCAATCCTCTATACCACATTGCGGTTTAAAGCCATCAACGTGAATTAAAATGATATCCCTTACTTTTTGATAATCATTCTCGTCTATAGCCTTTTGTATATCTGCAAAAACACTTGCCAAAATAGGCCATTTAATAATTGATTCTTGGGCACGCATAATTTTGCTATGTTGCGTAGACATCACGTTATCGCCTATTAATAATTCTTCATAGAGTTTTTCACCAGGCCGTAACCCTGTATAGATAATCTCAATATCGCCATCAGGTTGGTTTTCATCCTTCTCGATAAAACCACTTAAGTGAATCATCCGTTTTGCTAGTTCAGCAATTTTTACCGGTTCACCCATATCCAATACAAAAACATCCCCACCTTGTCCCATAGCGCCTGCCTGAATAACTAACTCAGCTGCTTCAGGGATAGTCATAAAATAACGAATGATTCGTTTATCCGTTACGGTCACTGGACCACCATTGGCAATTTGCTCACGAAAAAGAGGGACGACAGAACCAGAAGAACCTAATACATTACCAAATCGAACCATTGTAAATCGTGTGGTATTGTCAAAATCTTTCGACTCGCTCAGCGCTTGCAAAGTCAATTCAGCCAAACGTTTACTTGCCCCCATAGTATTAGTTGGTCTTACCGCTTTATCTGTAGAAATTAATACGAATGTATCCACTTTTGCTTCAATGGCAGCCATAGCACAATTGAGTGTGCCTAATACATTATTTCTTATTCCTTCTGCGATATTTTGCTCTACCAGTGGTACATGTTTGTATGCAGCAGCATGATATATCGTATCAACATCAAACTGCTTGAAAATTGTCTTCAAGCGCTGTTTATCTTGAACTGAGCCTAGTAAAGCGATAGCTTTCATATCCGGGCAATCATTTTTTAACTCTTTGTCGATTGCATATAAGTTAAATTCATTCAATTCAAACAAGATCAATTGTTTCGGTGAAAGTCGTACTATCTGTCGACATAATTCGGACCCAATTGAACCTCCTGCTCCTGTCACCATCACCACTTTATCTGTAATATTTCCATGCAATAATTCAGGCACAGGCTCTACTGGCTCACGACCTAAAAGATCAGCTATATCCACTTCACGTATATCTGATACCGTCACCTTGCCTTCAGCTAGATCACTTAAATCCGGCAAGGTTCGTACATGGACAGGATATTCTTCTAATAAGCGAATTATCTCATTACGCCGTTGGCGGGATGCATTTGGAATAGCAATTAATACTTCTCTAATTGCATATTTTTCAATCAAATAAGCTAACTTTTCCGTTGGATAAACTACTAAATTATTAATTATTTGATTGTGTAACTGTTTAGCATCATCTACAAAGGCTACCGGTTTTTGTTGACGTGAGCGGTTTAATGCTAGTGATAATTGGGTTCCTGATGAACTAGCGCCAAAAATCAATACATTCGGTAGTACTTGCTGAGATGCAAACTCTTTCCTATCGAACAGATCAGAGAACCACCATCTCGCTAACAAACGACTACCACCCGTAAACAGTAGTAGAATCAATGCATTGATCCCATATACTGTTCTTGGTACTACTCCCGCGAATGAACCAGCTAGCAAGACCACAGTAACCAGCAATAATGTATATAACGCAACGGCTTTGAATATAGTAAACAGTGCATCCACACCTATGTAACGAACTATTGCTCGGTAAAGACCTAAACGTATAAATACTGGAATTGCTAGGAGAGGTGCGACTACAAAAACCCACAATTGCTGCTGTGGTGGTATATAAAACTCACTGTAGCGTAATGAAAACGCTACCCATAAAGATACAACTACAGCAAAAATATCGACTATTAAAGTTATCCCCCTCTTAGAAGAGCGTGATTGACTTAAGAACCACTTAGATATGGAATGAAGTTTCGTATCCTGTGCCACAGTATAGTTAAAACCTTGTTAAGTTAAGTAGCCACCACATGGATGATTAAGCCTATACTCAATAATCAGAGTCTTGCACGCCAAATATCCTTTTAAGTTAGCTAATACTACATCAAAAACGGATGAGTTCTTAATTGAATGGTTAATTTGTTGAAAGTTATTTAACTAATAAGCACTATCGAATACAAGACAATTAAACAGCGCTATTTATATTATCTTTATCAATATGTCTCTATTTGCAATTATTTACATTATTTATAGTTTTAGTTAGACTATTTCACTAGAATCCCCTTTGAGATACAACAGCATGTCAAATAAAGACAAAGTTATTCCATTTCATTCTCGCACTGAAAGAGGCGATCTCATTGTTTGGGATACAGCTTCAATTGCTAAAGCTTTAGATTTAGATAATTCCGAAGCAGCAATCAAGTCAGCAGAACGGGCTATCTCTTCTTGTAATTTCCCTGAAAGTTTAAATGTCGAAAAATTAGTTGATGAACATGACCGTCCAGCCAAGAAAGTCGTTTTAAAACATGTTATCGAGACTGCTCAGCGTAAAAGACAATTATTTTTAGTGATGCAATATCATCAAATTGATGCATCTACCTGGATTTTGTATACCAACGACCGGCGCATGGGCCGACGCTGGATAGTTGGAGATGGTGAAAAGTTATCCTCCGACTTTTTAAAAGAAGCGTTACACGCACTTATTCAACATACAAACAAAAATATTGTCATTGTGCCTTCGGGTATCGTTGTAGCAAGCTGTCGCCTTCTTATAAAAGAGTCTAAAACCAATACTGTTATACAGTCAGAAGATGGAAATGCCCATTTAGCAATGGAAGTCTATTCAGTTGGTCATGTAGAAATTGAACAATTGATGAAAAACACTAAAACTCACCAGTCTGATCAACTAACACATTTAGATAGGTTAGAAGCTGAGAGTATGCACATCATAAGGGAAGTCATGGCAGAAGCCGATAACCCTGTCATGCTGTACTCCGTAGGTAAAGATTCTGCTGTTATGCTTCACTTAGCACGTAAAGCCTTTTATCCGAGTCCTCCCCCATTTCCTCTACTTCATGTAGATACGCGCTGGAAGTTTCAAGCAATGTATGATTTTAGAGATCATATGGCACGTGAAAGTGGCATGGATCTATTAGTCCATATTAATCCGGAAGGGATAGAAAAAAATATCAACCCCCTAGACCATGGTTCATCCTTACATACAGACATTATGAAAACTCAAGGCTTAAAACAAGCTTTGGATAAATATAAGTTTGATGTTGCTTTTGGTGGTGCTCGTAGAGATGAAGAAAAAAGTCGGGCTAAGGAGCGCGTATTTTCGTTTAGAACAGCAACGCATCGCTGGGATCCTAAAAACCAACGCCCTGAATTATGGAACCTCTATAACGGCACTAAACAGCCAGGCGAAAGTATTCGCGTGTTCCCTATATCGAACTGGACCGAACTGGATATCTGGCAATATATTTATCGCGAACAAATTCCTATCGTACCACTGTATTTTGCTGCTGAAAGACCTGTCGTTGAAAGGGATGGCATGTTAACTATGATCGATGATGATCGCTTCAAATTATTTCCTGATGAACAAATTCAACTTAAGAAAGTACGTTTCCGAACTCTTGGTTGTTACCCCTTAACAGGTGCTATCGAATCAGATGCCGATGATTTAGCCTCTATTGTTCTTGAGTTACTCAGCGCTAAAACAAGTGAACGTCAAGGCCGTGCAATTGACTCAGACTCATCAGCCTCAATGGAAAAGAAAAAACAAGAGGGCTATTTCTAATGTCCAATTTATCTAACCAGACTGCAGAAACTAAAGTTAATGCTTACCTCGAAGAACAAGCCTCACTAGATACACTCAGATTTATCACCTGTGGCAGCGTCGATGATGGCAAAAGCACACTTATTGGCCGTATGCTGTACGAGGCCCAACAAATATTTGAAGATCAGGTTGCTTCACTGCGTAATGATTCAAAGAAAATGGGCACGCAAGGTGGCGATATAGACTTTGCATTACTGGTTGATGGTCTAGCTGCTGAACGCGAACAAGGTATTACCATAGATGTCGCCTATCGCTTTTTTTCTACCGATAAACGTAAATTTATCGTTGCTGATACGCCTGGACATGAACAATATACCCGCAACATGTTCACTGGCGCATCCACAGCTGATGTCGCTGTTATTTTAATAGATGCACGTCAAGGCGTACTTACACAAACTAAACGCCACTCAATGATATGTTCTGCTCTCGGAATAAAAAATATTGTTGTCGCCATTAATAAAATGGATCTAGTTGATTACCAGCAGGCTGTTTACGAAGAAATTGAAAGCGATTTCCGTTCTTTTGCTGAAGAAATGAATTTTGACACTATCACGCCCATTCCTATGGCTGCATTAAAAGGTGATAATGTTGTTGAGCGCTCTCAAAAGACAGCTTGGTATCAAGGTCCAACCTTATTAGGTTTTTTAGAAACTGTTAATACACAACTTTCCCGCATCGATCATGCGCTTAGATTACCTGTTCAATGGGTAAACCGTCCTAATCTAGACTTTCGTGGTTTTTCTGGCACTATCGAAGCTGGAGCTGCTTCTGTAGGCCAAAAAATACGTGTTTTACCTTCAGGTGAAACCGCTACCATCGAATCTATTGTTCTTTTTGAAGATAACTTAGTTAAAGCCGAAGCTGGTCAGGCTGTCACTGTTACTTTAGATCGAGAAATAGATGCATCTCGAGGTGATGTCATTGTCTCTGCAGATAGTCCATGTGAAGTATCAGATCAATTCGAAGTACAGTTGGTTTGGATGGATCAAGAACCCGGTTATATTGGAAGATCATATTGGTTAAAAATAGGTACTAATCGAATCAGTGGTCAAATTACTGATATCAAATACAAAATCAATATCAATACCTCCGAACACCTTTCTGCCACGCAACTTGAGCTTAATGATCTTTGCGTTGTTAACCTACAAGTTAATCATCCTATTGCTTTTGAAAGCTTTAAAGACTGTCCTCCTATGGGAAGTTTTATACTTATCGATAGGATGAATAACCAAACTGTGGGGGCAGGCATGATCGACTTTGCCTTGCGTAGAGCCACTAATGTTCATAATCAAAAATTGGATGTCGACAAACAAGCAAGAAGACACCTTAATGGCCATACTAGTAAAGTACTGTGGTTTACTGGCTTATCGGGTTCAGGTAAATCAACGATCGCTAATGCTCTTGAAACTGCATTGCATAAACAAGGTATACGTACTTATATTTTAGATGGCGATAATATCCGACATCGTCTGAATAAAGATCTTGGTTTTACCGATGCTGACCGCATTGAAAATATCAGACGTATCGCTGAAGTTGCCAGACTCATGCTAGATGCTGGTGTTGTTGTTTTAACAGCTTTTATATCGCCATTCCAAGCCGAACGTGATGCAGCTCGTGAAATTTTTGATGACGATGAATTTATCGAAATTTTTGTTGATACGCCACTAGAAGTTGCAGAGTCACGCGATCCAAAAGGTTTATACAAAAAAGCACGCAATGGACAAATTCCAAACTTTACCGGTATAAACAGTCCCTATGAAATACCACAAAATCCAGAATTTCATTTAAAAACAGACAATAAAGAAGTGGATGACCTTATACAAGAATTATTGACTCAAATGGAGTTTAGAGCATGACCCTTGACGGACTGCCATTGTCTCCAGATTATCTCGAACAATTGAAAAAATTGGTAATTGATGCAGGTGCTGCCATACTTGAAATATATCACTCTGACAATTTTGATATTGAACTCAAAAGCAATAATTCACCTGTCACTAAAGCTGATTTAGCGGCTCATAATGTATTAATTAAGGGCCTTTCTGCTATAACACCTAATATGCCGGTTGTTAGTGAAGAAGATGATAGTTCACTTGTGATACCAAAAGATCATCAACTATATTGGCTTATTGATCCCCTTGATGGCACAAAAGAATTTATTAATAAGAGTGATGAATTTACTGTCAATTTAGCACTTATCAATAACCATAAACCTGTATTTGGATTTGTCGGCATCCCTGCGTTAGATACGCTTTATTGGGGTGGGAAAGGACACGACTCTT
This sequence comes from uncultured Gammaproteobacteria bacterium, assembly GCA_905479075.1. Taxonomy (GTDB): domain Bacteria; phylum Pseudomonadota; class Gammaproteobacteria; order Nitrosococcales; family Methylophagaceae. The sequence goes on along the minus strand of CAJQLA010000017.1, from coordinate 139,753 downwards.
TCAAATCATCTAATAACACATCGTTTCAAGCAATTCATGTAAAAAAAACCAGTAATGTCACAAGAGTTTTTGCCAGTAAAAGCCATCTAAATCCAGAAACAGAGACATTTATTGACGCCCTAGTAGGTGAAATTGAACTTGTTCAGGCGGGAAGTAGCTTAAAGTTTCTACGTATTGCTGAAGGAGAAGCTGATATTTATCCGAGATTAGCACCAACATGTGAGTGGGATACCGCCGCAGCTCATGCAGTATTAGAAGGTGCGGGGGGCAGCGTAACCCAAGTTGATGGTAGCGAACTCAGGTATGGAAAGACTAACATTTTGAATCCGTATTTTGTAGCTAGAGGAAAGGTGTGACCCTCGATCTTATTTGGGCCCCTTTTGCTGGTGCACTAGTTGGCTTTATTGTTGGCCTCACAGGTGTAGGTGGTGGAGCCTTAATGGCACCTATATTATTACTTGGCTTTGGCGTAGAGCTACAAACCGTGGTTGCCACCGATCTACTCTTTGCCACCATCACTAAACTAGCTGCTGGAAGCATGCACATCCGCAATCAGTTGGTCGATTGGCAGATCGTCAGGCGCCTATGGGCTGGTAGCCTAACTGCTACAATTATTGTTGTGATTCTTGCTCATCAAGGCCATCTGTTTCAAAGTCCAGGATGGATTATAAATTTATTAGGTTTTCTGATTCTATTTTCTGGGATTTCGTTAATTTTAGGCCAGCGTTTGCAGCTCAGCCAGCGGGCCAAACGAATTGCATCACCCAAGCAATTCAAACGCCTGCAAACCCCATTGACAATTTTGTCGGGTAGCATACTTGGGGCTTTGATTACCATGACTTCAGTCGGTGCGGGCGCACTGGGCGCCGTTTTTCTGCGTACAATTTATCCGCTTAGGATGGAACCAAGACCTCTTATTGCAACAGACACCATCCATGCCATCCCTGTATCATTAGTAGGTGGAATTAGCTTTTTAATTATGGGCTATGCGGATATTAAAATACTAACATTATTACTAGTCGGTTCAATACCAATGGCTCTCTTAGGAAGTTTACTAATCAAACAAGTTCCCGTTAATATAGTCAAATTAATACTTGCATTTGCTCTTTTACTAGCCGGGTTAAAACTGATATTAAGTTAGAGTCGTTTCTATTCTCGAAAATTGATGGTTTAGCACCAGCTGATACAATTATAAAGAAGTTGTGTTTACCCTAATGATTAGATTATTTATTCTATAATTGCCTATACAAGTCAGCATATGATTCGACCATTTTACCAGCCGTAAATAGTTCCCAATAACGTGCTTCAGCATTTCTACCCATTTCCTTAGCTTCTTGTTCATTTTCCCACAGATACTTCAAGGCCTCTTTCAAAGCTTCGTGATCACTCGGCGGTATAACTACCCCCGTTTTTTTATCTATATTAATGTACGTCGTTCCTGTACCAATTTCACTTGAGATCATCGGTTTACCATACATGGCGCCTTCTAATAAAGAAATACCAAAAGCCTCTGATCGTAGGTGTGATGGAAAAACCACACCATAGCATGTCGATAATAAAGTAGATTTATCTTCTTCCGACACTTTTCCTACAAAGTGAACATTTTTCAAATTTAATTTCTGCGCATGCTCAAATAATTCTGTTTCAATGGGCCCTGAACCCGCTATTACTACAGGATAATCTAACCCAATCAAGGCATCTAATAAGATATGAAGGCCCTTATAATAACGTAATACACCTAAAAATAAGAAAAATTTATTGCCTGTCACTTTTTCCCACTGTTCAAATAATTCTGTTTCAGGAATTGGATAACTATGCCGGTCTAAACCAAAAGGGATGACCTCACTTTTATCTTTATATTGCTCTAACACATTACTAGATGCTAAATAATTGGGTGATGCTGCTGTAATAGAAGTAACATCTGATAAAAAGTAATGCATTAAGGGGCGGTAAAATTTCAATAATGTTTTTTGCCTGATGATATCTGAATGATAACTAACAACACTTGGCTTTTTTAACCGGGAAAAAATATGCACCAGATCCATAAAAGGCCATGGGAAGTGGTAATGAATAACATCAACCTCTTTAGCCAGTTTCTTAAAACGACTGAATGCTTTTATTGAAAAACCAGTCGATGCTACCTCAAAAGTCTGTTTTACTCGATGGATAGTATACCCATCTACTTCAACAGTTTCATCAGTACCTTCAGGGCTCAATACAAGTACCTCATTGACAATGCCATGGCTAGTCCCACCCATACAAAGTTGGTGAATAACTTGTTCCACTCCTCCAAAGGAATACGGATAACAAGTTTTATAAAAATGTAGAACTCGAATAGTTTTTGATGAATTACTCATTCAACGTTCTGCCTTTTCGTACACTTCGATAGTCTGCTGTGCACAACGTTGCCATGAAAATTTCTTAGCTTGTCTAATTCCTGCTTCGCTGAGCTCTTCTCTCAATGCAAGATCTCCTAATAAATTTTTCCAAGCTGTTGTAATATCTTCGATAGAGTATGGATCGACTAGTAAACACCCTTCTCCAGCAACTTCAGGAAGCGAACTCGTATTCGATGTCAGTACTGGTGTACCACTCGCCATTGCTTCAAGGACGGGTAAGCCAAAACCTTCGTAGATTGATGGGTATAAAAATACCGCCGCTGATGCATATAAATAAGGTAAGTCAGCCTCATCAACATAACCCAGCCTTACCGCTTCTTTTTTTTCAATTAAGCCCGTTATCACTTTATGAATTTCTTCACTCTTCCACCCTTTATCTCCTACTATCGCAAGTGGATAAGTTCTCCTCATCGATTTAGGTAATTGCTCAAATGCCTTTAACAATCGGATAAAATTTTTCCTGGGCTCTATGGTAGAAACAACTAAACTATATTGTTTGTATTCAAGGCCGTATTTTTGCAGTACATCTTGGCTATCTTCTGGGTTATAAGGTCTGAATTTCGATTCAACTCCTAAATACACTACGTGGATTTTATCTGCATCAACACCCAATAATTCAATTATTTCTTGTTTTTGAAATTCAGAAACAGTAATGATTTTTGTTGATCGTTCGGCAACCTTATAAATTTCCTTGTTCCAAAAATCAGTTCGATCTTCTGGATGACACTCAGGGTGCCTTAATACTGATAAATCATGGATTGTGACGACTGATTTATTTGGCATCAATGCTAAATGAAAATTAGGACCATGGAAAATGTATTCTAATGACTTATTATTTACTATATTTTTATATTGCTTTTGATTAAATTTACTCTGCCAGCCTTCTAGTAAATGGGTACTCTGGTCAGAAAAAAACTTAAATAGTTCTAATTGTCGATACCTGCGTTCTAGACGCCAGTATTTAAAATTATTGTAATGCCTTATGAAAGCCTCCCTGAAGGGAATTTGCTTGCGATAAGGTATAGAATCCCAAAAAGGGATATAACGCCAAAATGGTACATGTTTATATTCAATATTATTCCTGTCTTCTGGTTTCACCGCCCGTATTTCAGTGGGAATTATTTGCTCGATGTATGCTTCTAATTGCACAGGTGTAGTCAACAACATTTGATCTGCTAATTTTATCAGCCCAACCTCTGTAACACGTGGTGATTTCAATAATTCACGTGTTAGAGTTAGTGTATATCTTCCTATCCCTGTTAATGGGTGGTTGATCGACTCTATATCCAATATGACTCTCATACTATATCTTTATTAAAATATCGGTTTAGTCGTAATTTAAGCTTACCCTTAAACTTTAAACATTGGCCTTGGAGGTCTTTTAGCTTGGGTAACGAAAATAAAGAGTTGCCATTGAGCAAAACTCTAACCTCTCCAGATTTTTTCAACTTTTCGTCGCTTTGTTTCTTAGACTCCATAACAGATATGTCAAAATCTGGAACTAGAACATTCAATAATACTTTTGCCGTAAAATCTATTGTATGCTCATAAATAGCAAGAGGTTGATAAATATATTGATTTTCTTCATGAAAATGAATACCAAATTCTTTATTCAGGTAGGTTAGATGTGGTTTAGCATGAGCAAGAATAATTTCCTGTTGCCGGTCTGTTAAATGGATTTTCCTACCTTGTATTGCTGGTAGGTACTTTTCACCCAAATTTCTTTCTTTTCGAAATTCTCGCCCTGTAGCAATATAGCCATTCAACAACTCTACCATTCTGTCTCCTATCAAAAGCCCTTCTTGTGATAATGATGGGTTTCGTGATGTTTCCTTTCTGATTATTCTCCTTTCAACTTGGCTCGACAAATTAAGCAATGATAGAAAGTCGAGTACAACATTCCCTTGAGGAAGCGACTCTTTTGAATATAGTCGAACATTCAGCTGGTGTTTTCCAAAAACAAGGCTCAATCGCTTCAAAAATATCTCGTATATTAATATAGGTATATGTTGATTTTGCCACATGCGTTTGCCCGTTTTAACTCTTTGACTCATCGCACTAGTAGCGTACGATAATGGTGCTCTGGCATATAGGACAACTTCTACAGTATCGCAGTATTGGTCAAGGAATCGCTTCATTTTATCAAGCGCAATATCAGAAAGGTGTACAAAACCCTCGCATGACAAAACGACTATATCGGCCTGCGTTTCATCTAACTCCCTAGACAAATAGAGTAAATACTGACGGTCTCTATCTAAAAGCTCTTCAAGATTTTTTTTATTAAATTGTGGGTTATATACAAAAAGCTCTTCGCCACTAGTAAAACAAGATCCAAAAATATGATGTCTAGATTCAACATCTAAGGAAGTTAATGGATAAAAAACATTATTTTCGAGCAGGAGTTCTCGGCTACCCCCCAACGCGCTCTGTATTGATGTCGATCCCGTTTTATCTGGGCCCACATGCAATATTACTTTCTTAAATTTAGCCTTTTTCTGCTTTGAGAAAGGCTCATTCTCAGACACTATCTCTTCTTCATTTTTCGTTAGAGGTTCATCAGTCCGTATTTTCATTTTCGTAGCGGTATCAGAATCTGATATCACCACATCTAATAGTGCTTTTGCTGCAAAACCTATCGTTTCTGGAGCAATCTCCAACGGTTTAACTGCAGGTAGTTGTTCCTCTTTAAATACAAGGCCAAATTCAGCAGCAAGGTAATCAGTATGTGGCTTACTAACCCCAAGTACACTTTGTCTTTGTCTTTCAGTAAGCTGGAATGTATGCCCTGTTATTCTTGGAAAGTACTTTTGCCCAATATCGCTCTTAAAGTTGACTCCACTAATTGTTTGAGGAGAGGCCTTTGATATAGTTATTAGCTTATTACCTATAGAAATAGCTTCAGCTGTTAAAGATTTATTAGCCCGAGGGACACCGGCCAGAATATGTTTTCTAACTCGTTTTGGTAAATTTAATAATAATAAAAAATCCTCAACAACATTCCCGTTTGGCAATGCCGTTTTTTCAAACGATCGTAGATTAATTTGCTCTTTGCCAAAAACATCAATTAACGTTTCCAATCTATCCTTATATGGAAAAGCGGGGGAAAAGTCATCTGAAAAACCGTTCCCCTCTTTAACTTGCTGGCTGAAAGCGCTAGTGCCATATGATAAAGGTGGTCTTGCGTAAAATACGATTTCAATAGCATCACTGTACTCTTTAAGAAAAGTCTTAAAGTTTCTAAATGTTTCGCCACTAAGGTGGACAAAGCCCTCCCATGAAAATACTAAAGTATCTGCCTGAACAGCATTAATCTGTTCTCTAATTAAAGCAATATACTTTTGATTTCGTTTAATAATTTTTTCTGGTGGAAGCTTGTGAAATAGTAATGTGGATACAAATGGGTCAGACTCAGCCGAAAAACAAGACGCGAGGGTATGATGATTAACTCTTTTGTCCCATCCGTCTGGATAAAATACACCGTTTTCGAGCAGCAAGCTTTGGAAACTAACCATCGAATTTTGTATCGCTGTAGAACCTGTTTTGTCTACTCCAACGTGAAGAATAACTTTTTTAAATTTCTTTTTACTCATTCAACGTTCTGCCTTTTCATACACTTCGATAGTCTGCTGTGCACAACGTTGCCATGAAAATTTCTTAGCTTGTATAATGCCTGCTTCGCTGAGCTCTTCTCTCAATGCAAGATCTCCTAATATATTTTGCCAAGCTGTTGTAATATCTTCGATAGAATACGGATCGATTAGTAAACACCCTTCTCCAGCAACTTCAGGAAGTGAACTTGTATTCGATGTCAGTACTGGTGTACCACTCGCCATTGCTTCAAGAACTGGTAAGCCAAAACCTTCGTAGATTGATGGGTATAAAAATACCGTCGCTGATGCATATAAATAAGGTAAGTCAGCCTCATCAACATAACCCAGCCTTACCGCTTCTTTTTTTTCAATCAAGCCCGTTATCACTTTATGAATTTCTCCGCTCATCCATCCTTTATCTCCTACTACCGCAAGTGGATAAGATCTCCTCATCGATTTAGGTAATTGCTCAAATGCCTTTAACAATCGAATAAAATTTTTCCTAGGCTCTATGGTAGAAACAACTAAACTATATTGTTTGTATTCAAGACCGTATTTTTGCAGTACATCTTGACTATCTTCTTGGTTATAAGGTCTGAATTTCGATTCAACACCTAGATACACTACGTGGATTTTATCTGCATCAACACCCAATAATTCAATTATTTCTTGTTTTTGAAATTCAGAAACAGTAATAATTTTTGTTGCTCGTTCAGCAACCTTATAAATTTCCTTGCTCCAAAAATCAGTTCGATCTTCCGGATGACACTCAGGGTGCCTTAATACTGATAAATCATGGATTGTGACAACTGATTTATTTGACATCAAAGCCAAATGAAAATTAGGACTATGAAACACATACTGAGGATACTTAGACATAAGCTTACAGTATTGTTTGTTTTTCAAACTGTAATAACCAGCCCTTAAAAACGATCTAAAAGGGATATTATCTTTAATTAACCGCAAAAAAGATCGAGGTTGCCACCACTGGATATTTGACTCTTTACCAGTAAACTGATTAGTTTTTCTACTAGATAACCTGGCTTCTAGATAGTTTTCTACATCTGTTACCGAAAGCAATGAAGTATAGGGTGGCGCAATAAATTGAATCTCTTCTACCAATGCAGAATCTTTTAAATCTAGAGCGAGCACATGAGCGTATCGGCCTATACCAGTCAGAGGTGGTTTTATACACTCAATATCTAAAATTACTTTCATTTTTTATTTAAGCCTGATTTTACCCATATGCTTTTAACATAACGTCGAAGTTTTGGATATGAATCCAAATGGTGTTTATGCTCCGCTACAAATAGATAAAAATTTCTTTTAGCATTCAGTTTTAGTCCGGCAATACGTTTGCTTATGCTCTTTTTTTGCTCTACTACGTTTGGTAGATTAGTTGTCACCTCAAAATCAGGCACTAAAACATTAAGTAGTGTACGAGCAGAAAAATCGATCATATCGCCAGTTAATGGCGCCTGCCCCTCAATTTGGTTCTGTTCTGACTGAAGATGTAAACCAAATTCTTGCTCAAGATAATCAGTATGAGGTTTTGACGAACTTAAAATAACTTTAGTTTGAGAACCTGTTAATCGAATTTTTTGGCCTTGTATCCTTGGTAAAAAAACTTTTCCAATCCCCGTTTTCTTACTAAACTCAGGTCCAAATGATAAGAAGCCATCCAATAGTTCTATCATTCGATCACCAACCAATAGTCCTTCCTGCGTTAATGAAGAATTTTCACTAGGGGTTAATTGCTCCAATTTGCCCTGTACACCCTTGGGCAAATCAAGCAACGACAAGAAATCGAGCACTACGTTACCTTTCGGTAAACTTTCCCTTGCAAACAACCTTAAGTTGAGTTGTTTTTTATCGAAAACCGCCAGCAAATTCTCTATGATTGATCGATAAGGTAAAATAGGCACCGATATGCCTTCCCAAGCCCTTTCACCTGTTTTCACTCTCTGACTCATAGCACTTTTAGCAAATGACAACGGTTCCCTTATATATAAAACAATTTCTATTTCTTCACAATATTCACTTAAAAACTCTTTGAACCGTGCAAAGGCAAGTTCTGGTAAGTATGCAAAACCCTCCGCAGACAATACTAAAATATCAGCTTGAGTTTCACTCAATTGCTTACGAAGTGACGTTATATAATGACTATCGCGTTTTTGAATAGCCTGATCATTCATGCCTTGACTATGCAAACGGTTGTATTCAAACTCCCGAGGTTCTGGTGACATACAGGAACCTAGTATTGCCTGCTTGCCATTTGGACCAATAAATACCCCCTGTTGCAATAACAATTCTCGGCCGGCATCTAATGTCTTTTGAATGGAAGTTGATCCTGTTTTATCAGGGCCGATATGTAAGATAACCTTTTTAAACTTACTAGTTTTAGGTCTATGTATACTGACTATAGACTCCGTAGCTGACCTACCATTATCTTCGTTTTGAACGTTCGTAATAACATCACGTCTAGTACCTGTATTCAGATCGAAATCAGGAACAAGCACATTAATAAGTACCCTAGCAGCAAAATTAATTACCTGTTGGGATAAATCATTCGAATCATCTCTGGTAGTCACACCCTCCGGCTTTAGCTGGATAGAAAACTCATTTTTCAAATAATCTAGATGAGGTTTAGATAATGTAAGGATTGATTCCTGCTCTGTCTGAGATAACCTTAACTTTTGTCCTTTTATCCGGGGTAGAAATTTGTCACCAATTCCTCTTTGCTTAGTCGTTTTAAATTCAGCTCCAGATGGAATAAAACCATCGAGTAACTCTACCATTCTATTACCAATTAATATTGCCGGCTCAGACAAAGATGGGTTTTTTTGGGTTCCTAATCGTGTTAGTTCCTCAAGTGCGGAATGTGGTATTGCAAGTAGAGATAGAAAATCTAAAACAACATCCCCTTCAATCAATTTTGTCCTATCAAACATTCTCAGGTTAAGGTTTTCTTTACCATACACATCTGCAAACTTCTGTAAAATAGTTTTAAATGGCATATGAGCAGTATCAAGATCAACAAACCCATTTTTCCCTTGTTTAACTTGCTGGCTACATCTGCTGATAGCATAGGATAATGGTGCTCTAACATAAAAAACGACTTCGATTTCATCACAATAAGCTGAAAGAAACTGTTGCAGTCCGCGACAGGCTGTTTCAGTTAAATAAGCAAAGCCCTCGCATGATAAAACCAATACTTCTGCTTCAACTGTATTTAACTCATTAGTTAAGTAAGTAAGATAATTGTTATCTCGTTCAAGTATCAACTCTAAATGTTGTTCACGGTTAAATGCTGCGTTGTAGTCAAACAAGTTCTCTCTTTGTGTAAAACAGGAACCTAAAACATGATGCCTGTGTGTACCACCTGTCGTAGTGTTACCTTCAGGGTAAAAAACACCCTGCTTTAATAAAGTCTCTCGATTACCATCTAAGTTTTTTTGTATCGCAGTTGAGCCCGTTTTATCAGGCCCGACATGCAAAATTAGTTTTCTGAACCTTTTAGTTTTAGCTTTATTTCTAATCACCGACTTTTCCCCAGGATTTACTGTATTAGGAAAAGTTTTATTAATACATATTTCTATTTTTTCTAATTGATCTGGGCTAACAGTTTTTTCCTGCAAGAAATATTTATAAATTAAAAGAGCAATCGGTTTTTTCAGCTTAGGAATAAGAGAAATAACTGTACTTAATTGTTGTTTCTTCCAGGCTAAGTCATCTCTTGAAGAAAAATTGATGGGTAAGAAAAAGTCATCACCTAAAATGTCAGCAACTTTATTTCTCGCATCGACAAGAGATGTCTCAACCTGAGCCATTTCGCTTTTGTTTAAGACAAATTTATTGCCTTTAATCTCGTACAAATCAAACAAATCTTGGCGGCGGAATATTTGCTTACCTTTGTTCTCATTGATATAGCTAATCAGTCTTACTGCATGGTTAGATCTTGACTCATTGACACTTTTATACTTGAATGAAACATTGCGTTTAAGTGCTAATAAATTAAAGAAATAAGCAGCTGGACCACCTTCAAATTGACAGGCTTTTTCGAAACAATGAAACTCTACCGCAGAACCGAACACAGCCATTAATCTACTCACTTTAGAATGACTACCTTGTACTTTATCCACCGCATCCAGCATAGTTTGAATTGTATTTGAAGGAATTCTTTGCTGAATTTGCGAAGTAAAAAGATTACAGGGGTCTCTTACAAAAGTAATAATTCTGATATCAAAACCCAAGGTTTCAAAATGCTTTTTTAATTTAACTAACTCATCTTTATTCAATGAGGATATAAATTCATCAGAAAATATGAGCCGATCGTATCTAAAACAATTTTCATCTAGAAGTGCTTTTATTTTCTTATTAACTTGTGTCGGATCGAATTGGTTATGAATAACGTAATGTTGAAACTTTTCTGGATGTGTAGTGAACAAGCCATATAGTGGTATAGATTGATTGTAAAACAGCTTATTATCAAACCTCATTTCAGGATAATAATAGCCTAGCTTTTTTAATTTTTTTCGATTATCAGCTAATGAATATTGAATTGAAGATGAAGCTGTTTTATGAAACCCACAATGAATAACAATTTGTTTTTGACTACCCATAAAACCCTAGAAACACCTTCATGATAAATTTAACAAATGAACAACTGGTGAACGATACTCGAAACATTCAATTATACTAGGTACCAACTCAAAAGCCTGCTCAAATCTCTGGCCAGCTACCCTTTGTTCAAATGCATATGTCAATGTTGAAAGTTGAACATCAAATTTATTAATATTCCGATCTTCCTCATCACAGAATAATTGACAACTCTCTGAAAGAAAGTTGATACTTTCCTTGCTAATGGGCCATCCTGCCCCCATTGGCTCTATAGCAGAGTCCCCCCAATTTAAAGCTTGTATACCATCATGTTCACTCTGAACCAGCATTTCATTTGATAGCTTGGGGTTAATTACTCTAGTTGGAAGGTGGGATAATCGTTCACAAATATCATCTGATATCGAAAATATCTTCTCTATCATTTGTCGCGACTTCTTGTCCATTGTATTTGAAATATTGGCCACTCTTTCCCAAAATTCTTTATCCAACCTTTGAGGTAAAGCAACATGTGAACGTAAATACTTCGTTTCAAATTCTTGCGGTACACGGGTCCGTATCATAGCTTTATTTAACTCAAATAAAACATCACGACCTTTATCACAAACTTTAGTCCCGTCACCCCACTCATATACTAAACAGTGAAAACCCTTAACTGTCTCAATCGCGAGTAATTCCAAACTTGGCAGTCCTGGGACTTGCATTAACATCTCACTCTCATGTTGAGCTGCTAATTTTTGCTTTTTGTTAAAAATTTTGATTAGGTATTCTTGTTGAGCGCCATCTTCTACAGAAATACGGTAAGTCAAAACATCTCTTACATTCATTTGAAACCAACGAGAAGTTATTTTTTTTGGTTCTTGATGAGTAAGCTGTTCAAGAACACTCCTAGCCCATATAGGTACATTGTCAGGATAAGCCAATAACCAAAAGGAATTTTCGGAAGCTTTTGTCTTTGTTTTTACTGTTAACTGTGCCTCATGAAAAAACAAGGCATTAATCTGAATATATTGCTTGATTAGCGCTCTTAAATTAAAAATTAATTTTTTTGCACTAGTCTGCAATCGCCTCAAAAATAAGAATGTTATTATCAGGAAGAGTAAATTTAAGTTCTCACTATTAAGTGCTTGGTGTATTAAAAAAACAAATGCAATCAAGAATCCAATATCGGATAAAAGGAGAATCTTGGGTTTTAAATTATCCTCATCCGGATCAGATTCATAGCCTTCGTCTATGGCTGAAAATCTCTGAACAACTAGTGTAGCTATTAATGCATAAATTGTTATCAATATTAGAATTTCAGGAGAAAACCACCCCAAAATAGGCAGGCCAACCAATAAGAAAAATAATTCCGCAAGGCTTTCTGAATAGCGCTGTACTCCCTTTTGAGCAACTTCATTTTGATTTTCAAATAATGGCATCTTACTTGAATTTTTTAGCACAACAGTTGCTGCACGTTTACCCAAAATAACTAATGACTTTTCAGTCGTGATAAAAAGAATATAAAAAATGACTGTAGCTATAGATAATCCCACCACTAATAACTCACGATCGATGTCTTGAAAGCTTGAAGGGAAAAATTTAGGAATGCCTGCTGATCCTAATAAAATAACAACTTTCAATGGGAGGTATGATGATAAAATTCCCAAAGCCTTGGAAAACAGAGACAGAAATATGGCAAGAATCGTCTGCCCTGGCATAAGTTTGAAAAACTGCCCGCCTATTCGTAAAAACCACTTTAGATTTGCCATAAAAACTTTTTCCAAAACTCAAAAGAACATCTCTACTTCATTCTATGACTAAACTGGCCCCCTCTACTTGCAAAACTTCGGTGTTTTTTCAGTTATAAAGGACATTTATAGAACCTATTCTATAACCTTTATTAAATACAAAATTATAATATGCCGCTGAATATTATTGAATTAATAGTGTTGGAGGAACTTATTTCTTTGATCTTTCCTTGATATCTAAAGCTCACTTACTCGGTCTATTTAACTAGCAAATTATTACTTCAACAGTGACTCAATTCTATTAACTTCTTTTTCCACCACTTTTACATCGGTTAAACTCTCAACATTCAACCGTAAGAGCGGCTCTGTATTTGAAGCTCTCAAATTGAATCGCCAATTGGGAAAGCACATACTCAAACCATCAATTTTATACTCTTCTAAAACATCTTGAGCATAAAAGTTTTTGACTTTCTCAATGCTACTATGAACATCATCTACTCGGTAGTTTAGTTCACCACTACAAGGATATTTTTTGACTCTATCTTCAACAAGGGTCGATAATCCTTTTTGTTTTTGACAAGTCAACTCCATCACTAACATCCAAGGAATCATGCCACTATCACAATAAGCGAAGTCTCTAAAGTAATGATGTGCACTCATTTCACCACCATAGATTGCATTTTCTTCTCTCATTCGTTCTTTGATAAATGCATGACCCGTTTTAGATTGAACGGGAATCCCACCTGCTTTTTTCACTATATCTATAGTATTCCAGGTAAGACGAGGATCATGAATTATCTTCTCGCCAGGATTTTTCGCCAAAAATGCTTCCGCTAAGAGCCCGACGATATAATACCCTTCGATAAACTCACCCTTTTCATCGAACAAAAAACAGCGGTCAAAATCACCATCCCAAGCAATACCCATATCAGCATTATGTTCTCGAACAGCTCGAGCTGTCACTTCGCGGTTTTCTAGTAATAATGGATTCGGAATACCATTAGGAAAAGTACCATCTGGATTATGATGAACTTTTATAAATTCGATTGGAATTTCAACTCGTTGAAATTCTGCTTCAAGTGAATCAATCACATGTCCTGCAGCACCGTTCCCCGCATTAACCACTAACTTTAAGGGCTTAATTTTAGATAGATTTATATACCCTAATAGATGTTCAATGTAATCTTCTTGAACAGAGTATTTTTGTAGTTGTCCTTGTATAGGTGAAGGCTGAAAATTATTTTCTTCGGCTAGGCGTTGAATCTCTTTTAACCCTGAATCACCACTTATTGGTTTCGCCCCGCGCTTAACCAGTTTCATCCCATTAAAATCAATAGGGTTATGACTTGCTGTAATTTCTATGCCACCATCCACATTCAAGAAAAATGAAGCAAAATAAATTTCTTCTGTTCCCGTTAAGCCAAGATCAAGTACGTCAACTCCCGCATCCATTAGACCTTTTGTTAAAGCATTTTTAAGAGAATCTGTGGACAGGCGTATATCTCCCCCAACTACAACTTTTTTTACTTTTAGATATTCTGCATAAGCACGTCCAATTCGGTAAGCAATATCCTCATTTAGCTCATCATCTAAACGTCCCCGAATGTCATAAGCTTTAAAACACGTTAATTGTGCCATTAAACACGACCATACATATCATCAAAACGGATAATATCATCTTCAGTAACATATTCACCACTTTGTACTTCAATGATGACAAGGTTTACTAATCCTGGGTTTTTTAGACGATGTTTATGCCCAGCAAGAATATACGTCGATTCATTTTTATTTAAAAGATATTCTTGGTCATTATTAATCACTTGAGCCACTCCATTGATAACAATCCAGTGCTCACTTCTATGATGATGTAATTGCAATGAAAGTTGGCCACCTGGCTTTACGATGATTTTCTTAATTTTATAATGTTTACCTTCTTCAAGAATTTCATATGAACCCCATGGTCTATATACCTCAGCATGCGTTCTATGATGATCGTGCCCATTAGCTTTAAGGGCTGATACTATCTGTTTAACCTCCTGGCTACGATTTTTATCGGCAACTAGTAATGCATCTTTTGTATCTACTATAACAAGATCATCCACACCGACTGCAGCGACTAACCGACCTTCATTTTGAATGTGGCAGTTACTAACATCATGAAGTAAGGCTTCGCCGATGACACTATTACCATTTCCATCGGGTAGCTTTAATTCACTAACAGCATTCCATGAACCAATATCACTCCATCCAATATCACATGCGACGACAGCAACTTTATCTGAATTTTCCATGACAGCATAATCAATAGAAATATCAGGTGCTTGCCCAAATGTATCTAATTCTAGCTGGAGTTCTGAAGTATTTTTACCAGCCTTTGAACGAGCAGCCTTGATACTAGATTTGGCTGTGGCTACAACTTCAGGAGTAAATTGTTTCAATTCATCAATAATTGTTCCTGCAGTGAAACAGAACATGCCTGAATTCCAAAAATAATTGCCTGATGCAATATACTCTCTAGCCTTTTTTTCATTTGGCTTTTCAACGAACTGATTGACCCTTAAGCAATTTTTTCCTATATTTTCAAACAGTGGGTCACTTACTGCTTCGATATAACCATAGCCAGTTTCTGGAGAAGTTGGTTTAATGCCAAATGTAACGAGGTAATCTTGTTCCGCTAAAGTCACAGCACTTTCAACAGCTTCTATAAATGCTTCTTGTTCATTTATAAGATGATCGGCTGACAATACTAGGAGAATAGCATCTTTTCCATAATTTTCTATTGCCTTTAATGCCGCGACAGCTATAGCTGGTGCAGTATTTCTACCGACAGGTTCTAAAATAAAAGAAGTCGCAAGTTCATTCTTATTTACTTTTATATATTCATCTTCTGTCTTGAAATAAAGGTCCCGATTCGTAACCGTCATTACCTCAGAAACTGATGGCAGACTAATAACTCGAGAAAATGTTTTTTGTAATAGACTGTCCCCGTCGTCTAATTTCATAAAAGGTTTTGGGTGAAGTTCTCTTGATATAGGCCAGAGACGGCTACCTAGGCCACCAGATAATATTACTGCGATCAATTCCATGTAGTTATATAACCCTCATACTTCGATAACTTATAAGATTTTTGTTTTTTGCATATCTAAACAAAAGACTATAACTTATTTATTATTATTATTATTCATTAGTTTTCAAATCATTCTAGTTTCTATTCATACTCTTTTGCGCTATTCAAAAATATCATTATCTAAATTTCAGGGGCTGGAGCAATTGTTTTAATTAGTTTTCGATAATACTGCATTTTTTCCTTAACAATAACTTGCTCTTTTATGTTTACTGGAATAGCCAGCAGCGTACTGATCGCATAAAAATCAAGTACGTGATGGTGTGCCGTGGTAACAAGTAATTTATTTTGATTTGCAATATCAACTCCCTTAATTCCTCCTTCTTGAGGATTAACCCTCCCTTTTGCAAAAATAACGTTTTCAACCAGCTTCACAGACTGTCTTGGCTTATGATTCTTATTCCAATTATTATCATTACACTCAAAAATATGTAAGTATTGGCTTCCAGCATCAGCTACAAATATCATTTGTCCCTCAGTTGAAAACCGAAGACCATGCGGATACGCGATATCTGTCAACTCAGCTGATGGCGCTGTATAGCGATTCAGAAATAACGACAAACGGTATATTAATACCGTTCCTGTATTGTGATTACTTACTGCAATCCATTTTTTATTTTGGCTAATACTTATGCCATCAGGTAAATTTAACCCCCGTTTTATAAGCACACCTTTATTTTTTATCCTAATTCTGTCTGAAATATCAATTTCAAATGAAACGATAGAATGTAAATCGTTATTACACACCAACAATCGATAACGGTTCTCACTAACCTGATAGCAATCAATAGAACCTGGGCTACTTATTTTTCCATAAAAACGTCCACCTTTAATAATACTAACGGGCATTAAAACTACTTCATCCTGTTCGAAACATTTTATGGGAAGCTTGAATAACGTTACATCTCCACCTCTATTTGCAACTAAAAAGTATCCATCACCAAGAAAAGTAAAACCATGAGGTAGATTCAAATGAACAGATCTAATGGTAGTGGCATTAATTAAATTAACCACTTGTGAATTACTACTTCCTGTGATGTCTATTTCAAATAAATGGATCTTATTGTCCAAATATTCAACTATAGCCAAATATCGTCCATCAGATGAAAATTTAGCATCTTCAGTTCTCCCTATCTTAGCGATAAGCTTTTGTATTTCTGGCGTAGTGCTATAACCGCAACCCTTCATAAAAGATATTCCCAAAAATCATTCATTAACAAACAGATAAAATATCCTAGTTGAAGACAATATTTCACAAAATGACATGACGAACTTGAAAGCATTCTCCCTAAAAGGTCACAGCCTGATTGGTGCCAAAAGCGGTCATTCGCTTAACGCTCACATCACCAGCACGGATATTCAGCATCCGAGCTGTTAGCATTAAATACGTTCATGAACACTTCTAGAAAGCTCACAGATGTTATCGTTAGAATCCAATATCCAATGAGCTTTTACTTTATTCTGACTATAAAAAAGAAACCATTTTTCATATAAAAACATACTATGGCCTTCTTTGTACGCCTTTCGCTTCTTCAATAGCAGCTTAGTCCTCCTCCAGAAATGAAGACAAGAAATTCTTTTATTCATACCAAGACCTAATAATGATTTTAGAGTGCCATAAATTCTTGATTCAACACGTTTGATTAGAATCTCAGGTGAAACATCTAATGTCAGAATAATTACAGAGTTTGAGTTGTTGACTAATTCAGGAAGATAATTAAACTCGTTTTTTTGTTGATATTGCCTATAAAAATCGAAGTGAATAACTAACCGTTCTATCACTTGTTCATGTAATTCCATAAAGTCATTGGCTTTAGCATAACTCCACGAAGAAGGGAAAGTAATTCCAATATTCTCAGACAAATCAGGAAAAGTACCGTCCCTGATTTTATCAATTAGAGTGGACTTCCCTGCACAAGAAGGCCCACCTATTATGATTAATTGATTTACGTGGAGCACTTAGTTTATCTTCTCTCAGGAATGGAATAACTAACAGTCATTTTATGAGGCCAATTGGCCCCATAACAATTATTAAAGAGGGTATTTTCATGAATAAAGTCACTTTTTTCAATCAATTCAGTTCTTTATTTAAGTGAGGTGGCACGATTATTTATCTATTTGCCTTGGACATAATATCCCATATTTTACTCATAAGTAATATCCTAGAATATTAAATGATACTGATACAGGCCAAGCCAAGTTATCGACTACCTGCTTAAGGGAGAAACCCAAGGATTAAAAGCAGCAGAAGGCGCCGGAAACATACCGAAACAAAATAGTTGTGCATATAACTTCAAGTAATTGCACATGTAATTTTTCGTGAAATTTTTAAAAATGGCGCGCCCGACAGGACTCGAACCTGTTACCCTCGGCTTAGAAGGCCGATGCTCTATCCAAATGAGCTACGGGCGCATTGTGTATTTCCTAGTGTTCCTTATAAATCATAGGATCACTTAATAACCAAATGAAGAATCAGAACTAGAAAGCGCACAGTATAGTGCTTTAGGTTAGGTTTAGCTAGCTAGAATGGGATAGATTTGTGACAAATTAAATGAACTAGGGACGGGGTAGGCTTTGTTACTTGATCAAGAATAATAGTACCAGCCTGATACTTAATAGTAAAAATTTGAAAATCGAAAAATCAAAAAATACAGACTTAAGTTAAGTGGTGAAGCCCTTAGTAAATTGTAATTATATTATTTTTCTAAATAAAATGATTTACAAAGACTTCAATAGTCGTAAGTTTAATTTTTATCATAGCTACTATTCACAGAATGGAAAATAATATCTGAGAGTGGCCTTTACGATTAATACTCATAGCTAACTCAAAGCCCTTGGTGCATTTGTGGCTTGAAATTCAATCCTCATCTTTGATTTTGCTACTTTCATAGACTGCGCTTGCTTATACTCTTTTTATACAGAGTACTTTTCGCAGGAGTAAAAATTATTACTGTACCTCTATAGGAATATCCACGATTCTTTTCCAGTCTGAATAAATGTCACCGAGCACATCATCATCCATATGTTTATCGTAAGCATGATTTGAGTTAGAAATACCCCGATCTCGCCACTCTTCCTTGCCCCATTTTTTGATTTCGTTAAGATGGTGGACAGCATGATTTATATCCTTATAAAAAAGGTTACTGTCACCAGCATAAGCTCTATAATCGGATGTGTCTGGCAATAAACAAATTGCACCTGTCGCCATTGATTCAACAATTGATACGGGCATTCCATATGGCTGTTGAAACCCAAAGGTGTGCATATATATTCCGGCCTTGGCCACAAGCTCAGTCATTTCCGAATATCCCACATTAAACCTTATTTCAACTGGACTTCCAAGGCTTTCGTTTAATTCTATCAAATGTTTTGGCATGTCAGGCAATGCTTTTACTTTGACCATTGCTAAAATAAATTTATAATCGGAACACCGTGAAGCTACCTGAATGAATGCTTCAATATTTTTAGTTGGCAAACAAGCTCCAGCCCGTAACACTAACCTCTTATCCTTAGTAAGGCTTGGAAAGAATCTGTTTGAGTTAAAACAAGAATTTGTCGGGATGATTTTTTTTGATATTTTCCCTTTGATGTGACGCTTAATTAGAGTGGGGAAAGTGTATATTGCTTTTATCTTTTCATCATTTACTAGATTGTTAATAAGGGCTTTATTGAATTCAAAACCATGAGCTCTTACTGTAATAGGAATATCATATTGCTTCATTAATTCACTTACTTGTTTTCCCATATTTAGCCAGTGGGCATGGATTAAATCAGGCTTAAAAGCATCAATAACATCATCTAGACTGTCAGTATGTATTTTTACTCTAGCCTCACCTGGGGCGCCTGCTTCTCTGCAAGAATATACTTCAACCTCGATTCCTTGTCTCAAAAACCAATCTATTTCTGTAGCTACATAAGATTCTGATAGCTGAGGGTAATCATCACAATATATAAGGACTTTGAACAAGTTCTGCGGTTTTTCTTTGTACGTGCTGCATATTCTTTTGTAATTTGGAAGTATTGGATATGATGTGGTTATTCTGTCTGACTCATCCCCTGAAAAGTAGAAAACAGACAAAGCATTAATCTTACTTGGAATATATTTTTGTGTATATCTAAGGGCCAAATCAAAGTCAACTAACCGAGTTAAAGTTTCATCAAACCCTCCTAGCTCTTCATATACTCGACGGCGAAATGAAATACAATTCAGATCTAGGTTTATTTCTTGGTTAAACAATTTCTCCCAGCTGAAATCATCGTGTTTAATATGTACTGAATGCTTACTATCATCCCATAACATTGCAGCGTAGCCTATCTGTACGTGTTCATTTTCATCATAGAATCCGACCAAACTGGAAAGGTAGCCTTCTGCATAACTGTTATCACTATCGAGAAAAGCTATCAAATCCCCTTTAGCTAGGGCTAGGGCTATATTTCTTGCTTTTGCCGAACCACTATGCTCTATTCTTACGAAATTAATTTTAATACTGCTAGATTGAATTAATTCATTGATATCGTGATTTTCTTTTAAAGGGGGAGAGCTTCCATCATCTATCAGAATAACTTCAACATTTTTATAATTTTGTTCGATAACACTACTAAGGGCGTTGTATAGTTTACGAGGACGATTGTGGACTGGGACTAATACCGACACACTAGTATCAGACTGGGTAAATGTCTGTGATTGAAGTCCAGAAATGAGTTGGCCAACCACCCTCAAGGAATGAACCGTCTCTTGGTGTTGAATATCGAGGCCTAGGAATTTTAAAACTCTTTTTCTGAACGTTTCTTTTAATTTTCTATAAAACATTTCTACCGGTCCAAATAATATATTTGAGTTTCATGATTTGCATTCTTTTAATGTAAGTAATTGAATACTCATTTTCAGAGTATAGTTTATGAATTCCAAACTGATGAAAGTTCAATGACTGAACTTGTAGTAAAGATACAAATCAAATGCAAGCACAATAAAATCAAAGGTGATGATTTGCCCAACCTATTAATTATAGCCAAACAGGTCTCTTGAATAGACCTTGGTAACCACATCTTCAAGATCTTCATGTAATCGATTAGCTACAATCACATCAGCTGACTGCTTAAAATCAGATAGATCATTAATAACGCTGACATCAAAAAAATGTTTTTCTGATAAAAGAGACTCATAAACAATTACTTCAATGCCTTCATCTAACAAGCACTCCATAATGTCCTGAATTGAAGATGTCCGAAAATTATCTGAATCGCCTTTCATAACCAGACGATAGATCCCGACGCATTTTGGTTTCATTTTAACAATAGAGTCAGCTATATGTTTCTTTCGCGTTTTATTGGCATCAACAACCGCCCTAATCAGGTTGTTTGGTACATCCTGATAGTTTGCTAATAATTGTCTAGTGTCCTTCGGCAAACAATAACCTCCATACCCAAATGATGGGTTGTTGTAATAATTACCGATTCGGGGATCTAGGCTAATCCCTTTTATGATTTGAGCAGTATTCAGGCCACATACTTCAGCATATGTATCAAGCTCATTAAAATAAGCGACCCGCATCGCAAGATAAGTATTTGAGAAAAGCTTAACGGCCTCTGCTTCTGTCGACTCGATAAACATCATTTCAATTGATGATTTTAACGCCCCTTCCTTGAGTAGACCGGCAAACTGTTCTGCGCGCTCAGACTTTTCCCCAACTATAATTCTTGATGGATATAAATTATCGTATAACGCCTTACCTTCTCTTAAGAACTCTGGAGAAAAAATAATATTGTCACTAGAAAATTCTGCTTTGATTCTTTTGGTATAACCAACTGGGACTGTTGATTTAATCACCATAACAGCTTCAGGGTTAATTTCCATCACATCACGTATCACACTTTCAACAGAACTCGTATTAAAATGGTCAGTTTCAGGATCATAGTCTGTCGGCGTGGCAATAATGATGAAATCAGCATCATGATATGCCTCCTCGTTATCCAAGGTTGCACGCAAATCCAATATCTCGTTATTCAAAAAATCAGAAACTTCCGCATCAACGATTGGGGATTGCTTGTTATTGATCTGGTCAACTTTTTCAGCAATCACATCCAAAGCAATGACCTGATGATGCTGAGATAACAGTACAGCATTTGATATACCTACATAACCAGTTCCAACGACTGCAATTTTCATAGTTCGACAACTTTATATTATAAACACCAGAGAGTATGGCTGGTTATTGACCAGTCCTCAACAATCAGCTCATTTTTAATCCTAGTGCATAATACGCTAGCCACCTATATAGTTCTTTCTTGTTTATATTCTGTTTTATCAATAAGTTTTTATTGATAACTTCTGTTTACCTACTACCGTTTAAATTAATGTTGAATTGTTTATCTATTTTTATTTTATTAAGTCGGTCTCAACCTTCTCCATACATCAGTTAAATCCCCTTTCTTTCCCTATGCAATGGGTTTAATAAACTCAAATCTAGATTTAGTTAATTCATTATCTATAGCGGTTATCCAGCCTATATGTTGTTTAAGAAAAGAAACCAAAATAGTATCTGCACTAAGCTGATCTAGCTCTTTGCCCTTATCATCTATAATTTTTCTATTTATATCGGCTGATATCATGCCAGAGTCATCAATTTCTATCTGATACTCTGGTGCAGTTGCAAAATTTCCGTAATCACTTTTTGCACGCCAGAAAAAAATACTTCTATATCTCCATCTCCAGAAATCAATAAGGCGTTTCCATTTGCATAAGCTTCATAATCGTCATCTTCATGATTGCTAGATCTAACATCATGTATTTTATAACGTTCCACTTTAGCTGCCATATAAGCCCATTGACAAAGGCGCGTCAGTTCATTTTTTTCATCAAAACCTCTAAATATCAGGTCTTTATGTATCTACATAACAAATATACTGCGATATATTGTTGTACATGTAGGACATCTATTTGCTTGTTATTTTTTAATCCCTATAAAAGGGGTATCGAAGTCGAAATTTAATTTGCACTTCACCTGCTGTATAAATAGGCTCTTAAAGTGATGATTCCACTAAATACAAGGGGCTTTTTCTTAAATAAAAAGCAGTGGTGTTAGCATTTTATATTCGAGATGGGGTTTTGCTAGAAGTCATGGGGTCAGTGGAAACTACTAATGTCTAGATCACACTATTACTTGAATGACTTGCCTCATAGCAAGTTAGAGCGAAATGAGGTTTTAGGCTGGGTAAACAACGACAGTAAATAGTCTATGGCCTAACGCTATCCAAAGAGCCACGGACGCATTGTAGCGTTTTAACCTAGGAAATATGAGCTATTGAAGTGGTCGGGGCAGAGAGATTCGAACTCCCGACCCTCTGGTCCCAAACCAGATGCGCTACCAGACTGCGCTATGCCCCGACATATCGAAGAACAGACATCCTCGAAGAAAGGCGAAATAATACGCTGATGTATCTAAACAGTCAACGAATCTCACGATATTTTTTGCCGTTATTGTCTTAACATGAGAACATAGCGTCTTTTAGAATTTCGGAACAAGTTAATGACCGCCCAAATCATTGATGGTAAAGCAATTGCAACTGCGCTAAAGCAGGATTTAAAAATAGCAACAGAGCAACGTTTATCAGAAGGAAAACGTAAGCCAGGACTTGCTGTTGTATTAATTGGTGGTGATCCTGCTTCAAAAGTTTATGTTGGTAGTAAACGTCGCAGTTGTGAAGAAATTGGTTTCAAATCTGATTCATATGATTTACCTGAAACCACGACTGAAGCAGAGTTATTAACACTCATCGACACATTAAATAACGATCCTGAAATAGACGGCATACTGGTGCAGCTCCCTCTACCTGATCATATCAATTCAGATACTGTGATCCAGCATATTGCTGCTGATAAGGATGTTGATGGTTTCCATCCTTATAATATGGGCCTTCTTGCTCAAAATAATCCACAGCTACGACCATGTACACCTAAAGGTGTGATGACTTTATTGAACAAAACTGGGATTGATTTAGTTGGTAAAGAGGCTGTAATCATCGGTCAATCAAATATCGTCGGCCGCCCAATGGCTTTAGAGCTGTTAGCCGCACGCTGTACGATTACAGTCTGCCATAGTAGGACTGCAGATTTAGAATTCCATGTCAGACGTGCTGATGTCCTAGTTGTGGGTGTTGGAATTGCAAACTTCATTCATGGCGATTGGATCAAGCCTGGTGCAGTAGTCATAGATGTCGGTATTAACCGCCTTGAAAATGGTAAATTAGCAGGTGATGTGGACTTTGAATCTGCCAAAGAAAAAGCGGGATATATCACACCAGTTCCGGGTGGTGTCGGCCCTATGACGGTCGCTACACTATTAGAAAATACGCTGTATGCTGCTGAAAACCTACACTCAGATTAAACCAAGTTAGATTTTACGCCAGCTGGTCTTGCCTGCTGTATCCTCTAAAACAATACCCATTGTTGTCAGTTCATCTCTGACCTGATCAGCTCTTGCCCAATCTTTATCAACTCGCGCTTGGTTGCGCTGCGATATCAGCGACTCTATTTTCTCAACATCGTCATCGCCACTTGTTAGGAAAATATCAGCTGACTGTTGGAATAAACCAAGCACATCGCCAAAAGAGTATAACAAGCCTGCCAAATAACTCATTTGTCGTTGGTCAGCAGACTCTTGTGCTTTATTCAAAGCTTGTCTAACATCTGCAGCAATCGACAATGCCATTGCCGTGTTGAAATCATCATCCATCGCTTCTTTAAAACGCATTCCAAATTCATCATCATCTTGCCAACGCACATCGGATTGTACTTCTACATCTCTAAGCGAAGTATAAAAACGAGTCAGCGTATTTTTCGCTTGATCCAGTTGTTCATCTGAATAATTGAGCGGACTTCGATAATGACTCGTCAAAATAAAATAACGTACTGTTTCAGGATCATATTTAGCCAAAACTTCACGAACAGTGAAAAAATTGCCTAATGACTTAGACATTTTTTCTTCGTCAATACGAACGAAACCATTATGCATCCAATAATTTACAGATTGGCATCCATGCGCCCCTTCCGATTGGGCAATTTCATTTTCATGATGTGGGAATTGTAAATCCTGACCACCTCCATGAATATCGAAATGTTCACCCAAGCAATGCGCTGACATAGCTGAACACTCAATATGCCAGCCAGGGCGTCCTCGACCCCAAGGTGAATCCCAAGCCGGCTCTTCTGGTTTGGCCGATTTCCACAATACGAAATCAAGTGGATCATGTTTAGCTTCATTTACAGCAACACGTTCACCCGCACGGAGTTCATCTATATTTCGGCCTGATAATTTGCCATAGTCAGCAAACTCACTAACATCATAATAAACATCGCCATTGTCCGCTGTATATGCAAAGCCTTTAGTTATCAATGTTTCAATCATCACGATGATCTCACTCATTGATTCTGTTGCTTTAGGTTCAAGATCAGGACGAAGAACACCTAAAACATCAGCATCTTGATGCATTTCAGCAATAAAGCGTTCTGTTAAAGACTGAATCGGTTCATTTTTGTCATTGGCACGAGCAATAATCTTGTCATCAATGTCCGTAATGTTTCTGATATAAGTCACATCATAATCAATGGCGCGTAAATAACGTGTTACTACATCAAACACCACCATTACTCTCGCATGCCCAACATGACAAAGGTCATAAACCGTCATGCCACAGACATAAAGCTTAACTTTACCTGGTTCAATCGGTGTGAAAATATCTTTTTGCTTAGTAAGGCTATTATGGATCCGTAACATATTTATTCGCTAATAATTGTTCGCTATCACGGTCAGCCAATCATGCATAAAACAAAGCAGTCCGTGTATTTCCTAACTGTATAAAGCGACTTCAGCTTTGTACATATTAAGTTCTAGTATTCTTGCCAAGTATTTTACGGCAAGTTGACAACGAAAAGTAGCCGTTCCCCTCCACTAAAAAGCTTATTTGCTCTATTATGTACAATTTATTGTTAATCTCTGGAACCAAACTCTTATGAAATCTTTTTTTCGCTATTTGGCACCATTTTTTTTAGCAGTTTTTTCATTCTCATCTCATGCTGTAGGAGGCACCGCTTTGCCAAAAGTTAAATTAGCAACATCTCTAGGCGATATCGTCATCGAACTCAACGCAGAAAAAGCACCTAACACTGTGGCCAATTTCTTAGACTATGTAAATTCTGGTTTTTATGATGGCACTATCTTTCATCGTGTTATTGAAAACTTTATGGTTCAAGGTGGTGGTTTTACTGAAGATTTTGAGCAAAAAACACCTAATGAACCCATTCAAAATGAAGCTAATAATGGCTTAAGTAATGACAAAGGTTCTGTTGCTATGGCTAGAACTAATGATCCCCATTCAGCAACGGCCCAGTTCTTTATTAATACTGTTGATAATGACTTTCTAAACTTTCGTGGTGAGTCTGGCGCAGCATGGGGTTATGCTGTTTTTGGCCAAGTCGTTGAAGGTTTGGACGTCGTCGATACAATCCGCGCTGTCAGTACAGGAACACGTGACTACCATCAGGATGTGCCGACAGAAAATGTTGTCATCATCTCTGCAAGCGTAGTTGAGTAAAACCTATCCATGTTATGTAGGAGTAATTTCTGCTCCTACATAACCGTCGGTTTTGACATTCCATGTCTATCTTGTTTATTTCAGATCTCCACCTTAGGCCAGATCAGCCTGAGTTCATAGAAAATACGGTCGAATTTCTTAACGTCAACTCCAAAGACATTGATGCACTTTATATCCTAGGTGATTTATTCAACACTTGGCTTGGTGACGACATTGTCCCAAATGAATTTAACGTTTTAATCACAGCCTTATCCCGCATCAGTCAGTCTGGTGTTAAATGTTATTTGATGGTTGGAAATCGTGACTTTATGGTTGGTAAAATATTTGCTCAACGTTGTGGATGTGAATTATTAACCGATCCCACTATTGTCGAATTAAATGGCCATAAAATTTTATTAATGCATGGTGATAGCTTATGCATTGATGATAAAAGTTATCAGCGTTATCGCCGTTGGACTCGCAATGCGTTATTACAACGCTGCTTTTTAGCCTTATCATCGCGTTATCGGCAAGGCATTTCCGATAAGATCAAACAAAAAAGCCGCGAGCAAAAACAGTTTAAGTCAGCGATGATCATGGATGTTAATCAAGATGAAGTCGTCCGTGTCATGCAGCAATACCAAGTGCAATATATGCTACATGGACATACCCATCGCCCAGCTATTCATAACTTAAGTGATGATCGTTACCGTATTGTATTAGGTGACTGGGACCAACACCCCAGTTATTTACACTATCAAGATGGGCAGTTTCATCTTTTTGATGATCGTGTAACAGACGATAAAGCGACTTTAACTCTGGCCTGATCGTTCATCGAGCAATTGTTTCAAACGTTGCGGAGGAACATAGCCAGGTAATAGTTCTCCACTATCGAGGAATAGTGCTGGTGTTCCAGTCACACCTAAACGAATGCCCGTTTCATAATCATGCTTCACTGGGTTATCACACGTATTACTCGCTACTTTCATCCCTGCCTTGGAATCTGTCATGGCCTGATGTTTATCATCAGCACACCAAACATTAACCGCTTTATTATAAGATTCAGACTCTGCGCCTATACCTGAACGTGGGAATGCCATATAACGAATACGGATACCAAGATCATTATATTCAGTCATTTGCTGATGTAATTTACGACAATAACCGCAATCGATATCGGTAAAAACAGTCAAGGTATGTTCCGTTTGTTTGGGTTCAAAAACAATCATATTGTCTTCTTCAAGCGAAGATAATATCTGCTTTTTCAAGGCCACACGCTTGTTTTGTGTAATATTTTGTCTTGACTCTAGCGCTATCACATCGCCTTGAAGCACATAACGCGCATCTTCAGAAAAATAGACAATCTCTCCCCCAATCACAGTTTCGTAGAAGTTAGTGCCTTCTAGTCGCTCTATAGAATCAATGGTCATTCCAGGGATCATCGCTTCAAACTTTGCTTTCAATGCTTGATCATCAGCCTGAACTAAACCCACCCATACTAAAACAGGCAATAACAAATAAAATCGTTTTAACATTAGATTCTTAATCCCTAAAATTATTAAACTGTAATGGCATTTCAATATCATCATTGCCACGTAATAGTGCCATCACACTTTGTAAATCATCACGTTTCTTGCCAGTGACTCTAACACTGTCACCTTGTATTGCAGCTTGAACTTTTATCTTGCTTGCTTTGATCATTTTCACAATCTTACGAGACAAATCTTTATCAACCCCTTCTCGTACTATCACATCCTGCTTTCTCTGTTTACCAAGCCCTTCAGGATCTTTTATCTTAAGACAACCAACTTCAATCTTACGCTTGACCAATTTTAACCTTAAAATATCCAATAATTGATCGAGTTGAAAATCACTGTCTGCATACAAAGTAAGTATTTTATCTGACTGTTCCACTTTCGCATCGGTTCCCCGAAAGTCGAACCTATTGGCCAATTCACGGTTTGCTTGATCCACAGCATTAGTTAATTCATGCTTGTCCACTTCAGACACAATGTCAAATGCTGGCATTTTGTTCTCCGCAATATAATTCGTGAGCGTATTTTATCATCAACTAAGCTCTAGGATGATGTGTTGCATGTAGTGATTTAAGTCTTTCTTTTGCAACATGGGTATAGATTTGAGTCGTTGATAAATCGGAATGTCCCAGTAAAAGCTGCACAACACGTAAATCTGCGCCATGATTAAGTAAATGTGTCGCGAAAGCATGTCTAAGCGTATGTGGAGACAGAGCTTTGTTAATATCCGCTTGCTTGGCATAACGTTTAATTAAGTACCAAAAAGCTTGACGAGACATTGCTTTACCACGACGCGTTGGAAATAGATCCTCGCTGATATGTCCTTCTAATAACATCGGCCGCGCTTCTAATAAATATTGTTGTAGCCAATCTAGGGCAATCTCACCGAGAGGAACTAAACGTTCTTTATTTCCTTTACCAACACAGCGCACCAAACCTTGCCTCATATTGACTTGCTCGAACTTCAATGTCACTAGCTCAGATACACGTAATCCAGTCGCATATAAAACTTCTAGCATTGTTCTATCTCTATGCCCTAAAGCTTTATTTATATCGGGTTGTGTCAATAAATCCTCGACTTCTTGTTCTGTCAAACTACTGGGTAAAGGCTTGCCTATTCGTGGCGATTCGATTTGAGTGGTTGGATCAGTTTCACGGATTGCTTCTCTACATAAATACCGGTAAAAACGTCGCAAACTGGATAATAATCTCGCTTCACTTCGTACTTTTCGACCTTGAGCTAAACGAACACCTTGATATTTTAAAATATCGGCTCGCGTGGCAGCCGCAAGATCGGTATCAAACTGAGCCAACCATTTTGCAAAGCTTTCTAAATCCTGTCTATATGCCTGTACAGTATTGTCACTTAGGCCAGATTCGAGCCATAAGCTATCCAGAAATTGCTGTAAATAATGCGACATAGTGCTAGGTAGATTGACTCTTTTCGTGATCTAGCAACCACTGCTTAATCTCAACAGCTTCACCATCTACCTTACCGGCAAAGCCACCTAGTCCCGACTGTTTCACTACACGATGACAAGGTACAACCAATAGAAAAGGATTTGCCCTGCATGCATTACCAACAGCACGGGCTGAACTATTGAGTTGTTTAGCTAACTGTCCATAGGTGCGTGTTTCACCCATCGGAATACTTTGTAAAAAACGCCACACACGTTGTTGAAATGCTGTGCCTTGACCTGTTATATCAATTGTCCATTGACTATGTGCTTCTTCAAAATAAGATAATAACTGTGTCACGACATCATCAAGCTGTTTAGGCACATCACCAGCCGTATTTTGACAGTCATTAAACAATAAACTAATGCCTTTGATACTAACGTCATCAAATGTAATTAATAATGATTTAATGGGACCTTGCTTAATATTAATAATATTTTGCTTATTCATTTATTAATCATACCGCAGTTCAGTCGTCTTTTTGAGCATAAAAAAAGGCATAGTTGTTAAACAACCATGCCTTTATAAAATAGTCAGCCGCAACTAAAGTGCGAGCTTTTATTTTTTTATGATAATTTTTCTTTAATACGTGCCGCTTTACCAGTCAATTCACGTATATAGTATAGTTTCGCACGGCGAACATCACCACGGCGAACAACTTCAATACTGGCAATCGCTGGACTATGTGTTTGGAAAACACGCTCTACGCCGACACCATTTGAAATTTTACGTACTGTGAAAGCTGAGTGTAGACCACGGTTACGTACAGCAATAACAAGGCCTTCAAATGCTTGTTCACGCTCACGATCACCTTCTTTAATCTTCACTCTCACAACAACAGTATCGCCCGAAGAAAATGCAGGAATATCCTGTCTCATTTGTTCAGCATTTAGCTGTTCAATAATATTACTCATAACTTTTGCTCCTAATTCCTACTTCTCTTCTTGCCTATATTCGGCAATAAATTGTTCTAATAATGTTTCCTGCTCATCAGTCAGCTCAATAGCTGCTAATAAGTCAGGACGCCGTATCCATGTCCTGCCCAGAGATTGTTTAAGACGCCACTCTCTAATCGCCTTATGATCACCGCCTAACAATACTTTTGGTACCGTCTGATCAGCTATCAACTCTGGTCGTGTGTAGTGTGGATGGTCTAATACACCCGCCATAAAAGAATCTTGTAATGCTGATTCTTCATCACCCAACACACCAGGTAATAATCTTGCTATGCCATCTATCATGACCATTGCAGCAAGTTCACCACCACTGAGAACATAGTCACCAATCGACCACTCCTCATCAATCTCTTGTTCTATCAGACGCTCATCGATACCTTCATAACGTCCTGCGACTAAAATCATCGATTCCCTTGTCGCTAATTCTTGCAGACCTTGTTGATCAAGCTTTCGCCCTTGTGGTGACATATAAACCACCTTTGTCTGCTGCCCTAATTGTTGCTTAGCAACTGCAATAGCCTGTCGCAATGGTTCAACTTTCATCACCATGCCTGGGCCACCGCCATAGGGTCTATCATCTACTGTTTCATGCTTATCCTGCGTAAAACTACGCGGAGACCAATATTCTAGTGTTAATTTGCCCTGCTTCACCGCACGACCTGTTACACCAAACTCAGTTATTGCATCAAACATTTGAGGGAACAAAGACACCACACCTAGCTGCATGACTGCGTTACCTCAATAATCTAGCTCCCAGTCGACTTGAATAACCCCCTCCATCAAATCAACCTTGTCAACAATGTCACCCATTACAAAAGGCACTAATCGTTGTGTTTTATTTTGCTTATCTTTTACCACCAGCACATCATGTGCACCAGTTTCTAACAAACCTTCAACTGTCCCTAATTTTTCTTGCTGAAGATTGATTACTTCAAGCCCAGTTAAATCAGTCCAGTAAAAGTCATCATTCTCTGTCGGTTTTAGCTGATCTTTAGTGATAGCTAACTCACTACCAATCAAAGGTAAAACCTGATCCGGATCTGTTACGTCTGTTAGCGAAATAACAATACCCTTACCTTGTACTCGTCCACCTGAGACTTTAGCCTCTACCCACTCGCCCTTGAGTGATATATAAAGTGGTGAATAACTTAATATATTTTTCCTGGGTTCTGTGAATGAAAATACTTTCATCCATCCTTTGATCCCAAAGACACCAGCAATTTTCCCTACCGGGACAAACTCCTCGGAAGTAGCCATGCTGATACCTTACAAATTAGCTTTAAGCTGCTTTTTGCGCTTGCATGATCAAACTAGCAACGCGTTCTGATGTTTGTGCGCCTAAGCTAATCCAATGAGTAATACGTTCCATATCTAAACGTAAAGTTTCTTCTTGGCCTTGTGCTAACGGATTAAAGAAACCAACGCGTTCGATGCAACGGCCATCACGTTTATTACGTGAATCTGCTACTACAACATTATAATAAGGGCGCTTTTTAGCACCGCTGCGAGACATTCTGATTGTGACCATATTACTGCCTGTTGAAAACTGGATCGAAAAACAGATGCATTTTACGCACTTCTAAGGCATTTGAAAAGCTTAAGTTCACTCTATATTTTAAAAGGGCATGCCTCCACCCATTGGGAACTTACCACCAAGACCACGCATCATCTTAGCCATACCGCCTTTTTGGTTCATTTTTTTCATCATTTTTTGCATTTGAGCAAATTGTTTTAATAGACGATTTACGTCTTGAATTTGCATGCCACAGCCTGCTGCAATGCGTTTTTTACGTGATCCTTTTATAATATCAGGGCGTTGCCTTTCACGTTTTGTCATCGAATTAATAATCGCTTCAAGCCTTAGTAATTCTTTATCATTGACCTGTTGTTTTGCAGCAGCGGGGAGCGCACCAACCCCAGGTAATTTGTCGAGCATGGATCCAATACCGCCCATTTTGCCCATTTGGCGCAATTGATCCCTAAAGTCTTCTAGATCAAAACCTTTACCTTTTTTGAGTTTTTTGGCTAATTGCTCCGCTGAGCCAGTATCCATTTTACGCTGTGCTTCTTCTACCAAAGAAAGCACATCACCCATCCCTAAAATTCTGGAAACAACGCGATCAGGGTGGAAAGGCTCTAGGGCGGTTGTTTTCTCACCCACACCCATAAATTTTATAGGTTTGCCAGTGATATGACGAATAGATAAAGCAGCACCACCACGTGCATCACCATCTGTTTTGGTTAAGATGACACCTGTTAGCGGGAGCGCCTCATTAAATGCTTGTGCGGTAACAGCGGCATCTTGCCCTGTCATACTATCAACGGTGAATAAAGTCTCTACTGGCGTAATAGCAGCATGAATTTGCTTAATTTCGCCCATCATTTCATCGTCTACATGAAGACGACCGGCAGTATCTATAATCACCACATCAACAAACTGTAATTTAGCTTGCTCTACTGCAGCTTTGGCAATATCGACAGGATCTTGACTGCCATCACTCGGGAAAAAATGTGCGTCGACTTCATTAGCTAAGGTTTTAAGTTGTTCAATAGCTGCAGGACGGTATACGTCAGCACTGGCAACCATCACCGATTTACGCTGACTTTCTTTAAGCCATCGGGCTAACTTCGCCACACTGGTTGTTTTACCAGCACCTTGTAAGCCCGCCATTAGGATGACAGCCGGCGGCTGCATATTTAGATTAAGCGACTCATTCGCCTCACCCATAACAACGACTAGCTCATCATTCACAACTTTTATTAATGCTTGACCTGGTGTCAGGCTACGTAACACATCTTGTCCCGTTGCCCTTTCTTTAACACGTTCTATAAACGCTTTAACGACAGGCAAGGCCACATCAGCTTCAAGTAAAGCCATTCTGACTTCACGTAAACTTTCTTGAATATTACTTTCCGTTAAACGGCCATGACCGCGTAACTTTTGTAAGGTACTGCCTAACCTTTCACTTAAACTATCAAACATGAAACACCTTGCTTTTCATTTAACTAAGAACATTTAACAGTTCTAAATAATGAATTATAACTGATATATTAGTCGGATTATGATTACATCGTTTATTATTAGATCACTATGACAACAATTTTATACTCTACGAGAATCAGGCTTTATGGCAATAGCTAACTTTTTGGCACTATTGCTCTATCTCGTATGCGGTGCTGCTTTGATCCGTCGTTTTACGCAAAACGACCAAAAAATCAATTTAGAAATACCTATTGGTATTTTGACGCTGCTCGCACTTATTTTTCATGCTAGTGATATCTTTTTCACTATGAAAGTGGTTGAGGGATGGGACCTTGGACTCTTTAGTAGTCTGAGTATTGCAACTTGGTTAATGGCGTTAATTGCCTTTAGTTTAGGTAACAATAATCAACCTGCTCACCCAGGTATGCTTGTTTACCCGATTGCAGCGATTAGCCTGATCCTTAAAGCCACCTTGCCATCTCAACACTTAACCCAATTATCAAGCCCAGCTGTTGAATGGCATGTTTTGTTGTCACTCGCTGCATATAGCCTGTTTACACTGGCCGCACTTAACGCCCTTGTCTTAGCTATCCAAGAAAAACAATTACGCCAGCGCCATATTGTCGGGATATTAGGTAAGTTACCCCCACTTCAAACACTTGAAACCAGTCTGTTTCAGTTAATTTCAATTGGCTTTATCCTGCTTACCGTAGGACTTATTACTGGCTTTGTTTTTGTCGACGATTTTTTCTCACAGCATCTCGCTCATAAAACAGTGCTATCAATCATAGCTTGGTTTGTGTTTGCCACATTACTATGGGGAAGATATCAATATGGCTGGCGTAGTAGAACAGCAATAAAATGGACTCTGACTGGTTTTGTTTTGCTAGTACTGGCCTATTTTGGCAGCAAACTCGTGCTTGAATTTATGCTAAATAAACCTTAGGACAATTTTCGAATCCACCATGCTTGAAAACACGTCTCTTACTCTTTTATTTTCTATATTGTTTATTTTATTGCTGTTTTCTGCTTTTTTCTCCAGCTCTGAAACAGCATTAATGGCTTTAAACAGATATCGGTTACGTCATCTTGAACACGAAGGTCATGCTGGTGCAATAAGAGCAAGTCAGTTATTAAATCGCCCAGACAGACTCATTGGCTTAATTCTACTTGGTAATAACTTTGTTAATATCTTTGCCTCGGCCATTGCCACCATTATTGGCGTTAAACTATTCGGCGAGAATGGTATTGTTGTCGCTACCTTTACATTAACCATTATCGTTTTATTGTTTGCCGAGGTAACCCCAAAAACCTTGGCTGCTGTTCATCCAGAACGGGTAGCCTTTCCGGCAAGTTTGCTCCTAAAACCGTTACTCATATTGCTCTACCCGCTCGTCTGGGCTATCAATATGATTACAAACCGTCTACTCGCATTGTTTGGCGTTTCACCGGAAGACTCTCTCTCAGCTGCCATTAATTCGGAAGAGTTAAGAATGGCCCTTAAAGAAGCTGGCAGTATGATACCTAACCGTCATAAAAAGATGCTTGTTAGCATCCTAGATCTTGAGCAAGTTACAGTCGATGACGTGATGATCCCCCGAAACGAAATCGAAGGTATTAATATCAGTGCGCCCTTCCCTGAAATTGTTAAACAACTTTCTTATTGTGCCAATACAAGACTGCCAGTCTATGCGGAGAGTTTAGATAACTTTATTGGTATTCTCCATGTCAGGAAAGCTTTGCATCTATTTGCACAGAATAATCTTACTGAAGAAACTTTGAACGGTATTATCAAACAAGGCTATTTTGTCCCGGAAGGCACACCACTCAACACACAGTTAATTCAATTCCAAAGACATCAAAGACGCACGGGGCTTGTTGTCGATGAATACGGTGATATTTTAGGCCTTGTTACATTAGAGGATATTTTCCGTGAGATTGTGGGTGAATTTACAGCGAATTTACTTGAAGAAGATAAGGATATTCATCCGCAGACAGACGGTAGTTACCTTATTAATGGCTCAGCGACTATCAGAGAAATCAATCGTAATAATCACTGGCATTTACCAGTCGATGGTCCAAAAACAATTAATGGTCTTATACTAGAGCATTTGGAAAGTATTCCAAATCCAGGAGTCAGTTTACGTATAGATGGTTATATTATAGAAGTTATACAAACAGCCGATAACATTATTCGTACTGTCAGAATTCGCCAGACACTAGCTGAGGAAAAGGAAGCTTAATGTCTAAATTACACATCATGGCCTGTCACCTTAACGATATTGATATTGTATCGTTAAGATCGATGCTACAACTCGCAGCAAAACGATTAAACAGCCCGTGGGAAATTATTAGTAAAGGGCCGGCCGACCTTTATATCTACTCGATAGCCAACCCAGAAAGCGAAAAGGCCTGGCTAGCACATACTAGCGGTTTTTCTGCGATTCTTACGACGGAATCAGCTTCTATAGAAGGGGCAGATATTACCCTCAAAAAACCCTTAAGAGCGAAAAATTTTGCCGACACCCTGAATGCGATAGAAGAAAAAGTTAAATTCTCACGACAAGCTGATCAATTAGCCGAAATAGATGAAAGAGAGCAAGCGGCTCAAACAGATAAAGAAAATAAACAAGCCGGGAAAAAGGCTTCTTCATTATTTTCATCCTTGTCTTCCACTATTTCAAAGCATTTATCAAAAACGAAAAGCCCGGTTTTTGACTTACCTAGCCTTGACTTGACGGTTCCAGAAACAAGTGAAAATGCAATCGATACCATTCTCGATCCTGAACTGTTAAAAAAATGGTTCGATGAGCTCGCCGAAAAAGACAATAATAAAATCGTTAGCGCCATCCTAACAAATCTAGTACCACTTAACCGCACCACTCTATCTATCAGTCAGCGCCTATCGCTACTTGATGTCTATCGGAAACCAGTTAGTAGACTTGTTTTCGAAAGAGATTTGGCAACCATAAAAAAAGAAATCAACTCGCCCACCGAATTTCAAAAAGATCTCAATGCACTTAACTTACTACTAGAAGAGTTAGCGATAGGCTATAAAATCGTCATTAATGAAGCCTATCAGCAAGGTGAACGACCTCAAACTAATAAGCTATACCAACTCGCTATTATTAGAGCGACAGAACTTATCAGTGTGGCTATTCTCAACGCCTTCCGCTACTACAGGTCTATACCTGACAGTTCACTCCATACCCTGCATCAGCTTTATCTCTACTGTGAAGCAGCTAATACCTTGCACGACACTGTTTCAACAAAAACAGTCAGTGTTGATCGCCCTCTATTTCAGGTTTATGGGCAAATAATGTTAACGTGCATTGCTGATCCTTATAGTCTCGCCAAGTTTGATATTTTTAGGCTCTATAAACTCATGGATAAGCTAGTTGATAAAGCTGAAATCACACCGTTAACTGACAACCAAAAAAACCTAGCCAATTCATTTGTAATGGCAGGTAATTTTTATATAGATTGTAGTAGAGGTGCCACTCCAAAAAGCCTCAAAAATACCTCAGATGAGGAACGATTAAACGCACGAGGGCGTGTTCTTAATCCGCAAAATGTAATTACTGACATTAATGATCTAATTAAAGATGCCTCAGTACCAGAAGCTCAAGGTCGCTATGATCTTGATATCCAGCTACTCACAAAAGTTTGCCCTCAGTTTGATACTTCTTACGAACGTCAATACCAACGTATCAGCAGCGTAAAAGATCGAAAAATACGGCTCGCAGATGGTATAAAAAATATTCATAAAGGGCTTAATGATCCGTCTACCGATCAACTCTTTGAATGGATGATGGACAACCAGAGTAGTGGCGGTATGATGGCATGCAGAGATAAAACAGAAATTCAGCCACTCAATAATGGCGATTTTATGGGGGTTTTCGAAGATGATTTACCTGTAAAACTCGCGACTATCAGATGGCTACATACTGAGAATGATGGCCTGATTCAAATCGGTCTACAAGTCCACCCTGGCCGCCCTACTGCAGTCAGTTTCACCGTAGATGGTAAGACAGAAATCATGCTTGGTTTATTATTACCTGAAATTGACGATATCAAGCAAGCACCGACCCTTATCGTTGATAAAGGTACCTACTCAGAAAACCGCATTTTTAGAGTAAAAGAAGGCGATCAGACCTACACTGTACAAGTCCAAGACTTGATTGAAAGTACGCTTAATTACGAGCAATTTACTTTTACAAAAACGGCTGACTAATCGAACCAACTATAATAATATTGGTCTGTGTTAAAAACATAATCATTTAGGGAAATCTGTTATGCGCATCCTGCTCAAACTCATCATTTTTATTATCGTTGTTGTGATAGCTGCATTGATTGCGATTCCCTTACTCGTCGATCCTAATGATTATAAACAACAAATCTCAGATAAAGTTGAACAAACTACAGGCCGTAACTTAACACTAGAAGGCGATATTGGGCTCTCTGTTTTTCCATGGGTAGCGCTCGAATTAGGGCCTCTCTCTCTCAGTAATGCCAAAGGTTTCGATGAACCGCATTTTGCAAAAGTAAATGAAGCAGAAATACGTATTAAGCTGATGCCATTACTCAAAAACCAACTGGAAATGGATACCATTGTGTTAGATGGTCTCGTTCTAAATTTAGAAAAAGCAAAAAATGGCACAACAAATTGGGATGACTTAAGCCAATCTAGTGATAGTGAAAAAACAGCTGACAAGAGCAAGGGGAAATCAAGCTCCACTGAGAGACCTCCATTAGCCGCTATCAGTATTGCTGGTGTTCGCTTAAGTAATGCTCATATTGTTTGGACAGATCGTAGTAAAGATGAAAAAGTCCAAATTAAAAACCTCAACCTGCAAACTGATCCACTCATAGCTGGTAAGGCTACAGCACTCGCCGTTGGTTTTGATATTGAAAGCAACAAACCACAGACTCAAGCTAATGTTAACCTCGCTTCTGACATCATGGTTAATATAGATAAAGAACAGCTCATCTTAAGCAATTTAAACCTGCAAACACTAGCAGAAGGTGCAGGCTTACCCTTACCAAAAGTAGACTTTATCCTGACTGGCGATATCAATGCCGACATGAAGAATCAGACAGCTGATCTATCCAAGCTTGTTATACAAATTCAAGACATACTCATTTATAGCAATCTCCAAGTCAGTCAACTATCATCAGAAAACCCAAGTTTTACAGGTGATATTGACGTTAAAGCATTCAATCTAAGACAATTAGCCGAACAATTATCCATTGAATTACCTGCCATGGCAGACAGTAATACCCTTGAACTCATTCAGCTATCTAGCCAATTAGAAGGTTCTAGTAAACACATTAATGTTAATCAACTTAATCTAACGCTAGATCAAAGTAAGCTCAGTGGTAATCTAGGCATTAAACAATTTTCTAATCCAGCAATCAGTTTTAGATTGGCACTAGATGAAATTGATGCAGACCGCTACTTACCACCAACTAGTACACCAAAAAAACCTGATACCTCGACTAAAGCAGCCCCACCCGCCACTGCCAGTGCAGCGGCGGCGAGTGAGTTGCCCTTGGAAACGCTACGCCAGCTTAATCTCAACGGTAGTCTAGATATTGGCAAATTAAAAATGAGTGGTACCCATAGCGACCAGGTTCACATAGAAATAAATGCTAACGATGGTGTAATCAAACTTCATCCTATGACTGCAAACTTATACCAAGGGCAATATCAAGGTAATGTCGGTTTGGATGCACGCAGTAAAAAGTTAAAAGTCAGTATTAATGAGAATCTACAGAATCTACAAGCGGGTCCATTGTTAAAGGATCTATCTGGGGATGATAAAATCTCTGGCTTAGTTAATGCCAAAGTCAACCTCAGTGGTAGTGGTGTCAATGTTGAAAAAATAAAACAATCGCTCTCCGGTAATGGCGAATTTTCTTTCACTGATGGTTCATTGAAAGGAGTCAATATTGCCGAAAGTATCCGCAAAGCCAAAGCCGCCCTCAAAGGTGAGGTACTGCCAGCAAACAATGAACCTGTCAAAACAGATTTTTCTAGTCTTGCGGGTTCTTTTAAAGCCTCTAACGGTGTCATCAATAATCAGGATTTAGCACTGATGTCTCCTCTGCTTCGTATTAACGGTGCAGGCACTGCCGATATAGTCAAAGAAGTGATCGACTATGGTCTAAAAGTATCTATCGTTGAAACATCTACTGGTCAAGCAGGCAAAGACTTAGCTGATCTTAAAGGTGTCACTATTCCAGTCAAAATCACTGGAAGCTTTAATGACCCTAAACCAAGTGTCGATCTTGCTAGCATTGCAAAAGAAAAAGCGACTGCCGAGATAAAAGAAAAACTGAATGAAAAAATCAATGAAAAACTAGGCGATAAGCTCGATGGTGAATTAGGCGGCCTATTAGGCGGTGTCCTTGGAGGCAGTACTAATAATGAAGCTAATGATGCAGAGACTAAAAACGACGAGCAAGTGACTGAACCTGCCACCACACCAGAAGATCAAGTAAAAGATGCGATTGAAAACAAGCTTAAAAGCTTTTTTTAAGCTGACTTCTTATAGATACTGTTATTTTGGCTAACGCCACTTTTAGCACTCGCTTGCTAATATGGTTTGATCAACACGGTCGCAAAGATCTACCATGGCAACACGATATAACGCCATATCACGTCTGGCTGTCAGAAATTATGCTACAGCAAACACAGGTCTCTACCGTCATTGCCTATTACACACGATTTATTGACCGATACAATGACATAAGCTCACTGGCAAATGCAGATCCAGACGATGTATTAGCACTATGGACCGGACTGGGTTACTACGCCCGTGCTAGAAATTTGCATAAAGCTGCCATCATTATGGTTGAAAAACATCATGGGGAAATGCCTGACACATTGGAGAATTTGATGGCTTTACCCGGTATTGGCCGATCTACGGCAGGTGCTATTATGGCGCTTGCTCACAAACAAGCTTTCCCTATTTTAGATGGCAACGTCAAACGTGTTCTTGCTCGTTATAATGCAATTTCAGGCTGGCCAGGTAAAAAACAAGTTGAACAAAATCTTTGGCAATTAGCTGAATCTCTTTTACCCAAAAAACGTGTCGCAAACTACATTCAAGCGCAAATGGACCTCGGGGCGACCATTTGTACGCGCACTAAACCACTTTGTTCACATTGCCCATTGCAACAAGATTGCAAGGCTTATCTATATGAAGATCCACGAAATTACCCCTCTCCAAAACCCAAAAAAGAGACTCCTCTTCGTCAAACGCATTGGTTAATTGCACAAAATACTCATGGTGAAATATTTTTGGAGAAACGACCAAACCACGGTATATGGGGCGGTTTATGGAGTTTCCCAGAAAAAAATGAGATGAAAGAAGTTCAATTCTGTTCCGAGCATCAGCTTAATATAAAAACAATATCA
Organism: uncultured Gammaproteobacteria bacterium; assembly: GCA_905479075.1. GTDB lineage: Bacteria > Pseudomonadota > Gammaproteobacteria > Nitrosococcales > Methylophagaceae. The sequence goes on along the minus strand of CAJQLA010000017.1, from coordinate 99,369 downwards.
ACGACACCCATGGCACCTATTCATCATGTTTTCACCCATTTCAAATTGGATATTTATCCATTTCTGATACAATGCGAATATAACAGTCAACAGATAGGTGACAATAATTGTACTGGCTGGTATACAATAAGAAATGCTTTGCGGCTCGGCTTGCCTGCGCCTGTTAAAGCATTATTAACGTTATTAGAGTAAAGATATATGGTACACACTGTCCATTGCATAAAATTGGAAAAAGAAGCTGAAGGTTTAGACTTTCCTCCTTATCCCGGTGATTTGGGCAAAAAAATCTATGAATCTGTCTCTAAGGAAGCTTGGCAAATGTGGTTAAGCCAACAAACCATGTTAATCAATGAATATCGATTATCATTAGCAGACTCAAAATCACAACAATTTCTCAAAGAAGAATTAGAAAAATTTTTCTTCGGCGAGGGTTCAGCACCACCAGCAGAGTTTGTTGCTGAATAATTTTTTAAAACACAACATTACACAAAGTACAGAGGTTAACATGGCAGAACAAGTAACAGGCACCGTTAAATGGTTTAACGACGAAAAAGGTTTCGGTTTTATCGAGCAAGCAGACGGCCCTGATGTATTCGTACACCACACAGCAATCCAAGCAGATGGCTTCAAATCTTTAAAAGAAGGTCAATCTGTAACAATGGAAGTAACACAAGGTCAAAAAGGCCCTCAAGCGGAAAACGTTGTTCCTAGTTAATAACAAACATTCGTATTGAAAATAAAAAGCCGGTTATTTTTTAACCGGTTTTTTTTTGCCTAAGCAAAATTGAAATCAGGATTAATCAATGAAAGTATTTAGTTTTAGAAATTTGCGTATCACTATTTTACTTATCTTACTTGCCTTAGCTGCTATTTATGCTCAAGATCAAAGGCTAAATACCACATCTTGGTATAAACCCATCACAGTTACCATCTTTCCGATTAATGGCGATGGACAACAAAAGACTGATGACTATATTGCCGGCCTATCAAGCCAAGACTTTTATGACATTGATGAATTTTTTATCAAAAATGCCGAAAAATTTGACCTGATCGCACAACAGCCCATTATCACAATGCTAGGTGATACTGTCACGGAAATGCCACCAGAGCCACCACACAATCGTCAATCTGTTTTGAGTACTATTTTCTGGAGTTTAGGTTTACGCTATTGGGCTTTTAATAATACACCTGACTCACTTTCTAATAGTAATAGAATCCGTTTATATGTTATTTATCACCAAGAAAATGGTAAACCGCTTGCTCATTCACTCGGCTTACAAAAAGGACTAATCGGTGTTATTCATGCCTATGCCGACAAACAACAGAATCAACAAAATTCCATCGTTCTAGCCCATGAAATTTTTCATACAGTCGGTGCTCATGATAAATATGATGGTCAAAATCTTCCCTTATATCCCGTAGGCTATGCGCAGCCTGACAAACAACCTCTTCACCCACAACGCTATGCCGAAATCATGGCAGGTAGAGTTGCCTTATCTGCTGACAAAGCTAAAATGCCTGCGAGTTTAAAATACGTCATGGTGGGAAAAGAAACAGCCAAAGAAATTAACTGGATCCCATCTGAGCAATAAAAGGCTTTATCGCACTAAAATGGCACTGGCATCATTAATAACAAGATCTTTAAATGCTGATGCCAGAGCGGTAAATCGCTTTTCTTTTCGATGAACTAAATACCAATTACGGATAATTGGAAAGCCTTCAACATCTAAAATTTCAAGCTGATCCAAGGCAAATTCGATTTCCAATGTATGACGTGAGACGATACCCGGTTCTAACCCTCAAAGGGTATTTATAGCTATTGCACTATGGTCATTGACCACGCTGAGAAACTAACAGAAAAGTTACCAGCGCTTTTTGCTAGCTTAACCAAATAACCTAGACCAAAACGCCTTAACCTTCTCAATAAAACCAGTATTTTCTTGCTGCTCTGACTTTTGATCAGCTTCTGATTCAGTTTCTTTTTCTTCTTTTTTTTCAGACTCCGCTGGCACGTGCCGATACTCTGTCATGGCACCACCGCAACCTTCGTCATCAAGATCTGCTATTTGATAACTCACTGAATGAAATACTTCGGCTTGGAAGGGGCTCTCTTCAGCGCTAACACTTGCCATCATCGTAACAATAGCGCTCGTTGCCAAAGCTGTTGGTATACATCGTTTTTTCAAAGCCATAACAGGTCACTCCTGTAATTTACTCTGATTTCTCGATCATCAAAAAATTAATCTAGCCCTAATTAAGCTTAACATAGTCAATTTTTAGATATAAAAGCGGTGTAATCCAAAATTAACTAGCATCTCCTAACGTGAGAAATAATCTCGCGTTAACTTAAATACAACAGGACTTAACAGCAGCAAAGCAATTAAATTGGGTATCGCCATTAAAGCATTGAGCGTATCTGCCACCAACCATATAAATGATAATTTGGCGACCGCTCCTAATGGTACAGCTAATACCCATAACACACGAAATGGAATAATCGCTCGACTACCAAACAGATATTCCACACAACGTTCACCATAAAGGCTCCAACCTAAAATAGTGGTAAAAGCAAAGATACTGAGGCCAAACGTCACGACATAACTACCAAAACCAGGTAAAGCTGATTCAAAGGCTAATGAGGATAAAGTCGCGCCTGTTTCACCACTGGTCCATGCACCTGAAATAATGATAACTAAACCTGTCATTGAACAAATAATGATCGTGTCAATAAATGTGCCCATCATCGCAATAGTCCCTTGCCTAACTGGACTATTTGTTATGGCAGATGCATGAGCAATCGGTGCACTACCTAGTCCTGCTTCATTTGAAAAAATACCACGAGCTACACCAAAACGAATCGCAGCCCAAACAGCCGCACCAGCAAAACCACCCGTGGCAGCTGCAGGTGTAAAGGCGTGGGTGAAGATCAAATCAAATGCTGCTGGCAACTGCTCAGCATTCATTAACAATATGCCCATTGCAGCCAAGACATAACTGATCGCCATGAACGGGACTAACTTACCCACAACGGTTGCTATCCGCTTAATACCACCCAATAAAACAAGTGCCACCAATACCGCAATGACAATACCCGTTGTTAGATGTGGAATAGCAAATTTTGAAGACAATGCATCTGCTACGGAATTTGCCTGAATAGTATTACCAATACCAAAACCAGCTAATGCGCCAAAAATGGCAAAAGCTGCGCCTAACCAAACAAACTTAGGACCCAGGCCATTCTTAATGTAATACATCGGGCCGCCTATTTTTAGCCCTCTATCATCAGTTTCACGAAAATGTACAGCAAGTACGGCTTCAGAATACTTGGTTGCCATTCCTACCAAAGCTGTTATCCACATCCAAAACAAAGCACCTGGGCCACCTAAAAAAATAGCGGTTGCAACGCCCGCTATATTACCCGTGCCTATCGTTGCTGATAGTGATGTCATTAGGGCATTAAAAGGCGAAATATCGCCCTCACCCTCTTGCTTTTCATCTCCTCTACCCTGTGACAACATTTTGAAGCCATAACCCAGTTTCAACACAGGCATCAAACGTAAGCCCAACATAAGGAAGAAACCCGTACCTAGAATTAACACTAGCATAATTGGACCCCATACCAACCCATTTAACTGGCCGATCCAATCAGTCACCATTGATAATATATCCAAAGTTTTCACTCCCTCATTATTAGAAAGATAGCTTATATAATCCCACTACCTGCTGGGTTATCCTTCAACATTTGTTGGTAAAAATCATCAAACTCAAACTGCCAAACTTGTTGTAATTCTGACAAGCTTCGCTCTATTTGCTGTGGGGTATGCTGACAAGCTTGATTATAAGCATAGACCAAAATATTTTTATGCTCTGTTAATGATAAACAAACTGTTTGTTTATCAAAAACATGCCGAATCGTAGCTAGTGAGCCTAAAAAACCCTGTGCATCTTTTACAATAAGATTAATAGCAATATGGCCATTTTCAGTGAGCAAAGCACGACAATGTTGTAAAAACGTCTGTTCAACTAGCCATTCTGGCGTATGTTGATCAATCGCAATATCCATCACAATCAAATCATAACGATGTGCGCACTGTATTACATAATTTCTAATATCATCCTGAATTAAATTCCAGTTCCCTGTACAAGGACAATCAAAATAATCTTTAGCAAGTTCAATAACTGCTGAGGAGAGTTCTACAGCTTCACCTTGTATATCAGGAAACCGATTAGCAAAATAACGGGCAGTAGAACCGCCGCCTGTCCCCGCCAATAGCACACGCTTAGGCATATCCGTGAATAAAACCCCTCCCAGCATCGCGCGATTAAAAGACTCAGGTAGATAATCAGCGCGATCTAAATCAATCTCAGTTTGGATTAATTCATCACCGAACTCTAACCAACGTAAATTATCCTGCTGCCAAACTTTAATGACTTGATCAGATTCTGTCACCGAATAAATCAATTCAGGCTCTGCCATCAGCTATTTTCCTGCTTGGCTTCCAGTTGTTGCCAGCGATCGTAGGCCAACTCAAGTTCTTCAGTCAACTGAGCCAATTTATCTTGCACTGCTGTGACTTTGTCTGCAGTCTGTTGATAGAACTCTGGTTGACTAATTTTGCCGTTTAACTCAGTTTGCTTTAATTCCATTGCTTCAATTTGCTTTGGTAATGCAGCTAAGTCTAGCTGTTCTTGATAGGTTAAACTCGACTTTTTACCGCCTGATTTAACCGCTTTAGGTACTGATTTTGGTTTGCCAACTGCCTTTTGTTGATCTTGTTGACGTTGGTGCACCCAATCATCATAACCACCCACATATTCACGAACTTGACCATCGTCATCAAATACAATGGTGCTCGTTGCCACATTATTGAGAAACGCTCGATCATGGCTGACTAATAATAATGTGCCATGATAATTCATTAATAAATCTTCTAATAAATCTAAGGTTTCTGCATCTAAATCATTAGTGGGCTCATCCATCACTAATAAGTTAGCAGGTTGGGTAAACAGTTTAGCTAATAGTAATCGGTTTCTTTCTCCACCTGATAGTGCTTTAACTGGTGTTCGGGCACGTTCAGGCGTAAACAAGAAGTCCTGGAGATAGCCCATAATATGCTTACGTGAACCACCTATTTCGACAAAATCACTACCTTGTCCAACATTGTCTACAACACTGACTTCTTCATCAAGTTGGCTACGCAACTGATCAAAATAGGCCACTTCTAAATTTGTCCCTAGTACCACCTCACCTGTTTCAGGCTTGTTTTTACCCAATAAAATGGACAGTAAAGTACTTTTACCGCAACCATTAGGACCGATGACGCCTATGCGATCTCCGCGTTGAATCAAGGTGGTGAAATCCTTAAACAAAGTACGACCATCATAGCTTTGACCCAAATCTTCAGCTTCAATGACCAGCTTGCCACTACGCTGAGCTTCTTGCAGTTGCATTTTGACATTGCCTTGTTTTTCACGACGTTGGCTGCGTTCACGACGTAACTGCTGTAAAGCTCTAACTCGGCCTTCATTACGGGTCCGACGTGCTTTAATACCTTGTCTTATCCACACTTCTTCTTGTGCTAATTTTTTGTCAAACAAAGCATTCTGTTGCTGTTCTTCAGCTAATAAGGCTTCTCGGCGTTCCAAAAAGTGTCGGTAATCGCCTGGATAACTAGTAAGTTGACCTCGGTCTAACTGTACAATACGCGTTGCCAAAGCCTGTAAAAAAGTCCGGTCATGAGTGATAAATAACACAGTGCCACTATAGCTTTTTAAAAACTCTTCCAACCAAGTAATTGAGCCAATATCGAGGTGATTGGTCGGCTCATCCAATAATAAAATATCAGGCTCTTTAACTAAGGCTTGTGCTAATAAAACCCGACGTTTCATTCCACCTGATAGTGCAGAGAATTCCTTATCCGGATCAAGAGACAAACGCGAAATCACACTTTCCACACGTTGTTCAACAGTCCAACCATCAGCGGCTTCTAACTTATGTTGTGCTTTTTCAAGATCGGCTAAAACAGCTTCTGAAGCATCAGTCTCAAGACGATGTAACACATGATGATATTCAATTAATAATGGTGCAACTTCGCCTAAACCTTGGGCGACCACATCAAACACAGTACCTTCTGTACTTCCCGACACTTCTTGCTCTAGCCTAGCTATTTTTAGGTTTTGACCAATTATCTCACCACCATCAGCTGTAACTTCCCCTGCAATTAACTTCATCAAGGTCGACTTACCCGCACCATTACGGCCAACCAGACACACGCGTTCACCACGGTCGAGTTGGAAATCCACTTTATCTAATAGATTGGGGCCACCAAAGCTGACCACGATTTGTTTTAATGACAATAACGCCACACTACTTCCTCAAATAATAAACTTAAACGATGTATTTAAGCTGATTGTGCTTGTTCCAATGCTTCGCTGGCTTCAAGCCAGTCCATCTCAATTGTTTCTAGTGCTGATTTTGCTTTCGCTTGTTCAGCTAATAACGCTTTTAGCCTATCTTTCGACTCTGCTGCATAGAGACTAGTATCCGCTAACTGTTGTTCCAGTTCGCTCAGCGTTTGTTGCAGCTTTTCCATGTGCTGTTCCGCTTTTTTAACGCTATTGCGTAAGGGTTGTAACTTCTGCCTTGCTTGTGCCGCAGTACGTCGATCACCTTTCTTCTTATTAACCGACGGCGTGTTGGTTTCTGCTGTTTTAACGGGTTTATCTTTATTGGCTACCCATTGACGATAATCATCTAAGTCACCATCAAATACCTTGGCCTGACCATCGGATACCAACCATAAATCATCCGCGACTGTCCGTAATAAATGACGGTCGTGGGATACCACCATCAAAGCACCTTCAAAGTCTTGTAAAGCCATAGTCAAGGCTAAACGCATTTCCAAGTCTAAATGATTGGTTGGTTCATCTAATAATAAAACCGCTGGTTTTTGATAAACCAATAAAGCCAGTACCAAACGTGCTTTTTCACCACCTGAAAAGGGACCAACAGGTGCCAGTGCATCATCACCATGAAAACCAAAGCCACCGACGAAATTACGACATTCTGCTTCCGATGCCATCGGGTTAAGTCGTTGAATATGTTTAACTGGGCTATCTTCAACATAAAGTTGTTCTAATTGATGCTGAGCAAAATAAGCAATGCGAATATCTTTAGCTTCTTTTCGCTTGCCTTGTAGCGGTGGTAACTCACCAGCTATCAGTTTAATCAGTGTCGATTTTCCTGCGCCATTCGGCCCTAATAAACCAATACGATCTCCCGGTGCTAATGATAGTTTAATCCCCGATAATAAAGGCGTATCGCCATAACCCACGGCAATTTTATCTAAGCTGAGTAACGGCGCCGTTAAGCGTGATGGCGGGTAAAATTGAAAATGAAAAGGCGAATCAACATGTGCTGGTGCAATTAATTCCATTCGCTCTAAAGCTTTTATCCGGCTTTGGGCTTGTCTGGCTTTGGTTGCTTGCGCTTTAAAGCGAGTAACATAGCTACGGATATGGGCAATCTCACGTTGTTGTTTTTGATGAGCTGCTTGTTGATTAGCTAAATGCTCAGCTCTGGCTAATTCAAAAGCAGAATAATTTCCAGTATAGCTTTTGATGCCTTGTTGCTCTATATGGCAGACTTGGGTGACAACACGATCTAAAAAATCACGATCATGAGAAATTAAAATTAATGTGCCTTGATAATTACGTAACCACTCTTCCAACCAATACACTGCTTCTAAATCTAAATGGTTGGTTGGCTCATCAAGCAATAATAGGTCTGAACGGCACATTAAAGCCTGTGCCAAATTTAAACGCATCCGCCAGCCACCAGAAAAACTAGTTACAGGCAATAATTCTTGTTCAGCTTTAAATCCCAAGCCATGTAGTAAACGACCCGCACGACTACGCGCGGTGTAGCCATCAATAGCTGCTAATTGATCATGAAGTTCACTTTGCTTAGCGCCATCATGATCAGTTTCGGCCTTTGCCAAAGCCGTTTGCAATGTGACATATTCAGCATCACCTTGTAAGGCATAATCCAATGCCGACGCATCAACAGCTGGTGTTTCTTGTGCCACATGCGCTGTCACCCAATGTGGCGGAAACGACACGCTACCATGATCGGCATGTAATTTATCTTGCAATAAGGCAAACAGGCTCGACTTTCCCGTGCCATTAGCACCCGTTAGCCCCACTTTTTTACCGGGATTAATGGTTAAATTAACGGATTCGAATAATAATCGGATGCCACGACGGACAGACAGGTTTTGTAGCTTAATCATGGCGGGTATTGTACGCGATCATCCGACTTTTCAGATGATCAATATCAATATCTACATATTCATTTGTATCTTCACTTTATACATCAATATGACTCGTGGATTCTGCTCTCATAGTTTAACCGCTGATTTTCATCGCCCTTATGCGTAGCCGAGCATCGTAAATCAGTTTGGGTTCAACACGACGAGTGTTTGAGCGTAGCGAGTTTTCTACCACACCATAAAATGAGTTGAGTTTTTGGAAACAAGACAATCCCGGGGGTCTTTTTTTTGGTTAATTTCTTTTGGGCAAACAAAAGAAACGAACCCCCTCGCGGCAGCGATATATCAATCAGGTAATTGCCACTCAATATCACCCCGTCCATGCTCAACCAAATAAGTATTAGCTTGACTAAAATGCTGACAACCCAAAAAACCACGATGTGCTGACAATGGTGATGGATGAGGTGCTTTTAACACCAAATGCTTAGTATTATCAATCATCGCACCCTTCTTCTGAGCATAACCGCCCCAAAGCATAAACACGACATGCTCGCAGTGTTCATTAACAATACTAATAATTTTGTCAGTGAATTGTTCCCAACCTTTGCCTTGATGGGCATTGGCATTGGAGTCTTCTACAGTTAATACGGCATTGAGTAATAACACACCTTGCTGTGCCCAATTTTCTAGATAGCCGTGTTTAGGACGCTGTATGCCGAGATCGCTCTCTAATTCTTTGTAAATATTAACCAACGATGGCGGCGTCTTCACACCCGGTAAAACTGAAAAACACAGACCATGTGCTTGATTAGGTTGATGATATGGATCTTGTCCAATAATGACGACTTTGACCTCATCTAAAGGTGTTGTTTCCAGAGCATGAAACCAATTCGCCGAATGGGGATAGATAATTTTTTGTTGATCTTTTTCAGCTCGCAGAAACGCTTTTAAATCCTGCATATAAGGTTGATCAAATTCTCCGTGTAATTTTGTCTGCCAACTAGGGGCATTTTCTAAGGCCATAATCTATTCTAAAAGATGATAGTTTGTTGTTTTCATATTGGGTTTATAAGCTTATCGTAAAAAATCGTCTTTAAAAACTTATTGTCATATCACGAGTCTAGTTAATGCAATGCTTATTACTATAATGCTTATTACTATAAGGTAGAAGTTATGAAAAAATATTGGTGCGCTTTTTTTATATTTGGGACTTTGCTACTGAGTCAACATGCTATGGCCATTGAAGAAGCAAAATATAGCGTTTTATTAGGCGAATCTGATATTGAAGTTCGCCAATACGACAGCCATATTGTGGCCGAAACAATTATTCAGGGTGAATTAGAGGATGCGGGTAATGCTGCTTTCAGACCTTTGTTTGATTATATCTCAGGTGACAATATCTCCCAGACCGATATTTCTATGACAGCACCCGTTTCTCAACAAGCTGCCAATCAAGAAATTGCCATGACAGCGCCTGTGGCTCAGCAACAAGTTGACTCTGGCTGGGCTGTTAGCTTTATGATGCCAGCTTCCTACACATTGGATACTTTGCCAACCCCTAACAATCCAAAAGTTAAACTTCGCCAAATTCCTAGTCAATTAATAGCAGCAATTCGTTACTCTGGCTTTTGGAGTGAATCGAATTATGTTAAACACAAAAAAGAGCTAGAAAATTGGCTTAAGCAGTCTGACTACCAATCTAGCGGTAAAGCGATTTGGGCCAGATACAATGCACCTTTCACTCCTTGGTTTTTGCGTCGTAATGAAGTGTTAATTCCTATTAATAAAAAATAATGCTGGGTAGTGATATTTTTTCAGTTAAAAACTGCTAGTTTATTGATTCTAGCCTATACTTTAAATCAATAAACTTAAACTAGTTACCAACAACTAGTGACTCCTAGTAGTTAGGATATATCAGGAATTAAATTGGATCTCACTAAAGACCCCATCCCACATTTATTAAAGAAAATAGCCATACCCGCTAGTATTGGGATGTTTTTTAATACGATGTATTACATCGTTGATAATTATTATGCTGGCTTATTATCATCAAGCGCTTTAGCAGGAATTTCATTAGCTGCACCTATTTATTTTATGGGGATTGCCATCTCAATAGGCGTTGGTCAAGGAACCAATGCGCTTGTTGGCAATGCACGGGGTGAGGCTAAACACGATATCGCTGAACAGCTTGCAGGTAGGGCTATTTCCTTTGCTTGGTTATCAGCAATTACTGTTGGCCTGATTGTATTGTTTTTTGCTAGTGATATATTCACTCTGATGGGTGCTGAAGGTAAGTATACTGACCACGCCTTTTCTTATTTATCCATTATCCTACCTACTTTAGCCTTTTCTGCTCATGCTATGGCAGCCAATGGTATTTTAAATTCTTTAGGGGACACCACAAGTTTCAGAAACAGCTTGATCGTGGCTTTCCTAGCGAATATTGTCTTGGATCCTTTGCTCATGTTTGGTTTTGGCTGGGGTGTTTATGGCTTAGCTGCAGCAACAGCACTCACCCAATTAGGTAGTGCCATATATCTCACTTGGAAAGTAAAACACAGTCAGCTTGGTCGGTGTTTAACTAGGCAACATTTATTGCCGAACTTGCCTCAATATAATGCATTATTCAAGCAATCTTTACCCGCCAGTACCAATATGTTTCTCATTGCATTAGGCTCTATGATTGTAACCTCCGCTGTAGCTCGATTTGGCGAAGATGCAGTAGCTGGGTTAGGTATTGCATTAAGAATAGAACAATTAGTACTTCTTCCCACTATTGGGATTAATATCGCTGTTTTATCTCTGGTAAGTGTGAATTATGGTGCAAGACAATCTCAACGAATGGAACAAATTGCCCTTGATTCCATAAAAATAGGTACTGCCATGATGGTACTAGGCGGTATTTTGGTATTTGCCTTTGCTAGGCCTTTGCTTGCTTTATTTACTAACGATAGCAGTGTCATTGAAATCGGCGTTGGTTATTTACGTGTAGAAGCATTAATTCTACCCGCTTATGTCCTATCCTTTGTCTCTGGCGCAGTATTGCAGGGCATGAAGCGACCCGTTATTCCGATGTATTTCAATATTATTCGTCAACTATTATTACCGCTTACTTTTATTAGTATTGCCCTAACCATTATTGAAACCGATATTTATGGTATCTGGTGGTCTATTGCTATAGCCACCTGGCTCACAGCGAGTGTGCAGTACCTGCATATGAAAGGTTTTTCAAAACAATTTTTTGATACATAACAATAACTTAAGACATTCCTAAGTCAATTGTCGATTGATTTACTCAATGAAATAAAAGGACTATACTCAAATCGTAATGATTACAAACTGCGGAGGTTGCCATGAAACGTTTGTATTTTCTATCTCCTAATATTGAGTCAACGACCAGCATTGTTGCCGAACTACACGAACTTGGTATTCAAGATCATGAAATCCATGTTGTTGGTAAGAATCATACCGGGCTAGTGCAAAACCATATCCACGAGGCTTCTGTTCTCCAAACATCAGATATCATCCCTGCATTAGAAAAAGGGGCGGCTACAGGTTTAACAACAGGACTTTTAGCTGGCTTAATCGCCGTTAGTTTTCCCCCTGCAGGGCTGGTATTAGGTGGTGGAGCTGTATTAGGATTAGGTTTATTTGGAGCAGGTTTTGGCACATGGGTAAGCGGTATGATTGGTGTTTCTGTACCGAATAAAACTGTTGAGCAATATGAGCAAGCCATTGAAGATGGCCAATTTCTAATTATGGTTGATATACCGAAAGAAGATGAATTTAGAACATTTGATCTCATTAGAAGACACCACCCAGAATTAGCTATAGGTGATATAGACTTAACAGTAAAGCAAGCAGACTAAATAGATAAATTGATCAAAATATTGCTGCTATAGCTGCATGCCAAAAAAGGCATTAAATTCTTTGCGTTTTTTTTGGGCCTCAACTAAAGAAATCAGCCTAAACCTCACGCTACTTGTCGCCTGCCTTTGAGCTAATTTTGCAAGATCTAAAGAAAAAACAGTACCTATTTTAGGGTAGCCACCAATACTTGGGCGATCTTTAAGTAAAATAATCGGCAGTCCTTCATGAGTGATTTCAACACTGCCATAACTAATGCCTTCTGAAATCATTTGTTCTGGAACCTGTTCTATTTTTTGGCCTATGAGTCGACATCCAATCCTGTCTGATGCCGGATCTATTTGATAATCTTCCCCGAAGAAAACTGCTTTTTGTTGCTCAGTAAATTGGTCATATTGATAACAAGCAATCAAATGTAAGACAAGGTCTTGTTTATAGTCTGCTATATACATTTCGGGGACGCATCGTTTATCGATATCGTGGCTATGAGTATCGAAAGGAATAATTTCGCCCTCTTTAACAAGTTTACCGATATTCTCACGAGCATTAACAGAGCGGGAATTAAAAATGAGTGCTGATTTTACGCCTCCCTTAACGGCAAGATAAGCACGAAAGCCTCTATCTTTTATTAATCGCGACCAACTTAAAACATCCCCCTTATTCACTTTTATAACTTGCCAAAGCGACTGACTCACCCCATTTATTTTAAACCCCAGATCGGCGCCTGTCACAGCAATATAGCTTGATGAAAGCGCTTTTAGCTCTATGCCACCAAAGCAAATTTCCAATACTGCATCATTGAAATGGTTATCCAATAAATAGTTTGCCCAGCAAAAAGCATGTTCATCGGCAACGCCGGACTGACTTAATCCCTTTTCAGCATAACCATAACGGCCATAATCTTGAATTAAAGTCATTAAACCAGTTTTGGCTACTTGAAAACTCATAGCTTGCCGCCTTGCTGTAGATAACTTTGTTTAGAGATCGACTTGAACCGAACAGTGTCACCAATAGCAAACCTCTCTAAGCTATTGTCATCCTTCAATGTTAAATTAAGTGGTGTTCTACCAATAATATTCCACCCGCCTGCCGAAGCCATTGGGTAAACAGCCGTTTGTCTATCAGCAATACCGACACTCCCTGCAGGAATACTCAATCGTGGGTTTGCAAGACGAGGTCGAGCTATACGTTTATCAAGCTGTCCTAAAAAAGCGAAGCCGGGACTAAAGCCTATCGCGTGGACTTGATATTGTTGTCCGCTATGAAGATCAATAAACTCATTTAACGATAAGTGAGCTTCTTTTAATAGTTCAGCAAGATCAAAGCCGACTGATTCATCATACAATACTGGAATTTCGACTGTTTTACGCTGCGTATTCTGATTTATGAAATCAGAATTATTTATCAGTTCAGACACTAACTGGCTAAAACTTTCATAGTTTATTGAGCCCAGTCGATACGTTAATAACAGGCTGGTATAAGAAGGGACAACATCGATAAGTAGTGTGTTTAGGTTTTGCTTAATCAACTGGGTATAAAAAGCAATTTCATCTGTTAATGTTGAAGAAATTTCATCACCAAAATAGATGATTATGCTATTTTCACCCGCTATTTTGATATCAAGCATTACACAGCCTTGAGCATTTGCAAGGCTGCGACAGACGGTTGATGATCTGAATGAAAACACACTGTATCAACACTAAATGCGGGCCTTGTTGAAAATGATTGATATTGCGCGATAATGTCCTCAGCCTTTTCAATCAAAGCCCCTTGCTCAGTTCGAGGTATTAATTGATTTCCCCGATACCCTCTATCAGCAAAAGCTTCACCAATCAATTCAATATCATAGTGACGAGTCAAACGTGTAATGTGTTCGGCCTCACTACCCGCTTGCACGATAAGAGAAAATTTATCCTCAAAAGACATTATCACTTTACAGATCACCTCCATTGTTGAAGGTGATCTCAACATGTCATGATATAAAGCACCATGGGGCTTTAAATAATCAATAGTCATATCAAAATACTGACAAATAGACATCAACTGTTCGACTTGTTGTTGGAGCAATAAAAATAAGGTGTTGTCATCATGGTTTTGACTAATGCGGCCAAAATTCTCTTTATCGGGATAACTTGGATGTGCTGCAATTTTTACATTATATTGCTTAGCTAATTCAACTGTTTTAGCCATACTTAATTCATCACCAGCATGACCGCCACAAGCAATATTCGCCACATCAATTAATGGCATAATCACTTCATCAGGGTCGGGCGTTAAACATTCACCTAGATCACAATTAATTAATTTCATACCCCCATAGTAATCAAAACAAAACCGCTTTGGAACCCAGTATTAAAAGCCATTATGTTAATTTGATAACATTACTGACAATAAAAAATCAATATCTTTTTCAGTATGATCGGAGGACACTTGTAACCTAATTTCTTCCTGACCTTTCGGTACCACTGGGTAACTTAAACCTGTAACTAGAATCTGATGTTCAAATAATCGTTTGACTAAAGCAATGGTCTGTTTGGTATCACCAATTAGCACAGCAACGATAGGATGCTGTCCAGGCAAAAGACTAAAACCCGCTTGTTCAAGGCCTGTTCGCAATCGTCTACCCAGTTTCTGCAATTTCTCAAGTTTTACTAAGCCTAACTCGCTGTCAATAATGGTTACGGCTTGTGTAGCGGCTGCAGCCTCTGCTGGCGTGATCGGGTTGGAATAAATATAAAGTGCCGCTGTTTCCCTCAAGTATTTAATGACTTTGCTACTGCAAACAATATAACCACCATTGACACCAAACGCCTTGCCCAAAGTTGCCAGTAATATATCGGCCTTGGCATCACACAATTGCTCTGTACCACGGCCCGTTTTACCTAATACCCCAACACCATGTGAATCATCTACAATGCTAATAATTCCCTCGTCATAACACCCTTCATAACGTTTACATAACATTGTGATATGTTCTAGATCGGCATAATCACCACGCATGCTAAACACACCATCAGTAACTACACACACCCGTTTATATAAGCCACTATTTTCTTTTAATATTGTTTCCAACTCAGACATATTCAAATGGTCGTACACGGCTTTAGCAGCACAGCGTGATAAACGTACCGCATTAATAATGCAGTTATGGTTTAAGACATCACTAATAATTAAGGTTTGTTCCGATACCAACTGGGGTAATACCGCCAGCATTGCTGCATAGGCCGAACTAAAAACCATCGCAGATTGCCTACCATGAAAATCTGCCAAACTTTGTTCCAAATCTTTATGAGCTTGATAGCTACCACTGATAAATCGTACAGCCCCGGGGCCTGTGCCAAACTGCTCTGCAGCTTTGGCCTCTGCAGCTATCACATCGGGATGGCTTTCCAAACCAAGGTAAGAATTCGAATTCATACGTAAAAACGATTTTTGTCCAAAATCAGCCAAGTGATAGCGTGGACCAAAACCGTTTGTGCCACTCGTTCGGCCACTGATGACCTGTTCATGGCGTTTCGATGTGCCGGCATTATCTATACTAGCAAGTTGCTGGCTTAATATTATTTCTAGCTTATCAAGCGACATCGTAATTTCCTTTTATTACCCTGATAGCTTTATCGCTAATTTATCTAACATATCACTTACCATTTCAGATAAACCAAACTCCGCTTGCCAGCCCCACTCAGCATGGGCACAACTATCATCCATATGTTTTGGCCAGGTATCTGCAATGGCTTGCCGAATAGGATCAACGCTATAACGTATTTCAAACTCTGAAATATGACGCCGTATCTCTGCTGCTAATTGTGCCGGTGTAATACTCATTGCTGTCACATTAAAGGCATTGTGATGTGTTAATTGCGCTGGATCAGCTTCCATTAAAGCAATAGCTGCATTTACAGCATCAGGCATATACATCATATCTAACTGGCTATCTGCTCTAAGAAAACAGTCATAAGACTGTTGTTGCAGTGCCGCATAAAAAATCTCTACCGCATAGTCTGTAGTGCCACCACCAGGCAAGGTTTGGTATGAGATCAAACCGGGGAAACGTAAACCCCTAGCATCTACCGAGAAACGTTGTTGATAATAATCGCACAATAATTCGCCAGATAATTTACTAATGCCATAAAGCGTATTCGGGCGCTGGATGGTATCTTGTGGCGTGTTAAATACTGGCGTACCTGTTCCAAATGCTCCGATAGAACTTGGAAAAAAAACGGCACACTGCCTTTCTCTCGCCGCTTCCAGCACATTCAATAGGCCATTGATATTAATGTCCCAAGCCTGTTTTGGAAGTCGTTCTGCAACAGCAGACAGCAAGGCTGCCAAGTGAAAAACTGTATCCACTTGATAATCATTAATAACGTCTGTCACGACTTGACTATCGCGAACATCCATTTGAATAAATGGGCCCTGAGCCAATTCAAGCGAAGCTGAACGCTGATGACCAGCAGCAATCACATTGTCGACACCCAATTTTTGGCGGAGAGCCTGGGTCAGTTCAGAACCTAATTGACCTGTTGCACCTGTCACTAAAACCTTATCCATCATTTCAGTCCTTGCCAACAAATATAATTTTAAAATTAAAGCAAAAACATATGCTTGTTCAAGCTCTATTCTGAAAACTCACTTCATATTTATATGCATTTCCAGTATAAACTTTTTATTTCAGTTTCATTACCAAATATATATTAAAGATAGTTGTTCGCATAACAGCAACGAGGCATACTCTTGTTATAGCTTAGAGGTAAAAGTAATGTCCCAAAAAATAACTAAAACTGATGCACAATGGCGTGAGATGCTGACCGAAGAACAATATCGTGTTACCCGCCAAGCTGGTACAGAGCCACCTTTTTCAGGTATCTATGTTAATAATCATGATAAAGGCACCTACCGATGTATTTGCTGTGAACAACCCCTATTCTCATCTGAGGACAAATTCGATTCAGGTTGTGGTTGGCCTAGTTTTTCCTCTGAGTTAATTGCAAATTCTATCGTAGAAAATGTTGATCTAAGTCACGGAATGAAACGTGTTGAGGTTAGGTGTCCAAACTGTGATGCTCACTTAGGTCATGTATTTGAAGATGGCCCAGCACCGACCAATCTTCGTTACTGTATTAACTCCGTTTCTATTGATTTTAAAAAGTAATCATGGCTACAAAGAAAGCGGACTGGTTTGTTTATATAGTCGAAGCGGAAAATGGACATCTGTATACGGGTATAACAACTGATTTACAACGTCGTTTTTCTGAACAT
Source organism: uncultured Gammaproteobacteria bacterium (assembly GCA_905479075.1). GTDB lineage: Bacteria > Pseudomonadota > Gammaproteobacteria > Nitrosococcales > Methylophagaceae. The sequence continues at coordinate 81,973 of CAJQLA010000017.1, read as the reverse complement.
CAAGCAAAACAAGTGGGTGCACGCTTTTTTAATACTAGTCCTGCCAAGAAAATTGTTTACCAAGAATCACACCCAAACCGAAGTAGTGCCTCGAAACGCGAAGCCGCTATCAAAAAACTCAAGCGAAAAGACAAAATAGACCTTATCGCGCAGTAGTAAGACCATGTATAATGGCGGGTTTTTTCTGATCTGAGTTAAGCAGAATCCCCCCACGTACAGGATCGTCACTTTGTTAACAACAGCTAATATCACCATGCAATTTGGTGCTAAACCCCTATTTGAAAACGTCTCCGTTAAATTTGGCGGAGGCAACCGTTATGGCCTCATCGGTGCGAACGGTTGTGGTAAATCCACTTTCATGAAAATTTTGGCCGGACAGTTAGAACCTACAGCTGGTAATGTCAGTCTTGATGTTAACGAAAGCTTTGCGGTACTGAAACAAGATCAATTTGCTTATGAAGATCAACGTGTCATCGATGTAGTTATTATGGGTAATGCTGAGTTATGGGAAGTCCATAAAGAACGCGATCGTATCTATAATTTGCCAGAAATGTCTGAAGAAGATGGTTTAAAGGTCGCCCACCTTGAAGGCGAATATGCTGAGATGGATGGCTATACGGCTGAATCTCGTGCGGGTGAATTATTATTGGGTGTTGGCATTCCAACAGAACAGCACTATGGTCCAATGAGTGAAATAGCACCAGGCTGGAAACTCCGTATCTTACTGACACAAGTACTCTTTGCCGATCCTGATATTTTCTTACTGGATGAACCGACAAATCACTTAGACATCAATACCATCCGTTGGCTAGAAGATATGATTAATCAACGTAACGGCACCATGGTCATTATTTCTCATGATCGCCACTTTTTAAACAGTGTTTGTACTCATATGGCTGATATGGATTTTGGTGAGTTACGTGTTTATCCCGGTAATTATGATGAATACATGCTAGCTTCAACACAGGCTAGAGCTCAGCAACTATCCGATAATGAAAAGAAAAAAGCACAAATAACAGAATTACAAGATTTCGTTCGTCGCTTCTCAGCTAATGCTTCCAAAGCTAAGCAAGCCACATCACGTGCCAAACAAATTGATAAAATCCAATTGGACGAGATTAAGCCTTCTAGCCGTGTAAACCCGTTTATTCGCTTCGAACAAGAAAAGAAATTATTTAGAAATGCTGTTGAAGTCAAGGATATCAGTCAATCTTATGATGATGAACCTGCACTATTTGACGGTTTCAAATTTATGGCTGAGGTCGGCGAACGTATTGGTATTATTGGTCCAAATGGTATTGGGAAATCAACGCTTATTAAGACATTAGCTATTGATATGCCGCCTAAGACGGGCCAAGTGAAATGGTCTGAAAATGCCAATATTGGCTATTACGCCCAAGATCATGAACACTTTTTTAACAATAACCTAACTCTTTTTGAATGGATGCAGCAATGGGGCAAGCCATCCGATGATGAGCAGGTGATTCGTGGCACGCTTGGCCGCTTACTGTTCTCAGGTACGATGATTGATAAAAAAGCCAATGTATTATCGGGTGGTGAAAAAGGCCGGATGATGTTTGGTAAGTTATTACTACAAAAACCCAATATCCTCATTATGGATGAACCAACAAACCATATGGATATGGAATCTATTGAATCCTTAAATATGGCATTAGAGCAATACGAAGGAACTTTGTTTTTCGTCAGTCATGATCGTGAGTTCGTATCGTCGCTAGCAACACGTATCTTTGATATGACAAGTAGTGGCATCGTTGATTTTAAAGGCAACTATGAACAATACCTTGCCAGCCAAGGAATTAACTAATACAGCAAGCACAATAGCAAATAATTGTATGAGTTTGGTGAGTAGATAAGCATTGCTCCCTGCTAGCCAAACTCATAACATCAAGGTAGTATCTATGTCTGAACTTGAGGGTCTGAATAACAACTTACAAATTGTTATGACATTCCAATCTACCTATATAAAAAGGTAATAAAAAATGGCGTATTTTACTAAACAATTTAATCATATCTTACAAGCAACTCTCTTTGCCTGCCTCACTTTATTTATTGCATCACCCAATGATACTTATGCAGCATCGGCTACTGAAATCAATATCGGCGTCGATGAAACCTTAAAACGGTTCCGTAAAGAAGTTCCGGGTGGTGGCGAATTTTTGAAAAGAGCAAAAGGTATCCTCGTTTTCCCAAGCGTGATTAAAGCCGGCTTTTGGATTGGTGGCGAATATGGTGAAGGTGCACTGAGAATTGATGGTCAGACTAAGGCTTATTTCAGCACTGCAGCAGCTTCTATTGGTCTACAAGCAGGTGCCCAAACTAAGTCTGTCGTTTTAGTATTTATGACTGATGATGCATTAGTCAAATTCCAACAGAGTGAAGGTTGGAAAGCAGGTGTAGATGGTTCTGTCGCTCTGGTTCAATGGGGAGCAGCTGAAGATATTAATACCCTTGATATTACAGATCCTATCGTTGGCTTTGTCTTTAGTAATAAAGGTTTAATGTTTAATTTGACCCTCGAAGGCTCTAAATTTACTAAAATTGTGAAGTAATGATGGCAGTAACAAGTAACTATCCCAAAAAAACCTGTGAAATAACCAGACTTGTTAGGCATCCAAAATTAGTCAACGCAGCCCTAGCTGGCACCAAAACACAACAACGTCGTGATGGTGTTTATGCCTATCCTGGCGAAACATTTCAGCTAGAAGATACTCTTTTTATCGTCACAGCCTTAGAGAGAAAAACACTAGGCGATATGACAGACGATGATGCCAAAGCTGAAGGCTACCCTGATTTGGCAGCGTACAAAAATCTTATCCTAAACATGCACCCGGGCATGGAATGGGATAGCAACCATAAACTGTGGGTTCATATATTTGAAAAATCAGCCTAAATAACTAGTCTTCTATCCTAAAGCCTACTTTTATTGTGACCTGCCAATATTTCACCGTTCCTTCTTCGACATAACCACGAGTATCAATAACTTGAAACCAGTGAATATTCTTTAAAGATTTAGCTGCTTTCTCGATCGCATTTTGTACAGCCTTATCAGAACTTTCAGCCGAACTACCGGTGAGTTCAATATGCTTATAGGTATGTTCCATCTTCTACTCCCTACTTTTACCACGTAAATAAATAAACCAATAAAATAGTGCAACAAAAACACTGCCACCAATAATATTACCTAAGGTCACTGGTAATAAATTATCCAATAGAAACCCCGATGTCGTTAAGTTTGTTAAATCAATATCACCAACCAAAGCTATTAATCCACTATCTTGCATAGCCACTATACCTGCTGGGATAAAATACATATTAGCAACAGAATGTTCGAACCCCATAGCGACAAATGCCGTAATGGGAAAAATAATCGCGACAATTTTATCAACAACACTTCGCCCAGCAAAACAAAGCCACACAGCTAAACAAACTAAGATATTGCACAAAATACCCCGGCTAAAAGCTTCCATCCAAGTTAAATTCACTTTGGCGTTGGCAATTAATATTGCTTTCTCCCCTACCGCGCCATCACCGATAAACCAGTGATTACTCAAATAAATCAACAGTAAAACACCAAGTGCACCGATAAAATTACCGATATAGACTAAAAACCAATTACGCATTAAACCAGAGAAGGTAACTTGGCCATCGACATAGGCCATCACAATTAAATTATTACCCGTAAATAACTCTGCACCAGCCACGACAACGAGTATCAAGCCCAAACAAAATACTAGACCGCCTATCAGCCTAACCAAGCCCCCTGCCATTACGCCGCTGTCATAAGTGACTAAGGTAAAAAAAACAGCACCAAATGCAATGAATGCGCCCGCCAAAATAGCCAGTGCTAAAACACTGATAGGATCATTAACACTTTTGCTGATACCGACCTTTTCAATTCGTTTAGCAATTTGTTCAGGTGTATAAGCATCGACTGAGAAATTATCCATGACTAGCAAGTCTCGTAAGGTTTATATAATTGTTATTCTGCCTGATTTTATCGCTGTTGAGCACGATTAGACGCATAAATATTTAACAGACTGATTTAACTATATTTTATAGACTTACTCGCGTATAATAGATCGATTAAATTTCCTCCCCTCATCAGTTTGTATGTAAAGCTGACTTTCACAGGTTTAACAATGTCAACAGAACAACCATCATCTACGCCCCTATTCTCTGAATTAGGGCTAGCTGCTCCGATCCTTAAAGCAGTCCAAGAAGCCGGTTATGAAACCCCTTCTCCGATCCAAGCAAAAAGTATTGCGCCATTATTAGAAGGCCATGATTTATTAGGCCAAGCCCAAACAGGTACCGGTAAAACCGCTGCCTTTGCTCTACCATTACTAAGCCGTATTAACGCTAAAGCGAAAGCACCACAGATGTTGGTGCTTGCACCAACTCGTGAGCTTGCGATTCAAGTTTCTGAAGCAATCCAAAGCTATGCTCGTCATTTAAAAGGTCTCCATGTTTTACCTATCTATGGTGGCCAAAGTATGGGGATCCAATTACGTCAGTTACAACGTAATCCACAAGTCATTGTCGGTACACCCGGTCGTATTTTAGATCATATCCGCCGTGGCACATTAAAGTTAGGTCAACTGCAATCACTCGTACTCGATGAAGCCGATGAAATGCTTCGTATGGGCTTTATCGATGATGTCGAAACTATTTTAAAAGAAACCCCAGACGAACGTCAGGTTGCTTTGTTTTCTGCCACCATGCCAGGCCCGATACATCGTGTATCTAAGCGCTATTTAAAAGATCCAGTTGAGATTCGTATTGAATCAAAAACATCAACAGTTGATACCATTAACCAACGCTACTGGCAGGTGACGGGTACGCATAAATTGGATGCACTAACACGTATCCTAGAAGTTGAAAACTTCGATGCCATGATCATTTTTGTTCGTACAAAAAATGCCACTACTGAACTGGCTGAAAAATTGGAAGCCCGTGGCTATTCTAGTTCACCACTCAATGGTGATATGAATCAGGCTGCACGTGAAAAAGCCATTGAGCGGATGAAAAAAGGCAAACTTGATATCTTGGTCGCCACCGATGTTGCAGCGCGGGGTTTAGATATTGAACGTATGAGTCATGTTGTGAACTATGACGTACCTTATGATACCGAATCATATGTCCATCGTATTGGTCGAACAGGTCGTGCCGGTCGTAAAGGAGAAGCGATATTATTTATTTCTCCTCGTGAAAAACGTATGTTATTCGCGATTGAAAAAGCGACTCGTCAAACTATTACGAAAATGCAATTGCCAAGCTCTGAAGATATTGCAGATCGCCGCGTCATGCAATTTAATCAACAACTGAGTGAAACCATCGAAGCACAAGATTTAGCTTTCTTCCAAAATGTCATTAATGACTACCAGCAAGAACACGAGGCTGATCCATTGGAAGTAGCCGCAGCATTGGCTTATTTAGTTCAAAAAACTCGACCACTTAAACCTGTGAAGCATATTCAAGAGCGTCCTGCTCGCCGAGATCGTGATGAGCGTGGTGGCAGTGATCGCAATTCAAGACGTGAAGTTAAATCACCTCGTCGAACTATCGGCTCTGCCATTCGAGAAAATGAACCTGGCATGCAAACCTATCGTATTGAGGTAGGTCGTAATCATGGTGCAGAAATCAAAAATATTGTTGGCGCTATTGCTAATGAAGCAGGAATAGAAAGTAAACATATCGGGCGCATTGGCCTGCAAGATAGTTACAGTACTGTAGATTTACCCGAAGGTATGCCAAAAGATTTATTTCAACAATTACGCAAAGTTTGGGTTTGTAATAAACAACTTGAAATCAGCATACTTAATAGTGGTATTGATAACCAAGACAGTGCTAGTGATGAATTTTCAACTAGACGGAAACCTAAACGCTCGGGTAAGCCTCGCACTCGTGCTCGTGATAAAGCACGTCGGCCAAGCCAACGACGTTCTGCTAAAAAATCTAGCTAAAAAAAAGCCCCTAACTAAAGGGGCTTTTTTTATAACTTAATGAAATAAAATCTTTCTAAGTACCTACATTATTCAGTACAAACGTCACGATACCAGCCACAATCAAAACAAAACCTACCGTTAAAATTATGGCTGCAATTAAATAAGGTTTAAACCCCACTTTTTCGAGATAAGCATTATCACGATCATAGTTTTCTTTATTGGATACACCAAAAAAAGAAGCGAGCACACTCAAGACAATCTGAAATAAGGTCGGATCTTTTTGTTCAGCCATCATCTTTACACTCATTTTAAAACTACTTAATTATTTCGTACGAGCTAGATTTAACCCGTTTTTATAATACCGCTTAGTATAATAAAAAATACATCTTTTTAAAAGTATTTAAAGGCAGTGTTTTGCAGGGATAATGCCTCATAAAATTGTTTTCTACATCTAAGCTTCTTAATCAGCAATAGAAACTAAATTTAACTATAGGGATAATGCCTCACTATTGCTTGATGTTTCCGATTCAGTGCTTTTATTAATAATATGGGTAAGCGGTGTCGCTAGGCTAATCCCTTCATCTATAGCCATATTCAAAATTAACTCTCTAAACAATTGCCGTGTTTTTAAGATCTGCTTAATATTTTTAGTATAAAAGAACACCGTCCACTGTATCGCATGATCGCCAGTAGCATCTATCGCCACCTCAATGGGGTGTTGTGATTCATAATTCTCTTCATAGTCTTCTTTTAATAAAGTCTCGACTTTGGCAAAAAAATCCCTCACGGTTTTAGGTGTCACATCGTAACCGATATTAAATGTTAGATTCTCACGTAAGCCCTTGGCAGAAGCAAACTTACTTAAATTCTGTAAGAACAAAGCACGTAGTTGAGTATTCTTTATCATCATTCGGTGATTATTAGTAATATCTAATAATTCAGTATGTAACATCCTCGTCTTATAGACATTGGCATAAACTGTTTTACCTTCATAACTGATCAGTAAAATATCGCCTTCTTCAACCATATTACTATTTAGAATAATCAAGCCACTAATAATGTCAGGAGCCCAAGAGCCCTGTGTTAAGGCAAGCATTACTCCAACAAAGCCGAGCACCCCACCAGCTTGTAACAGGCTTTCAAACCCCAATAATTGAATACAGCTGATAAGCCAAATAATAAAAAGAAATACGCCACCAAAGACTACGAGACCTCTTGAATTATAGGTTTCAGAAATATGTATACCAGACTCAGTCTCATGCTGTTTGCCATAACGCGAATGCATAAAATAGCTGTAGATTTTAAACACTAAAAAGAAAACATAACTGATAACAAAGATAGTTAATATCTTACTAAACCAATTTGCGTCTATTGCTGGTGCAATAATGGCCTTATACAAAACCAGACCAATGATCACCACATTGATAATTCGCAATAAATGAACTTGCTTATTTTGTTGGCTATCGGACTTAGGACTCAGTTTTTGATATATATCACCGGCAAAGAAAAACAAACCAATATTTATAATAATCAAAAACCATTCTAACGATGATATTGTGGGCATAACCATATTTATTTTCTGTCTTATTAGCCATTAGAAGGCTATAGAATAACAGTAAATAAAGCTAACAGATAAATACCAGACTCTTATCTCTCACGAGCTTTGAGCATTAAATCATTTTTCATGATGCCAGCACTTGAATATCAAATAGACTAAACTTTGATTTCTTATACTGTCCAATTTTATCTACTTATCATCACTTCCTTTTTTTGCTTTTTTCTTCTTCTTTTTGTTGCGTTCCTTTGGAATTTCTTTACCAAGAAAAGCTGAAATATTGTGTAAGCCAAAGCCTTTAGCCATGCTTTCACTCATGTAAAAATCAGGATCATAATTGGTATCTTTATCTTTCCAGACATAAAAACTAGGCCTTTCGATACCTTCATATTCAACAATCATCACTGGACCACCAGGCGTCTTACCACTATTACTGACATGTGAATCTATATGATCATGGTTCATCCATAAACCCGGATTATTCATTCTGGCAATGGCATCGATTCGTGCGCCCATAGGCACATCGATCACATCTGCCCAATAGGGACTATCTAAAGGTAAGCCATCTTTGTGGGTCACCAACATATCATGACCATGGAGATGAAAGGCTGTTTCGGAACCAGCACCAAATAATCTAAATCGCACGACATCACCTTCTTTCACTCGTAAAGGTTGCGTCATTGGAAAAGATTTACCATTCATCGAATAGTAATCATGTTTCTCAGTTGGGTGTCCGCCTTCACCAAATTTATCTGCAACTTTGGTGCTCCAGCTGCTGAACATGATAATCGCTTCTTTTGTGACTTCTTGTTCAATCGGAATCGGGTTTTTTGGTTCAACAATGAGTGGCCCCCACATACCTCGTAAACCCACATGTTCAGGGACATTAACATGGCAATGATACCAAAGGCTGCCAGGTTTATCTGCCTTAAAACGATAGGTATAGGATTCACCTGGCTCAGTGCCCAATTGAGATACGCCAGGTACACCGTCACTTTCCCATGAGCCTGTTTGGTAAACACCGTGCCAATGTATGGTGTGGTTTGTCGACGTGTTATTGATCATTGTCACTTCAACATCATCGCCTTCTTTGACATGGAGCAATGGTCCAGGTACTTGACCGTTATAGGCCCAAACTTTGGACTTAAAGCCGGGGGCTATTTCTAACTCTAACTCCTCCACTGTAATCTCGAACTGTCTCAGCTCTGCTTGAACCATTAATGGATAAAGAATCAATGATAGGAGAAATAGTCCTGTTTTTATTCTAGATTTTAATATTGATAACCGCATTTTATTCCTCTTCTATTTCACAACAGAGAACACGTAAATGGCTGACTAATAAGTCAATTTCATCATCAGTTAAAATACTATCCCAATTGGGCATCAACACAGATTTGTCAATTGATTTACCGCCAAACTTAATGACTTTGAATAAATCTTCATCCGTGCGCGAAGACATTTCCTCAGTATCGGTATGATCTCTTGGCAGCACTTCCATAAACTCAACATTGATGCCGTAACCATCTCCCTCCATACCATGACATTGTGCACAGTAGGCTTGATAGAGTTTTTTACCTGACATCGGTTCTGCCTGGCTATGACTAGAAAATACGCAGGCCAATGTCACTAAGACTATCGCTAATTTATTCATGGCTTATCCTCCGATAAAGTCTTTAAGTAACCTACTAGTTTTTCCACATCTTTTTGTTTGAGATGTTGATTAGGCATGAGACTTTTTGGCTCCCATGCCTGAGGATTTTGCATATATGAAATAAGATAAGTGAGTTGAAAACGCTCAAATGCAGTATAGAGCTCAGGGCCAGAAACCCCACCATCTCCCTCTGCATCTTGATGACAAGATGCGCAGCCTTTGAATTTTCTAAAATTCAATGAACCCATACGTTGTGACACTTTTTTAATTTCGCCAACCTCAAGATCGGCCACTATTTCCGAATTAGCTTTAAGTTTAAATAATGCCCTAGTGACCTCTTGAGCCTGTTGCTGATCCAATTTGGGATGTGTTACCAAATCTGTTTCCAAAACAATATCACCCTCGTCGGTCACCACTGTATGTTCACCATAATAAACACCTGCCGGAAACAATCGTGTTGGGTTTTGTAACCATTTTTCCAACCAGATCGCTTGGTACTTATTACCCGCATAGAACAGACTCGGTCCTATTCGCTTCATCCTTTCATCTAAGGTCATTTCAGATGGCTCTGAGACTGCATGGCAAGCCATGCAGTCTGACAGAATGCCATCTACTGGATTTGCTTTCACCGCCATTGTTGTCATTAGCATGACAAAAGTGGCAATCATACTGAGTAAGTTTATTTTTATTGTCATTAATTTAGCCTCACTTAGCATCCATTCGCTTCCAATATAACGATTATCGTAAAATTAAATTACCTTCACGGCCCATCTTAGGATCGGCCTCATCATTATTCATTAATACTGTAATCGCGCCAGTTAAAGCATTTTTCATCTGGTGATCGACTATGGCATTGTTGGTAGCCCGATCTTTAGGACTCACAATATCAAAGGCAGCTGCATGTGCTGGTGCCACCATATAAGTTTGTATGCCATGACTGATATTTTTAGGATTACCGTTGTCATACACACGATCCCAAATACCGGCAATGGGATGGAAAGCAACACTGTCGGTCACTTGTGCATTCACGAAAAAGATCCGAACCAACTCACCGGGGTTAGATTGAAGTGCTAAACTGGCATTTGCATCATGGACGGGATCATAATGAAATACCTTCCCATTAATTAAATTAGCCTGCTTACCTTCATTTTTTGTGTAATCTTCAGTTTTAGTACCTTCTTTGAATAAATCACCTTGTACTAAAACATATTCACGATCAGGTTTGGGATAATCTGCTGAATAACCTTCCTTTGGATCGACAATGATCACACCATACATACCACGTCCAATATGTTCAGACATAGCATCAGAACCACAATGGTAAATAAAAACGCCTGGGTGATTCGCTTCAAATTTAAATGCTTTTGTCTTACCGGGTTTAACGGGGGCGAACTCATCCAAAACATCCACAACAGCGGCATGAAAATCCATTGAATGACTTTCTTTATTATCTTTGCCATTCACCATCGTAAAGTCAACAGTGTCGCCTTGCTTAACACGTACTAGTGGCCCTGGAATCTCGCCACCAAACGTCCACATGGGTTGTGTATTACCAGCATTATCAATCACGACATCTTTTTCGATAACAGAGATATCTACTTTCACTACTTCTGCTTGGACTACTGCTGACATGGCTAGTGCACCAAGTGCTAGCGTTATAGATCTTAAAACTGTTTTATTTTTCATTCTCTTACTCCTCATCGATAAATTAGTTATAGATGCATTAGAAATGAATCTATGAAAAATATAACATGCATTCTATATACTTGTTATAAAATTAACAAGTATTTCGTCTTTTTTTGTTCAATCTATGAAGTTTTATCGAGCGAAAAACATGCTCGTTGGTTGTTGTTTTCCATTTCGTGATATCTGATAAAATGGTATTTAATTTACATTGATAGAATTAACCCTATGCAATTAACAAAACATACTGATTATGCTTTTAGAGTATTAATTTACTTGGCGATGCAACCTACTGATACGCTTGCTACAATTCAGGAGATTTCAGAGTATTTTGATATATCGCGCAACCATATGATGAAAATTGTACAAAAGTTAGCTAATGCCGGTTTTGTCCAATCCATTCGTGGAAAAAAGGGTGGCATCAAGTTGGGCAAAGCCACTCAAGAGATTAATTTACGCTCGATTGTTGAGCTTATGGAAGCAACACTAAAACCGATCGATTGCACCAGTCAGCCTTGCAAACTCAACCCAGGCTGTGATCTCAAAAAAATTCTATTTACCGGCCAACGCCAATATATGGATTATATCGGGCAATTTACCGTGGCAGATCTAGTCAAACAGAACGGTGAAGCATCAATAAAAGGACAAATGCTATAAATCTGGGCTTAATCATCAAGTCCACCACCCCATGTATCTGACAACTCTACTTCATAACCACTCGGATCTTGGATATACAACGATTTTGATGTTGGCCAAGCAACAGCATCATCATAAAGAATGGGTATATCATTCTGCTGACAAAACACTTTTGCTTCATTAATATCGTCAATGCAAAAACCGATATGTGAGAACCCCTGACCCTGAACATCTTCTAAATCAGCATTTTCATAAATCGCGAGTTTTGCTTCTTTTGTCCCTATAATTGCACCGTTAACCTCGGGAAACTCCTCCAAAACCTCAAAACCGAGCAGCTCATTCCAAAACTCTATTGAAACCGCTAAATTCTTAACTTGGAAATTGACATGATCGATGCCTGCAGTTTTCAAAGCCATGATTATTCTCCATATATAAATAACATAATGCATTAATACCTTCACGTGTAGGGTTTTCCAACACCATAGATATACGATTGATTAACTTGTTATAACCTCTATTCATGATACTTAAAATAGAACAGAATAAGCGAGAAGAAACTAATCTTATTCTCATCTCATCACATTAGATATCTCTTTATCTTCTACAGCCAGCATGTAAAATAAGCTCATGCTCAATATCATCTGGATCTTCTTTTTTGCTGCTGCGTTTGTAGTCGCACTCATCAAGCTATTGGCATTTGGCGATACCCAGATTTTTGCTCAGTTGATGGCCGCAATGTTTAGCCTTTCAAAAATAGCATTTGAGATTTCATTGGGGCTTACTGGTGTTTTAGCCTTGTGGTTAGGTGTAATGAAGATAGGCGAACGTAGCGGTTTTATTGAGTTATTAACGAGCTGGCTCAGTCCACTATTTGTCAGGCTAATGCCAGAAGTACCTAAAAACCACCCTGCTTTGGGTGCGATTGTGATGAATATGTCCGCTAATGCTTTGGGCTTGGATAATGCTGCTACGCCATTAGGTATTAAAGCGATGCAGGAATTACAAAAACTTAATCCACTTAAAGACACAGCTAGTAATGCTCAAATCCTTTTTTTAGTGATTAACACTTCTGCCGTCACCCTATTCCCCGTGACGATATTTACATACCGCGCACAGATGGGTGCTGCTAATCCTACTGATGTCTTTATTCCCATTTTAATTGCAACTTATGCTTCTACGTTTATGGGTTTACTCGTTGTCGCTACAGTACAAAAGATCAACTTATTTGAAAAAGTTATCTTGGCTTATTTAGGTGGGTTTACCGCACTAGTTTTCGGCTTGTTGACTTACTTCTCAAGCTTGCCACAAGCGGAGATGCTAGAACAATCGGCTTTGATTAGTAATGTCATTTTATTTTCACTGGTGATGTTATTTATCAGTGGTGCTGTTATCAAAAGAGTCAATGCATATGAAGCCTTCGTTGATGGTGCCAAAGAAGGTTTTGAAACTGCAATAAAAATCATCCCCTATCTCGTCGCCATGTTGGTCGCTATTGGCGTTTTTCGTGCCAGTGGCGCTTTAGACCTATTGGCTGATGGATTGCGTGGCCTTGTTTTAGCCTTTGGTATGGATACACGCTTTATTGATGCCTTACCTACCGCTTTAATGAAGCCTTTTAGTGGTAGTGGCGCTCGAGCCATGATGATCGATACCATGCAAGTCCATGGCGCCGATTCTTTTGCTGGAAGATTAGCTTCAATTGTACAAGGTAGTACAGAAACCACCTTTTACGTACTTGCAGTCTATTTTGGTTCTGTCGGTATTAAAAATATTCGTCATGCAGCCGCTTGTGGTTTAGCAGCTGATGCAGCGGGTATTACCGCCGCTATTACCATCGCTTACTGGTTTTTTGGTTAAAGCCAATGTCACCGTCTGCTTTTCCTATTTTACAATTAGGTCACCCCAATCTGAGATTAGTATCAAAACCCGTCGATTGTATCGCTAGCGAAATGACTCAGTCATTTATTCAGCAGTTACTTAGCTTTGTAGCACAAGCTAAAGGTATGGGAATAGCCGCTCCCCAAGTCGATCATGCGATTCGACTCTTCATCATGTCCTCCCACCCGAATGAACGATATCCCTATGCACCCCCCATGGAGAAAACTGTTGTTATAAATCCAGAAATCATCTGGTCATCAAGAGAAACTGAAAAAGATTGGGAAGGTTGCTTAAGTGTCCCTGGCGTTAGAGCACTAGTACCTCGTCACCAACTTATACGAGTAAAATACACTTTAGAAACTGGCGAACCATGTGAAACTGAATACACTGGATTTTTAGCCCGACTATTCCAACACGAACTTGATCATTTAAATGGCTTGGTTTTTCTCGATCGCGTCGAAGATAATCATGACATTGTGATGGAACAGGAATGGTTAAAACTGATTGCGACTAAACGCTAGCTAGCAAATTACCAGTCTAAGTTTGCCCGAACATAATACCCACTCGCCTTGCCAATATATCCGAGCGTTTAGGAGATCGTAGTGCATTCATAATATGCTCACGTAAATCAGGCATATACATTACATCCGCTAATAATTGACTAAACCCCTGATAGCCAAGGTCATTATTAGCCAAACTTTCTACGAACATCGGACAGAGATGATCTTCTTGTAAAACACGCCAAATTCGTCCTGATATGGTGGCAAGTACCTCTATATTAGTACTGCATTTATGCTTTAAAACAGCAACGACCATTCGATTAACCAAACCTCTCGCATCACTATTAGACGCTGCACGCAAACAAGCACAAATACGTGGAATATTCGGGTGTTTTTCTTGTAACTCGACATCAACACGTTGTGCTAAAACTTCCACAATACCTGTTGCCGGTTTTGCATTTTCCAAGAAAGTGCTGAGTACTAAAAATGGTTCATCGGGTAGTTTCGGAATGGTCTCTATAAGTCCCAATGTTTCTTCAACATCATCTAAACGGCTCGCCACATCAGCGACACCTTGCTTAGCTAACTGTTGCCACTCATCCATATTTTTATTGCCCGTAAAATAGGCAAGCGCATCATCATAGTAACTCGATGGTTTTAAACCTAAGCTATAGCTAGCTTGTGCATTAAATGCCGCCATCTTGTCTTCTTGAGGCTTAAAGGTATAGGGACTGTCTTTTAAAGCACCTTCAATCGTCTTGCCATCTGACGCCGCCAACATACACTCACCGACGCGATCCAACAGCATGACTAAAAACTCATCACGAGCAGCTTGGCTCAATAAGCCTTGTTCATCTAATGGAAATTTTAAAAACCAAATATAATGGTGATCTTCGACAGCGGGATTCCAGAAAATAATGCCAAAATGTGCTGTTCTTTGCAGCGGATATGGATAAGGTTTTTCAGCATTTTCAAAAGCAATAAACTGATCTGGGCTTATTTTGACTACCCGTCGTCCCATATCAAAAACACGGTATCTAGCACCGCTTTGATGAAGGAAACCTCTTATCGTATTAATAGCCGCTTCTGCCATCAGTCATCTCTTTACGAAGTTTTAACTTCGATATTCTGCATTTATTTTGACGTAGTCATAAGAAAAGTCACACGTCCAAACTGTATCATCTGCCTGGCCTCGATTAAGCATCACTTTTATGGTGATCTCATCCTGATTCACCACAGCTTGGCCTGTCTTTTCAGTATACTCTTTATCGGGTTCACCCTTGTTTATAAGGGCAACATCATCAAGATAAATATCAACCTTGGTCAAGTCAAAATCCGTCAAACCACTACGACCTACTGCGGCTAAAATACGACCCCAGTTTGGATCAGATGCAAATAAAGCTGTTTTAACTAAAGGCGAATGAGCAATAGCATAGGCGACTTGCCTACATTCAGCTTTATCTCTACCTTGTTCAACTTCTATAGCCACAAATTTGGTCGCACCTTCTCCATCGCGAACAATGGCATGGGCTAATTGCTGACTGACATCGGCAATTACTTGATACAACTGTTGTGCGTTGTCAGATGAAAAGTTATTGATTTTCTCATTGCCTGCTTTTCCTGTTGCAATCAGCACACAAGCATCATTAGTGGATGTATCGCCATCAACACTAATTCGGTTAAAAGACTGTTCTACCGCTTGCTGTAACATTTGATTAAGAACAGACTGTTCTACATCGGCATCTGCCGCAATATAAGACAGCATAGTCGCCATATCTGGGCGGATCATACCCGACCCCTTTGCCATGCCTGTTACTGTGATTTTTTTGCCTGCTATCTCTATTTGTCTAGAGACCAATTTAGCCACAGTATCTGTTGTCATGATGGCATGAGCAGCTTCAAACCAATGATCTTTCGATAGTAATTCAAATAATACTGGTAGCTTCGCTTCTATTTTTTCTACAGATAATTGTTCCCCAATCACACCTGTTGAAAAGGGTAAGACCGATTGTGCCGAAACTTGTCCTAGCTTAGCTACGCTCCGGCAGCACTGTTGTGCCACTTCAAGACCTTGTTGCCCTGTTCCTGCATTGGCATTGCCCGCATTAATTAATAGATAACGTGGCGCTGTCTGCTGTTGGTGCTGTTTGGCAACAATAACAGGTGCGGCACAGAAGGCATTCTGAGTATAAACACTGGCAACAGTGCTGCCTTGTGCAAGTTCAATTAATACTAGGTCAGATGTACCATTTTCTTTTATACCAGCCGGCGTTGAAGCCAGCTTAATACCTTTTATTGCTACTATATCTGCTTTGTTAGGTGCAGATAAATTAACAGGCATTAGCTAAGCGCTCCATGGCATTGTTTGTATTTCTTACCTGAACCACATGGGCATGGTTCATTACGACCGACCTTACGACCATCACGGATCATAGGTTGAGCTTGTTGCTGTTCTTCAGGTTCTGTTTCACCCGTCATGGCATCTGTCTGTTCATGCTGTAACTCAACATCACCAGACTGTCTGCGTTGTTCTTCTACTGCTTCTACATCTTCTTGTGCACGAAGCTCAACACGAGAAATTAACGCTATAACATCGTGTTTGATACGCTCAAGCATGGATGTAAACATTTCAAAGGCTTCACGTTTATATTCTTGTTTTGGATCTTTTTGTGCATAACCACGCAAGTTGATACCTTGACGCAGATAATCCATTTGAGCCAAATGTTCTTTCCACTGCATATCTAATGTTTGTAGCATGATAGCTTTTTCAAAATGACGCATTAAGTCACTACCCGTTATTTGCTCTCTAGCATCACATGCTTCTTGTACTGCTTCTACAATACGCTCACGTAATGTCACTTCATGTAAACCATCATCACTATCAAGCCAATTTTGAACATCTAGTTCAACAGCAAAATCATCTTTTAGTGCTTGTTCTAAACCAGCAATATCCCACTGTTCATCAATACTATTGGGTGGTACATAGGTATCAATAACATCATTAACCACTGTTTCACGCATTGAAATAACACTGTCAGCGACATTATCTGCTGCCATTAATTCATTACGTTGTTCGTAAATAACTTTACGCTGATCATTGGCGACATCATCGAATTCAAGTACTTGCTTACGAATATCGAAGTTATGGCCTTCCACTTTACGCTGTGCATTCTCAATGGCTTTAGATACCCATTTATGCTCAATAGCTTCGCCTTCTTCCATACCCAGTTTTTGCATCAGGCCAGCCATACGGTCTGATGCAAAAATACGCATTAGATTATCTTCAAGTGATAAATAAAAACGGCTAGAACCCGCATCACCTTGTCGTCCAGAACGACCACGTAATTGGTTATCGACACGTCGTGACTCATGACGTTCAGAGCCGATAATATGTAGACCACCCGCTGCTAAAACTTCATCATGACGTAATTGCCATGCTGCTTTTACTGCTTCCTTATCTGCTTCAGAGGCATCCTCACCTAATTCTGCAAGCTCTGATTCTAGATTGCCACCTAAAACGATATCTGTCCCACGTCCAGCCATATTAGTCGCAATAGTGACAGCACTAGGTCGACCCGCTTGGGCAATAATAAAAGCTTCTTTCTCATGGAATTTGGCGTTTAATACTTCGTGCTTCACTTTGGCTTTTTTCAATAAACCGTCCAGATATTCCGAACTTTCAATTGAAGATGTTCCCACCAGTACTGGTTGTTTACGTTCAACACATGATTGTATATCTTCAACAATCGCTAGATATTTTTCCTGCATCGTCAAATAAATTTGATCGGCTTGATCTAGGCGTTGCATTGGACGATGGGTAGGGATAACAATGACTTCTAAGGCATAAATGGATTGTAATTCAAAGGCTTCCGTATCCGCGGTACCCGTCATGCCTGATAATTTATTGTATAAACGGAAATAATTCTGGAATGTAATAGAGGCTAAAGTTTGGTTCTCATTTTGAATAGGGACGCCTTCTTTAGCTTCAACAGCTTGATGAAGTCCTTCAGACCAACGACGACCTTCCATTGTTCGACCAGTAAATTCGTCGACGATCACCACTTGCTTGTTTTGTACGATGTAATCTACGTCACGTTGGAATAGCACATGCGCTCTTAAAGCGGCAGTGACATGGTGCATAAGGCTGATATTTGCTGCATCATACAAACTTGCATCTTCATTCAAAATGCCAGCTTCAGCTAGCAGTTGTTCAATTTTCTCGTGACCTTGCTCGGTAAAATGTACCTGTTTTGATTTTTCATCAACAGTGTAATCACCCTCAACTTCTATTTCCTCACCTTCACCTATTTGCTTGGATAGGTTCGGTATCAAGGCATTCATGCGCATATACAACTCAGAGCTATCTTCAGCTGGACCTGAAATAATGAGTGGTGTACGTGCTTCGTCGATTAGAATTGAATCAACTTCATCAATAACCGCAAAGTGCAGTTCACGTTGGACTTTATCTTCTTGACTGAATGCCATATTGTCTCGAAGATAATCAAACCCAAACTCGTTATTAGTACCGTAGGTGATATCAGAGTTGTAGGCAGCGCGGCGTTCTTCTGTCGATAAGCCAGCAATGATGACGCCCGTAGTCATTCCTAGGAAATTATATAATTGCCCCATCCATTCTGAGTCACGTTTGGCTAAATAGTCATTAACAGTAACAACGTGAACCCCATTACCTTCGAGTGCATTGAGATAAACAGCGAGTGTTGCGACTAAGGTTTTACCTTCACCAGTACGCATTTCGGCTATTTTGCCAGAGTTAAGAACAAAACCACCTATCAGTTGGACGTCGAAATGACGCATGTCTAATGCTCTTATTCCCGCCTCACGTACGACAGCAAAAGCTTCAGGAAGAATATCATCAATCGTTTTACCATCAGCTAACTGCTGACGAAACTCTGATGTTTTCGCTTTTAATGCTTCGTCATCGAGCTGTTGAATACTGGCTTCAAAATCATTAATTTGCTTAATGACTTTCCGTAACTTCTTCAGCACCCTGTCATTTCGACTACCAAAGATCTTACCGAATAACTTACTTACCATTGTTTCTCACTACCTTGTTCTGAGCCGAGTATTGTGATCGGAATCTATATAAACGCGTGATTATAACGCGTAGACTCAGACAGGTCTAAAGTCTATTTACCTATGTGGTGGCGGAATTTAGAAAAACAAGTTCTAATTTTTTACAAAACTGTATGGATTGACAGTTTTGCCATCACGTAAGACTTCAAAATGAACATGGGGTCCTGTCGAACGTCCAGTTGACCCTACTAAAGCGATAACTTGGTCTTTTTTTATCCTGTCGCCGAGTGATACCGTGAGTTTTTTATTATGTGCATAACGGGTTTGATAGCCATTACCATGATCAATTTCAATCATTTCACCGTAGGCACCTCTTTTACCCTGCCAGCTGACAATGCCATCGGCTACGGCAACAACCTTGCTACCTTCTTTGCCGGCAATATCGAGCCCATGATGAAATGTTTTTTTGCCATTAAATGGGTCAATACGTTTACCGTAATAGGATGAAATACGCCCATCCTTAATTGGTTTACCACTGGGTATTGCTGATTTAATCCCATCTTCGGTAATTAAGTAGTCTTGTAATTTTATTAGGTGCTCAGACTGCGTGTAGAAGACATCTTCAAGCTCTAAAAAACCTGATTCAAAATCATGATTTGTTAAAACTTGGCCTTGTCTTTCAATCCCACCTTGTCCAGCTAAACTTTCATCTAAAAGTAATGATGCGTTATCTATACCACTTAGCTCTGCTAGTTTGTCAGTTAATGCTTTTAATCGAACAGCTTGAGCCTGAAGGCTACCTAAGCGTTTGGCATAATAGGCATGAATTTGTTCTTGTTTTTTTTGACTATCCGACGACGGCACAAATACTTCAACAATATTCTCGACCACGGCAGTCTCAAATTTATCACTTGGCTGAAACCAATGTTTAGCAGTAAAAATTAAGGAGAAAATGGTTATTAATGCTAATAAACCAATGACCCACTGCTGCATAACTGACAAATGCCAATGTTTATGTGTCGTATTATTAGGCGATATAATGATAACCTGCATACTATTCCTCTTAAAGATACATACAACATAACGATATGAAACGGCCCGAACGCATTAATTCCATTTGTAAGCATCATTCGACGCTTAGCAAACTAACCCAGCGTGCCCAAAATTTAGAGCAGTTGAACCACTTATTACAACAAATCTTACCAACCCAGTTTTCAGCACATTGTCGGCTCGCTAACCTCAATGGTGACAAACTTATTATTCATACAGACAACCCGTCTTATGCGAGTCTAATCCGTTTTCAAGCACCCGTTCTGTGCAAAACATTATCTGACGAATTAAATAAAAACATCAAACACATCGAAGTTAAAGTACGTCAGCGTTATTACCCGCTTCAAGATAAAACGACTAACGATTTATCACTTCCCAATGATGCTGCTACAGCACTCACAGAAACTGCTAATAACCTTGATGAAGGCCTTCTAAAAACAGCCTTGAACAAACTCGCTAAACGCTGATCCTAACTTACAATAGAGGCTGCCGGCCTACTAAATAAAATAGGCGCATCTTTCTCATCATCAAAGCTAACTAGTTCCCAAGCATCTTCTTGCTCAAGTAATTTACGTAGTAACATATTATTAACTTCGTGGCCTGATTTATGGCCACTGAACGCACCTATCAAACTATGCCCTAATAAATACAGATCGCCAATTGCATCTAACACTTTGTGGCGGACAAACTCATCTTCATAGCGTAACCCGTCTTCATTAACGACGCGATAATCATCAACAACGATAGCATTGTCCATACTACCACCCAATGCGAGATTATTTTCACGCAATTTTTCAATGTCTTTCATGAAACCAAAAGTACGAGCCCTACTCACTTCACGTACAAATGACGTTGAAGAAAAATCCACTTCAACCTCTTGCGGGCGATCAGTAAACACAGGATGTTGAAAATCAATTGTAAAACTGACTTTAAAGCCATTAAAAGGTTCAAACTTCGCCCATTTGTCACCATCCTCGAGTAACACAGTCTTTTTGATTTGGATAAACTTCTTAGCAACTGATTGCTCTTCAATACCTGCTGATTGAACCAGAAATACAAATGGACCAGCACTACCATCCATAATCGGTACTTCAGGCGCATTTAGATCAATATAAGCATTATCAATTCCCAAACCGGCAAAGGCTGATAATAAATGTTCAACCGTTGAAACCTTCTCACCATGCTCAATCAACGTAGTTGATAAGGCCGTTTCACCCACATTTTCTGCTTTAGCCTCAATCTCGACCACAGGGTCAAGATCAACACGTCTAAAGATAATGCCAGTGTCTGGAGCGGCAGGTCGTAAGGTCAGATATACAGTGTCACCACTATGTAACCCAACGCCAGTCGCACGAATCACATTTTTCAATGTTCGTTGCTTTATCACTCTGCCAAATCCTCCACTACACTTAGATCTGGTTATATTATCACAAGCTCGTGATTTACAACCATCCTTTGCGATCTTACTTAGTCTGCTTGGCGACGTAAAAATGCTGGAATATCTAAATATTCCATATTAATATCACTGCCAGCAACTTGTTTTTGCTGCGCTTCCTCATCCTTACGGATGATAGTTGGTTTATCATAATCGATATCAACTGACTTTTTCACAATCTCAATTTGAGGTGCATCAATCTCTTCGGGTAAATCAACTTTCGCTATAGCTGGCATCCCTAAACCAGTTGCAACAACCGTTACACGTAGTTCATCTGTCATTTCTGGATCAATAACAGTACCGACAACAACGGTCGCATCATCAGAAGCAAATTCCTTAATCGTATTACCTACCTCTTCGAATTCACCGATAGTCATATCCAAACCCGCAGTGATATTAACCAGCACACCACGAGCGCCCGCCAAATCAATATCTTCAAGCAATGGGCTTGAAACAGCATGTTCAGCGGCCTCGGTAGCACGACTCTCGCCTTTTGCTTGCCCAGTACCCATCATTGCCATACCCATTTCAGACATCACTGTGCGAACATCCGCAAAGTCGACGTTGATCATACCTTCACGAGTAATCAATTCAGCAATACCCTGTACAGCACCTAGTAATACATCATTAGCTGCTTTAAAGGCATTAAGTAAACTCATTTGCTTACCTAAAACGGCCAATAGTTTTTCATTTGGAATGGTGATTAATGAATCTACATGCTGACCTAATTCTTCCAGTCCAGTTTTAGCGACACTTAAACGCTTACCACCTTCAAAAGGGAAAGGCTTAGTTACAACAGCAACTGTTAAAATACCCATTTCCTTTGCTACTTGTGCCACGATGGGTGCTGCACCTGTCCCTGTACCACCACCCATTCCTGCGGTAATAAAGATCATATCTGCACCACTAATCACTTCGATAATACGTTCTCTATCTTCCAAAGCAGCTTGTCGACCAATATCTGGATCTGCTCCTGCACCGAGCCCTTTGGTGATATCTGTACCCAATTGTAATTGCGTTGTGGCCGAACTTTTCCTTAAGGCCTGTGCATCTGTATTTGCACAGATAAAATCAACACCCTCAATTTGGTTTGCCACCATATGCTCTAATGCATTACCGCCACCGCCACCGACCCCTATCACTTTGATCACGGCATTCTGTGTATATGTGTCAATCAATTCAAATGTCATTTTTCTCTCCCAATTTACTCTAGCAATACGTTAAAAATCTAAACCCTAAAAATTACCCTGGAACCAACTTTTCATTCGTGCCAACATTTCTTTAAACCCGCTACCCATTTTTGTCTCTGACTGCCCACTGACTTCGCTCTTATTCCCAAATAGTAATAAGCCCACACCCGTCGCATGAATTGGGTTTCTAACCGCTTCCACTAAACCGCCAACATGCTGCGGTAAACCCAAACGAACAGGAAGATGGAATACTTCTTCCGCTAATTCAATAACCCCTTCCATTTTCGAGCTACCTCCCGTTAGTACCACACCAGCAGCCAGTAATTCTTCAAAACCACTGCGCCTTAATTCAGCCTGTACTAACATTAATAATTCCTCATAACGAGGTTCTACAACCTCTGCTAATGTCTGTCTTGCTAATTGTCTTGGTGGTCTATCGCCTACACTAGGAACTTCGATTGTTTCATCTTCCCTAGCGAGTTGTGTCAGTGCACAGGCATATTTCATTTTGATTTCTTCTGCATATTGCGTCGGTGTTCTCAAAGCAACAGCAATATCATTGGTCACTTGGTCACCAGCAATAGGAATAACAGCGGTATGTCTAATGGCACCATCAATATAAATGGCAATGTCTGTAGTACCGCCGCCGATATCAACCAAACAAACACCCAGCTCTTTTTCATCTTGCTCAAGAACAGAATAAGAAGATGCCATTTGTTCTAAAATAATGCCGTCAACAGTCAAGCCACAGCGTTCAATACATTTGCTGATATTTTGAGCGGCGCTGACAGCCCCTGTTATTAAATGAACTTTGGCTTCTAAGCGAACCCCAGACATCCCGATTGGTTCACGAATACCTTCTTGATTATCAATAATGTATTCCTGCGGCATCACATGGAGTAGTTGTTGGTCACCAGGGAAATGAACGGCTTTAGCGGCATCCAGCACACGCTCAATATCACCTTGCGTCACTTCTTTATCTCGTATCGCGACAGTGCCATGTGAATTCAGACTACGAATATGGCTTCCTGCAATGCCCGCGTAAACAGAGTGAATCTGACAGCCTGCCATCAATTCAGCTTCTTCAACAGCACGTTGAATCGATTGCACCGTTGATTCTATATTGACCACGACACCTTTCTTCATCCCTCTCGCTGGGTGTGAGCCTAAGCCAATAATCTCTAACGCATTATCATTTGGACCCGCATCCAATACAGGTGCAGCAACAATAGCCACTACTTTCGATGTACCTATATCTAGGCCAACGATTAAATCTTTATCACTTTTCTTCATCATCATACTGTTCCGTTAAAATCAGGTTTTTGTTCTGACTTCCAAACTACTGAAAAACCATTGGTATAACGCATGTCCATCTCAGCAATTTGAGCTTGATAGTGTTGCAAGTCATGTTGATACATCGTTATAAATCGTTTGAAACGCATTTCGCTATTGGCCCGTCCTAATACAACCTGGACCTCGTTATTTAAAACCAGTTTCCAAGCGCGTCTTTCATCCATCACTAATCTTTTTATACTTAACTTATGTTTTTTGAGTTGTTGCACCATCGTTAAATATCGTTTGGTCATTAATCTATGGCTATTTTCTGGCCCCTCTAAAACAACTAAACCAGTCAATTTTTTTATTTTAGTTGATGAAAATTTTTCACCCGCATCATTCAGAAATTCATGATCCTTCCAGTGCGCCACCGCTATTTGTTCCTCAACAATTAAATGCAGTCTGTCAGGCCATATTCTTCTAACTTGAATTGTTTTCACCCAAGGTAAGGCTTCACCTTCTTGTCTGATTCTGGCCACGTCGATACTTAAGAAACCACCTCGGGTATAAGGACCCACGGCTTTCACAAGGACACCTTTTTCAACATGACTAAATTTGCCTTCTACAGTGACATGGCGAATTGGCAATGTATCGCTTTGACCAAGCTGATAAATACCAGCAACAAACAACAACACTGCCGATAGTGCTGCTAATTGTCGTAACTGTTTCCGCCAAGAAACAGTTTGCTTAGCCTTGCGTACAGGCTTGCGAGTTGCGCCTTTTTTCATCGCTTTAGCCATTGTTATTGCCCATACTCGTTTCCAAAATTTTCCAAACTAATTGATCGAAATTCATGCCCGATTCTTTCGCTGCCATGGGTACTAAGCTGTGATCAGTCATTCCGGGAACACTGTTTGCTTCTAATAAATAAAATTGACCTGATTTATCCCTCATAAAATCGATACGGCCCCAACCTGACATTCTCACCCCTTCAAAAGCTTTTTTTGCTATGGCCCGACATTGAGCTTCTTCACTAGCATTAAGGTTTGTAGGGCATAGATATTGCGTTGTACCTGCTTGGTATTTAGCATCAAAGTCATAGAACTCATTGGGCGTCACCAACTGAATAACGGGTAGTGTCTCACCAGCAACAATACCTACTGTGTATTCATCACCATCAATCCACGATTCAGCGATCACTTCACTGTCATACTCAAGTGCTAAATTAATGGCCTCTGCGAGTTCCGAAGTGGCATTGACTTTAGTCATACCTATACTTGAACCTTCGTTAACAGGTTTTATAAATAACGGCAGTCCTAATTTAACAATGAGTCCATCCAAATCAGTTTCTTGAGTTACTAACTCAAATTTTGGTGTCGGCAAACCTTGTTGTTGCCAAAGAACTTTACTTAACACTTTATTCATGGAAAGCACTGAACCTTCCATACTAGAGCCACTATAGGGAATGGCTAATGAATCAAGTACACCCTGAATCTGACCATCTTCGCCACCACGACCGTGAAGAATGACGAATGCACGATCAAATTTCCCTGTGACTAAGTCTGCGTTAATATTCACACCAACATCGACTTTATGAGCATCAATATTTTGTCTGAGTAATGCAGCAAGTACCGCTTCACCACTTTTCACTGAAATCTCACGCTCGGCTGAAATTCCACCCATCAAAACTGCCACTTTGCCAAAGTCAGTTGCTGAAACCATTAGGCAACCTCCCCGACAATATGAACTTCAGGTTGTAGGCGAACGCCATGAGCAACTTCAATTTTTTGCTGCACTAATAAAATCAGTGCTTCAATATCTGCTGCAGTTGCCGAACCCGTATTAACTATGAAGTTAGCGTGCTTTTCTGAAACTTGAGCGCCGCCAACAGTCAAGCCTTTCAAACCTTCTGTTTCTATTAAACGTCCTGCAAAGTCATTTTCTGGGTTTCTGAAGACAGAACCTGCACAAGGTTGGTTAGTGGGTTGAGTGGCATTTCTTCGTTTTAATAGTGATTTAATTTCAGCTGTTTCACTGTCCTTATCACCTTCCTCTAAAACGAGTTTGGCTGATATAAACCATTCTTCAGCAGGCGGTTCTACATGACGATAGCTAATAGTATATTCATCTGGGCTACGCTGATGATATTCACCTTGTCTATCTATCGTTGTTACTTGTGTTACCAAAGACCATGTTTCAACACCATGAGCACCCGCATTCATTGCTAGAGCACCACCTAATGTGCCAGGAATACCTGCAAAAAAGGCAGCGCCAGCTAAACTATGTCTGGCTGCCATTTTAGCTAACTTACTGCAATACACACCAACATCGGCAATCAATGTATTAGCTTCGACTTCTAATGATTGCAAGATACCTGCCGTCGCGATCACCGTACCCGGAAAGCCACCATCTCTAACCAATAAATTGCTACCCAGCCCTAACCATAAGATAGGCTCTGCGACTGGTAGTTGAGATAAAAACTCCGCTAAATCTTCTTTATCTGCTGGACGATAAAAACATTGTGCGATACCACCTACACGCCATGAAGTGTACTTGGACAATGATTCATTGAAACTCAATTCACCACGTAGATTTGAGAAGTCAACGTACACTATGCTTTCCCTCCACGCTGACTATATAAATCTCGTGAACAGGCACCAATATCGCCGGCACCCAGTGTCAACAGCAGATCGCCATCCACTAGAATATTGGGTAATAAATCCTGAAGAGCCGCATCATCTTTTATAAAAATAGGATCAACTTGACCGCGAAGTCTTATGGCTCGACAAAGGCTCTTGCTATCTGCACTGGCAATGACTGCTTCACCCGCAGGATAAACCTCCTTCATCAGCAACACATCCACCGTAGACAATATCGTGGCGAAGTCATCGAACAAGTCTTGTGTTCGACTGTAACGATGAGGCTGGAATAGCACCACAAGTCGACGATCAGGCCAGCTAGCTCGTGTTGCAGCAATTGTTGCGGCTAGCTCAGTCGGATGGTGGCCATAGTCATCAACCAAAAGCACTTTACGTTCATTGAAGTTCAATTCGCCCATAATATTAAAGCGGCGTGCAATGCCAGAAAATTGATGAAGTGCAGTTTGGCAAGCTGTTACAGAAACAGCTAAGTTTCTTGCAACCACTATGGCTGCAGTCGCATTTAAAGCATTATGTTCACCAGGCATATTCAAACTAATATCGAACTGTTCTCCTGATGCTTTTTCTCTCACCGTGAAATGACTGAGTCCAGCTGATTGTTCTAGTCCCGACAATTGAAAATCTGCATCATCAGACAAACCATAAGTTAGTACTGGACGTGTCACTTCTGGTAGTACTTCACGGATAACTGGATCATCAATACACATGACCGCTAAACCATAAAAAGGCAGATGATGTAGAAACTCTAAGAAGGTTGCTTTAAGTTTAGAAAAGTCACCTTCATAAGTCGCCATATGGTCTTCATCAATATTAGTAACAACGGCTATGACCGGCTGTAAATATAAGAATGAAGCATCACTTTCATCTGCTTCAGCAACCAGATAACGACCTGAACCCAAACGAGCATTACTTCCAGCACTATTTAAGCGGCCACCAATGACAAACGTTGGATCCAACTCACCTTCACTCAATAATGCCGCAATTAGACTTGTTGTCGTTGTCTTACCATGGGTACCTGCAACTGCGATGCCGTAACTAAAGCGCATTAATTCAGCTAACATTTCGGCTCGCGGTACAACAGGTATACGCCTTTCTCTCGCTGAAACTAACTCAGGATTATTTTGATCAATGGCTGTCGATACAACAACCACATCAGCACCTTTTAAATAATCAGCATCATGCCCAATCATCACTGTTGCACCAAGGGTTCGTAAGTGACTAATTAATGCATTTTCTTTTAAATCAGAACCAGAGACTTCATAACCTAAATTAAGTAATACTTCAGCTATACCACCCATACCAACACCACCAATACCTATGAGGTGGATATGCCTGATTCTGCTTTGCATTGCTGAAGTTAATTTATCCATCTGTCACCGCCATGCAAATATCTGCTATTGTATTTGCCGCTTCTGGCTTGGCCTGCCTACGTGCAGCCTCAGCCATTGTGATTAATTGATTTTTATCACTTGCTATTCGTTGTATTTCAGATGCAAGTACCTGTTCTGACAGATCGCTTTCTTGAATCAGTTTTGCTGCACCTGCTTTCACCAATGACCCTGCATTATGTGTTTGATGGTCGTCAACAGCATAAGGGTAAGGCACTAATACCGTTGCAACACCAGCAGCGGACACTTCGGCTAAAGTCAGCGCACCAGCACGACAAATAATTAAATCCGCCCAACCATAAGCAGCTGCCATATCATCAATAAAAGGCATAAGCTCGGCCTTAAGACCTGTTGACTGATAATTCTGTTGGCAATCTTCAAGATGCTTTTCTCCGCATTGATGCTTAATATCCAACGGCATATCTTCTGTTAATAAAGAGAGTGCTTTTGGTACAACAGTATTCAAAGCTTTTGCACCCAAACTACCACCTAAAACCAGAATGCGAATGACATCATGTTTAGCAATTCGTTCTTTTGGTTCTACTAGTTGTGCAATACTTTCTCGTACTGGATTACCTACCCACTCGGCATCAGAAAAACTATCAGGGAAACCTTGTAAGACACGTCTAGCTAGACGTGCTAATAATTTATTAGTCAATCCTGGTATGGCATTTTGCTCATGAATAACAACAGGTTTTCTTAATAACCAGGCTGCTACACCACCAGGACCTGATGCAAAGCCGCCTAAACCTAGAACCAATTCAGGCTGTAAAACACGCATCACTGTTACCGCTTCATAAACCGCTTTCACTAATTTAAACGGTGCTGTCAACCAACCTAAAATGCCATTACCCCGTAAGCCTTGTACGGAAATAGTAGTTAGTGGATAACCTGCTTCAGGGACTAGTCTCGCTTCAATACCTCGTGCTGTACCCATCCAGAATACGTTGACGCCACGTTGTTTTAACACATCCGCCACTGCTAAAGCTGGAAACACGTGTCCACCTGTACCACCAGCCATGATCATGATTTTTTTCATCAGCGTTTTACCCTCGCACTAGCTTTCTCAGGGAAACGCGTTTCAAGATCAACACGGAATAATAAGGCAAAAGCAACACAAGTTAGAACCAAGCTACTACCGCCATAACTCATCAATGGCAAGGTCAATCCTTTGGTCGGTAAAACGCCCATGTTTACACCCATATTGACGCAAGCTTGCAGACCAATCCAAATGCCAATACCGTAGGCAATTTGAGCACCAAATACTTGTCCGGATAATTCTGCTGCACGCCCAATAGCAAGGGCTCGCCATATAACGATTGCAAATAAAACTAAAACACTGACTGCGCCAATTAGGCCTAGCTCCTCGGCTAAAATTGAATACAAGAAGTCGGTATGCGCCTCAGGTAAATAAAACAGTTTTTGCATACTGCTACCCAAGCCAACACCTAACCAATCTCCACGACCAAAAGCAATCAAAGCTTGTGTTAATTGAAAGCCACTGCCAAAAGGATCTTGCCAAGGGTCCATGAAGCTTTGCAAACGTTGCAAACGATAAGGGGCAAGCCAGATTAATGCTGCAAACAAAGCAGTAAAAATAGTAATAAGGGCACCGAAAACATCTAAACGCGCACCACCTAAAAACAACATTGCCAATACAGTTGACATAATAACTACAACCGATCCCATATCAGGCTGCATAAGTAATAAAATAGCTGCCACACCTAGCAATAACAGAGGACCAATGACTTTGAAGAATGAGCCATGTAGTTGACCATGATGACGCTGTAGGTAGTCGGCAACATAAACAATTGAAAACAATTTAATAATTTCTGCTACTTGTACATTAACAGGCCCAAAGGGTAACCAACGTCGACTACCATTAACTTCTCGTCCTATCCCAGGAATCAATACCAGAATTAACATCAACACACCAATCGTTAACAACACAGGTGCTAGTTTCCGCCACACTGATAACGGTATTGTCGTTATGTAAAAAGCGATACCTACACCAATTACCGCAAAAATTACTTGTCTTATAAAATAAAATAGAGGCTGATCTAGTTTTGCTGCCGCAATAGAAATAGAAGCAGAGCCCACCATAATCAAGCCCATGATCAATAAAGCTGCCGTAGCAAACACCAAAGATCGGTCTAAATTGTATTGTTGGGCAGCTTTACTCATACAGTGGCATCCTTCACTGCACGGGCAAAAGCTTCACCACGCTCCATATAATTGCTAAACATATCAAAACTCGCACAAGCAGGAGATAACAACACGATATCTTCAGCTCGTGCTGTTTGCTGAGCGACTTTGACAGCATCACTCATATCAGCCGCTTCAAAAGCCGCTACTTCTAGCGGAATAACAGCCTTAATAAGATCAGCATCCTGACCTATTAGCACAACCGCTTTAACATGTTTTTTTAATACAACAGTTAAAGCTGAAAAATCTTGTTCTTTTGCCACACCACCCGCAATTAAGATAATTTTTCCAGCTGCATTTAATCCTTTAATCGCAGCAATGCAGGCTCCTACATTGGTTGCTTTAGAATCATCAATCCAGCGTATACCATCACTTGTATCTACTTGCTGACAACGATGGGGCAAGCCTCGATAATTTTTAACCGCCTCAATCATAGTTGTCATAGGTAATTTCATCGAGTGTCCCAAAGCTAAAGCGGCTAAAGCATTTGCGACATTATGTTCACCCGTTAAATGAAGTTCTGACGTGGGTAAGAGTATTTGGTCGCCATGTGCTAACCAATCTTGTCCATCGTGAGTGACAACTCCAAAATCATTTGTATTTGGCTCAGATAATGTAAAACCAATTTGCTTACGATCGCCCATTAACCAATCTTTACTGCGAGGCTCATCTTTATTGATAATCATGGTGCCAGAGCCGCTATATACCTTGGCCTTCACACTTTGATACTGATGTTCATCATCATAACGATCAAGGTGATCTGGACTGATATTGAGTACGACTGCGGTATGAGCATCTAAAGAAGACACTGTTTCAAGTTGAAAACTGGATAATTCTAGAATATAAAAATCGGGGGCTGGCTCTGTGATAAGCGTCAGCGCTGGCATGCCCAAATTGCCACCCACTTGAATATTTTTACCTGCACTCACTGCCATTTCAGCCAACATAGTTGTGACTGTACTTTTGCCATTTGAGCCAGTAATCGCGATTACTGGCTGTGATACATACTGTGTAAATAATTCAATATCGCCAATGATATTGATACCTTGCTGTTTTGCCGCTTTTACTTCTGGAATTCGTGGATCAACGCCTGGACTTAGAACAATATTGTCCGACTTCAACATCCAATCAGTAAGTAAACCGCCTGTATTAACGAGTACTTCTGGGAATTCTTGCTGTAAGGTTTCCAAACCAGGTGGATTTTCGCGAGTGTCCATTACCGCGACGCTATAGCCTTTTTCGACCAGAAAACGCACACATGACAAGCCTGTTTGGCCTAGACCAATAATTGCAAATGACTCAATTTGGGCTTGTTTATTTGGCATCATCTTATCGAATTTTCAAGCTTGCTAAACCAACTAAAACTAAAAAGACTGTAATGATCCAAAACCGCACAATAATGCGAGGTTCAGGCCAACCTTTCAACTCATAATGGTGATGTATAGGCGCCATTAAAAAGACTCTTTTACCACGCAATTTATATGAGGCGACTTGCACAACAACGGATAGTGTTTCCATCACAAAAACACCGCCCATAATCAACAGCACTAACTCTTGTCTAACTAAGACAGCAACAATACCCAATGCTGCACCTAAGGCCAGTGCGCCAATATCGCCCATAAAGACTTGTGCTGGGTAAGTGTTAAACCATAAGAAACCTAAACCAGAACCCACCATGGCTGCACAGAAAACTGTCAATTCCCCCGCACCAGGGATATAAGGAATTGATAGGTAGCGAGCAAATTCAGCATGACCTGTTAAATAACTAAATAAGCCCAAAGCACCTGCCACCATGACCGTTGGCATAATAGCCAAACCATCTAAACCATCGGTCAAATTAACAGCATTACTACTGCCGACAACCACAAGATAGGTCAGCAACATATACCACGCGCCCAGCGGTATGATGACATCTTTGAAAAAGGGAATAATCAATTGTGTTTCTGCAGGCACCACTGCAGTGTTATATAAAAATATTGCTGCACCCGCACCGACAACAGACTGCCAGAAATACTTATATCGACTGATTAAGCCTTTAGGATCTTGTCTGACCAATTTAATATAGTCATCAACAAAACCAATTATGCCGAAGAACAAGGTGACGACTAACACAACCCATACATAACGATTATTCAAATCAGCCCACAATAGTGTACTAATGGCAATCGCAACCAGAATCAAAGCACCCCCCATTGTAGGTGTGCCAGATTTACTTAAATGAGATTCCGGACCATCAGTACGAACCACTTGACCAATCTGTTTGAAGCTCAAGTGACGGATCATGCTCGGCCCTACAAGCAAAGCGATACCTAATGCTGTGATAACACCCAAAATTGCTCGAAGCGTTATATATTGGAATACATTAAAACCACTATGAAATTGACTTAAGTATTCGCTTAGATATAACAGCATCAATTCTCTCCTAGAGCAACAAGTGCGTCGGCTAATTTATCCAATTTCATAAAACGTGATCCCTTGATCAGACAAGTCACATTTTCTTGTAGCTCACTTTCTAAATAAGACTGCAAAAGAGACATGTCTTTGAAATGTTGTGCATTGTTGCCAAAAGACTCACTTGCATATTTGCTGTGTTCGCCAATGGTTAATAAGTGTTCAACACCACATGCTTTTGCTTCCAAGCCTAAATTTTGATGAATTTGTTCACTGTCATCCCCTAGTTCACCAAAATCACCTAGTACTAACCAATGTTGACCCGAAAATACCTGTAATATTTTAAGTGCTTGTTGATAAGAACCTGGATTAGCGTTATAGCTATCATCAATCAGCTTCGACAACTTGGGTCCTTTGCGTAATTGCAAACGATGTGGCACGTCTTGCATATTGGCTAAACCTTTCACAATCGCTTCAGGTGAAACCTTCAATGCATAGCAAACTGTGGTTGCGGCTAATGCATTAGCAACATTATGTAAACCCGGCAAAGGTAAATTGATGAAATGTAATACCTGATCAAGTTCAACCATAAAATGACTTGAAGTTGGATTTAATTGCACATCTTTAGCAACCACATCGGCATCATTTTCTATGGCAAAGCTTAATACCTGCTTCCCCTGTAACTGCTGTTGCCATAGAGGCACAAAACCCATGTCAGCATTGATAATCGCGGTATCTTGATCACTTAATTGACTGAATATTTCTGCCTTTGCCTTTGCAACACCTTCTAAACTTCCAAAACCTTCTATATGTGCTGGTGCAACATTGTTAATAATAGCAACCGATGGTTTGGCAATATCAACTAAACCGGCGATTTCACCAGCATGATTAGCACCCATTTCTACCACAGCGAAATCAGTATCCTGTTCAAGGCGAAATAATGTTAACGGCACACCTAATTCATTATTCAAGTTACCCTGTGTCGCAATCACAGTGCCGACGCCGCGTAAGATACTCGCTATCATTTCTTTTAATGTTGTTTTGCCATTACTACCCGTAACAGCAATCACTTTTGCTTGGCTCTGCTGACACCAATATTGTGCTAATTGGCCAAAAGCACTAGCCACATCTTCAACACAAAGCTGTGGCAAAGGATCATCTTGTAAGCGCGAAACCAATGCCGCACTAGCACCAGCTTTGCGTGCAGTAGCAATATAATCATGACCATCCACTTGCTCTCCTGCTAACGCAACAAACAGATTGCCTTGCTCTACTTTTCTGCTATCAATTACTGCCCCAGTCACCATTGCATTACTAATTGGTGCTTCACAACCAAGTACATCGGCTAATTCTGTGATTGCTAACGTCAACATCATTGTCTAGCACCTGTCGTCATCGCATGTTCATCATTGGCTACTTTAAGTGCTTTTAAGACAGCTTGTTTATCACTAAACGATGTTTTTACACCTGCAATTTCTTGATATAACTCATGGCCTTTACCCGCTACTAATACAATGTCTTTAGTAGATGCATGACTGGCTGCATAGTCAATCGCTAACTGACGATCATGTTCAACATGAATATTAGTCGTCTGATGCATACCTTTTAAGATATCCGCAACAATAGACTCATTGTCTTCACTACGAGGGTTATCCGCAGTTAAAATTATTTTGTCGGCATTAACTTCTGCTGTTTCGCCCATAAGTGCGCGTTTTCCAGTATCCCTATCTCCACCACAACCGAAAACACACCACAAATCACCGCCAGCAGGGACATGATTTTGTAGTGAAACTAATGCTTGCATCAATGCATCTGGCGTATGTGCGTAATCAATAACAAAAAGTGCTTTGCCTTTCGCGCTATAACTTTGCATACGCCCATCAACTGCTTCGCATTGACTTACTGATTTAACAACATCATCTAGCTCGATATCGAGTACAAGCAAACAGGCCGTTGTGGCCAGTAAATTATCGACATTAAACTGGCCTAATAATTTACTTTTTATGTCCACTACTTTTGAGTTCGTTTTCAAAGAAAAAGTTAAGCCCGATAAACTCGCCTTAACATCTTGTGCAGAGACTAAAGATGATTTGTCATTGCTATAGGTTACAGTTTTAACGTCTTTTCTTGCTGCCAACGCTTCTATCAGTGTTTGCCCGAAACTATCATCGCTATTGATGATAGCTGATTTAATACTTTGGAAATCAAATAGACGTTTTTTTGCAGCCGCATAACTGGCAAGATCAGCATGATAATCGAGATGATCTCGACTTAAATTAGTCAGGACAGCCACATCAATTGCAACACTGTTAAGACGGCCTTGTTCAAGCGCATGCGATGAAGCCTCTAACACTACGAAAGGGATAGATTGCTGACAAAATTTAGCTAACATTTTCTGCAAGGAAACAGGATCGGGGGTTGTCATTCCAGTGTCTAATAGGTCACCCACGCGCCCCACACCTAATGTACCAATCACACCACATCCCTGACCTAAGCTCTCTAAGCATTGAGCAATAAACTGACTAACGGATGTTTTACCATTCGTACCCGTCACTGCAATAACGGTTAATGCCAAAGAAGGGTGGCCATAAAATCTTGCTGCAATTTCGCCCGTTTTGTCAGCTAAGTTTTTAACCGCTATCGCTTGAGCTTGTCTACTTTCTATCAGGCTGTGTTCTTGCTCTGATAAAGCTAAACTCTCATCGAATAACGCAACCTGACAACCAGCAGATAAAGCCTGTTCTATATGCTGGTAACGTAGTTCATTGTCTTTTGCCAAAGCAATAAATGCAAAACCTTCAGCTACTTCACGACTATCAAGGCTTAGGCCCGTAATCGTAGTACCAGACAACACAACAGGTGATTGCAGCATACCAACCAATAAGCTAGCTAAATCGGGATTTTGGTAACGAGTAACCATTAGTGTTGAGCTACCTGTAATTGTGTTTCTGGCAAGTCATCTGGCGTGACATTAAGCAAACGCATCGCTGCTGTCATCACTTGTGAAAATACAGGAGCAGCCACAGCACCACCGTAATATTCACCTGCCGAAGGCTCATCAACCATAACTACCATAGCTAATCTCGGCGCACTTGCTGGAATAATGCCAGCAAATACTGATTGATAGCGTTTATCAGCATAACCACCAGCAGTGGCTTTTTTAGCTGTTCCAGACTTACCAGCCACACGATAATTGCTAACGGCAGCGCGTGTCCCTGTACCCCCGGACTTCACCACTTTTTCCATCATTGCCAGGACTTGCTGCATTGTATCTGAGGAAAATTGTTTACGACCTTGTGTTGAGGTTTCAGTTTTTATAAAAGTAACTGGCTTCAAAATACCGCCACTACCTAACACCATATATGCTCTAGCAAGCTGTAATGCTGAGGTAGATAAACCATAACCATAGGCCATCGTTGCACGATCTAATTTACGCCATGACTGTGGATCTGGCATATTGCCAATCACTTCACCTGGGAAATAGGCGCCTGTTGCTTCACCTAATCCAAAACTGGCAAAATCTTGCCATAATTGCTCAGGCTCCATATCGAGTGCAATTTTACTTGCACCGATATTGCTAGATTTTTGGATAAGCGTTGCTAAGTTAATTTCTCCGTAATCTCTGAAATCACGGATAGGATGACCACTAACCTTGAATATGCCTGGATGGGTATTAATAATAGAATTGAGATCGTATTTTCCCGATTTAATACCACTGGTGACTGTGAATGGCTTAACTGTTGAACCTGGTTCAAATAAATCTGTTACCGCACGATTACGGAAATCACTCGGTTTTAAACCTCTGCGGTTGTTTGGATTAAATGCTGGCTGGTTAACCATCGCTAACACTTCACCTGTATGAATATCCAATACAACGGCTGCACCTGACTTAGCTCTGTTTTTAATGACCGCTTTCTTCAATGCCTGATATGACAAATGCTGCAATCGTAGATCAATGCTAAGTTGAATATTTTGACCTGCTTTACTGGCCTTTAATAATTCGCCACCTTCGACATAATTACCACGACTATCACGCACCATTCGTTTCAGACCAGACAGGCCTGTCAGCACAGTATCATGCATCAACTCAAGGCCTTCTTGGCCAATATCATCAATATTAGTAAAACCAATCAGGTGTGACGCGACTTCTCCAGTTGGATAATAACGTTTGTATTCACGTTGAAGTGCAACACCATCAATATCTAATGCTTTTACTTTAGCTACAACTTCTGGCCTGGCACGTCGTTTTAAATAAATAAACTCACGTCCATTATTTTGTTCAATTTTCTTTTTAATCGATTTCGACTTAAGGTTTAATACCTTAGCTAATTGAACTAGTTCCTTATCCGTAGCTTGTATCTCTTGTGGGTTTAACCAAATAGAATGGACTGGCGTACTAATAGCTAAAGGCTCACCATGTCGGTCTAAAATCATGCCTCGATGTGCCGCAACAGGGACTTGTCTCACATGCCGCGCATCGCCCTGATATCGTAAAAAATCAGGATTCATCACCTGAATATCTGCCAAACGCCATATTAACCCAAGTAATAAGCTAACAAACATGACACGCAACAAATTCAAGCGCCAGACTGCCACATGTGAATTGGCTTTAGAAGACCTAGCCATTATTTCACCACCACAACCATATCAGCCGTCGGCACAATCATGTTTAATTTTGTCTTCGCTTCTTGTTCAATACGGCCTGGACCAGCCCAAGTGCTTTCCTCTAACAATAAGCGACCCCACTCTTCATCTAAATGGTCGCGTTGTTGTTCTAATTTTTGTAATGCAACAAATTTAACTCGGCCTTCGTGCTTGGTATAAATAACAGACATAGCGCTAACAACGACTGCTAAAATCATTAGCAACAACGAGAGGTTGTTGAAAACAGCGTCTTTGAGGTTGATAAATGTCATGCCATTTTCTCTACAATGCGTAACACAGCACTACGAGCACGTGGGTTTCTTGCTAGTTCTTCTTCACTGGCTTTTATTGCCTTGCCTATTAGTTTCACTTTTGGGTTTAACTCATCGGCTCTAATTGGAAAATTGGCAGGTAAATTGTCCCCTTTCGCCTGTTCCCGAAAAAAGCGTTTCACAATACGGTCTTCTAAAGAATGAAAACTAATAACAGCTAAACGACCACCAACAGCCAATACATCAATAGCCTGACCTAGCACATCATTTAATTCATTCAATTCATCATTAATATAGATACGGATGGCTTGAAACGTACGTGTTGCAGGGTGTTTATGCTTCTCGCGGGAAGGACTGGCTTTTTCAACTAAGGTGGCTAGTTGCTTAGTCGTTTCTATCGCTATTTCTTCGCGTGTTTCCACAATCGCTCTTGCAATACGTTTTCCATAACGCTCTTCACCTAAAGTCTTTAGCACAACTTCGATATCACTCATCTCTGCCGTTGCCAACCAATCTGCAGCACTGATGCCCACATCTGGATTCATTCTCATATCCAAAGGGCCATCTTTTTGAAAACTAAAACCACGTTCAGCTTCATCTAATTGGGGAGAAGACACACCGATATCCAATAACACGCCATCTACTTTACCCAACCATAGCCGTGCATTAACTTGCTTTTCTAATTCGGAAAAAGAACATTGTTCAATGCTGAATCGTTTGTCTTTGTTAGCTAACTCTTCCCCAACAGCAATTGCTGCCGGATCTCTATCTAAAGCTAATAAATGTCCACTGTCCGAAAGTTCAGCAAGAATAGCGCGTGAATGACCGCCTCGACCAAATGTACCATCGACATAGATCCCATCGACAGTAATAGCTAAAGCGTCGACTGCCTCATTTAGTAAGACAGGCAAATGTTCTGAACGGACCTCAGTCATCTCAACCCCTAAATAGACAGGCTTTCTAACTCGGTTGGCAAAATACCATCAAAATCTTCTTGTAAACATTCATCCATTAATGAATTCCAAGTTTCTTCATCCCATAGTTCAAATTTATTACCTTGCCCAATCATCACCATGCTTTTTTGCAGTGCAGCAAACTCACGCAATTTCGCAGGTAATAAAATTCGACCGTTGTTATCCATCTCACATTCGGTGGCATAACCCAGCAGCATGCGTTTTAAACGACGTACTTGTGGGTTTAAACTTGGCAGATCAGATATTTTTTGTTCTACTGCTTCCCATTCAGGTAGCGGATACATTTGGAGACAATGGTCAGAATGGTCAATCGTGATAACAAGCCGGCCTTCACAACAGACATCAAGATGCTTACGGAATTTGGCAGGAATAGCCATCCGTCCTTTTGCATCCAAATTGAAAGTTGCTACGCCTCGAAACACTATTAACTCCTAAAAAATTAATGATCCACTTTGATCCACTTTTACCCACTTATCGACACTATAGGAGTGACATTAGTGAGTGTCAAGCATGTCAATCAACAAAATCCTCTTTTGTCGTCAATGACTTAGGTGATATTAATTAAAGTGGGAGATAACGCAAATCACTCTGGTATGAGTACTACTTTTTTATCAAAACTGTGCGTTCGGAAGTTAAAGTAGTTTCTAGAAGTTAATCTTTAAAATTGGTGAATTTACAACAAGTATTAATTAATGTTTCATAGTTGTTCAATTTCGTTACAAAATTGATTTAGCGGAAGTCAAATAAATGTAATGGGAAAAAGGCTAAATTAAGGTACTGGAAATAGGAAGGTATGGCTCAATGAAGTGGTATTAAAATACTGAGATGGCGAATAAGCTGGCTTCTTGACCGCACAATTAATAGTCATACTACTCCTAGCGGGTCAAAGTTGTGGCAAGTTGTGAAGCATAACTTCTGTCATACAGCAATTTTCAACAAGGTAATGAATAGCAGCTTATCTTCTTGACAACAAATTACACAAAAATATCAATATTTGTTGTAAATCTGCTACTTAGAATCCATCAATCCTTCAAAATGTACTTTTTTACTTGCATTGATAAGTAGATGTCCTAACAATGGTATGTGGTTCACAAAAAAACAATTCTAGTAGACTAAACAAGGAAAACTAAATGAAAAAATTATTCACTACAATTGCTATATCAAGCACTCTTTTATTCAGTGCTACTGCCAGTGCTGATTGGAATGGATTATATGTTGGTGCCCATGTCGGTCATGCTGAGAACGATGTGAGTGGTGTGTTCGATAGCTTTGGTTCCTCACCAGTACCAGATCTAGGTAAATTAGAAGATGACGAGACTGTTTACGGTGGTCAGATTGGCTATAACTTCCAACATAATAATATGGTTTATGGTATCGAGTTGAATTATACCGATGCTGACATGGAAGAAAGCCTTATCGACGGGGAAAGCAATATACAGGAGTTTGAGACTGAAGATTTTTGGTCAATTAGGGGACGAGTGGGTTGGTTACTAAATGATCATTGGCTGGTTTATGGTACAGCTGGTGCAGCTTCTATGGATGCTGAACTTCGCGTCGAACAAGATGAGAACAATAGTACTCCAGACAAATTAAGCTTTGACGATACGGCATTAGTTCTTGGTTTTGGTGTTGAACGTATGTTTGACAACAACCTAAGCCTTAGAGCAGAAGCATTATGGATGGACTTTGATGAATCTAAAAATCTAAATGTACCTGCTGTTCTAGATGATGCTGACACTGGAGATAATATTGATATTGGTGAAGTTTGGTCTATTAACCTAGGCATAAGCTATAATTTCTAAGAATTTTTTACTTTAAATAAAAAAAGCTCCTACTAAGTGATTGGTAGGAGCTTTTTTTATCCAGATATATTTCTAAGCAAGCTATCTTAAAAATAGTTTCAACAACTTTTCAGAATCAGAAAATGTCTACATGATGCATTCTTCCATAAGGAAGGGATAATCATTTTGAGTAATCAAAAACTGAGATGGCCGATAAGCCGGGTTCTGTCGAGAACAATCATTCATCTGGGACAAGCGTCACCACTTGCCTCAAGCAACCTACCCAAGAACGATACGGGCCATATCTGCGTGCAAGCACGCTGCTCTTCTATTTGGTCTTGCTCCAGGTGGGGTTTACCATGCCGCAACTGTTACCAGTTACGCGGTGCGCTCTTACCGCACCCTTTCACCCTTACCAATAATCCGAAGATCGTTGGCGGTCTCCTTTCTGTTGCACTAGCCGTAGGCTCACGCCTCCCAGAAGTTATCTGGCACCCTGCCCGTAGGAGCCCGGACTTTCCTCACAAACGGTTAACCGTAAGCGCGATTGTCTGGCCATCTCAGTGCCAAGATCATACCTGACTACGTATCTTTCTGCTGGAGTTTCAAGGCCATTTCATAAGCCTTGTTCTTACTAACATCTAACAGCGAAGCCGTTATGGCTGCAGCCCGTTTAACAGATAAATCTGCTAAGAGTAGCTTCAACACGCGATTTATTTCATCGTCATTAACATCATGCTGCACCGTTTGGCCTTCAACGAGTAACACACACTCACCCCGCTGTTGATTACTATCATCGCTTACCCAATTCAATAAGTCTGCTAATGGTCTTGTTTCGATGGTTTCGTGTAATTTTGTAAGTTCACGCGCCAGACAGACCCGACGATCTCTGCCAAAAAATATCATCATATCTTCTAGTGTTTTATTCAATCGCCTTGGGCTTTCGTAGAAAATCATCGTACGTGTCTCGTTTGCTAATTGTTCTAAGCTTTGCTGACGCGTCCCTTGCTTAGCAGGTAAAAACCCTTCAAATGAAAACTTATCTGAAGGCAAGCCTGAAGCCGACAACGCCGCAATCAATGCACAGCTTCCAGGTATAGGTACAACATCAATATCGTGTTCTCGAACAAGTGAGACTAACCTATACCCAGGATCACTGATTAATGGTGTGCCAGCATCGCTAATCAATGCCACTGTTTCACCTTTTTGTAGTCGTGCTAAAAGAGCTTCACTTCGCTGTTGTTCATTATGTTCATGTAATGAAACTGTGGGCGTTTTGATTGAATAATGTTGTAATAAATGTCCACTATGGCGGGTATCCTCAGCCGCAATAACATCAACCTGTTTTAAGGTATCAATCGCGCGTTGAGATATATCCATTAGATTACCTATTGG
Organism: uncultured Gammaproteobacteria bacterium; assembly: GCA_905479075.1. Classification (GTDB taxonomy): domain Bacteria; phylum Pseudomonadota; class Gammaproteobacteria; order Nitrosococcales; family Methylophagaceae. The sequence continues at coordinate 40,410 of CAJQLA010000017.1, read as the reverse complement.
AGTGGCAACGATATATAAGGTTGCTGTCGCTGTTTTTTGCACAAATATGGCCTTTTTGTTCACTCGGTTCTAGTCGTAATATACGCTAACAGGTAAGATGTTTTACATACTATTAGGGAATAGATAGCAAACCATGAAGTCGCGATTTTTATTTGTTGCAATTATAGCGCTAACTCTGACGATCAGCGCGTGTCAGTCTGTAGGGCCACTCGTTTTATCACAAGAAGATGCACAAGCAGCATCGGTAGCCCAAGCCGCTGCGCGTTCAGGGGATTACAATAATGCTGCTCAACAATATTTAAACCTCGCTCAATCTAGTAGAGGTAAAACACGAGCATATTTTTATTTGAAAGCCGCTGATGCTTTATTAAATGACGAGCAATATGAGACGGCAATAGACGCGTTTACAAAAATAAATCGGAAAAAACTGGATCCTGCGGATCTGATCAATGCCTCACTTGTTGACGCCCGCTTAAAACTCGCACAGTCACAAGCTGACCAAGCCTTAATGGCAGTTGATAGTTACTCTTTAAATTCGTTGTCGGTAAGTCAGCAGAAAAAGCTACTTAAAATCCGCATTGAAGCTTATGCGGTTACTGAAAATTGGCTAGAAAAAGCCAATAGCCATATACGCCTAGATTCATTTTTAGATGGTGAAGCTCAAGAGCAAAACCAACAAGCCTTATGGCAAGCTTTAATGAATTTAACATCGCAAGCATTGGATTTATTTAACCCCGGGATGGCACCAGCGATTGATAGCGGCTGGTTTTCGCTTGCCTATATCATTAAAAGTTACCAAAAGCGTCCTGCGGCCCTTGTGGTTGCGATAGAAGACTGGCAGCGCAACTACCCTAACCATCCAGCGAAGCCTAGCCTGTATCAGTCTTCATTTTCACAAGAAGTAGAATTTGAATTACCCCAATCATTAGATAGTATCGCGATTCTACTCCCTGAAACGGGACCATACGCTAACGCAGCTCAAGCTGTTAAACAGGGTATTTTGGCTGCCCATTCTGCTTCGGCAGCGAATACGCAACTACATTTTATTGATGTTCGTACTGATTCAGTTAGCGGTTTTACTAATGTCCAGCAAGCCTATCAACAAGCCTTATCTGTTAATGCTGATTTAATTATTGGCCCGTTAGATAAGAAAGCCTTACAAGACTTAAGCGATAATAATGACCTTGCCATTCCTGTTTTAGCTCTAAATCGTTTGCCGATAGAACAAGGTAAACGTAATTTATTTCAATTTGGTTTAGCGCCTGAGGATGATGCTCTGTCAGCAGTGAATTATGCCTTACAGGAAGGATATCAACGTGCGGCTATTATTCTGCCTAATGCAGAGTGGGGGCAACGCGTTTCCTCCACCTTTATAGACCAATGGATAGCCAAAGGTGGCACATTGCTTAGCCAAGCGATGTACGATGAATCAGCAAATGACTTCTCTTCTACCCTTACACCACTGCTAGGTTTAACCTCTAGCGAACATCGTTATCAAACATTAAAACGTGTCATAGGTCAATCTGCAGAATTTGAACCTCGCCGCCGACAAGACCTCGATTTTATTTTTGTTGTCGCTCGTCCTTTAAAAGCACGTCAACTAGTACCTCAGCTCAGGTTTCATCGTTCGGGTGACCTACCTATTATTGCCACTTCTCATGCCTATGCTGGCTATGAAAATAGCCAACAAGATATTGATTTAAATGGTCTTATTATTAATGATATCCCATGGGTTTATAGTAGTTTAGCTCGGCTTGATTCAGCTTACGCTGTATTACAAGCTGAAAATCCATCCAATTCTTTTAATTCACTTGTACGGCTTTATGCACTGGGAGCAGATGCATATCGACTTACTAATCAATTAAGTAGTCTACGTCGTTCAAGTAATCTTGGTATTCAAGGCGCGACTGGCACTTTATCTGTTGATGAGTTGGGTTATATTCGTCGGAAGTTACAATCTGGCAAATTCAAGGATGGCAAAATACAGGCTTTGTCTAGGCCTAATAATGTCTTGCAATGATAACAACCAAGCAACGCGGTGATCATGCTGAACAACAAGCTTTACAACACCTGCTATCATTCGGTCTTGAGTTAATTGAGCAAAATTTTCATAGTCGTGGCGGTGAAATTGATCTGATCATGTCCGATCAAGAGTGTCTGATATTTGTTGAAGTCCGTTACCGTAAAACAGATAAATATGGCAGTGCCGCAGAAAGTGTCAATAGCCAAAAGCAGTCTCGTATTATTCATGCCGCACAAGTCTACTTACAAAAACATACAACTAGCTATCGGAACTATCGCTTTGATGTTGTTGCCATTAGTCCTGGTGATGACAAAAGTAGTCTTGCTTGGATAAAAGATGCTTTTCAACTTAATTAAATCAGTAGCTAAACGAGTCATAGCCAGAGATAATAAACAGCCAATCAATCAGGAAACCATTATGTCAAAATTTAAGTATCTTCTTATTGCCCTTGTCCCAATCATCTTTCTACAAGCTTGTGCCACTGCTGTTGTTACTGGTGCTGCTACTGGTGCTTCCATTGCTTATGATCGACGAACAGCTGGTTCCGTAATTGATGATCAAGGCATTGAATTTAAAGCTGCTTTAGCTATTTATAATGACAAAGAGATTTATAACCAAAGTCATATCAATGTGACAAGCTACAACGGCATTGTACTTGTAACAGGTGAAACATTAACCGAATCACTTAAACAAAAAGTTAACAGTGTTGTTAAAAATATTCCAAAAGTAAGACGTATTCATAATGAACTCATTATAGCTGCACCGAGTGCACTGCCTTCTCGCAGTAGTGATGCTTGGATAACCTCTAAAATAAAAACAAAATTAGCTGCTGAACAAAATGTCGACCCCTTCTATATAAAAGTGGTGACCGAACATGGCATTGTTTACCTCATGGGAATCGTTAATAAGACAGAAGCTGATCGTGCTGTTCGTGTAGTCACCCAATCAGCCGGTGTTCAACGCGTAGTCAAACTATTTGAATACTCTAAATAAACTTTAAAAGGGTTTAACGACTGCTAATATCACAACTGCTACTAGAATCAACACAGGTAGCTCATTAAACCAACGATAGTAAACATGTGAATGCTGATTACTATCGTTAGCAAACTGTTTTAAAAAACGTCCACAGGCACCGTGATAGGCGAATAAAAATAACACTAATAATAATTTTGCATGCAGCCAGTGCATTGCTAATAAACTTTCTAGTGAATAATAACTGATTAACCAAACTCCCAAGACTAATGCCACAATAGCACTCGGCGTCATAATGCCTCTATACAGCTTTCGCTCCATCACTTTAAATCTTGCATTGCCTGCTTCATCCTCACACATGGCATGATAAACAAATAGTCTAGGTAAGTAGAACAAGGCCGCAAACCAAGTGATAACGCTAATAATATGTAACGCCTTAACCCACAACATTTTTTTTCCTCTAATACTTAATTACATGTATAGCTATCTAAACATTTCGAAGTTGCTCTTAATATTACTAGATTAAATCAACCATTAATCAGAGTATCTATCGCTTCAGACAAGTGTTGTACTGCAGTGACTTTAATTCCTTTTATTGCTTTTCGTGGTGCATTGGCGGTCGGAACTATAGCCTGCTTAAAACCATGCTTTGCCGCATCATGAATACGTTCTTCACCAGCTTGAACGGGTCTGATCTCACCTGTTAAACCGACTTCACCAAAAATAATTAAATCGCGTCTGATCGGTTTATTTCTAAGGCTTGAAAGCACAGCAGCTAAAACAGCTAAATCTGCACCTGTTTCACTCAGTTTTACCCCACCGACTACATTAATAAACACATCTTGATCGCTACAGGTGATACCACCATGTCGATGCAGAATCGCTAATAGCATTGCCAAACGGTTTTGATCTAAACCGACGGAGACACGGCGAGGATTACCCAAGGGGCTATCATCAACCAATGCTTGTACTTCCACCAGCATCGGTCTACTTCCCTCTCTGATGACGGTTACGACACTGCCTGATAGTGCATCATCACCACGAGATAAAAAGATAGCAGATGGGTTACTAACCTCTTTCAGACCTAATTCGGTCATACCGAATACGCCTAGCTCATTGACAGCACCAAAACGATTTTTAACTGCTCGTAGGATACGAAAACGTGTAGAAGAGTCACCCTCAAAATACAATACGGTATCCACCATGTGCTCAAGCACACGAGGGCCTGCTAAAGCACCTTGTTTTGTAACATGACCAACGAGCACCATCGTAGTGCCACTGGATTTAGCAAACCTAACAAGTTGAGCAGCACTTTCACGTACTTGTGCCACTGTACCCGGTGCTGATTGTAATAATTCCGTGAATACCGTTTGGATTGAATCTATCACCATCACTTGTGGCTTTAATTTTGCTGCAGTTGCGACCATTTGTTCTGCATGGGTTTCTGCCAATAAATCTAGAGGGACTTTTTCTAACTGCAATCTTTCTGCACGTAATCGAATCTGTTGTAACGACTCTTCACCACTAATATACAGCGGACTGATACCACTACTTTTAGCCATCATTGCCATGGCTTGTAGTAATAAAGTTGACTTCCCTATTCCCGGATCGCCGCCTATTAACACCACTGAACCTGTCACCAAACCACCACCTAGTACTCTGTCTAGTTCTGGTAAGCCTGTTGTCCAGCGTACCGCTTTTTCTGATGTTACTTCACTGAGTGCTTGAACTTGTGCTTTTTGTTCGCCGGCATAACCTGCGTGACGGCTAATAGTAGCCGCTTGGCTTGTGGTAGTAGATGCTGTTTGGACTTCTTCCTCGAGACTATTCCATGCACCACAATCGCCACAACGGCCTGCCCATTGAGGGGTCTGACCACCACATTCTTTACAGCTATAGACTCGCTTGACTTTAGCCATTGATATATTGCCTTGCTACGCGTTCATTCAATTGACACACTAATTCATAAGGAATGGTATTAGCTTGTGCTGCAACAGCTTCAACAGGAAGTTCATCGTCTCCCCACAACACCACTTCTTGACCAACTTCAACATGTTCCATAGTTGATAAATCAATACAAATCATATCCATAGACACGCGTCCTATAACAGCTACTTTTTGGCCATTAACACTGACATGTCCTACATTTGAAAGTTGTCTGCTATAGCCATCGCCATAACCAATATCGACTGTGCCTATTTTTGACACATTAGTCGCTTGCCATTCTCCACCGTACCCAACCTGTTCACCTTTTTTGACTTCCTTAATAGAAACAATTTGAGCACTTAATTTCATCACAGGTTTTAACCCTAAATCGGCTGCTGTTTTATCATCAAAAGGAGAAATACCATAAAGCACAAGACCTGGTCTTAGCCACTCAAAGTGACTGTCTGCCATTGATAATATTGCCGCTGAATTTGCCATGCTTATTTGCGTAGAATACAAATTTTTAGCATAGTGTATTTGTTGTAGCTGTTGTAGGTTACGCTCATCACCAACACTATCAGAATTAGCAAAGTGGCTCATCAACCCAATATCACCTTCTATTAACGAGCTATTCGACAGCACTTCGAAAGCGTGTTGACAGTCATCTAAACTTATTCCTAAGCGATGCATCCCTGTCTCAATCATTAACCAGCAAAACTGCAATGGCTTACTAATTTGTGTTTGTTGCAGGAGCTCTAGCTGGGAGAAATGATGAAACACAGGTGATAGTTGATATTGTGCTGCGTGTTGTAACTCTTCAACCGAATGAACACCTTCTAACAATACGATGGCTTTGCTAATGCCTGCTTCACGGAGTTGAACACCTTCCGCAAGCCTGGCGACAGCAAAGGCATCACTACCTTCAAGTGCATGCGCCATTTCGACAGCACCATGTCCATAGCCATTGGCCTTAATAACAGACATGATATTGCTGTTAGGAGCTAACTGTTTAAGCTCTGATAAATTATGTTTGAGTGCAGCGAGATCTATTGTCGCAATGGGATATGTCTGCATTATCCATCAAAGCCAACTTGGCTATTATCGTCATGCCCGGGGGAGTCATAATCATCATAATTATTGTAGGCAAAATTTTCAAAGCGAGTGTACTTGCCTTGGAAAGTTAGCGCGACTGTCCCTATCGGGCCATTCCGTTGTTTAGCGATATTGATTTCAGCCTTGCCTTTTTCTGCTGAATCTTCGTTATACACCTCATCACGGTAGATAAAGACAATCAAGTCCGCATCTTGCTCTATCGCACCAGATTCACGTAAATCAGACATGACAGGTCTTTTATTGGGACGCTGCTCAAGACTTCGATTGAGCTGTGATAATGCAACGACGGGCACGTTCAATTCTTTAGCTAAGGCTTTGAGACCTCGCGAAATTTCTGATACTTCAGTCGTACGATTTTCATTCGCTTTACCGCTACCTTGCATTAGCTGAATATAATCGAGCACAATCATGCTTAGACCATGATCACGCTTCAATCTACGGGCACGGGCACGTAATTCTGTGACTGTTAATGCTGGTGTATCATCAATAAATAATGGCGCTTCATTTAAAATCGCAATCGCAGAGGTCAATCGAGGCCAGTCATCATCATTTAATTTACCCGTACGTAGGCGATGTTGATCTATTTGGCCGAGTGATGACAACATCCTCATAGCGAGTGAATCAGCAGGCATCTCCATACTAAACACTGCAACCGGTTCTTTACTCTTGATCGCTGCATTTTCAGCGAGATTCATAGCAAATGTAGTTTTACCCATCGAAGGTCGACCCGCTACAATGACTAAGTCTGCAGGCTGTAAACCTGCCGTTTGCATATCAAAATCGGTAAATCCTGTCGACAAGCCGGTTATTGGGCTATCTTGCTCAAACAAAGTATCAATGCGATCAACCACTTTGCTTAAGACTTCTTTTACCTGAATAAATCCACCGCCACGATTGGCACTTTTTTCAGCAATCGCAAGTACTTGTTGCTCTGCTTTATCGAGCAGTTCATCACTGCTAAGACCTTCAGGGGTGAAGGCGACACTTGAAATAGAAGTACCGACAGCAATAAGCTGGCGAAGGACAGAACGTTCCCTCACTATCGTTGCATAAGCAGCAATATTAGCCGCACTAGGCGTGTTTCTAGCCAATAAGCCAAGATAGGCAAGTTCGCCAACCTGATCCAGCTCACCACGGCTGTCATGCCATTCAGCTAAAGTGATGACATCAACAGGTTCAGATTTTTCAAATAATTCAGAAATGGCTCGGAAGATAAGTTGGTGGTCATGGCGGTAAAAGTCCTGTTCGACTAGTACGTCGGCAACTTTATCCCAGCTAGCATTATCCAACATGAGGCCGCCAAGCACGGACTGCTCAGCTTCAATTGAGTGAGGTGGTACCTTGAGCGCTTCTGTCGCTGTATCTTTGTAAGAATCAAGATAACTTAAATCTTCCACAGCATTCACCCAAGTCATTATTCGTTATAAAAACACCATTGCAAAACAAGCTGCTTTGCAATTTCAAGAAACTAAAAAGTAAGAGCCGCAGAACTTTCTACGGCTCTTCTATCTAGATATTACTTTTTACGCTTCTTCTTGTGCTTTAGCAATCGCTTCTGCTTCTTCTAGCGCAGCAACTCTCGCTTTATCAGCTTCAGTAGCTTCAGCTTGCGCTTGAATTTGCGCTTCTGATGAGATAGTTACTTTAACAGTAACGACGACATCTGAATGTAACTGGATATCAACATTATATTCACCAGTATGTCGTAACGCACCCGTAGGTAGACGAACTTCATTACGAGCAATATCAGCACCAGCTGCATTCAACGCTTCAGAAATATCAGTTGAACCAACTGAACCGAACAACTTACCTTCAATCCCAGCGTTAGCCATGATATTAACATCACCAGCTGCAACTAGTTTCGATTTACGTTGCTCAGCTTCAGCTTGCAATTTAGCTGCTGTCGCTTCTAATTCAGCACGGCGTGCTTCAAATACTTCTCTATTCTTCTTGTTAGCAGGTAACGCTTTACCTGTTGGAACTAAAAAGTTACGTCCAAAACCAGACTTTACGTTTACTTCATCGCCCAGATCACCAAGTTTCTGCATTTTTTCTAGCAAAATTACTTGCATCGTTTTATCCTCTTTCGCAGTGCATTACTGCCTTTCAAAGTCACTCGCCTTCATTCTGCTGAACGCCGACGAAAATTAAACCACTGTTCCAAAACACCTATCAAACCCAACAATACGACCATCTGTATCATCATTACGACCAATAATACATACATTGTTATTAGCCAAGCTTTGCTTCTTTGTTGCTGCTTAACGACACTATGGATAACAGCCAAACCCTGCACTGCAAATACCACCAGCATGACCGCCATACATTCTTTCAAAAACACGAAGTTTTCGCCAAGAGGTATCACTGTCAGCATCATTACCACTGCCGTTGCCACAGCCGCCACTTTACCTAAGTAAAGTTGCTGAAACTCTGTCGCAAAACTACCTGGATTATACAAATTTGCTTGCCATGCTCGCCCAATGATAAGCCCTAAGATGATATTCATCGTAAAACCCGCAGCAACTAAACCTGTCATAAAGCCCGACAGTTGTATGAGTAGCTCCTGTGTCTGTACTGGGTTAAGCTGCCAATCTGGCTGCTGTTCTAGTACAGTTATCATCGGTGTCATCAATTGCTGCCACCATTGGACTGGATCCGGCAACATTAGATGCATCGTTATCACAAACAAAATACCAACCGCACCAGCGACTAAAAAACTCACTGCCAACGATCGGGTATAACCCAGTACCAACGTAGCGCCAAATATAGGCAACCAAGTTGACACTAAAAACAATCCAGAAATATAAAACTGTTTTAGCAGCAAACCAGCCAGTAATGTAAATATTACTGTGGCCGTTGCTATTACTTTTATTCCTGCTTTTGGCCCTGCACTTAACGTACAAAGCACGATGACACCACTAGCGAGATAACTCAAAGGTGGTAGCATCAGTGCGGCTAAAGATAACGCTGCAATAGTTATCGCTGCTTGCAAAAAACCTTGCGTTGAAAATACTGCAATACCTCGCAGCATGTCATGTTATACCTTATGCCTAATTGATGTTTCGAATACGAGCACTCAGCTTACTTATGCATATCGCAATAAGGAATAAGCGCTAAGAAACGTGCGCGTTTTACACAAGTAGAAAGCTGACGTTGGTAACGCGCTTTAGTACCAGTAATACGGCTAGGGACAATTTTCCCTGTTTCTGTAATGTAATTTTTTAATAAAGTTACATCTTTATAATCAATTTGTTTAACACCTTCAGCGGTGAAACGACAAAATCTTCTACGTCTAAAAAAACGTGCCATTGCTATGCTCCTAAGGTATTAATCGAAATTACGACTGCGTGGCTTATCATCATCATCTTTACGCATCATTGGAGATGCTTCTGTTACTGCTTCATCAGCATTAACAACAAGATGACGGATAACAGCGTCATTGAAACGGAAAGCAGTTGTTACTTCTTCTAATTGAGCAACATCACATTCAACATTCATCAATACATAATGTGCTTTATGTACTTTATTGATTGGGTAAGCCAATTGACGACGGCCCCAATCTTCAAAACGGTGAATTGAGCCACCTTCGCTTGTTAAAACCTGTTGGTATTTTTCAACCATTGCAGGCACTTGTTCGCTCTGATCAGGGTGGACCAGAAACACTATTTCGTAATGTCTCATTTGAGCTCCTTACGGTTTAAACAGCCCCAAACACATTGAATGAGGCAAGGAGTATTACCCTTAATTTGGGTAATCGACTATTTTACGTTATAACTTAGCGTAATCACAAGCTTCTTTGACGCGCTGCTTCAAATAAGCAAACACCAGCCGCAACCGAAACATTCAGACTTTCAGCGCCACCTTGCATTGGGATATAGATAACTTGATCACAGTGTTCACGCGTCAAGCGGCGAATACCACGACCTTCAGCACCCAGAATCACAGCAAGAGGACCTTTTAAATCTGCTTCAAAAAGTGTCGATTCACTATCCCCTGATGTACCCACCAACCAAACCCCCAATTGTTGCAGCTCACGCAGAACTCGCGCTAAATTAGTGACTTGAATAAAGGGTAAGCGTTCAGCTGAACCACTAGATACTTTCATTGCAGTACTGGTCAAACCAGATGCTCTATCTTTAGGTGCAATGACAGCATGTGCACCAGCAGCCTCAGCTGTTCTCAGGCATGCCCCCAAATTATGAGGATCTTGCACGCCATCAAGAATGAGTAGTAATGCCGCCGTATCGCCATCGCCCAATTGCTCAACAAGCTTAAATAAGTCTGTCTCATCCAATTCTTTTAAGGGCGTACAACGCGCAATAGCACCTTGATGCCTAGCATCCGGTGCCATTTCATCAAGTTGATCACGATCCACTTTTTTAAGGCTGATGCTATGTTGCTTGGCGGCATTGATTAATGTATCCGCTCTCGCATCGTGACGTTCATCCGCTAAATAAATTTCTGTCACACGCGATACAGGCAGCTCAAGGGCTGCCTGTATCGCATGTAAACCAAAAATTAAATCGTTTTGTGTTGCGTTGTCATCATTAGACTTTCGAAACTTACGACGCTTATTTGTTGCGTGCTTATTGCCCTTGGGCAATTGGTTTGACATAAATTTCTACTCGACGATTTAATTGACGACCTGCTTCTGTATCGTTGGTTGCTCTTGGTTGCGACTCCCCGCGACCTGATGCAACAAGACGATTTGATGCAACACCTTGTGATGCAAAGTAATAAACAACAGACTCAGCACGTTGACGTGATAATGTCATATTATAGCTTTCTGAACCTACGCTATCGGTATGGCCTACAACATCAATCACAGTATTTGGATAACGCTGTAAAATACCTGCTACTTTTTGTAGTGTCGGCATAAATGCAGGTTTTAAATCCGCTTTACCAAAATCAAATGAAATTTCACTAGCAATATCAATTTTAAGTGATTCATCTTGAAGGCGTCTGATTTCTATATCATGACTCGCTTGTTCAGCTGCCAACGCTGCTTCCATCTCTTTCTGTTGGTTATCCATATAATGACCAATACCCGCACCTGCTGCTGCACCTACGGCCGTACCTATCAATAAACCTTCTTTATTATTTTCAACAGAATGCCCCAGTATTGCGCCCGCGACTGCCCCTGCAGCTGCACCATATTTAGCTCGTTTGTTTGGATCATCAGTTGCACAGGCAGTTAAACTAGCTGCGACAACGGTTGCGATTAGGATCTTTTTCATAATTATTTCCTTCTTAATAAATAGACCATCAGTCTGATGCCTATTATACTGCTTTCCATTCAATGAACATACGCTGAACAAAGAGATAAATTTTATGGATCAAACATTTATACCCGTCAATATCGCTCTATTAACCATTTCCGACACGCGTACTGTGGAAGATGATACATCAGGGAAAGTACTTCGTGAACGAGCAAATGAGGCAGGGCATCATATTGTTGCCCAAGAAATTGTACCTGATGATAAATATCAAATTCGGTCTATCGTGTCACAATGGATAGCGGATAAGAATGTTCAAGCTATCATCTCAACAGGTGGAACAGGTTTAACAGGGCGTGATGGTACACCAGAAGCGATGAAACCCTTGTTCGATAAAGAAATTGAAGGCTTTGGCGAATTATTTCGTCAGATTTCCTATCATGATATTAAAACTTCAACAGTGCAGTCTCGTGCTGTTGCTGGCATCGCAAATGGTACATTCATTTTTTGCCTACCAGGTTCTTCTGGTGCATGTAGAACAGGTTGGGATGACATTCTAAAGGAACAATTAGATATCCGTCATCGCCCATGTAACTTTGTGGAACTCATGCCTCGTTTATTAGAAAAATGATTGAGCTTACCCTTTTTACTACTGCTGGTTGCCATCTATGTGAACAAGCACAAGCACTATTAAATCAAGTGAATCAACAAACTATTGAAGTACACCCCGTTGATATTGCTCTTGATGATGACTTGCTCAAACAATATGGTCAGTCTATTCCTGTTATTCGCTTTCCTGATAACTGCGAATTGAACTGGCCTTTTTCCCTTCAAGACATTGAAACCCGTATCAACCATCAAAGTACGTAAACAAGTCTGGTTCGGTGATTTGAATAAAAGCAGCTATACTGTCAGCTTTTTCAGAACCTCGCATTTATGACCGTTGAATTTATTAATACAGAAGCTGATTTAATCACATTTTGTCAGCAAATTGTCGATACGCCATGGTTAGCAGTTGATACCGAGTTTCTACGTGAAAAAACCTATTATGCTCAGTTATGCCTGATTCAGGTGGCCACTGAAGACCGTATCGCCTGTATCGATCCGCTTGCTATTGCTGATTTAAAAGCCATCTTAGATATTATTTATAATCCTAATGTCACTGTTGTCTTTCACGCTGCGCGCCAAGATCTGGAACTATTTTATCTATTACGGGGTGAGTTACCGACAGATGTTTTTGACACACAATTAGCAGCAACAGTCCTTGGCTATGGCGACCAAATTGGTTATGGCAATTTAGTGAAACTATGTCTTAGTGTCAATCTGGAAAAAGCCCATTCAAGAACAGATTGGTCAAAACGACCTCTTGACCCTGATCAAATTGACTATGCAGCTGATGATGTTCGTTACTTACGCGATGTCTATAAGCTACTGGTTAAGTCATTATCAGAAAAAAATAGAACGCATTGGTTAACAGATGATTTCGCTTATTTAACAGATAAAAACAATTACGAACCTGACCCAAGCTCAATCTGGCGTAAATTAAAAGGAGCTGGCCGATTAAAAGGTGTTCAGCTTGCCATTTTACAAAAGCTAGCTGAATGGCGTGAACATCGTGCCATCAAGTCAAATAGACCTAGACGTTGGATTTTAAAAGATGACGTCTTACTTGATTTAGCCCGTTTAGCACCTGAAACGACAAAAAAAATGGGCTTAATCCGAGGTTTAGAATCATCAACAATAGAACGGTTTGGCAAAACGTTCATCGAGCTAATTGCTAGCGGGAAAAACATACCAAAGGATCAATGGCCAATCCTTAAAAAACCTCAAATTCTCACCACACAACAAGATGCCATCGTTGATGCTCTGATGGCCTTATTAAGAAAATTCTGCGATGAACAATCTATCGCTCCAATCGCAGTGGCTTCACGTAAGGATATAGAGCGCATGGTCACAGGTGATGAATCCATCGAGCTACTACAAGGTTGGCGTAGTGAAATTGTCGGACACCACCTACAAGCATTCTTAAACGGCGAGATCGCTATTACCACTAACGATAAACAACTTAATATAATCAAGCAGGAATAAATATGTCAGCACTTATTTGTGGATCATTCGCTTATGACACCATCATGGTTTTTCCAGAGCAATTTAAAAACCATATTCTTCCCGATAAAGTCCATATGCTCAATGTTGCCTTTTTAGTACCTAATCTAAGGCGTGAATTTGGTGGATGTGCAGGTAATATAGCCTATAACTTAAAATTACTTGGCGATGAGCCGATTGCTATGGGAACGGTTGGTGATGACTTTGCTAGCTATGCTGCATGGATAGATAAACACGATATAAATCGTCGTCATGTCCATGTTAAAAAGGGCAATTACACCGCACAGGCTTACATCACAACTGATATTGATGATAATCAAATTACCGCCTTCCATCCAGGCGCAATGAGTCTGTCACATGAAACGCCTATCAGCGAGGCTAAAGACATCAAACTCGCTATCGTAGCGCCTGATGGACGTGATGGCATGATTCAACACGCCCAGCAATTACATGAAGCAGGCATCCCTTTTATCTTTGATCCCGGTCAAGGCTTACCGATGTTTGATGGTGATGATTTGATGAACTTCACCAAGCAAGCGACTTACATCGCCTTAAATGATTATGAAGCTCAACTATTTCAAGATCGTACTGGCCTCTCACCTCATGAACTAGCTGATCACGTTGAAGCTTTGATTATTACCCGTGGTGCAGAAGGTTCACATATTTATACTGAAGGTAAACGCATCGATATCCCCTGTGCCAAAGCAGAAAAGCTAGCTGATCCCACAGGCTGCGGTGATGCTTATCGAGCGGGTTTAATGCACGGTATACTACATGGCAAAGACTGGGAAGAAACTGGTCGAATTGCATCATTACTCGGTGCCATTAAAATTGAACAACATGGCACTCAAAACCATCACTTTACGCAAACAGAGTTTAATCAATTATATAAAATCAATTTCAACTAACAGTCGCTAAGACTGACTATTTAAATTTCAAATCGAAAAAGAACTAGCCGCTATTAGAGTTATAGCGGCTAGTCTTATTATTTAAAAGTTAACCGTTTGAGCACCACAGATTGTTCCTAGTGTCACCGTACTGTTAACCGTTCCAGCACTAGTCGCTGTGATCGTGCCATTTGTCGCCGTTGTGACAACTGGACATGTGTAGTTCTTGCTATTTGCAACAGAACAAGCAAAGTCAGTTGTGCCATCATTCACTGTCACTGTATCGTTCTTATTATTAGCTTTACCCGTAACTGTTGTATTACAAGTTGTTGGTGTCACAGTACATGTCTCATTTGTATAAGTACCTGATAATACACCTGTAGTACAAGTTCGAGTTTCACTCGTACAAGCTGTAGTCGGTGTTGCATCTAGGTATGCAGTCACAGAACTACCATCTGAAACTGTCGCTCCCCATGGTGCAGTACAGTCCTGTGCTGTAATCACAGAACAAGATCCATTCGTGTATGAACCGGATAGTACACCAGCTGCACAAGTACGTGTTTCAGATACACATGAGGCTGGAGATATTACAGATGGGGCTTGCCATGCTGTTATTGCTCCTCCATCAACAATATCTGGTCCCCCAGTAGGATCAGTACATGATGACGTTGCACCTGTACAGCTACCACCAACACAGACGGTCAATGTATCAGATAACTCTATATCATCAGCATTCGTTGTCGCATCATAATCGACAGAGACACTTAGATCTGTCAGACCACTATTACTTTTTCTAATATCGGCTGTTAATATCACTGCATCTGTATCTGCTGCAACACCTCTGATCTCTCCTGCAGGCACATCATTATTATTACCTGGGTTATCGATCGGACCAACTTCTAAAATGGAAGCATCGCCAGATGCCCAGTTGGCCACTTCGACCACTTCAACTTCATAGAAAGGCAGGTGAAGCAGATAATCTTCCATTGCTGCTTTCTTGGTTTGTATAGCAGTTAAATGGGTTGAATCTATAAAATCAATATAAACACCCCGGCCTGATACTTCTGAGACACCTGTCGCAGCCAAGTTAATATAGTTACCCGATGTATTGTGGTTAAGGGTGGCTGGTAGTGTCGGAGGCGTAGTTAAGTTTTCACCTGCCACCTTACTTTCGTCTATATGAGCATCGACAATAACATTCACATAGGTGGCATAGGTGGCTTTAATCGTCGAAGAAGATAAATCAGTAATTGGTAATGCTTTAAAATTCACCATATTCCAATCTTGATAAACGCGCCAAAAACCATCTACTCGTTTCATCCTACAAGATTCTTGATACTGACCAGAAGTCACCACTGTCGTACCATTATAATGTTTATGGTTGCCTGAAGTGGCCGTATGAAAATCATCTGATGAACGATAAGGATCATATTTACGAGTCACTGATGAAATATCATGATGATCCTTACAGCATACATCACAAAGCGGTTCTGGGTTAGCGTCACAATTACTACCGCCACCCTGAACACAGCCCTTCACTTTACCAGCGACCAATTCGCCATCGACATCAACATAAGTATCTTTAACGGTATTCCATTCAGCATGTGCTGCTGCATAGGTTTCTGTACCTGTGCCACTGGTTCCATCAAAACGGCAATCGCAAGCTACATTTTGAAACTCTTCTTCACGGAGTAAGATATTGTTACTGTTATAGGTAAAGGCTTGAAACTCCGTTCTACTATAACCATCTACTACATCTGATGTAGGGACCAAAGTCTCACGCTTAGACTGTGTGCCAACTGTAATAGGGGTCACCCGATCATCTATACTGGGTGTATAAGGTACTTCTGGCTGTTCACCACTACCGCCGGCGTTAGAGACTAAAACGCCGCCACTACCAACACTCGCAGAGTTAATAATGGTATTAGCCGTTGCTGTTTGGGCACTGCCATCAGCATCAGTCCAAGTGACTAGTATATTAATATCTTTCTGAGCAATATTACCTGCAGGAACAGTGCTTAATGCACCTACGTTATAATAATAATCTGTCACTTCCCAGCTTAATTCATATTCGGTGTTAGCTTCTGCAATTACATTCGCAGATGTCGCACAAGCAGCTGAAGCACCTGAAGGAAGCAATAGGTTTGTGCATGCAATGTTACCGCCCGTATTGTCATCTATCACAGTGAAATCTTCTAGAGCTCGTAAATCTTCCAGTTTTTCTTCCGCTAAATTCATTGCGACAGCATGTGAATGGGCAGCACCCGTACTTTTAAAGAAGTTACCTTGTAATTGGATAATAGCGATGCTACCGAGTGCAAAAATTACAGCAGCAATCATAACTTCAATAATACCAATACCTTTTTGATTATTTAGAAATTGCTTATTCATCATTCTTATCCTCGTAATTTATACTCGTGTGGCAACAATCTAAAAATCACGCCAACTAGCAGGGATATAGGCAAAATTGAAGCTAGAACCATTTGTTTGGAAACTATTCACTAAATTTGGATCATAGACAACCGAATAACTACCTGACATTGCAGCACCACCGACATCCGAAACATAAGAGCCACGGATTTCCATGGTACCGCCTAATTGGGCAGAAGGTGTTCCAACAGTTGTCGGATTATCAAATAAATAGACAATGCCATTTACTTGGTTATTCCCTGTTCCTTTAAAGGCATTATCATCAACAACAATAATCACTGGGTTATCAATGGAACCAATGGTCCCTGATATAGTACATTCTCCAGTCACCCACCAGAGTGGAAAATTCACACCCGCATTAGTACCCGCTGCATTAATCTGAGCACAGCTTGTAACTGCTTGTTGATTTGCGTTTGCTTCTGCAAATTTCAAACCCCATTGAGCCGTTGGGACGCCAAACATAAAAGCAAACAAATCTGTTGGGAAATTAGGATCATTAGGTAATAAATCTGGAACAGTTGGATCATGACTTGTTAGAGGACTTAATACAGCAAGATCACCGCCCATACTAATGTTTTCGGTGTTGCCAGAAGGGTTACTACACTGTGCATTATTACCATCATAAAACTCAGCATGACAGGTTGCCGATGAGTTAGTACCACTAATATCACCTGAAGACCAAATAGAGACTGGCACACCTTCACCAGCGCCATTAGGATTGCCGGAAATATTAAAGTTACCACCTGTACCCACAGCACCACCAACAATGACTGGCACGTCTGGAACGCTACCACCAAACACACTCGCCATCGTGATCTGTCTCTGCACGGTTGCTGTCCCCGTGCCATCCGAACCTACGCCTGTAGAAACAAACTCATATACTGGAATGCCGCCATAAGATGCACCTGTATCAGTCACTGTCACCGTGAAATAAGGGTCATTGGTCTCTGGAGCTGTTCCATCAGGTTCGGTATTTGCAGTCACTGTAGCATTAGTAACGATGGTGGCCAAAGTGGTGCCAGCGTTGTCACCATCATACAGCCTAACAAATTCGCTAGAAAAGCGTTGTGTTGAATAATCTAAACCTGCCTCAGCCATTGCAAAAGCTTCCTTATAACGTGCTTCATTGGCTGCCATCCGCACATCAAACACACCGACTCTTGACGCAAATAACACCATCAATGTCATGACAACCAACAGCACTACAGTTACCACTATTGTTGCTACACCTTGTTGGTTTCTAATTTTCATAATAGTAACCTCGTCCCAATATTACATAGACCAGTTAGGACTGTGATCATTCCTAATCTTGACAACTTCAGAAATTGTTCTAGTAAAATCCGTATCACTAATTAATTTACCTGTCATGGTAATCATTACCTGACGGATTGTGAATACTCCACCAGCAACGCTAGTTGTACCTTGTGTAAACTCTAGTGAATCAATATCAATTAAGTCAGAATCAGTTAATGCTTGCCATGAAGAACATGCAGCTCCCGTTGTCGTTGTGTCATCAGCACAATATTGAATGGTTCCAACACCTGACACTACATTTAAACGATAGCCATAGGTATCGATATTTGCATCATCATCATTGTCATACGAAAAAGTTATAGATTGGTTGACGGTACTGGTTCCTGCTACCGTTAGAACAGTCGCTTGAACTGTGCTCGCAGCAGAATTCGAAAAAGGATTAATTGATGATGCTGCTATAGATTCTGTAGCCGCATCTTGATTATGACCTGCACGCCTAATATCTCGAACTATTAGTGCCATACTAGAACGTAGTTCATGATTTAATCTAACTGATTTTAGGTAATCGATATTAGAGCCTGACATGGAGACATAGAGAGTAATAACCGCAGCAACAAGTATCAAACCTATAGCCATTGCTATCATCAATTCAATGAGTGTGTAGCCTTGTTGTTTTATTCTAAAACTCATGGGCAAGCTCCACTATCCTGATAGCGCGCGATATTTGTACCTGTAGGTCTACAAACCGATATTCTGCCAATCGTACTTAAACGGACACCAAGATCTTTGTTATTTCCAGCGGCAAAAACAACTGTTCCTTGCGTACCATTCGCCCCGCCCCTTACAGGTTCAAAGGAGCGTAAATCACTTGCGTTGAAATTGGCCGTCACATCCTTGTAAGTATCTCCATCAACAACGCTGCCAGTTGCACAATCCGTTGGAGATGCAGTGCAGTCACACGTTGCGGAGCCAGTCAAAGTCATGCCATAACACCAGCTTGAATGGGCTGTCCCAGTAGCAGAAGGTTTAAAAACAATGCTTATTATACTATTCGTTTTGACTGCTTCTGCCTTAGCATTTTGCAGTGCTGAAGTTAACCCTTCTGCCGCGCCTTTGGCCCTCTGTGTGAGAATCAAGTCACTAAAGGCAGGCACAGATATAGCAGCAAGTATAGCAGCAATAATAAGTACTATTATCACTTCCAACAAAGTCATACCTCGTTGCCTTATTCCTGACATATGTGCGTCCTTAAAACCATCGTATAGTGATTATAGATCGATTTAGCAGCAAATAAATCATAAACCAGCAATAATTTTGTATACTTGTGATGAGGTTCTCTATTTTCCAATGATTCTTTTTTGTGTTTTTTATGCCTATGGCTATACTTAACACAATATATCTTAAGTTTTAAGGCAGTAATTATGTATACAAATAGAAGCAAAGGTTTCACTCTAATGGAACTCATGATAGTTGTTGCAATAATTGCGATAATTGCTGCCATAGCCATCCCTGCCTACTCAGATTATGTAACAAGAGCCAAGAGAGCCGATGGTAAAACTGCTCTAGCTGCAATACAACTAGCTCAAGAGAAATTTCGTGCAAACAACCCAACCTATACGGCGATTATGGCTAGTTTACCAGCCGCAACGACTTCTCCCGATAGCTATTACACCATCTCAATATCTTCTGCCACAGCTACAACTTATATAGCAGTTGCAGCCCCCACTGCGGATCAAGTAGATCCTCTTTGTGGTAGTTTAGTTATCAATGAAAGCGGCGTCGAGTCAGTCACGGGTACAGCAAGTGCAGATCCTGATAGATGTTGGAAACGTTAAAGTTTATAAAATATTCGCTACGACAATTAGTTGTAGACAAAAAGCAGCAAACATACCTGCCACGACATCATCAACCATAATGCCCAAGCCACCATGCAGGTTTTTATCAAACCAGCTTATTGGCCAGGGCTTGATGATGTCGAAAAAGCGGAATAGGACAAAGCCTAAGAGCATCCAAGCCCAGCCACTAGGTGCAGCTATCATCGTGACTAGATAACCGGCTATTTCATCCCAAACTACTGCAGATGGGTCGTCTTTACCTAACCAATCTGCTGATTTTTGACAAATGTAGATACCTAAAATAAAAAAAATGGTGGTGACTAACAGGTAAATCGTCAATGGAAGAAGCTCCATCAACATATAGATTGGGATCGCTGCAATAGTGCCAAACGTCCCTGGTGCGAAAGGTGCTAAACCTGAGCCAAAGCCTAAACCCAGAAAACAAACTGGCCGCTTTAACAACTCACGGAAATTAACTGTTTGAGAAATGATCGTACCCCTTGTTTTTCAGCGATTTTAATTTATCGTTTTCGATTACAACAATACCGTCATCATTCGTTATCACACCAATACGAGTACATTGTCCTTGAAACATATCTTCTATTTCAGTGTAATGATTTGCTGGCGCAGTGAAACAAAGTTCGTAATCATCGCCAGAGTATAGCGCTAAGTGTTCTGCCTCTGCTCTTTCTAGCTTTAATAAACTAGCTGAAAGCGGCAAACGGGCCAGATCGATTCTAGAGCCTACACTACTTTTTTCTAAAATATGCCCTAGATCCGCGACTAAACCATCCGAAATATCTATTGCAGCAGATGCAATACCAATCAGCTTCTGTCCTAAATTAAGACGTGGCGTTGGACACTCTAATCGTCGAGTTAAATAACGCTTATCCTCATTGTCAAAGCTTTCATTGACCAACTCACTTTGTGCTAATTTTAAGGCGGCGCCAGCATCACCCAATGTATTTGTCACATAAATAAGATCACCTACTTGTGCACCATCACGTCGTAATGCCTTTTCGGGATCGACAAAACCATGCACCTGAATACTAATAGATAAGGGGCCTTTAGTGGTATCACCACCGACTAATTGCACCTTAAATTCATTAGCCAGTTTGGCTAAGCCTTGTGAAAACTTTTTTAGCCACACTTCATGCACTTCTGGAAGAGTCAGAGCCAATGTGAACCATTTAGGCTTAGCACCCATTGCCGCTAAATCACTTAAGCCTACAGCTAGACTTTTATGGCCTAAACTTTCAGGATCTACATCAGAAAAAAAATGCACGTTCTCAACTAAGGTATCAATAGAAACGGCCAACACCTCATCTTCAGGGCACTGCAACAAGGCACAATCATCACCAATGCCTAATAAAACATCATCTCGTTTTGCTGTGAGTTGCTCGAAATAATGTTGGATAAGTGAAAATTCTGAAAGATCAGACACTAGATTGTCCGCGTTACTTTTTCGCTTGTTTTGATTTGGCTGTTTGATATTCAGCTGGACGTAATTTAGAGCCCATTTTATCCAATACGCCATTGACGTATTTATGGCCTTTTTCACCACCGAAAGCTTTAGCAAGTTCAACAGCTTCGTTCAATACCACTCGGTATGGCACCTCAGGGCAATGTATAAATTCATATACAGCAAGTCTTAACACTGAACTTTCAACTGGATCAATAGCCGATAAAGAACGATCTACGGCATAGGTCAATTGCTCATCAAGCTGAACGATCTCTTTAGAAACACCATCCACTAATAGGGCAAAATATTTTTTATCCATTTTGTCTGAGTTTTCAGCAGTGACGAAATCAAGCGTATCTTTTGATAATGCGGATTGTTCGTTAACTAAACCATGATATAAAGCCTGCACTGCAGCACGTCTCGCGTGCGAGCGTGGTAAACCTACAGACATCTATTTTGCACTCTCTATTTGGCGTAAAACATTGACCATTTCAATCGTACCCATTGCAGCTTCAGCACCTTTGTTACCTGCTTTAGTACCCGCACGTTCGATAGCTTGCTCAATGGTATCAACTGTCAACACACCGAATGAAACCGGAATATCTAACTGTAACGTTAATTGCCCTAAACCTTTAGAGCATTCGCCCGCAACAAAATCAAAATGAGGTGTTCCACCACGAATAACAGCACCAAGCGCAATAATCGCATCATATTTACCCGTGCGCCCCATACGTTGGACTGCTAATGGTATTTCCACCGCACCCGGCACACGAGCTAATTCAATATCACTTTCACTGGCACCATGTCGAACTAAACAATCAATTGCACCCGAGATAAGATTCTCAACAATGAAATCATTAAACCGGCCCGCAACGATACCAACACGCATACCTTGGGCTGAAAAATCACCAGAAAAAGTTGTGATAGTGCTCATGTCTTTAAACTTTCCAAACTAATAAATGGAGTATTGTACTGTTTTTAAGTATTTTCTGCCCGTACTGAATCACTGGTGCAGGTTTTCTGGATAGCGGCTTATTTATTTTTTGCGTGCGGCAAGCCAGCGGGATCAGCATCGACGACAAACCATTTATGTGACGGCTTATCAATTCTCATCGCTGTTAAAGTATCTCCCCACACAGCACCGCTGTCTAAAGAAAACACATTGCCATATTGTCCCGTTCCTAATGTTGACCAATGTCCAAATACAATATTATCGTCTTGCGTTCGTCTATCCGGCATTTCAAACCAGGGTATTTGGCCTACTGGTTTCTTACTTGGAGCGCCTTTAAAGTTAAGAGCTAAACGGCCATCTTGATGACAATAACGTAAGCGAGTAAAGCAATTCGTTATATAACGTATTCTGTCCCACCCTGTTAATTCTTTCGTCCATTGTTCAGGCATGTTGCCGTACATATGTTGGAAAAAATCTTGCCAATTATCACCTTTGAGAATCGTCTCAACTTCTTTTGCTCTTTTGAGCGCTTTTTTTACTGTCCATTGCGGCGGTAATCCAGCATGAACCATACTAAAACCAAGTTTTTCATCATGATGAAAAAGAGGTTGTTGGCGAAGCCAGTCAATCAATTCTTCCCTATCGTCCGCCAACAAAACCGAATCCATTGTATCCATATAATGCTTATGTTTAGTCACACCTGTTGAGTAAGCAAGCATGTGAAGATCGTGATTTCCCAACACGACTTTGACCGTTTTTTTACCCATTTTTTTGGCAAAACGAAGTACTTCAGCTGATTTAGGCCCGCGATTAACCAAGTCACCTGCTAGCCATACTTGATCTTTACTGGGATCAAATTTAACTAAGTCAAGCATTTTGCACAGTTCATCAAAACACCCTTGAATATCTCCTATGGCATATACAGCCATGACTTTCTCCAACTTTAGAAATAGCGATTAGCCATATCACTTCACACCTATGGAAGTTCAATACAAATGCTCGATTAAGCGCCGATTATATGCTGGCAAAACATAATTTCAAATAATTATGCTAACTTTTATCTATTGGCCATCGTCTATACTAATAAAAAATCAAACCTCGAATATAGAATTATGTCAAAAGCCACCCGTCAAAAACAACGTATTTGGTTAATCATCGCATTCCTTATTGTCGGCTATGCAGCAAGTAAATACTCGCCACAGCAAGCCTATGAAAGCAGTGATAGTATTAGTGTTGAACAAGCTTTCCAAGAGCGGAAAAGTGATATTCAATTACAAGTTGAAGGGACAGTTATCAAGATTTTAGCTGATGATATCGATGGTAATCGTCACCAAAAATTTATTATAGAAAGACCTCAAGGTCTGACTATTTTAGTAGCCCATAATATCGACTTAGCACCTAGAATAAACACCCTAAAACTAGGAGATAAGCTAACCCTTTATGGCGAATATGAGTGGAGTGACAAAGGGGGTATTTTACACTGGACTCATCATGATCCAGCAGGTCAGCATATAGATGGCTGGATAGAACATCAAGGACAGCGCTATCAGTGATCACATCTACTCAACATCTAATAACCGAATACAGTTTTCCACCCCTACTCGGTGAAAAACCTACGATATTGATATTAGGCTCTATGCCGAGCGTTCAATCATTAAAGCATCAACAATATTATGCCCATCCACGAAATGCATTTTGGCCAATTATGGCCGAGCTTTTTAGTTTTTCTACTACTTTGCCCTATTTAGAACGCTGCTCCTTATTAGCTCAGCACCATATTGCCGTTTGGGATGTACTAAAAGCTTGTCAGCGAAAAGGGAGTTTGGATAGCAATATTGATACAGGATCAATCGTTGTCAATGATTTTAATAATTTCTTACAGCGCTATCCAAGCATCAACCGACTCTATTTTAATGGTACAAAAGCTGAATCGCTTTTTAAACAAACTATACCCTCATTAAGTCAACAATTCATCGCTATTCCTACACAGCGACTACCCTCAACTAGTCCTGCCCATGCAGCAATGTCATTTGACCAAAAACTCGAGGCATGGCGACAAATCCTAAACATAAAAAATTGATTTATCAGAATTCATTGACAGTTGACAACAAGAAGATCGCCAGCAGGTATCAAAATCTAATATTTTATGTAGTCCTTAACAACCCCACACCTGAATAAAAACTGTCCGAATACCAACAATTTATGACAAGAGATATCCTTTTAAGCGATAATTATTCGATTCTGTTTTTTAAATTAGTAATAACGGTGAAATGCAGATCCTATTATTAAGAGTCGTCGAGCTAGATTTATATTAATAAGAGAGGGGAAAATGTCCGATAAACATCATTCAATTCTGATTGTTGGAGGTGGTGCTGCAGGCGTATCAGTTGCTAATAACATGCGTCGCAAAAATAATGCTATTGATATTGCTATCATTGAACCATCAGAAAAGCATTATTACCAACCTGGTTTCACGACAATTGGTGGCGGAGCATATACCTTAGCTAAAGCGACAAAAAATGAAGCTGATCTTATTCATCCAAGTGTGACATGGGTTAAAGATTATGCCGACAGTTTCCAACCAGAAGAAAATCAAGTTACGATTCGTTCAGGTGAAACAATTAGCTATGATTACCTCGTCGTTTGCCCTGGTTTACAAATTGATTACGACAAAATTGCAGGCCTGTCAGAAACATTGGGTAAAAATGGCGTTTGCTGTAATTATTCTCCAGAACATGTGGAATACACATGGGAAATGATTCAAAAAACGAAATCTGGCAACGCCTTATTTACCCAACCACCTATGCCCATAAAATGTGCGGGTGCGCCACAAAAAATCATGTACTTAGCCGCTGATCGCTTCAAAAAAGAAGGTAATGATAACCTTATCAATATCGAATTTTTCAATGCGGGCCCGGGTATGTTTGGTGTCGCTTTCTTTGCCAAAGCATTGAGTAAAGTCGTTGAGGATTACGGTATCAAAACAAATTTTGGCAATAACTTAATTGCTGTCAATGGCCCAGAAAAAACAGCCACATTTGAAATAAGTGATGCTGATGGCAATAAATCTACAGTGACGAAAGAGTTTGACATGATTCATGTTACGCCTCCTCAAAGTGCACCTGATTTTATTAAACAAAGTCCGCTTGCAAACGAAGCAGGTTGGGTCGATGTTAATCAATTTACCTTACAACACAATAAATTCAGCAATGTCTTTGGTTTAGGGGATGCTTCATCAACGCCCAATGCAAAAACAGCAGCAGCTGTTCGTAAACAGGTACCTGTCGTTGTGACAAATATATTGAAATTACGTAATAGTGAAGCAGTGGCAGAAGGCTATGACGGCTATGGTTCTTGCCCATTAACAACATCAGTAGGTACTGTCATGCTTGCTGAATTCTCTTATGGCGGAACAGTAACACCTTCATTCCCATTTTTAGATCCACGCACTAACAGTAAGCTATGGTGGATAGGCAAGCTTATCGGTTTCCCATGGTTATATTGGCAAGTGATGATTAAGGGTTATGATTTTGATGTCCCTCATAAAGCCTCATACGCTGAGAAACTAACCAAAGAAGATTAAGTGATATAGTCTGTTCCGAAAGAGTTCGAAACAGACTAACTTTATTCTTGCTATTATTCCTTTTATCTGTAAATTCATGCCGCCACCTAATTTGCCTAAACAAACTTTATTAACCAAGTTTATTCCGATTCTTTCTTGGCTTAGACATTATCCAAAACAGGATTTTAATAGCGACGTTTTCGCTGGCATTATTACAGCTATCCTTTTCGTCCCGCAGGGCATCGCTTATGCCATGCTTGCTGGTTTGCCTGCACAAGTAGGGCTCTACGCAAGTATTTTACCCCCGCTTATTTATGCGTTTTTAGGTACAAGCAGAACTCTATCTGTTGGCCCTGTTTCCATTGCTGCCATAATGATTGCCAGTGCATTAACAGCACCGGAATTAGCAGCACTTGGCACACCCGTTGAGCATGCCATTATCTTAGCTGTCGAAGGGGGTTTAATTTTATTAGCGATGGCCGTTTTTCGCATGGGCGGATTAGTTAAATTTATTAGTCACCCTGTGTTATCAGGTTTTACAACCGGTGCTTCAATTCTTATTGTCTTTAGCCAACTACCTCATTTATTAGGTCTTAATAAACAACAATGCGGCTATGATATTGCTTGCAATATGGGCACTATGAATATATATGCTGCTGGTCTTGGCATTTTCAGCATGGTACTTCTGCTGTTAATGGGTAAACCATTAACACGCACACTCAAAAGCATGCAGCTACGGGAAAGCCTCGTTACAGGAATTAGTAAGACTGCACCTTTACTGACCGTCATTATTACTACCAGCGTTGTCAGTTTTTTTCATTTATACGATATGCAACAAGTGGCCATTGTTGGCGAAATCCCAAAAGGATTGCCAGATCTTAGTCTTTCATTCTTAGCAAACAGCAAAGAGCACTGGATAGCATTACTACCCAGCGCTATTTTCATCAGTGTTATAGCCTATGTGGAGAGTGTTGCCATCGCCCTTGTCACAGCAAATTTACGTAATGAAAAAATCAGTACCAACCAAGAACTGATTGCCTTAGGTACAGCTAATATAGCGACTGCTATTTCAGGCGGTATGTCTGTCGCAGGTGGATTTAGTCGTACCATGGTTAACTTTTCTGCAGGCGCACGTACGCAATTAGCGATGATAATTGCTGTTATCTTATTAGCGCTTGCCTTACTATCTTTTACCGAACAATTTACCCATATTCCCAAAGCCGCTTTGGCCGCTATTATTCTTGTTGCCATTGCACCATTGATTAAGTTTCGCGAAATCATAACGACACTCAAATACGACCGTGCTGATGCTACCACCCAAACTATCACCTTATTGGCTGTACTCTTCTTGGGTATCGAAGAAGGTATCGCTCTAGGTGTCATTGTTACTATCATTGCATTTTTGCAGCGTACCAGCTTGCCTCATATAGCCGTAACTGGACAAGTAGGCGACAGCGAACAATTTAGAAATGTTGGACGCCATGAGGTTACAACGTGGCCAAATTTATTATTAATCCGTATCGATGAAAACATTACCTTTGCCAACATTACTTACATTACTGACTTTATTTCAGCCCAAATTGATAATAAGCCCGAACTAGAACATGTCGTGCTGCAATTTGGCTCTGTTAGCTATGTAGATATAACGGCATTTGAAACTCTGTTTAGTTATATAGAAGCATTAGATACACGTAATATCACAGTAAACTTGGCCGATGTAAAAGGGCCTGTGATGGATAAATTCAAGAAAATGGATCTAGATCATCACTTAATGAAAGGGCAAGTCTTCTTCCATAGCATTGATGCTATAAAAGCACTCGCCAAGTAATAACCATCCTATAAACAATTGTTTAAATAGCGCTTAAGCCGTATAATTCGCAACACATTTTGTGTGATTATTTTAATCACCAAGATTAGCCTAGGGGTGGCCATGAAGGCCTGAGAATTTCTATTACAGAATAAACCCTATGAACCTGATCCAGTTAGTACTGGCGTAGGGACAGGCCGAGATACCTTTTACGTAAATCAATACTGTTAATGTTCTCTCCTGTCCTTTTTTATTTTAAAAAAGGATATTTATGAAGTTTAAAGCTTTATCTCTCGCTATTTCAGCAATTTTCTCAACCAATACACTTGCAGAAGGGACTAAGCATGACTTACCTCCTATGATTGTCAGTGCTGATTTTAGACCCGCCATCGCACTTGAAACACCTGTTAGCTTAACAACCATTGGCGAAGAGGTTATCGAAGCCCGGAATGCCCAGCATATCGAAGAAGTCCTAAACTTAGCACCTAACGTTAATGTATCAAGTGGTGCTTCTCGTGGTCAGTACTACCAAATCCGTGGTATTGGTGAGCGGAGTCAATTTAATGCGCCCCTTAACCCTTCTGTTGGACTTATCATTGATGGCGTAGATTTCAGTAGAACAGGCGGTGCCGGTACCTTATTTGATGTCGAATCTGTAGAAATACTTCGAGGGCCTCAGGGGACTAAATTTGGTACCAATGCTTTGGCTGGTACGATAAATTTACGAAGCAAGGAGCCTACCGAAGAATTTCAAGTTCATGCCGAAGCTGGTCTTGCTGAATACAATACCCATAATCTGGGTCTGGCTGTCGGTGGTGCCTTAATTGAGAATAGTCTTCTTGGTCGCGCCTCTATCTATACCCATCAATCTGATGGCTATATGGACAATGATTTTTTAGGCCGTGATAATACACAAAATCAGGATGAAGTGACTGCGAAAGGAAAACTTAAATGGTTAGCGGCTAAGAATCTTACCGTTGATTTAAGTTACTTACATCTCAATATTGACAATGGTTATGATGCTTTTACTTTAGATAACAGCCGCAACAGCTTATCTGATGATCCAGGTGAAGATAAACAACGTACTAATGCACTTGCACTGAAAGCAGATTGGCAACCTAATGATGCGGTTATCATTCAGACAGAGGCTACTTATGCCAAGTCAGATATTACCTATAGTTACGATGTTGACTGGGGGTTCGACGGCCAGTTCGCGCCGGGACTCTTCCCCTTTATTGGCTTCGATCAATTTGATCGTGAACGTGATAATCACTCACTCGAATTACGCATACTATCAGATGACGCAGGTCGCCTATTTAATGGCACGACTGATTGGACTGTCGGCATTTATCACTTAGAACAAGATGAAAACTTCGAGCAAGATTCTGACTACGGCATATTTGGTCCAGGGCCAATGTTCAATGGTGACTACGACACTAACAACAGCTCTTTATATGGCCAACTTGATATTCACCTTAACGATAAACTGACCCTTATCACTGGCGCGCGCATTGAACAGTTTAGAGCAGAATATAATGATACGCTTGGCGTAAAAATACGCACCGATGAAATATTGCGCGGTGGCAAAATTGGCCTAAACTATCAAGCCAATGAAGACCATTTTATCTACACTTCTCTCGCACGCGGTTATAAATCAGGCGGGGTAAATAATAGTGGTGGTCTCACGGTTGATCAACGCGAATTTGATACCGAAAAAAACAACACTTTTGAAGTTGGTTTAAAATCAAAGTGGATGCAGAATCGTTTGACCACAGAATTGACGGCGTTTTATACCCAACGCCGTGATGCACAAATCAAAAATTCAATTCAAGATGGACCGAGTTTTATTGACTTCATTGGTAATGCTTCTAATGCCACACATAAAGGGCTAGAAGCCAGTGCAGATTGGCTAGTGACTGATAAAGTGCGCCTACTCGCTTCACTCGGTTTATTAGATGCCACGTTTGATAACCACGAGGTAGCAGGCGTGAAATACAATGGCCGCCAAGTGGCCCATGCGCCTGATTATACTTTTAGCCTTGGTTCTGAGTATTACCTCAATCACCGCTGGACTATAAGCACCAATGTTGAAGGCAAAGATCAGTTCTATTTTTCTGATAGCCATAATGCCGAATCAGGCTCGTATGCTATCGTCAACGCCAGTGCAAATTACAATCGCGGCAATTGGAACGTCAATGTCTGGGCTAGAAACTTGTTTGATAAAGATTACTACACTCGTGGTTTTTTCTTCGGCAACAACCCGGCAAAGGGTTATGCGGCTGAAAATTTCAAACAATTTGGCGAGCCACGTGTAGCAGGCATTACTTTATCTTACGATTATTAAATCACGTCATCAAAAGGGACTATGCAATGCGTAGTCCCTTTTAAAAACTAAAGGAACACGCTATGCGAATTTCTATAGATATTAGCCTTTATCCTCTTACCGAAGGGTATGTCGAACCCATATTGGCCTTTATCGATCAGCTTGAAACTAACCCTAAACTAGTGGTTAAACGTAATAGCCTTAGCACGCAAGTGTTTGGAGAATACCAAGATGTGATGGTAATGATGACTAGTGAAATTGAAGCTGTGTTTGAACAATTGCCACACAGCGTATTTGTACTCAAACTTATTGGCACTGACCGTGCTGATGTTGTGGATGTATGATCGATAGTACGCTGCTCACGGCCATTGTTGATGGGCTATTAGCCTTATCTGGCTGGGAAGTTTTCGCTTCGCTACTAGGTATTGGCTACGTCGTCTTTGCTGCGAGAGAATCCCAATGGTGCTGGCCACTGGCTTTCATCAGTACGCTCATCTATACCGTATTATTCTGGGAAGGCCAATTACCGATGCAGGCCTTACTCAATTTTTACTATATGGCTATGGCTGTATACGGCTACTTATTGTGGCAAAAACAAGGGAAAACTGAAGATGTGATTGCGATTAGCAAATTCACTTGGCTTCAACAGATCGCTTTTTTAATGGTGGGGAGTTTACTCACTTTTGCAACAGCCAAATACTTAATTAGTATCAACGCTTCTCAAAGCCCTTTTCTTGATGCCGGCGTTACAGTATTTTCTGTACTCAATACCATTCTAATGGCACGTAAAGTATTACAAAACTGGCTATATTGGATAGTCATTGATGGAGCTGCTATTCAGTTATATTACCAAACCGGCTATTACGCTACGATTGTGATGTTCAGTGTTTATCTTGTTTTAGCTTTTCTTGGTTATATTAATTGGATGAAACTCTATTACCGTACTCAGACCGCTTAGTTTAGTTTATAAAACTACTGGCCTAGCAAGCCAACGATCTAAATCCGTTTCACCCAACACATTCATCAGAAAGAGTAATAAACGATATACCTCTCGGATCGAGCTTAAGTCCCTGAATTCAGCATATTGTTGATAATGCTGTTTAAATAATGCGGCTTGTTCAGCATTGAGCAGATATTCCAACAATACTAATTCCAACTCTTTAGGCCCATAAACAAAAGCATCTAAATCGACTAAGGCCTTCAACCTGTTATCTTGCTGTAAAAATTGATCCCAGCGTAGGTCTATCATGATTGGAGAAAATTGCTCCACTTCCATTGCTTCTACTTGTTGTGAGCACGAAGTCACAAAATCATTTGGAATAGCTGTAGAACTATTATCAGCTAAATTTTGGATGGTGTTATAAAGACGAGAACCCCATTGTTCAGCTCCAAGATTGGCCTGATGTATTGGCCCCCAAGTTGTTTTAACTTGGGCGTGTAATTTGCCGAGATGTTCAGCTAATTGAATCACCATGACATCTGTCACATCTTCTGCCAGTACCGCATCCCCCTCTAACCATTCAGCAAGTACATAACTATTGCTTTCAGCAGCAATAAATAGGGGAACTGTGACAGCTGCATTTTCTGATATTTTGCTATATATTGCATCGATATTCCGTAAACTTCTTGGAAAATCAACACTAAACAAACTATTCATGCCTTGCCAGAAAGCGGATTTCTGAATACTGTCATGGTCACAGGCTTTAAGTATCAAAGAACCCTGTTCAGTCTCACAACGCCACAGCTTATGCGTACTATCATCAAACTGCGATGGAATAGCGAGTGCTGGTGTGATTAATAACGGCAAACTTTCTTGCTGTTGTGCAGTCAGTTTCGGGTAGCTCACCAAGGAAGCAGGTCACCATTACTGTGCCAAAATGAACCTGTGTTGCCTAAATTAAGTTCATCCATACGCGCTATCAAACCGCGAGCTGATTCATCCGTGTCCATTAAGCCATTATGGCCCGTCATATCGGTACGGACATAACCAGGATGGAGAATGCCTACAGCAATCCCTCGTGGTTGTAGGTCAATCGATAATGATTTTCCAGCTGCATTCACTGCTGATTTAGACATACGATAAGCATAGCTGCCACCAGAATCATTATCAGCAATAGAACCCATACGGCTAGTAATAATGCCTACTTTTGAACCATCCGTTAGGTTATTAAGCAAGCTTTGGGTGGTAAACAACGGTCCAAGGCTATTGACCTCATACATCCGCTTAAAGCTGTCAATAGTGCTGGGATCAATATCGCTAATCTGTAAGCTGCCCGCTATGCCTGCATTATTAATCAACCAATCTAGTTTTCTACCATCGAGCTTTTCAGCCAAGGAAGCTAGGCTATTTAAATCACTCACTTCAACATCTTCAATAATTTCGACATTGAGTGCTTGCAGTGCATCTGACGCTTTACGACAGGTTGCAATCACATGATCACTACGCTGTTTCAGTTGTGTACAAATCTCTAAACCAATACCCCGATTGCTACCGGTCACCAATACTGTTCGACTCATTTTGACTCCTTATATCTTTGTGTCGTCATACTTTAATAGCACGCATTGCCTCTATTGATGGCGATAGAATAACACCCTTCTCCGTGACAATTGCATCAATTAATTCTGCTGGCGTGATATCAAAAGCAGGGTTCAATGCCGCGATGCCTTCCGGCGCTATTTGCTGACCTTGTAATGTTGTCACTTCAGTTACTGCACGTTGTTCAATAGGAATATCGTCACCTGAATCTAACTGCCAATCTATGGTTGAACTAGGTGCAACTACCATCATTTTAACACCATGATATTGTGCCAAAATTGCTAACATATAAGTCCCTATTTTATTAGCCACATCACCATTGGCGGTAATGCGATCAGCTCCCACAATGATCCAATTCAATTCTCCCGTCGCCATTAGCGAAGCTGCCGCACCTTCTATCTGCAATATCACCGGAATATTATCGTGATTTAACTCCCAAGCGGTTAAGCGAGAACCTTGCAACCAAGGTCGTGTTTCATCTGTATAAACCTGTTTTATCTTACCCTCACTATAACCCTGTCTAATGACACCCAGAGCAGTACCAAAACCACCTGTAGCTAATGCACCGGCATTACAATGCGTTAATACCGAGCTATTTTCTGTTAATAATTCAGCACCTAAACGGCCCATCGTATGATTAGCAGCAATATCCTCTTGATGAATGCGTTTAGCTTCTTTTAATAGTTCTACTTCTGGAGAATGATCATCAGCTAAGTTAGCGTAAAATAGTGTCATTCGTTCAATAGCCCAATGTAAGTTGACAGCTGTAGGTCTTGAAGCAGCTAGCTGCTTCAAGGGCGTGTGCATGACCTGCTTCCACTCTATCTTATGGCTTGCCCAAGCAGCTCTTGCTGCTAATACCACAGCATAGGCAGCCGTAATGCCTATTGCAGGTGCGCCACGTACGACCATATCAGTAATTGCTTTACTGACATCTAGTGCTTCGTCATAAATTTGCCATAATTGCTTATCAGGCAAACACCTTTGATCTAATAAATACAACTTATTATCAAGCCATTTTATAGCTTGTATCCCATCATTTGTTTTCGTCAATGTGTTCTCCAGTCGATGACGGTATAATCACACACTATGGAAAATGTAGACCTTATTATAAATGCCCGTTGGCTTGTTCCGATCGCCCCTGCAAATGTGGTGCTTGAACATTATTCCGTCATTATCCATCAAGGCGATATTGTAGCGCTTATGCCTCAAACTGAGGCAAAGCAAAAATACACAGCTAATAGTGAACAACATTATGACCAGCACTGTGTAATGCCTGGCCTGATTAATAATCACAATCACGCCGCCATGTCTTTGTTTCGTGGCTTAGCTGATGATCTGCCTTTGATGACATGGCTAAACAATCATATTTGGCCAGCAGAAAAGCGTTGGATAAGCGATAGTTTCGTTGAAGCTGGATCTGAATTGGCTATTGCTGAAATGATTCGTGGTGGAACCACTTGCTTTAATGATATGTATTTCTTCCCTGATGCTACTGGGCGTGTGGCTGATCAAAGTGGCATTAGAGCCAACTTAGGCATGGTGGTCATCGATTTCCCAAGTGCATGGGCTGCTGATACCGAAGAATACCTACATAAAGGTCAGCAATTACATGATCGCTATCGTCGCCATGAGCGTATTACCACTTCCTATGCCCCACATGCACCTTATACAGTATCTGACGACACCTTAGCTAAAGTTATTATGAATGCAGAAGAACTGGATGTAACCATTCATATGCATATTCATGAAACTGTTGGTGAAATTTCACAAAGTATCGAACAATATGGGTTCAGACCATTAGAGCGCCTTCATAATCTCGGCTTATTATCTCCTCGCTTAACTGCTGTACATATGACACAGTTAAATGAACAAGAAATGAGTTTATGTGCTGATAATGGTATCCATATAACACATTGTCCAGAGTCTAATTTAAAGTTAGCTAGTGGATTTTGTCCTGTCGCGAAGCTTGATCAGCAAGGCATCAACATCACCCTAGGAACAGATGGCGCCGCATCTAATAATGACTTAGATATGTTTGCTGAAATAAAACAAACGGCATTATTAGCTAAAGCTGTTGCCCAAGATGCTAGCGCTATACCAGCACATAAGGCTTTAGAAATGGCAACGATTAATGCAGCCAAGGCATTAGGGCTAGATGATAAAATTGGCTCTGTTGAAGTAGGGAAATCTGCGGATTTAATTGCTGTGGATTTAAGTCGCATAGAAAGCCAACCCTGCTATGACATCATTTCACAGCTAGTCTATGCAACCGGGCGGGATCAAGTAACCGATGTTTGGGTAAGCGGTAAACAACTATTAAAAGATCGTCAATTGACTACGATGAATCTATCTAAAATCATTCAAAATACCCAACAATGGGCTGAAAAAATAAGGCATGAAGATCCATGACAGACCAAAAGAACGTAGATCCATCCGAAATAGCCAAATTTGATGCCTTAGCGTCCAATTGGTGGGATCTTGAAGGCGAATCAAAACCGCTTCATGATCTCAATCCGCTTCGTCTGGAATTTATATCTAAGCAGTGTTCTTTAGATAATAAGCACGTTATCGATGTTGGTTGTGGTGGTGGTATTCTATCTGAAGCCTTAGCTAAATCAGGAGCTAATACCACTGGAATTGATATGGGCGAAATGGCACTCAATGTCGCTAAGCTCCACGCTCTGGAAGCAGAACTAACCATCGATTATCAACACATCACCGCAGAAGAAAAAGCACAACAATCTGCACAAAACTATGACCTTGTCACTTGTATGGAAATGCTTGAGCATGTACCTGATCCGCTGTCTATTATTCAAGCTTGTGCAGATCTGGTAAAACCGGGTGGTGACCTGTTTTTCTCAACCTTAAACCGTCATCCAAAGGCATATCTTTTAGCCGTACTCGGTGCTGAATACATCATGAATATGCTGCCAAAAGGGACGCATGACTATAAACGGTTCATTAAACCATCTGAATTAGCAAAATGGTGTCGACAAGCAGGTTTGCAAGTTAGTCACATTAAAGGCATCAGTTACAACCCTTTAAAGCAAGCCTTTAAGCTAAGTGATGATGTTCATGTTAACTATCTTTTGCATTGCAAAAAACCAGAAGAATAATGCCTAACTACTCCGCCATATTATTCGACCTAGATGGGACATTAGCCGACACTGCCCCTGATCTCGCCTATGCATTGAATACGATATTGCAACAAGAAGGCTATTCAACACTGAACTACGAAACTATTCGTCCCGTAGCGAGTAATGGCAGTGCAGGCTTGTTAGGCCTTGGTTTTAATATCACACCAGAACATACGGATTATGCTGAACTACAACGAAGATTAATTGAAGTATATGAAAATAATATAGCGCGTGAAACACGCTTATTTTCTGGCATGTCTGAAGTGTTGGAGCAACTGGAACAACAAAATATTGCATGGGGTATCGTTACTAATAAGCCCGCATTTTTAACCGAGCCATTGTCTGAAAAGTTAGGCCTTATTGGCAGAGCTGGCTGCATTGTCAGTGGTGATACCACAGACCATAGCAAACCGCATCCTGCACCCATGATCCATGCTTGTGAACTATTATCCTGTCTACCTGAACAGTGTGTTTATATTGGTGATGCCCAACGTGATATTGAAGCGGGTAAAAATGCCAATATGCATACCATCACAGCCCGTTATGGCTACATCAGTGTTCATGATGATCCGACTAGTTGGCAAGCAGACGCTATTGTTGACCATCCCAGCGAAATACTAAAATGGATTTAGTCGTTACTTTTGTTAAAAATTTAGCGACCGATACCAACGGATTAATTATCCTAATATTTTGTAGCACTCTCTTTGGCATATTAACGACAGTACTTATTCTTCGCCGTAAAATAAAACGACTACAAACAAATAATCATGAACTTGCCATGACGCTTAAATTGGAGCGTCAATCTAATGAACACCTTGATGAAATGCTCGATCAAGCCCGCTTCCAATTAGCAGACACCTTTAATAAATTATCAAACGAAGCACTCAGTCGTAATAATGATCATTTCATCAAACTCGCTGAAGAAAACTTAAAACGTCATCAAAGTGAAGCGAAAGCCGAGTTACAAGATAAAGAGAAAGCCATAGAGCAACTTGTCAAACCGATTAACCAAGCCTTGCAACAAACTGCCAAACAAATTCATGAAATAGAAAAAGAACGTAAAGAGTCCTATGGTCAATTGCATAGCACAATCAAACACCTCAATGATGGCCAACAAAATCTACAGCAAGAAACACATAATTTAGTACAAGCGTTAAGACGCCCTGAAGTTCGTGGCCAATGGGGTGAGATGACACTTAGGCGCCTAGCAGAGCTTAGCGGAATGGTCACTAATTGTGATTTTTTTGAGCAAACAACTACACAAACAGAATCTGGCAGAATAAGACCAGATATGATTATTAAATTACCAGAAAACCGCCAAATTATAGTTGATGCAAAAACACCTTTAGATGCCTATCTATCATCCATACAAGCTCAAAATGAGAAAGAAAAACAGGCTGAATTGAAACGACACAGCCAAATAATTCGTCATCGCGCCAAAGAGCTATCAGCCAAAAATTATTGGGCTGAATACACTCAGTCACCTGAATTTGTTGTGTTATTTATTCCTGGTGAACACTTTCTTTCAGCTGCTTTGCAAATAGATCCTAAATTGCTTGAAGATACTATGCAGGCAAATATTATTCTGGCAACACCTACTAATTTCATCGCACTACTTCGAGCTGTATCTTATGGCTGGAAACAACAAGCCTTAACGGATAATGCCATTGCTATTCGTGATCTAGGTGAAACACTTTATAAAAGGTTAAGTATCTTTAGCAGCCACCTTGCCAAACTAGGCTCAAGCTTAAATAGCAGTGTCGAACATTTTAATAAAACGGTAGGCTCGCTTGAAAAAAATGTAATACCCAGTGGTAAACGCTTTGTTGAAATGGGCATAAGAGCTAAAGAAGATATTACTGCCACGCCACAAATTGATAAACCAATACGTGAAGTCAATGAACAACAACTTGATGATGTCTGAGACAGACAACAAGCTTGAACAAGCCTATCAATTTTGTATCAATCTTGCTCACAACCACTACGAAAACTTCCCCGTTGCATCTTTATTAGTAGCAAAACAACTGAGACGCCCCATTAGTGTCATTTATGCTTTTGCTAGAACAGCTGATGATATAGCTGACGAAGGTGATTTGGAGCCTGCTGAACGCAATCAGCAACTTGAACAATATCAAGCTGCATTAGATACTATTCAAAATCAGTCATATCAAAATTCAGATCCTATCTTCATCGCACTTGAAGACGTTATTAACCGTTATGGCTTACCAATTGAACTTTTCTATGACTTACTCAATGCTTTCCAACAGGATGTTCAAAAAAGCCGTTACCAAAATATGCAAGATATTTTTGACTATTGCCGTTGCTCAGCGAACCCAATTGGTCGCCTATTACTTTATTTAAATGACAAGCCTTCACAGCAACAACTACAACAATCAGATGCTTTGTGTACCGCCTTACAGCTGATCAATTTCTTTCAAGATATTGAGCAAGATCTAACAGAAAACAATCGTCTTTATTTACCTCTACAGGACTTCAGCGATAAAACTATTACACAATGTATTACAGACAATGACACAACCGAATTGGCTCCGGTATTACGTCGCTACTATATAAATACACAACAGATAATAGATCAATCTCGGATGCTCACGAGCGGAATAAAAGGCCGTTTAGCTTGGGAAATTCGTGCTATTACTTTATCTGGACTCGTCAGCTTAAAACGATTATCACAGCAAACTGATAATGCAATGTTCTCCCGTCCAAGACTATCAAATTGGCATTTATTCATCATTAGTACGATGAGTATCTCGAATTATCTCTATATCAAGTTTACGGATAAACTGCATAGTCAAATAACAACTTACAACAGCCAATAAACACTTGGTTATAAGTTGATTGTTCAATGAAACTATGGGATAGTTTTATACTCTAATAAATCTATAAGTTTACTTAGATCTGTCAACGTAATCACAATTAAATCGAAGGTATTAGTCGTGCAAAAACTCACTCTATTGTTATTTTTCTTATTTTCATTTCAAACTGCTTGCGCTAAGGATATTTCTGATTTACCAGAAAATAAGCAAACGCCTCAGGGTCTATATGTAACAGCGAGCGAAGCATATGAATTGAAATCAAATAACCCAGACCAAGTGTATTTTATTGATGTACGTACTCGTCCAGAAGTTGAGTTCCTAGGTATGCCAAGCAATGCCGATACCAATATTCCTTATATGACAAATGATCTAGATGAATGGGATGGTGAAAAAAATCGTTTCACCAAAGTCCCTAATAGTAACTTTGCAGTTGTCGTCGAAGAAAAGATTGAAGAAGCAGGGCTTAACAAGGACAGTACAATTCTCCTAATGTGCCGTTCAGGAACGCGAAGTGCCAAAGCAGCAGCATTACTTAATCAATTAGGTTATAGCAAAGCATACACAGTTGTTGATGGTTTTGAAGGTGACAAAGCTAAAGAAGGTAATCACAAAGGTCAGCGTGTGGTTAATGGTTGGAAAAATTCTAATTTACCTTGGACATACAAAATCACCGAAGACAAAATGTACTTCGAATAACCTGACTATTTATCATGAGCACACAAAAGTGTGTTTACCTCAAACAAATATTAAAATGAGACATACTATGAAAAGTACACTTGCAGCCATTGCCCTATTAATTTCACCCTTGGGCTACGCTAGTGATTTAACAACAGGTGAGAATCTAGTTACCCAATTTGGCCCCGAATTTTCAGATTTCGACAAATACCGGCCATTCACTTTAGACGAGCACGATAACTATACGCAACTATGGAGAAGTATAGAGCGAGGATTCTCAGATCATTACTCTATCAATATTGTTGATGCTAGGCGAAAAACACTAGATGATTTAAAAATTGCACAAGATGAAACTGTAGATCGTATTTGCCTAAACCATAATGCTACTGCTGTCGAGAATAGAGTCATTAATGGCTACCAAGCTATCTCTTGGCAAACATCATGTGAGCAAAAAGACCTCACCATTACATCCATAGAACTCGCCATTATGGGTAATGACAAGTTATACCATCTCCGTAAATTATGGAAAATTCCTGTTACAGATGACAAAGTAACAGAGTGGCAAGATTTAATAAGCCAGACAAGTGTTTGTGATACAGCGCAGGAACAGCATAGCTGCCCTACCGAATAAAATAACTGCTATATATATAAAAAAGGCATCCAGTTGGATGCCTTTTTTATTGTAACTCTGAGTATATTTAGTCAGCTGTTTTCATATAATGCTTTTTCAATGTTTTCGTTACACTCCACATGCTTTTTAAACCTTTGGGGAAAATAACATAATCACCTGGCACGACTGTAACAGGTTCACCATCGTCTGGTGTAACTACAATTTCTCCTTCTAGGATATAGGAGTGCTCTGACTCTTCATCAAAGTCCAGACGGAACTGCATAACAGGACAGTCCCAAATGTTCCAGCTCGCGATACCTAACTCCGCTTTACGAGCATCGCTTAAATTTTTTTCTACAATAATTTCTGGCATAGCCATAGTTTCAAAATCCTATTTAATTAAATAAAGAAGGAATTAGCAGTAATAAATTTTAATAAAAGTAACTGCTAAACCACCCGAGTATCAAAAAGATCACCCATTAGAGATGATCTTTCCCTGTATAAAAACCTACCCTGTTTGATAAAGTACATCGTGCACTTCAACCTATTGACCGTTAGGCTGTCCATTTTTGTTTCTGACCTAAATGTCATTCTGACTAACTCATTCATTATCATTCTGTAGATAAAAAAATACCCAGACCTTATTGGGACTGGGTATTTAGTATAAAAGCCTGGCAGTGACCTACTTTCACATGGGAACTCCCACACTATCATCGGCGCTAAGTCGTTTCACTTCTGAGTTCGGGA
>CAJQLA010000016.1 GCA_905479075.1 uncultured Gammaproteobacteria bacterium | reverse complement strand
TGGCTACGCCGAAAACGCAGAAAAAATCTGTTTAAACCGCCAACGTCTAATTAAATAATTTAGGATTTTTAGCAACAAAGTAATTAATGAGTCGATCGACAATAAGAGAGTCACCGTTTTTAACATAAAGATACCCTAGTACCGCAGCAATAAATGCACCCATAACATCCACCATCAAGTCCGTCATCGTATCGATTAAGCCTGATTTTTGCATAGTAAAATTAAATGACCAATCCAAAGTAAACTCCAACAACTCCCAAAGCGTACCCATAGTTACCGTTGAACAAAATGTCATGCTCGCAATATAAATGGGCGCCATCTGTACCCGACTTGTCATATGAAACACATAAATAGCGAGAAACCCCATAACCCCAATGGTTAATGATGAAAGACTGTGTAGCATTAAATCCCACCACCAAAAGCGGGTATAAAAATCTCCTACCTCACCTAGCGCAAATGATGCGTATAAAAAAAGCGTCGTCAGCAAAGTGAATTCAATCGGTAAATGAACGCTCAGTTGTCGCTCAAAAAAGGCAGGAACAAACGTCAACGCAAAAATCATTGCGCCTGCAAAAGCACTCAGCCATATGCCTTTCGACAACAAAATAATAACCAATATTGCAATCGCCAACTGTAAAACGGCTGATGTAATCGCCTGAATTCGATATGACCAAACACTCAAAAATTGTTTACCCTCCACAATCATTATTCCGCTGGAGGATTTTTCTTATCAAACAGTTCTCTAATATTACTAACCTTTTCATGATATTGCTCTCCATCGCCAAAATCAGTAAATACAGGATAGCGACTATGTGTACCTCGTACTTTTTTAGCGTGCTTAATGGGACACCAATACTGCTCACTTCGCGCAGCCACTTCATGGCCGAAAGCTAAAATACCATTACCATAAGAGCAAAAAGCACAATTAATTTTTTGAATACCATTAAGATAATCCAGCATCATGCGATCAAATACGAGGTAGTCGCTGCGCCGCACTTTTGGAATACCATAAATAGGAAAACAAATGGCTTGATAAATAGATACAAAAACATCCAACAAAACCAAAGGAACAATCAGTGAATAAATGATGGGTGCCGTGAGAATAACCGACCATCTTGCACCTTTAATATATTCACTGATGCTTTTCTTTAAGGCAGCATTTTTTAGCTTTAATTCTTTCTCGAAAAAAACTCTGCCATTATGAATACTGTATTGTAATGCCTCTTGCCTACGATGAAGCTCCGCCTCTATCTTCGCCTCTAATTCACGAACACTCTCGATCATCTGTCTCAAGTTATCATTCATGCTCA
Organism: uncultured Gammaproteobacteria bacterium; assembly: GCA_905479075.1. GTDB lineage: Bacteria > Pseudomonadota > Gammaproteobacteria > Nitrosococcales > Methylophagaceae. Next base: position 1,388 of record CAJQLA010000016.1, on the reverse strand, counting down.
TCTCCTTTTCGCTGCTCTATTATTAATAGTGTTTTATCGATATAGCTCCTTACTCATAAAGAGCAGATAAATCCAAGTGGTAGAAGTAAACGCTCAAAGCTCATTAAATTAGATAATAGGCGCTATTTCTTTGTATTAATTGATCATAATCAAGAAATCATTAAACGGGTGATCATAGTCTTATCAATCGTCTTTTCTCATTTCTTTTAATTCCATTAATGGCTTTCATTTATGGCAATAAACACCCTTAAGCGCAGCCTTAACCTTCCCCTACTCACACTTTATGGGCTTGGCACTATCCTTGGCGCTGGTGTTTATGTATTAGTGGGTAAAGTCGCAGGTATCGCCGGGCTATATGCACCCATAGCATTTTTAATATCCTCCATTGTTGCGATTTTTACTGGGCTTTCTTACGCAGCGCTCAGTGCGCGCTACCCTCGCAGCGCTGGCGAAGTGGTTTATATCAACCAAGCGTTTTCATCGGCAACGTTATCAACATGGGTAGGCTTGTGTGTTATTGCAACCGGGGTTGTATCTGCAGCCACCATGGTCAATGGTTTTATTGGCTACCTAGCGGTGTTCATCCAAATACCTTCAATACTCGCGGTCACCTTAATCGTTGCAGGTATTACCTTAATTGCCTGTTGGGGCATTATGGAGTCAGTCACTATTGCTGCATTGATTACCGTATTAGAAATAGTAGGATTACTATTGGTTATTTACTCATTGAGAGTTGAGTTATTGACACTACCCGACCACTGGCAGAGTTTACTGCCACCACTGAATGGTGATATTTGGTTTGGCATTTTATTGGGAGCTTTTTTAGCTTTTTACGCCTTTATAGGCTTTGAAGATATGGTGAATGTAGCCGAAGAAGTTGTACAGCCACAGCGCACATTACCGTTAGCTATTATCGCTGCTTTATTAATGGCATCAGCGCTTTATATATTAATTGCACTGGCAGCTGTTTTAACCCTCGCCCCCGAGGTTCTGAGTCAAAGTGACTCACCCATGGTGAAATTGATAGAACACCATAACCCTAAGCTCACCACCACGCTTGGGATTATTAGCCTAGTCGCTATTATTAACGGTGTGTTAGTGCAAGTGATTATGGGCTCACGAATTCTGTATGGTATGGCTAGCCAGCATTTCATTGCAAAACTATTCTCGCACGTTTCAACAAGAACGCAGACGCCAACCATCGCTACTGTCTTCATCGCCTTTATTGTGTGGTTACTGGCTTTGGGGTTTCCTCTGGTCACTCTTGCCAAGGCCACGAGTTTCATTATTATTATCGTATTTTCTCTTGTTAACTTTTCATTATTGATTATTCGGTATCGCGAAAAATCCTATCGACTATACGAGTTATTACTGCCGTTAACGGGAGG
>CAJQLA010000015.1 GCA_905479075.1 uncultured Gammaproteobacteria bacterium | reverse complement strand
ACTCAACATCGGTTCTTTTTGCAAAGTCTACCTAATGCAAGTACCCACACACATTACTTGATATTATTTTTTTAAAGAGCATTTGCCACAACCAGTTGCTGCAACAAAGAAGCGAGAATTATACAGAACACTTCATTTCTGTCAACCTTTTTTATAAAACTCAATATCTCTGTAAAAGCAGATACTTCAAAGGAAAGAGCGCATTCTACAGCGTTGATACCTTACGTCAACAAAAGATTTTATTAATTGTAAAATTAGCCAGTAAACGACTGTAATAGCTTAGCTTTATTTTTACTTAATACACAATTTAACTTGATAAAAACAGACAAAACGCGAAGTCTCATAAGGGAAACTTATATGCAAGTTTTACACATAAAAAAACCGACTTCCGTCGGTTTTTTTATTTTTATAACTTAGTTAAATTAATCAGCTTTGCGATCAACTAATTCAACGATAGCCATTGGTGCTTTATCACCTTCACGAAGGCCACATTTTAGAATACGTACATAACCACCTGGACGTGACGCAGAACGAGGACCTAAATCAGTGAACAATTTTGTGACTGCTTGACGGTCATCAAGTCTCGAGTAGGCTAGACGTCTGTTAGCCACAGTATCTGTTTTACCCAATGTAATTAATGGCTCTACTACACCTCTTAGCTCTTTAGCTTTTGGCAATGTAGTACGAATAATTTCATGTTCCATTAATGAAACCGCCATGTTTTTGAACATAGCTTTTCTGTGACTACCATTACGGTTTAATTTACGACCAGAATTACGATGACGCATTTTAATTACCCTATATCTTTATGCTGAATTAACTTCAGTATTAATTATTTCTGTTCTAGTGATGAAGGCGGCCAGTTATCAAGGTGCATACCTAATGATAAGCCTTTTGTTGCCAAAACATCTTTGATTTCAGTTAATGATTTACGACCTAAGTTAGGCGTTTTTAACAGTTCCATTTCACTTCGCTGAATCAAATCACCCACATAGTAGATATTTTCTGCTTTTAGACAATTTGCAGAACGAACTGTTAAATCAAGTTCGTCAATTGCTTGTAATAATGCAGGATCTACAAGTGGTTCTGCTTCTTCAACGGTTTGTTCTTCAATCACTTTGAAGTCAACAAAAGATGAAAGTTGGTCACTTAATATAGTAGAAGCATATTTAATTGCATCTTCTGCTTCTAAAGTACCATCCGTATCTACATCAAGGATTAACTTATCTAGATCGGTTCGATTTTCAACACGCGCGCTTTCAACATTGTATGTAACCATATTGACCGGGCTGAATGATGCATCAATATATAGTTGACCAATGACGCGATCATCTTCTTCAGCTTCAACTCGTGTATTTGCTGGTTTATAGCCACGGCCTTTTGTCACTTTAAACGTAATCGATAAGCTACCACCCGTTAAGTTGGCAATTACGTGATCTGGGTTTACAACTTCCACATTGTGAGGAACTTGAATATCGCCTGCTGTGACAGGGCCAACACCCTCTTTATTTAGTGTTAAGACAGCTTCAGACTGCTCATGCAGAATGACTGCAATACCTTTCATGTTTAAAAGGATGTCTAATACGTCTTCTTGCACACCATCAATCGCTGAATATTCGTGTACAACCCCATCGATTTGGGCTTCAACGACTGCAGTACCTTCCATAGAAGATAGCAGAATACGTCTTAGAGCATTACCCAAGGTATGACCAAAACCACGTTCAAGCGGTTCTAGTACAAGACGCGTGCGTGATGGACTAAACTTTTTAATATCAACAATACGTGGCTTTAAAAATTGACTCATATAGGCAGTCATGCAGTTTCCTCTAAGTAAACCTTAATGGTTTAGTCAAAATTATTTCGAATACAACTCTACAATTAGATGTTCATTGATTTCTGCTGGAAGCTCAGAACGTTCTGGAACGTTCTTATAAGTGCCTTGCATTTTTGTAACATCAACGTCAATCCAATCAGAAAAACCATGTTGAGCTGCTAAGTCTAAAGACGCTTTAATGCGAATTTGGCTTTTTGAAGCCTCACGAATAGCAATCACATCATTTGCTTTTACTTGGTATGAAGGAATATTGACCTTCTGACCATTAACAGTAATAGCATTATGGCGAACCAATTGACGTGCTTCACTTCGAGAAACACCAAAACCCATACGATAAGCAACGTTATCTAAACGGTTTTCTAAGAGTTGTAACAAGTTTTCACCTGTTGAACCTTTTTTGTTGTCTGCCATTTTGTAATACAGACGGAATTGTTTTTCTAAAATGCCATAAACACGACGCATTTTTTGCTTTTCACGCAACTGAGTAGCATAGTCAGTTAAACGTCCACGACGTTGGCCATGTTGACCAGGAGGAAAAGCTCTATTTTCCATCGAACATTTAGATGTATGACACTTTTCACCTTTCAGGAAAAGTTTTTCGCCTTCGCGACGACATAAACGACATTTTGCACCAATATATCTTGCCATAATGAATCTCCTAAATCACACTCTGCGCCGTTTAGGCGGACGACAACCATTATGGGGAATTGGTGTCACATCTGTAATATTGTTAATTTTAAATCCGAGGTTATTTAATGCACGAACTGCAGACTCACGACCAGGACCAGGACCTTTGATTTCAACATCAAGGTTTTTCATACCGAAATCTTTTACAACTTCACCCGCTTTTTCAGCTGCAACCTGTGCAGCAAATGGTGTGCTTTTACGAGAACCTCTAAAACCACAACCGCCTGAAGTTGCCCATGAAAGAGCATTACCTTGACGATCTGTAATTGTAATTATTGTGTTGTTAAATGTTGCGTGTACATGCGCCACGCCATCTACTACATTCTTTTTAACACGCTTACGCTGCCGTGCTGGTGAATTTGCCATTGAATAGCCTCTTTACTTAATCATGCGGCGAGGACCTTTACGAGTCCTTGCATTTGTTTTTGTTCTTTGTCCACGAAGAGGTAATCCTCTGCGATGACGTACACCACGATAGCAACCTAAGTCTTTAAGACGTTTGATATCCATCGATACTTCACGTCGTAAGTCACCTTCAACCGTGAATTTAGCGACTTCTTGACGAATCGCTTCTACTTCTTGTTCAGACAAGTCTCTGATTTTGGTATTTTCAGCTACACCCGCAGCAGCACAAACTTTTTGCGCGCGAGTAAGTCCGATACCATAAATAGCTGTTAAGCCAATTACGACGTGTTTTTGAACGGGAACGTTTATTCCTGCAATACGAGCCATTGAGCTACCCTAATCCTTCAATAGTGAACAGACAATTATATCAGACATAACTTCTATTCAACAATAAATTAATTTAGTTAAATGTAATTAACCTTGGCGTTGCTTATGACGAGCTTCTTTACAGATAACTCGTAGAACACCTTTACGTTTAACAATTTTACAATTGCGGCAAATCTTTTTTACTGACGCCTGAACTTTCATCGTAATTCTCCAACTAAGCTTTGATTTCTAGCCTAAAAAGCCAGACATACCATTATTTTTCTTATTTGATTTTTTCATCAAACTTTCATATTGCTGAGACATCATGTGCGATTGTACTTGCGACACAAAATCCATTACTACAACAACAATAATAAGCAGTGATGTACCACCAAAATAAAATGGGACATTCCAGTATAGAATAAGAAACTCTGGCAATAGACAAACAGAAGTAATATAGATAGCGCCAGCTAGCGTCAATCGACCCATAACACTGTCTATATATTTCGTTGTTTGCTCACCAGGTCTAATTCCAGGAATGAATGCACCCGATTTTTGTAAATTCTCTGCAGTTTCTTTCGGATTGAAAACCAATGCCGTATAGAAAAAACAGAAGAATATGATCGCTATCGCATAAGACAAGACATACATCGGTTGTCCAGGCGACATCAATGTCGAAATATTTTGTAACCAACCCATACCCTGCGCACTACCAAACCAGCCTGCAATTGTTGCTGGGAATAAGATAATACTCGATGCAAAGATAGGAGGAATTACACCTGCCATATTTAACTTAAGTGGCAAGTGAGTTACTTGACCTTGCATCATTTTACGCCCCTGCTGACGCTTCGCGTAATGAACAGGTATTCTTCTTTGTGCTCTTTCAACAAATACTACGAATGCCGTCACTGCAAGTGCTAGGAATAAGATAGTGATTACTAGGAAAGTATGAAGCTGACCTGTACGTGCAAGTTCTAATGTACCACCGACCGCTGCAGGTAAGCCTGCAACAATACCAGCAAAGATAATCAATGATATACCGTTACCTATACCGCGCTCGGTAATTTGTTCGCCTAACCACATTAAGAACATAGTACCTGTCACTAGCGTAACAACTGCACTTATTCTAAAGATAAAGCCAGGATCAATAACAACACCCATACCACCCGCACTTTGGCTTTCTAGCGCAATAGCTATGCCCAATGCTTGGAATGTAGCTAGAACAAGTGTGCCATAGCGTGTGTATTGTGTAATTTTACGTTTCCCTGCTGCACCTTCTTTTTTAAGTTGGGCTAACTTAGGATGTACAACTGTCAGTAATTGCATAATAATCGATGCCGATATGTAGGGCATGATTCCGAGGGCAAATACTGATAACCGTTCTAGTGCACCACCAGAAAACATGTTGAACATGTCTAATATAGTACCCTTTTGTTGGTCGAACATAACCGCCAACGCAGTAGGGTCTATACCAGGAACTGGTATAAAGGTACCCATACGGAAAACGAGTAAAGCACCAAGCACGAACAGTAAACGACTTTTCAGTTCACCAAACTTACCTGATTTCAACTCACGTTGTTTATTCTTTTCCACTCAGATTACTCTTCTACTTTACCGCCAACAGCTTCGATCGCTTTTTGTGCGCCCGCTGTCACAGCAAGACCTTTTACAGTCACTGAATTTGTAATTTCACCAGAAGCGATCACTTTTACTCTTTGAATATTGTCTGAGATAACTCCCGCAGTTTTGAGTGCAAGTATGTCAACTGTTTCAACACCCATGTTACTAAGTACATCTAGACGAATTTCTGTGCTGGTAGAAGCTTTACGAGATCTAAAACCAACTTTTGGCAAACGACGTTGTAAAGGCATTTGACCACCTTCAAAACCACGCTTAGAAAAACCACCTGAACGTGATTTCTGACCTTTATGGCCACGTCCACAAGTCTTACCTAAACCTGAACCGATTCCACGGCCAACACGTTTAGAATCTTTTTTTGCTCCAGGAGCTGGTGCAATTGTATTTAAGTACATTTTTATACTTCCTCAACCTTAAGCAGATATGAAACATGATTTATCATGCCTCTATTTTCAGGAGTATCAATTACAACTGAACTGCTGCCTGTTTTTCTTAAGCCAAGACCAGCAACACACGCTTTGTGTTTTGCCAAACGGCCAATTGTGCTTTTAACTAATGTAACTTTTAATTTAGATTGAGATGCCATTGTCTTATTCCATGATCTCTGCAACTGATTTGCCACGTTTGGCTGCAATTGCTTCTGGGTTATTCATATCAGTTAAACCTCTAATTGTTGCACGAACAACATTTAGTGGGTTTGTAGAACCGATAGATTTAGCCAATACATTGTGAACACCAACCGCATCGAATACAGCACGCATTGCACCACCGGCAATAACACCAGTACCTTCAGATGCCGGCTGCATATAAACTTTTGCTGCACCGAAATGTGATGTGACAGGATGCTGTAATGTGTGGCCATCAAGTGTCACGCTATGCATATTTTTTCTGGCTTCGTCCATTGCTTTTTGTATTGCAACAGGAACTTCACGTGCTTTTCCTTGACCAAAGCCAACGCGACCTTCACCGTCACCTACTACTGTAAGTGCAGAAAAACCAAATACGCGACCACCTTTTACAACCTTAGCAACGCGTCGGATGCCAACTAGTTTTTCAACAAAACCGTCTGCAGGTCCTTGTTGTTGTCGTTCATTTTGTGCCATGTGCTAATACCTTTAAATTAAAACTGCAAGCCATTTTCACGAGCAGCTTCAGCTAATGCTTGTACTCTACCGTGATACTTAAAACCAGAACGATCGAAAGCTACAGCACTAATGCCTTCGCTTGCTGCACGAACTGCAATCGCTTTACCAACAGCAGCTGCTGCTGAGACATTACCAGTCGCTTTCAGTTCTTTTTTTACATCCGCATCAAGTGTTGAAGCAGTTGCAATTACCTTAGAGCTATCGTGTGCAATGACTTGTGCGTAGATATGTCTCGGTGTTCTATGAACTGTTAAACGATATGCTTCAAGCTCTTTAATTTTAGCTCTTGATCTTACAGCTCTACGTAAACGTGATATTTTCTTATCCATTGTTTTGCCTAATTATTTCTTCTTAGCATCTTTACGAGCAACATGTTCGTCTGTGTAGCGAACGCCTTTACCTTTATAAGGTTCAGGTGGACGATACGCACGAATATCTGCCGCGACTTGACCTACAGTTTCTTTATCTGCACCCGAAACTACGATCTCAGTTTGACTCGGTGTTTCAATCTTAATACCTTCCGGCACTGCATATTGCACAGGGTGTGAGAAACCAAGCGTTAAGTCTAGTTTATTACCTTGTGCTTTCGCACGATAACCAACACCGACTAACGTTAATTTTTTCTCAAAACCTTGGCTAACACCAACGATCATATTATTAAGCAAAGATCTTGTTGTACCTGCAAGTGCAACTGATTGTTTACTTTTCGCACGTCGAGCAGCTGTTTTTAAACTAGTGCCTTCTTGTGTGACTTCAACATCAGCATTGATATTACGGCTTAGCGAACCTTTTGAACCCTTAACAGATATTTCAGATCCGTTGAGAGAAACTTCTACGCCTGCCGGTATTTCTACTGCTGCATTAGCTATACGTGACATTCTATATTCTCCAAATACTTAGGCTAGCTAACAGCACACAGGACTTCACCGCCCTGACCTAGTGCTCTTGCTTTACGATCAGTCATAACACCTTGTGAGGTAGAAATAACTGCCACACCAAGACCTGCAATAATTTTAGGCAACTCATCCGCTGCTTTATATACACGAAGACCAGGTCTACTTACACGGTCGATCTGAGAGATAACTGCTTTACCTTCGAAATACTTTAATGTAATTGAAAGTACAGGTTTACCTTCTTCTTCAGAAACCTTGTGCCCAGTAATATAACCTTCGTCTTCTAATACTTTAGCGATGCTTATTTTTACCTTTGAACAAGGCATTGAAACATCCGTTTTATTTGCTTGCTGCGCATTACGGATGCGTGTCAGCATATCTGCAATTGGGTCTGTCATACTCATTTTATTCTAGCTCCACAATATCTATCAGCAATTACCAACTAGCCATTACTAGGCCAGGGATGTCACCTTTCATTGCATGTTCGCGTAGCTTATTTCTAGACAGACCGAACTTGCGGTAGTAACCATGAGGACGGCCAGTTATGTTGCAACGATTTCTCATGCGAACTGCACTTGAGTTTCTTGGCAACGCATGAAATTTCTTAGCAGCTTCTTGACGTTCCTCAAAAGAAAGAGACATATCAAGCATTTGCTTTTTCAATTCAGCGCGTTTACCCGCATATTTTTTTACTAATTTTTCGCGTTTGATTTCGCGATTAACCATGCAACGTTTAGCCATAACTTATTCCATCCAACCTATATTTATTTTCTAAAGGGAAATTTAAACGCAGACAACAATGCATGAGACTCTTCAGCAGTCTTAGCTGTTGTTGTAATTGTAATATCCATCCCTCTTAACTTATCGATTTTGTCGTATTCAATTTCTGGGAAGATGATTTGTTCTTTCACACCCATACTATAGTTACCTTGCTTATCGAAAGACTTAGGGTTCAAACCACGAAAGTCACGTGTTCTTGGAATAGAAATCGTAATCAAACGATCCAAGAAATCGTACATGCGCTCTGAACGCAATGTCACTTTACAACCTACTGGCCAGCCTTCACGTAACTTAAAGCCTGCTATCGATTTCTTAGCTTTGGTAACTACCACTTTCTGACCAGAGATTTTCTCCATATCAGACACTGCATTTTCCAAAACCTTTTTATCTGTTAAGGCTTCACCCACACCCATATTTAGTGTGATTTTAGTCAACCGAGGTACTTCCATTACGGATTTGTAACCGAACTGCTCTGTTAACTGTTCAACTACGCTTTCACGATAAAAATCTTTTAATCTGCTCACTGTTATATACCTAATCTATAGCTTAAGCGTCGACGACTTCGCCGTTTGACTTAAATACACGAACCTTACGGCCGTCATCTAATACTTTAATACCAACTTTGTCGCCCTTGCCTGTTGCTGGGTTTAGCAATGCTAAGTTTGAACCATCGATAGGCATTTCTTTTTCTAAAATGCCACCAGTAACACCTAAGTTAGGGTTTGGTTTAGTATGCTTTTTAACAATATTGATTCCTTCAACAATGAACTTACCATCTTGTTGACGAACCTTCACTTCACCTTGTTTACCGCGATCTTTACCGGCAATAACAATTACCTGATCACCTGTTTTTAATCTTTCCATCTCAGCGTCTCCTAACTTATAGCACTTCAGGCGCTAATGAAATTATCTTCATAAACTTCTCACCGCGAAGTTCACGTGTAACAGGGCCAAAGATACGTGTGCCGATAGGCTGATGTGCAGCATTTAACAATACAGCAGCATTAGCATCGAAACGAATAAGCGAACCGTCTGGACGACGAACACCTTTACGTGTTCTTACGATAACGGCGTTATGTACTTCACCTTTCTTAACTTTTCCGCGTGGTGCAGCTTCTTTGATAGTGACTTTAATAACGTCACCAATACCTGCATAACGGCGATGTGAACCGCCTAAAACTTTAATACATTCTATGCGCTTAGCACCGCTGTTATCCGCGGCATCTAGACTACTTTGCATTTGAATCATGGTCTAAACTCCAATATAACCAGTGGTATTACTTAGCACGCGTCACAACGTCGACTAATTTCCAGCATTTAGTCTTCGACATTGGACGTGTTGATGTAATGTTGACAACGTCACCAATATTGCATGTGTTTTCTTCATCATGTGCATGCAATTTAGTAGAACGTTTTACATATTTTTTGTAGATTGGATGCGGCACTTTACGCTCAACCAATACGGTGATTGACTTATCCATCTTATCGCTAACAACGCGACCAGTTACTAAACGTATATTGTTTTCTTGTTCACTCATGTCCGCGCCCTATTTCTTTTCGCTTAGTACAGTTTTGATACGTGCAATATCACGGCGTACACGTTTCATTTCACTGTTACGTGTGAGCTGGCCCGTAGCGTTTTGCATACGTAAATTAAACTGTTCTTTATGCAGAGCATCAAGCTCTTGCACCATATCATCAGCAGATTTTTGTCTTAATTCATTTGCTTTCATTACAGTACTGCCCGCGTTACAAATGTTGTTTTAACAGGAAGTTTAGCTGCAGCAAGACGGAACGCTTCGCGTGCCACTTCTTCATCTACACCTTCCATTTCATAAAGCATGCGACCTGGTTGCACATTGGCTACCCAGTATTCAACATTACCTTTACCTTTACCTTGACGTACTTCAAGTGGCTTACTGGTAATTGGCTTGTCTGGGAAGACACGGATCCAAATTTTACCGCCACGTTTAACGTAACGTGTCATCGCACGACGAGCTGCCTCAATCTGACGCGCCGTAATACGACCACGCTCTAAAGATTTAAGACCGTATTCACCGAAACTCACTTTAGCACCACGATGTGCTAAGCCTCGGTTACGCAGCTTCATCTGCTTTCTAAATTTTGTTCTTTTTGGCTGTAACATTGGTTAAAACCTTATTTCTCAACTGGGGCAGCAGTCTGCGCATTCGCGTCAAAAACTTCGCCTTTAAAAATCCAAACTTTGACACCAATGATGCCGTAAGTCGTATTCGCTTCTGCAGTACCGTAATCAATGTCTGCACGCAAAGTATGTAAAGGCACACGGCCTTCTCTATACCACTCAGTACGAGCAATCTCTGCACCATTTAATCGGCCAGCAACATTAATACGAATACCTTCAGCACCTAAACGCATTGTATTTGTTACCGCACGCTTCATAGCACGACGGAACATAATACGGCGCTCTAATTGCTGAGCAACACTTTCAGCAACCAGAGTTGCATCTAACTCAGGCTTACGTATTTCTTCGACACCAACGTTAACTGGGACACCCATAATGTCTGACACCTCGCGGCGCAGCTTATCGATATCCTCACCTTTTTTACCAATAACTATCCCTGGACGAGCTGTGTGGATAGTGATTTTGGCATTTTTAGCAGGTCTGTCTACTTGTATTTTGCTGACTGAAGCATGTGATAGTTTATCTTTAAGATATTCACGTACTTTCAAATCTTTTTCTAGAAGGCCAGAAAACTCTGAAGAGTCGGCATACCAGATTGAATTCCAATCTTTAATTATACCAAGTCTAAAGCCAGTTGGGTGAACCTTTTGTCCCATAAGTATTCTCTCTTACTTCTCGTCTACAACCACAGTAATGTGGCTAGTGCGTTTAAGGATACGGTTACCACGGCCTTTAGCACGTGGTGACATACGTTTCATTGTTGAACCTTCATCAACCATAACAGCAGAGACATATAATTCATCAATGTCTGCACCATCATTATGTTCAGCATTTGCGATGGCAGAATCAAGCACATCTTTCATTAAAACTGCTGCTTTTTTCGGGCTGAAAGTTAATAGGTTAATCGCCTTCTCAACAGGCAACCCCCTAATTTGATCTGCAACAAGACGTACTTTTTGTGCAGAAATTCTTGCGTAGCTAAGTTTTGCTTTTGTCGTCATTTCTCTACCCCTGACCTATCGCGTTTTTCTATCAGCGATGTGGCCTTTGAAGGTACGTGTTGGTGAAAACTCACCTAACTTGTGCCCAACCATATCTTCTGTAATAAATACAGGCAGGTGTTGTCTACCATTATGTACAGCAATTGTTAAACCAATCATATCTGGGATAATCATCGAACGACGAGACCATGTTTTAATTGGACGTTTATTATTTGCTTCTACTGCTTCTAAAACCTTTTTTTCAAGGTGCTGGTCTATAAAAGGACCTTTTTTAATTGAACGCGGCATACTTAATTCCTAGCCTTTATTTCTTATTACGACGACGTACGATTAAATTATCCGTACGCTTATTTTTACGAGTCTTGTAGCCTTTTGTAGGCATACCCCAAGGAGATACCGGATGACGGCCGCCCGAAGTGCGACCTTCACCACCACCATGTGGATGATCAACTGGGTTCATCACAACACCGCGAACGGTTGGACGAACACCACGCCAGCGAGTTGCACCCGCTTTACCTAACGATCTCAATGAATGCTCACCGTTACCCACTTCACCCAAAGTCACTTTGCAGTCCAAAGAGATCTTACGCATCTCACCAGAACGTAACCTTAAAGTACCGTAGCCATTTTCACGTGCTACAAACTGTGCACTGCTACCAGCACTACGAGCGATTTGAGCACCTTTACCAGGTTTCATTTCTATACAGTGAATCGTACTACCTAGTGGTATTGCTGACAGCTTTAATGCATTACCTGCACGAATCGCAGCATTATCACCAGACTCAAGCCTATCGCCAGCAACCACACCTTTAGGTGCGATGATGTATGACTTCTCACCATCTGCATAACTTAATAAAGCGATATGCGCCGTACGGTTTGGATCGTATTCAATACGTTCTACAACTGCTGGGATGCCGTCTTTATTACGTTTAAAATCAATTAAACGATAACGTTGTTTATGACCGCCACCACGATGTCTTACCGTGATGCGACCTGCATTATTTCTACCACCTGTCTTGGCTTTCTTTTCAACCAATGGCGCATATGGCGCACCACGGTGTAGATCTGCTGATTTAACTTCAACAACAAATCTGCGGCCTGCTGATGTAGGTTTAGCTTTTTTTAACGCCATTCCTGATTCCTCACCCGTATCCTATTATTTATTCTGCATCTAAGAAGTTGATATCTGTACCAGCTTCAAGTGTTACGTAGGCTTTTTTCCAATCACTGCGTTTACCCATAGTTTGGCCGCTGCGTTTAGTTTTACCTTTAACATTTGTTGTCGTTACTGAATCAACTTTTGCATCAAATAGCATTTCAACTGCTTTTTTGATTTCTAATTTATTTGCGCTTGGTAATACTTTTAGTACTACTTGATTATGGTTTTCAGCAACACGGGAAGCTTTTTCTGCAACAACAGGCCCTAAAATTACCTTAGTTAAACGTTCTGAGTTCATAGCAATGACTCCTCTAGTTTGCGAACAGAGTCTTCACTCATCACAACTTTTTCAAAACGAAGTAACGCAACCGGGTTAACGTGTGCTGCATCTGTAGCAGCAATGTCGTATAAGTTACGCGATGCTAAAGCTAAGTTACCCGCTGCATTTTCAGTTACGATAAGTGCATTTTTAACACCTAAAGCATCTGTTTTAGCTAACAAATCTCTTGTCTTAGGTGACTCAAGTTCAACTTTATCAACAATAACTAAGCTTTCGTTACGACGAAGCTCAGACAAGATTGAACAAAGTGCATTACGATAAACTTTACGGTTTACTTTTTGACTATAGTCACGTGGTTTAGCAGCAAATGTTGTACCACCAGAACGCCAAATTGGGCTTCTGATTGTACCTGCACGTGCGCGTCCACTCCCTTTTTGAGCAAATGGTTTACGACCACCACCACGTACTTCAGAACGTGTTTTTTGTGCGTGCGTACCTGCTCGTGCACCAGCTAAATAAGCTGTTACTACTTGATGAACCATAGATTCATTGTATTCACGATCGAACATGGCATCAGAAACAGTAATGTTTCCAGCTTTTGCTCCATCGAAAGATTGTAATTGAAGATCCACAATTATTCCCCTAAGAATCTTTTAGGCTTTTACAGCAGGACGAATAACAACGTCACTACCCTTGGCACCAGGCACTGAGCCTTTGACAAGTAGTAAGCCACGTTCTTCATCAACCCTAACTACCGATAGGTTTTGTAAAGTACGTTTAACGTCACCCATGTGCCCAGCCATTTTTTTGCCTTTAAAGACACGGCCTGGTGTTTGACATTGACCAATTGAGCCAGCTGAACGATGAGATATGGAGTTACCATGTGTCGCATCACCACCACGGAATCCGTAGCGTTTCATAGGACCTTGGAACCCTTTACCTTTTGTTACACCGCTGACATCAACTTGTTGACCAGCTTCAAACATAGATACTTTGATTTCTGAACCAAGTTCTAGATCTGATTCACCATCAACAGTAAATTCGCACACTTTATGGCCAGAAGCTGATTCTGCTTTCGCAAAATGTCCTGCTTGAGGCTTGGTGACACGTGATGATTTTTTTGAACCAATAGTGACTTGAACAGCACTATAACCATCTGTCTCAACCGTTTTTAATTGGCTAACACGATTTGGTTCAACTTCAATTACCGTAACCGGAGTAGAAACGCCATCTTCTGTAAAGACGCGTGTCATTCCACGTTTACGGCCGACAAGTCCAATAGTCATTGAGCCAGCCCCTTCTTAATTCAACTTGATCTGGACATCGACGCCAGCGGCGAGGTCCAGTTTCATGAGTGCGTCTACTGTTTTATCAGTAGGCTCAACAATGTCCATAAGGCGTTTATGCGTGCGGATCTCATATTGATCACGCGCATCCTTATTGACGTGCGGCGAAATCAAAACAGTAAAACGTTCTTTTTTAGTCGGCAATGGAATTGGTCCATTGATACGAGCTCCAGTACGTTTCGCTGTTTCGACGATTTCTTTAGCCGATTGATCTATCAAACGATGATCGAATGATTTCAAACGGATTCTAATAGTTTGGTTGGTTGCCATTATTTATTTACTCAGTGATTTTACTAACGACACCAGCACCAACGGTACGGCCGCCTTCACGAATAGCAAAACGTAATCCTTCTTCCATCGCAATCGGTGCAATCAGGGTTACGTCCATCTTAACGTTATCTCCAGGCATAACCATCTCTACGCCTGATGGTAATTCACATGCACCTGTAACGTCGGTTGTTCTAAAGTAAAACTGTGGGCGGTAACCATTAAAAAATGGTGTGTGACGGCCACCTTCATCTTTAGACAGAATATATACTTCCGCTTCAAATTGTGTGTGCGGCTTGATTGTGCCCGGATGTGCTAATACTTGACCACGGTCAACATCTTCACGCTTGGTTCCACGTAGCAATACACCTACGTTGTCGCCCGCTTGACCTTCGTCAAGTAATTTACGGAACATTTCAACACCTGTACAGGTCGTCTTCTGAGTGTCTTTGATACCAACGATATCTAACTCTTCACCCACTTTAACAATACCGCGTTCTACACGACCTGTTACAACGGTACCACGACCTGAAATTGAGAATACATCTTCAATCGGCATCAAGAATGAACCGTCTACGGCACGTTCTGGTTGTGGGAAGTAGCTGTCCATCGCTTCACCAAGCTTGATGATTGATGGTACGCCAATATCACTAGTGTCACCTTCTAAGGCTTTAAGTGCACTACCTACAATAATAGGTGTGTCGTCGCCAGGAAACTCGTATTTGTCTAGCAACTCACGCACTTCCATTTCTACCAATTCGATAAGCTCTTCATCATCGACCATGTCGGCTTTGTTTAAGAACACAACGATGTATGGAACACCTACTTGACGTGACAATAGGATATGTTCACGTGTTTGTGGCATTGGACCATCTGCTGCGTTAACAACTAAGATAGCGCCGTCCATTTGGGCTGCACCGGTGATCATGTTTTTCACATAATCAGCATGGCCTGGGCAATCTACATGCGCATAGTGACGGTTTGCTGTTTCATACTCTACGTGTGAGGTTGAAATTGTAATACCACGCTCTCTTTCTTCTGGCGCGTTATCAATCTCTGCGAAAGATTTTGTTTCGCCACCTTGGGCGTCTGCCATTACTTTCGTAATCGCCGCTGTCAACGTAGTCTTACCATGATCTACGTGACCTATCGTGCCCACATTGACATGTGGCTTCGTTCTCTCAAATTTTTCCTTGGACATTTCGTCTACCTCAATTAACTATTTGTTATCTTGTTTTACTAATGACTGCTTCAGTCACGTTATTCGGTGTTTCTGCGTAGCGTGCAAACTCCATTGAGTAAGTTGCACGACCTTGCGTCGCAGAACGCAAATCAGTTGCATAGCCAAACATCTCGGCCAGTGGCACCTCAGCACTAATTATTTTACCGCTAGGGGCATCATCCATGCCGCCAACCAGACCACGACGACGGTTGAGATCACCCATCACATCGCCCATGTAATCTTCAGGTGTCACCACCTCAATTTTCATCATTGGTTCAAGTAACACAGGATCTGCATCCAATGCACCATTCCTAAAACCAAGTGAACCAGCAACCTTAAACGCCATCTCATTTGAGTCCACATCATGGTATGAACCATCAAACAAAACCACTTTTACATCTTCTACTGGGTAGCCAGCTATTACACCATTTTTCATCTGCTCTTGTATACCCTTATCTACAGATGAAATAAATTCTTTTGGAACAGATCCGCCGACAGTCGCATTTTCAAAGGCATAACCAGTACCTGCCTTTTGAGGTTCCAGACGTAACCAAACATGTCCATACTGACCTCTACCACCACTTTGGCGCACAAATTTACCTTCAGCTTCGACTGTTTTACGGATTGTTTCTCTATAGGCAACCTGTGGTGCACCTACATTAGCATCGACTGTGAACTCGCGCTTCAAACGATCAACAATAATATCTAGGTGTAACTCGCCCATACCTGCAATTATTGTTTGCGCAGACTCTTCATCTGTTGAAACGCGAAAAGAAGGATCCTCTTTCGCTAGCTTACCTAAAGCGATACTCATTTTTTCCTGATCAGCTTTAGTTCTTGGTTCAATTGCAACCGATATAACTGGTTCAGGGAACTCCATGCGTTCTAATGTAATTGCATGGTCTGCATTACATAAAGTGTCACCCGTTGTCGTGTCTTTTAGACCAATAGCTGCAGCAATATCACCCGCTCTTACTTCTGTTATCTCTTCGCGTGAATTACTGTGCATTTGCACAAGACGGCCTATACGTTCTTTTTTACCTTTTACCGGATTAAAAACAGCATCACCCGATTTAAGTACACCGGAATAAACTCGGAAGAACGTTAAGGTACCGACGAATGGGTCTGTGGCAATTTTAAATGCAAGAGATGCAAAAGGCTCATCATCATTCGCATGACGCTCAGCTGTCTCATCATCATTGATGATACCTTTAATTGCTGGTACATCTTCCGGAGATGGCATGTATTCGATTACGGCATCCAGCATTGCTTGAACACCTTTATTTTTAAAGGCTGATCCACAAAAAGCAGGCACAATTTGATTGGCTAATGTTTGTGAGCGAATGCCTGCTTTGATGTCCTCTTCAGATAACTCACCTACTTCTAGGTATTTATCCATCAATTCTTCATTTGCTTCGGCTGCGGCTTCTACGAGTAACTCGCGATATTTTTCACACTCAGCCTGCATACTAGGTGCTATATCGCGGGCTTCGTATGTAACACCCATGTCATCTTCATTCCAATAAATCGCTTTCATACGAATGAGATCGACTACACCTTCAAAGCCATCTTCGGCTCCAATAGGTAATTGCATGGGGACAGGGGTTGCGCCTAGGCGCTCTTTGATTTGCTCTATAACACGGAGAAAGTTCGCGCCAGCACGATCCATTTTATTAACAAATGCCATGCGGGGAACTTTATATTTATTAGCTTGGCGCCAAACAGTTTCTGATTGTGGTTCTACACCACCAACTGCACAGAAAACTGCGACTGCACCATCGAGTACCCGTAATGACCGTTCAACTTCAATCGTGAAGTCAACATGGCCTGGTGTATCAATAATATTGATACGATGCTGAGGAAATTGTTTATCCATCCCAAACCAGAAACAGGTTGTCGCCGCAGAGGTGATAGTGATACCACGCTCTTGCTCTTGTTCCATCCAATCCATTGTGGCAGCACCATCATGCACTTCACCTATCTTATGCGATATACCCGTGTAATACAGCACGCGCTCAGTCGTCGTGGTTTTACCCGCGTCGATATGGGCCATGATGCCGATATTACGGTATCGATTAATAGGTGTGCTTCGTGCCACTATCGGTACTCTTATGTTAATAAATAATTGTTAAAGAACAGGTGTAACAAATGTAACTTAATTAATCGCTGCGCTCTGCCCCTTATATAGAGGAGAGCGCAGAGTATGCTTAAAAACGGAAGTGAGAAAATGCCTTGTTAGCGTCAGCCATACGATGCGTATCTTCTTTCTTCTTAACTGCTGAGCCTTTACCGTCAAAGGCATCAGTCAATTCACCAGCAAGACGCATAGACATAGATTTTTCACCACGCTTACGTGCTGCTTCAGCTAACCAACGCATTGCAAGTGCTGTACGGCGTTCCGCACGTACTTCAACAGGCACTTGATAAGTTGCACCACCTACGCGGCGAGATTTAACTTCAACCATTGGGCTGATATTTTCTAACGCTTGTTGAAAAACTTCTAAGCCATTTGCAGACTTAGATTCAGCAACAGCATCTAATGCATCATATGCGATTTTTTCAGCAACTGATTTCTTGCCGTCTTTCATAATGACGTTGATGAATTTAGCGAGTCCAATGTTTGAAAACTTTGGATCTGGCAGTATTTCACGCTTGGCAACAACCCTTCTTCTTGGCATGTCTTATTCCTAATTCTTATATCTATACTAATCGCTGGAAGCGATTATTAACTTTTCGGACGCTTGGCGCCATACTTAGAACGACCTTGGCGACGTGCTGTAACACCTGAAGTATCAAGTGCACCACGTACTGTGTGGTAACGAACACCCGGTAAATCTTTAACACGACCACCACGAATCAATACGACCGAGTGTTCTTGTAGATTATGACCTTCACCACCAATATATGATGTCACTTCAAAGCTGTTAGTCAGACGTACACGCGCTACTTTACGCATTGCTGAGTTTGGCTTTTTAGGAGTTGTTGTATACACACGTGTACAAACGCCACGACGTTGAGGACATGCCTGCAATGCAGGGACATTGTTCTTTTTCTTTTGTTTCAACCTTGGTTTGCGAACCAATTGATTTATTGTTGCCATTAAAGTAATGCCTTAACAAATAATTACCGATGGTAGACTACGATACTATTATTCTCGTATTACCAGTATAAAAAGCGGGGACCCATAAATGAGTCCCCGACAAAGAAGAGGAATTCTACTCTCTTATTTAGCTCCGAGTCAAGATACTTTTTCTAAAGCTTCACTCTCTGTTTCAACTTCAACCTCAGCAACTGGCTTAGAAGTCTCAGTTGCAACGACATCATCTTGATGACGTTTACGATAGCGTTCTTTATGGTAAGCCAAACCAGTACCAGCAGGAATCAAGCGACCTACGATAACGTTTTCTTTCAAACCTCTTAACGGATCACGCTTCCCGGTTACTGCCGCATCTGTCAGTACGCGGGTTGTTTCCTGGAACGATGCCGCAGAAATAAACGAATCTGTTGCTAGTGATGCTTTAGTAATACCGAGTAACAAATGCTGGAATGTTGCTGGTAGCTTATCTGCTGCCGTTGCTTCATCATTAGCATCAAGCAAACGATCGTGATCGATCTGCTCACCTTTAAGGAATCGCGTTTCTCCAGCTGATGCAATCTCAACTTTACGGAGCATTTGACGAACAATTACCTCAATATGTTTATCGTTAATTTTTACACCTTGCAAGCGATAAACTTCCTGTACTTCACTCGACATATAGTTTGCTAATGCCAACACACCTTTCAAGCGTAAAATATCGTGAGGGTCTTCAGGTCCGTCTACTAACATTTCACCTTTTTCAATGTGCTCACCTTCAAACACAGAAACGTGACGCCATTTAGGAATTAATTCCTCATGAGGTTCACCTTCTTGAGGCGTAATGATGAGTCGTTGTTTACCTTTAGTTTCTTTACCGAAACTGATTGTGCCTGAAATTTCAGCCATCAATGCAGGATCTTTAGGTTTACGTGCTTCGAATAAATCAGCAACACGTGGTAGACCACCGGTGATATCCCTTGTTTTACTGCTTTCTTGTGGGATACGCGCTAATACGTCACCTATACTCACTTCTTCACCATCTGAGACACGGACAATCGCACCACCCGGTAAGAAGTATTGAGCTGGAATATCTGTCCCTACGATAAAGATATCATTACCATCACTATCGACCAGTTTAACCATCGGACGCATATCTTTAGCAGCACTACTACGCTGTTTTGGATCGCGAACGATTAAGCTTGTTAGACCAGTAACTTCATCGACTTGTTTATCAGCTGTGACACCTTCAACAAGATCTTTAATTTCTACTCTACCCGCCATTTCCGTCACAACTGGATGGGTATGCGGATCCCATGTTGCAATGATTTGACCTGCATCTACCGCATCATTATCAGCGACTGTAATTTCAGCACCATATGGGATTTTATAACGTTCGCGCTCACGGCCATTGTCATCAATTAGATGCAATTCACCTGAACGAGATACCGCAATAAATTTACCACTCGCATGTTTCACTGACTTGATATTGTGAAAGCGGATATTACCTTTGTATTTCAAGGAAACTGAGTTATCAGCAGCTGTTCTAGATGCCGCACCACCAATATGGAAAGTACGCATTGTCAGCTGTGTACCGGGTTCACCGATTGATTGTGCTGCTATAACACCGACTGCTTCACCAACGTTAATTTGATGTCCTCGCCCTAAGTCACGTCCATAACAAGATGAACACACACCATAACGCGACTCACAGGTAATCGCAGAGCGCACCATGACTTCATCAACGCCTTTCTCTTCAAGCATGATAACCATGCCTTCGTCCATTAGCGTTCCAGCTTCTAGAATAACTTCGCTACCATCGTTACTCATAATAGCTTGAGCCACAACACGACCAAGTACACGCTCACCTAATGGTTCAACAACATCACCACCATCAATGATAGGCGACATATTAATACCTTGTGTTGTACCACAATCTTCTTCAACTACAACCAGATCTTGTGCAACGTCAACCAAACGACGTGTCAAATAACCTGAGTTGGCAGTTTTCAAAGCGGTATCAGCTAGACCTTTACGAGCACCATGCGTTGAGATGAAGTATTGAAGTACGTCTAGACCTTCACGGAAGTTCGCAGTAATTGGTGTTTCGATGATAGAACCATCTGGTTTTGCCATCAAACCACGCATACCTGCCAACTGACGAATCTGAGCTGCAGAACCACGAGCACCAGAATCAGCCATCATATAGATAGAGTTCATGGATTGCTGTTCAACTTCTTTACCTTCAGCATCAACAACGGTATCTGAACCTAAACCATCCATCATCGCCTTAGCAATTTGGTCATTAGTTCGTGACCAGATATCGATAATTTTATTGTAGCGCTCACCATCGGTCACTAAACCTTGAGCATATTGCGTCGCAATCTCTTCAACTTCTGCTTCTGCTTTCGCCAAAATATCAGCTTTTGACTCTGGAATAGCCATATCGTCAACGCCAACAGACGCACCAGATTTAGTTGCCTGAGAAAAACCAAGATACATTAGTTGATCTGCAAAAATAACCGTGTCTTTCAAACCTAATCGGCGATAACTAACATTCACTAAGTCACCAATCGCCTTCTTAGTCATTGAACGATCAATGACGGAGAATGGTAAGCCTTTCGGTACAATGCCAAATAACAAAGCTCGACCTACTGTCGTGTCTACACGAATACGGCGGTTTTGCTCGGGTTCTGGCAATGTCACATCTGTTTCATCAACACGTACGGTGATTTTGGCATGAAGCGCAACTTCATTATTGTCATAAGCCCGTTTCAATTCAGCCAAATCAGCGAAACGAATACCTTCACCTTTAGCGTTGACGAGTTCACGGGTCATATAATAAAGACCTAAGACCACGTCTTGTGATGGAATGATGACTGGCTCACCATTAGCAGGTGACAAGATATTATTGGTCGCCATCATTAATGAACGTGCTTCCAATTGAGCTTCTAATGACAATGGTACGTGTACCGCCATTTGGTCACCATCAAAGTCAGCATTGAAAGCGCCACAGACTAAAGGATGAAGCTGGATCGCTTTACCTTCAATCAATAATGGCTCAAATGCTTGAATACCTAATCTATGAAGTGTTGGCGCACGGTTAAGCATGATTGGATGTTCACGAATAACTTCTTCAAGAATATCCCAAACTTCTGAACCTTCACGTTCTACCATCTTCTTAGCAGCTTTGATTGTTGTCGCTAAACCGGCACGCTCCAACTTACCGTAGATAAATGGTTTGAAGAGTTCCAAAGCCATTTTCTTTGGTAAACCACATTGGTGTAATTTAAGGTAAGGACCAACTACGATAACAGAACGGCCAGAATAATCGACACGTTTACCTAGTAAGTTTTGGCGGAAACGACCTTGCTTACCTTTAATCATATCTGCTAAAGATTTTAGCGGCATACGATTAGTACCAGTGATTGCACGACCACGACGACCATTATCTAATAAGGCATCAACAGACTCTTGCAACATCCGTTTTTCATTACGAACAATGATGTCTGGTGCATTCAAATCTAATAAGCGTTTTAGACGGTTATTACGGTTAATGACGCGGCGATAAAGATCATTCAAATCAGATGTCGCAAAACGACCACCATCAAGCGGTACTAATGGACGCAAATCTGGTGGTAGAACAGGCAATACTTCCATCACCATCCATTCAGGTTTGTTACCTGAATCTAGGAACGCTTCCATCAATTTCAAACGTTTAGTCAGTTTCTTAATTTTAGTTTCAGAATTGGTCCCATCAATATCTTCACGAATCGTCTCAATCTCTTGAGTCACGTCAATGTTACGTAGTAATTCTTGAACAGCTTCAGCACCCATTCTAGCGTCAAATTCGTCGCCATATTCTTCAACGACATTTAAGTATGTTTCATCTGATAGCAACTGACCTTTTTCAAGGGGTGTCATACCAGGATCAACAACAATAAATGCTTCGAAGTATAGAACACGCTCAAGATCACGCAGTGTCATATCTAAGAACAAAGAAATACGTGATGGCAATGATTTCAAGAACCAAATATGAGCCACAGGACTTGCAAGTTCGATATGCGCCATACGCTCACGACGTACTTTGGCAATCGTCACTTCAACACCACATTTCTCACAGATTACGCCACGATGTTTTAAACGCTTATATTTACCACATAGACATTCGTAATCTTTAACAGGACCAAAAATCTTACAACAGAATAAACCTTCACGTTCCGGCTTAAAAGTACGGTAGTTAATTGTTTCCGGCTTTTTAACTTCACCAAATGACCATGAACGGACCATTTTAGGTGAAGCCAAACCGATTCGGATGGCATCAAACTCTTCAGTTTGAGATTGTTGCTTTAACAGATTAAGCAAATCTTTCATGTTTCTTTCTCCGCTGCCTTATCAGGCTAATAATTCGATTATCAATAAGTTCGACTAACGACTTTCTTTAGTCTTCGACCAAGTCAATATCGATACCAAGAGAACGAATCTCTCTCGTTAATACTTTGAAGGATTCAGGCATACCTGCATCCATTCGATAATCACCATCCACAATATTTTTATAGATCCGAGTACGGCCATTCACATCATCTGATTTCACAGTCAACATTTCTTGTAAGGTATAAGCAGCACCATAAGCTTGCAATGCCCAAACCTCCATCTCACCGAATCTTTGCCCACCAAATTGTGCTTTACCACCCAATGGCTGTTGAGTAACAAGACTATATGGACCGGTAGAACGTGCATGCATTTTGTCATCAACCAAGTGATTCAGTTTCAACATATGCATGTAACCTACTGTGACAGGACGCTCAAATGCATCGCCAGTTCGGCCATCAATTAAAGTTGCTTGTCCACTACGTGGTAGGCCCGCTAGCTCTAACATATCTTTGATTTCACTTTCTTGTGCACCATCAAATACAGGTGTTGCCATTGGCACACCTTCTTTCAGGTTACCTGCCAGCTCAATGATTTCATCATCAGATAATGAATCTAGATCTTCTTGTTTACCACTGGTGTTATAAACCTTACCTAAGAACTCTCTTAGTTCAGCTACTTCTTTTTGCTGTTCTAACATCTCAGCAATCTTATAACCCACGCCCTTAGCAGCCCAACCAAGATGAATTTCCAGTACCTGACCGATATTCATCCTAGACGGTACGCCCAATGGGTTTAACACGATATCTACAGGACGACCATCAGCGGTATAAGGCATATCTTCAACAGGTACGATGTTTGAAATAACACCTTTGTTACCATGACGACCCGCCATCTTGTCACCTGGTTGGATACGACGTTTCACAGCCAAGAAAACTTTAACCATGCGTTGAACGCCTGGCGCAAGATCATGACCTGAAGTCAATTTTTGTTTCTTAACTTCGAACTGATCATCCATATCTTGACGACATTGTTTAACCTGCTCAGAAGCATGTTCTAACTGAGCATTTAAACTTTCTGATTCCATATTGAGCTCAAACCATTTGGCATGCTCTAATTTCTTCAGATAGGCTTTAGTAACTTTTGCACCTTTATCTAAACCAGGTCCACTTTTTGCGACTTTACCGTTCAATGCTTTTTCAAGACGGGCAAAAACATCGTCAACAATAATACGATGTTGATCCAGTAAATCAGCACGCACTTTTTCAAGCTCTGCATGCTCAATTGCTTGGGCACGTTCATCTTTATCCACACCGTCACGGGTAAAGACTTGTACATCTATAACTGTACCAAAAGTGCTTGAAGGTACACGTAAAGATGAATCTTTTACGTCTGCTGCTTTTTCACCAAAAATAGCACGGAGTAATTTTTCTTCTGGTGTCAGTTGTGACTCACCTTTTGGTGTCACTTTACCAACCAAAATATCTCCTGGTTTCACTTCAGCGCCGACATAAACGATGCCTGATTCATCTAATTTAGATAAAGCACTTTCACTAACATTTGGAATATCACTAGTGATTTCCTCGGTACCTAATTTCGTATCACGCGCCAGACAGTTCAACTCTTGAATATGAATGGTAGTGAAACGATCTTCTTCAACTACGCGCTCTGATACAAGAATTGAATCCTCATAGTTATAACCATTCCAAGGCATAAATGCGATTAAGATATTCTGGCCTAAAGCCAACTCACCTTTATCTGTTGATGGCCCATCAGCAAGGACATCGCCTTTAGCAATGACATCACCTGGCTTAACTAATGGCGTTTGATTGATGCAGGTACTTTGATTAGAACGCGCATATTTAATTAAGTTATAAATATCAACGCCTGACTCAGCATCACCCGCCTCATTATCATTAACACGAATAACGACACGACTTGCATCAACCGAATCAACCGTACCGCCGCGATTAGCCGTGACCATTACGCCAGAATCGATTGCAACTACACGTTCCATGCCCGTTCCAACAATCGGTTTTTCCGCACGTAAAGTTGGTACTGCTTGACGTTGCATGTTCGAGCCCATCAAGGCACGGTTAGCATCATCATGTTCTAAGAATGGAATCAATGAAGCCGCGACAGAAACAACTTGGCGTGGCGACACATCCATATATTGAACTTGATCTGACGGCATCAAAGAAAATTCATTCTTATAACGACAAGGCACCATATTATCTTGGATCTCGCCTTTATCACTTAAATTGATAGTTGCTTGAGCGATTTTATATTCACCCTCATCAATCGCAGATAAATATTCGATATCTGATGTTGCTTTGCCATCGACCACTTTACGATAAGGTGTTTCGATAAAGCCATATTCATTAGTGCGAGCATAAACAGCCAAAGAGTTAATCAAACCAATGTTTGGACCCTCTGGTGTTTCGATAGGACATACACGACCATAATGCGTTGGATGTACGTCACGAACTTCAAAGCCAGCACGTTCACGGGTCAAGCCACCAGGGCCTAACGCTGAAACACGACGTTTGTGCGTTACTTCCGATAATGGATTATTTTGATCCATAAACTGAGATAGCTGACTTGAACCAAAGAATTCTTTGATTGCAGCAGCCACTGGTTTAGCATTAATTAATTGTTGCGGCATTAAACCTTCAGACTCAGCAATACTCAAACGCTCACGTACTGCACGTTCTACACGGACCAAACCGACACGGAATTGGTTTTCTGCCATTTCACCAACGCTTCTTACACGGCGGTTACCTAGGTGATCAATATCATCAACCACACCATGGCCATTGCGAATACCAATCAGTTCTTTTAAGACGGCAATAATGTCATCGTTAGATAATATGCCTTCGCCTTCTAGCGCCTCACGACCTAGACGACGATTAAACTTCATACGACCAACGCCTGATAAATCATATCGTTCGCTAGTGAAGAATAAATTGTTAAACAAGTTTTGTGATGAGTCTTGTGTTGGTGGCTCACCAGGACGCATCATGCGATAGATTTCAATTTTTGCCTCTAAGGCTGTCGTTGTTTCATCTAAACGCAAAGTATCTGAGATATAAGGTCCACTATCCAAGTCATTTGAGTAAATAGTTTCTATCGTAGTCGCTTCCATTTGATTGAAAGCTTCTAAAGTTTCTTCAGTAATTTCATCGTTAGCGGATACCAGAAGTTCACCAGTATCAGTGTCAATCATGTCAACAGCAACGACTTTACCAATCAAATAGCTTGCTGGAACGGTTAGTTTATCCATTCCTGCTTTTTCCATTTGACGAACATGACGGCCAGTAACTTGGCGATCAGCTTCAACAATCACCTTACCGTCTGATGTTGCAATCTCAAATGGGATTGTTTGTCCACGAAGACGCAAAGGAATTAAATCTAACTCGTAACCATCGCCTTTCTTATTATATGTTTCACGCTCAAAGAACATCTCAAGGATCTGTTCATTGTTATAGTCCAATGCACGAAGAAGTATAGACGCTGGTAACTTACGGCGACGATCTATACGAACAAATACTGAATCTTTAGGATCGAACTCAAAATCTAACCATGAGCCACGGTAAGGAATAACACGAGCATTAAATAAAATTTTACCTGATGAATGTGTTTTACCTTTATCACTATCAAAGAACACACCAGGAGAACGGTGAAGCTGAGACACGATTACACGCTCAGTACCGTTGATGACAAAGTTGCCTTTCTCTGTCATTAATGGGATTTCACCCATGTAAACTTCCTGCTCTTTTATGTCTTTTACGACTTTTGATTTTGCAGGGGCATCTTTGTCATAAATAACAAGACGCATTTTTACGCGTAAAGGTGCAGCGTAAGTCACACCACGGAGTTGACATTCTTTCACGTCAAATGAGGGTGTTCCTAAGCGATAACTAACATACTGCAATTCAGCCATGCCAGTATGACTTTTGATTGGGAAGACAGAATCAAACGCAGCATGCAAGCCTTTAGCAGAACGCTCATCAGCAATGACGCCTTGTTGTAAAAAGTCCTGATACGAATTAACCTGGGTTGCAAGCAAATTAGGAACATTCAAGACACTTGGACGCTTTCCAAAATCCTTACGAATCCGTTTTTTCTCGGTAAACGTATAAGCCATTTATTACACCTCGAGTAACATCCTAATAGCAGGTAATTGCTAGCAGGAATTGTTATATTTTTTTAGTTAGTTAATGAAAAGTTTTCTCATTAACCAGTAACGGAAAAAGGCCGGTGATAAAATCACCAGCCAGTTTCTATATCATGGTGGCCCAAAAGCCACCATGATCAAGAGCCAACTTATTTAAGTTCAGCGGCAGCACCAGCATCAGTAAGTGTTTTAACAACTTCTTCAGCTTCAGCTTTTTCTGCACCTTCTTTAATTGTTGCAGGTACACCTTCAACCATGTCTTTAGCTTCTTTCAAGCCAAGACCAGTGATACCACGAACAGCTTTGATAACGCTTACTTTGTTATCACCAAAGCTTGTCATTACAACGTCAAACTCAGTTTGTTCTGCAGCGGCTGCGCCACCTGCATCACCACCGGCAGCAGCAGCTACAGCAACAGGTGCAGCAGCAGTTACGCCAAATTTTTCTTCCATTGCTTCGATCAAATCTACGACCTCAACAACTGTCATATTTGAAATCGCTTCCAAAATATCATCTTTAGATACAGCCATTTTCTTTTCCTATATTCAAACTTACAGAATTAATAATTACAGCAACACACTAATGTGATTTATGCTGCTTCTTTCGCATCGCGAACAGCCGCGAATGTACGAACCATCTTGCTAGTCGGTGCAACCAAAGTACGAACCAATTTCTCAACTGGTGCCTTCATCGTACCCATAAGAATGCCAATCGCTTGGTCCTTAGTAGGCATTTTGGCAAGTCTGTCAATCTCAGTTGCAGGTAATAAATTACCCCCTAATGAAACCATTTTGACTTCGAACTTATCGTTTTCTTTCGAAAACTCACTCATGACACGTGCTACAGCACCTGGATCTTCCATTGAAAACCCATATACCAATGGTCCAATCATTCCTTCCTGCATGCAGGCGAAATCAGTTCCATCAACAGCACGACGTGCCAACGTATTTCTCACAACACGAATGTAAACATTTTGTTCACGTGCTGCATTACGTAGCGCAGTCATGTCAGAAACAGATAATCCACGGTATTCTGCAGCAATTGCAGAGTGAGCCGTAGACGCTATTTCAGCGACCTCAGCAACGACAGCTTTTTTTCCTTCCAGATTTAGAGCCACCTAAGTTACCTCCTTAGGTCACTATTCGTAAAAATAGTGATGTTGCTTATCAAAGAAGAGTTTCCTCTTCCACCATTTACGGTGTTCAACATTAGAAATTCTGCAGTTGAACCCGTCTGCGCAGGCCAATCACTCAAGGTGATCAATTAAATTGTTATACCTGCGGTCTTAGACGACCCAGCTAAAAGCTGGGCGGTCCAAATTTTTACTAGTCTAAGAAAGACTTATCTAATGTGACACCAGCACCCATTGTGCTAGAGACACTGATACGTTTTAGATAAATACCTTTCGCAGAGCTAGGTTTTAATTTATTTAAATCTTCCAGCAAAGCTTTTAAGTTCTGCTCTAAAGCTGCTACTTCAAAGCTTGCGTTACCAATTGGGCAGTGAATGATACCTGCTTTATCTGTACGGTAACGAACTTGACCCGCTTTTGCGTTTTTAACTGCTTCAGCTACATTTGGTGTCACAGTACCTACTTTAGGGTTAGGCATTAAACCACGAGGGCCTAATACTTGACCTAGCGTACCAACAACACGCATTGCATCAGGTGAAGCAATCACGACATCAAAATCCATATTGCCTGCTTTGATTGATTCAGCTAAATCATCAAAACCAACTACATCAGCACCGGCTTCTTTAGCAGCATCAGCATTTGCGCCTTGTGCAAATACAGCTACACGTACTGTTTTACCCGTACCATTTGGTAATACTGTCGAGCTACGAACAACTTGGTCTGATTTACGAGGATCAACACCTAGGTTGATGGCTACATCAATTGATTCAACAAACTTTGCTGATGCATTATCTTTAACAAATGTTAATGCTTCATCAATAGCGTATAACTTACCTTCTTCCAATTTTTCACGAATAGCTCGTGTTCTTTTTCCGATAGCAGCCATTATTCTGCTCCCTCTGTATCTAAGCCCATGCTACGTGCAGTACCAGCGATTGTTTTAACAGCCGCATCCATATCATTAGCTGATAGATCAGGCATTTTAATCGTAGCGATTTCTTCTAACTGAGCACGATTTACTTTACCCACTTTTTCTGTGTTAGGTCGACCACTACCACTTTTCAAGCCCGCCGCTTTTTTAAGCAATACTGCAGCTGGTGGCGTCTTAGTGATGAAAGTAAAACTTTTATCATTGTAGACAGTGATAACAACAGGAACAGGTAAGCCAGATTCCATGCTTTGAGTCTTTGCATTAAATGCTTTACAAAACTCCATGATATTCACACCATGTTGACCTAAAGCAGGACCAACTGGAGGACTTGGATTTGCCGAACCAGCTGCTACTTGCAACTTGATATAGGCATCGATTTTCTTAGCCATCGTTTTCTCCTCAATGGGTACAAGCGCCTCTCGGCTCCCCTATAACAAACCAGCCTAAGCTGGATAAATACTAACCTTTTGCAACTTGGCTGAACTCAAGTTCAACCGGTGTTGAACGGCCAAATATAATGACCTCAACACGAATTTTGCTTTTTTCGTAATTCACTTCTTCAACAACACCAGTGAAATCATTAAATGGTCCGTCTGTAACGCGAACAACTTCACCTGGTTCAAATAAGACTTTCGGGCGTGGGCTTTCCACACCTTCTTGTACGCGCTGTAATATCTGGTTTGCTTCAGCTTCAGTAATCGGTGCAGGACGATCGCCCGAACCACCAATAAAACGTAAAACACGCGGTAAATCATTCACCACATGCCAAGTTTCATCATCCATTTCCATATTGACTAAAACATAGCCAGGAAAGAATTTACGTTCACTTCTACGTTTTTGTCCTTCACGCATCTCAACCACTTCTTCAGTCGGGACTAAAACTTCGCCAAACTTATCTTCTAGACCAAAACGCACAATACGCTCTTCTAAAGAACGCTTAACTTGGCCTTCATAACCAGAAAAAGCTTGAATCACATACCAACGCTTACTCATCTTCAATCTTTTCCTTATAGCATTAGGGAGCGAACTGCCCAGCCCAATAGTGAGTCAAATGCCCACAACATCAACGCAACAAGCATCACCATTAATAAAACAATTAATGTTGTTTGCAGCGTTTCTTGTCGTGTCGGCCAAACTACTTTCCTGACCTCAACTTGTGTGTCGCCAACATAACTCAACACAGTTGAGCCAATAGCTGTTCTTGATGCAATAAACACAGCTAAACCTGCCACTGCTAGCAAGCCAAGTACTCTCAGAAGCGTTGAATACTCTGAGTAGGTGTAAAACAAAGTAATCGCAACCACCATCATGATGACTGCGATTATTAACTTGATATTATCTGCCATTCTTATTCGTTATCTTATTTAATCTCGAAGAAGACAAAATGGCAGGCCAGGAGGGAATCGAACCCCCAACCTACGGTTTTGGAGACCGTCGCTCTGCCAATTGAGCTACTGGCCTAACATATATGCCGAAAATTTAGCCGGACTTCCAAAGTGCCCGGCTAAGGCATTCTTTTCTATTCAGTAATTTTACTAACGACACCAGCACCAACGGTACGGCCGCCTTCACGAATAGCAAAACGTAATCCTTCTTCCATCGCAATCGGTGCAATCAGGGTTACGTCCATCTTAACGTTATCTCCAGGCATAACCATCTCTACGCCTGATGGTAATTCACATGCACCTGTAACGTCGGTTGTTCTAAAGTAAAACTGTGGGCGGTAACCATTAAAAAATGGTGTGTGACGGCCACCTTCATCTTTAGACAGAATATATACTTCCGCTTCAAATTGTGTGTGCGGCTTGATTGTGCCCGGATGTGCTAATACTTGACCACGGTCAACATCTTCACGCTTGGTTCCACGTAGCAATACACCTACGTTGTCGCCCGCTTGACCTTCGTCAAGTAATTTACGGAACATTTCAACACCTGTACAGGTCGTCTTCTGAGTGTCTTTGATACCAACGATATCTAACTCTTCACCCACTTTAACAATACCGCGTTCTACACGACCTGTTACAACGGTACCACGACCTGAAATTGAGAATACATCTTCAATCGGCATCAAGAATGAACCGTCTACGGCACGTTCTGGTTGTGGGAAGTAGCTGTCCATCGCTTCACCAAGCTTGATGATTGATGGTACGCCAATATCACTAGTGTCACCTTCTAAGGCTTTAAGTGCACTACCTACAATAATAGGTGTGTCGTCGCCAGGAAACTCGTATTTGTCTAGCAACTCACGCACTTCCATTTCTACCAATTCGATAAGCTCTTCATCATCGACCATGTCGGCTTTGTTTAAGAACACAACGATGTATGGAACACCTACTTGACGTGACAATAGGATATGTTCACGTGTTTGTGGCATTGGACCATCTGCTGCGTTAACAACTAAGATAGCGCCGTCCATTTGGGCTGCACCGGTGATCATGTTTTTCACATAATCAGCATGGCCTGGGCAATCTACATGCGCATAGTGACGGTTTGCTGTTTCATACTCTACGTGTGAGGTTGAAATTGTAATACCACGCTCTCTTTCTTCTGGCGCGTTATCAATCTCTGCGAAAGATTTTGTTTCGCCACCTTGGGCGTCTGCCATTACTTTCGTAATCGCCGCTGTCAACGTAGTCTTACCATGATCTACGTGACCTATCGTGCCCACATTGACATGTGGCTTCGTTCTCTCAAATTTTTCTTTAGACATGACTAGAGTCTCCCCGTCAATATTATCAAGTTATAACAAAAACAAAAAAGACAGAAAAATCCCT
Organism: uncultured Gammaproteobacteria bacterium; assembly: GCA_905479075.1. Lineage (GTDB taxonomy): Bacteria > Pseudomonadota > Gammaproteobacteria > Nitrosococcales > Methylophagaceae. The sequence continues at coordinate 51,002 of CAJQLA010000015.1, read as the reverse complement.
GTCTAAATCAAATACTTACTCTAAGTATGTATGGAGCCCACAATCAGAATCGAACTGATGACCTCATCCTTACCATGGATGCGCTCTACCGACTGAGCTATGCGGGCCGTGGTTCCAAACAAATTATGGAGCGGGTGATGGGAATCGAACCCACGTGATCAGCTTGGAAGGCTGGAGTTCTACCATTGAACTACACCCGCATCTAACTACATACTCTTTATATATTACTGGTGGAGGGGGGAGGATTCGAACCTCCGAAGGCGGAGCCGTCAGATTTACAGTCTGATCCCTTTGGCCACTCGGGAACCCCTCCACGAAAACAGGACATTATTCGTAAATTAAAGGCTGCTGTCAACTACAAAACAGGAATATAAAGAAATAATCTTTATGTAGCTCAATCTGGCTTCTTTATTTAATATTCTTAATAATCACTGCGCGATAAAACAGCGCATAGTATACTATCAAGCTTAATTATACCCAGCAGAATTCTACAGGAGTCTCTCTATGGAGCAGTACCGCGGTACTACTATCCTATCTTATCGCCGTAATGGGCAAGTAGTTATTGGTGGCGATGGCCAAGTTAGTCTTGGCAATACTGTCATGAAAGGCAACGCGCGAAAAGTACGTCGGCTGTATAACGATCAAGTCATTGCTGGATTTGCTGGAGGTACAGCAGATGCGTTTACTTTATTTGAACGATTTGAAGCCAAACTTGAAAAACATCAAGGCAACTTAACGCGAAGCGCCCTTGAGCTGGCCAAAGACTGGCGTACCGACCGTATGATGCGCCGCCTTGAAGCATTATTAGCTGTAGCGGACAAAGAACAATCTTTGATCATTACTGGTAATGGTGATGTCATTGAGCCTGAAGGTGGCCTGATGGCAATCGGTTCTGGCGGCCCTTTTGCCCAATCTGCAGCAACAGCACTTGTTGAAAACACTGATCTTAGTGCCCGTGATATTGTCGAAAAAGGACTTAATATAGCCGCTGATATCTGCATTTACACCAATCACAACCTTACTATTGAAACTTTAGAAAACGAGTCTGAATAAAACACTATGCACGCATTAACACCTAAACAAATTGTTCAAGAATTAGATAAACATATCATCGGTCAACAAGCGGCTAAGAAAGCTGTAGCAATCGCCCTCAGAAACCGCTGGCGTCGTAAACAACTTTCTACTGAATTCCAACATGAAATCACACCAAAAAATATTTTAATGATTGGCCCGACAGGTGTGGGAAAAACAGAAATTGCTCGCAGATTGGCAAAACTAGCCAATGCCCCTTTTATCAAAGTTGAGGCGACCAAGTTCACTGAAGTAGGTTATGTCGGACGCGATGTCGAATCGATTATCCGTGATCTCGCTGAAACGGCGATGAAGATGTTACGCGAACAAGCTGTCAAGAAAGTAAAAATAAGTGCTGAAGATTCTGCGGAAGAACGTATCTTAGATAGTTTATTGCCCCCTGCTCGTGGTCAAGAGGATGGTGATGAACAATCAAATACACGGCAACGCTTTCGCAAAATGTTACGCGAAGGCAGCTTAGATGATCGCGAAATTGAACTAGAGCTTAGTTCACCTAGTGTTGGCGTTGAAATCATGTCACCACCTGGTATGGAAGAAATGACCAATCAATTACAGGACATGTTCCAAAATATGGGGTCATCACGTAAATCAACCCGTAAAATAACGGTCAAAAAAGCAAAACGGCTCTTAGTAGAAGAAGAGGCAGACAAGCTTATTAATGAAGAAGACCTTAAGGCACAGGTTATTGAAGCTGTAGAACAAAACGGTATTGTCTTTTTAGATGAGGTCGATAAAATCACTCATCGTAGTGAAGGTGGAGGCGGTGGCGCTGATGTTTCCCGTGCAGGCGTGCAACGTGATTTATTACCTTTAGTCGAAGGCAGCACGGTGTCTACTAAATATGGCATGTTAAAAACAGATCATATTTTGTTTATCGCTTCAGGTGCATTCCATTTGAGTAAACCTTCTGACCTCATCCCCGAGCTACAAGGACGACTCCCTATTCGCGTTGAGTTAAATGCACTTGGCGCTGATGATTTTGTTCGTATCTTAACCGAGCCTGATGCCTCACTCACAGAACAATACAGTGCATTACTGGCCACTGAGAATACGCAATTAACCTTTAGCGATGACGGATTAAGACAAATTGCTGAACTCGCATGCCAAGTCAATGAGCAAACAGAGAATATTGGCGCTCGTCGCTTGCATACCATGCTAGAAAAATTACTTGAAGAGGTCTCTTACAACACAGCCGAAGATGGACAGCACCAAATAGAGATTAACGCTGATTATGTCAATCAACAATTATCAAATTTAGTGCAAGATGAAGATCTATCACGTTATATTCTATAGAACGACATAAAATGGCGAACCAGAATCCCCCAACAGAAATAACCCTGCACAAACAATCGAAGTGTCTAGAACTCAGATATGAAGACAAGGCATATACTTTGCCAGCAGAGTATCTTCGTGTATCGTCACCTTCTGCGGAAGTACAGGGCCATGGACCAGGTCAACAGACCTTACAAGTACATAAAGAACACGTAGCGATTGATCAAATCGCTCCTGTCGGTCACTATGCACTCAAGATATTCTTTGATGATGGTCATGATAGCGGTTTGTTTACTTGGGATTATTTATACCAATTATCTACTGAATATAAAGAGCGTTGGCAACACTATATAGATAAGCTTTCACAAGCTGGCTATCAGCGACAACCGTAAAGGAATTATTTTGGATAACAAAAAAACAACTCATTTTGGCTATCAGGAAGTTCCTGTTGAAGACAAAGTACAGCGTGTTGCCGGTGTTTTCCATTCTGTCGCAGATAAATATGATTTGATGAATGATTTAATGTCGATGGGTGTTCATCGATTATGGAAACGTTTTACTATTCATTCAAGTGGTGTCAAAAAGGGCTCTAAAGTATTAGATATAGCTGGAGGAACGGGCGATCTGACGCTTAAGTTCTCAAAATTAGTGGGTAGTACAGGCCAAGTTATTCTAGCCGATATTAATGCCAGCATGCTCAATGTCGGACGAGATAGACTCACAGACCAGGGCATCGTCAATAACATTGATTATGTACAAGCTAATGCTGAATCTTTACCCTTCCCTGATAATAGTTTTGACTGTATTAGCATTGCTTTTGGCTTGCGTAATGTCACAGACAAAAATGCCGCATTACGATCTATGTATCGTGTTTTAAAACCCGGAGGTCGCTTACTCATCCTAGAGTTTTCTAAACCTGCTGATTGGCTAGCCCCTGTGTATGATACTTATTCATTTAAATTACTGCCTAAGATCGGCAAAGTGGTTTCAAATGATGAAGATAGTTATCGCTATTTAGCTGAATCAATTCGTATGCACCCAGATCAAGAAACCATGAAATCAATGATGGTTGAAGCTGGCTTCGAGCGGTGTGACTATCATAATATGAGTGCGGGGATTGTCGCCCTACATTCTGGTTATAAATTTTAAACCCACTTTATAATGAGTTCATTCTTAAAGCCTTTTGAATTCGTATTGAATACGGCACTGGCACAAGATCCAGAAACTAAGGAAAAGCTTGAACAGTTTGATGGCCGCCGTATTGCCATCAATGTCAGCGATATTGAATTAACCATCTTGGCTGTTTTTGACCAACAAAAAATACAATTATCGACCAGTGATAGTAACGAAAGTGATCTAAGTATCAAGGGTACATCCTTCGATCTTCTTAAAGTCGGTAGTGAACCTGACACGTTATTTTCTGCCGCAATTGAAATTCACGGCAATGTGCAATTTGCTAAGCAATTAAGAGATATTCTTGATGGTTTTGATTTTGATTGGGAACGCCAGCTTGCTAAAATCACTGGCGACACGCTTGCCTATCCGATTGCTGAAGGTTTACGTAACTTCGCCTTTTGGGCTAAAAATAGTCACGCATCAATGCAACAAAATATTTCAGAGTATCTTAGAGAAGAAGCCCAAATATTGCCGGACCAATCACAGATAAAGACCTATTTATCAGACGTTGATACACTACGTGCAGATTGTGACCGTATAATCGCACGCATTGAACGTCTAGAGAATAATAAGTCATGAATTTAAAACAGCTTTTCAGGCTTATCCAAATTAATCATGTCCTCTCCAAACATCGTTTGGATGACATCATTCAAGCCACACACTTAATTCGCCCGATACGTTATCTAAGTTATTTGTCACCTTATCGCCTGACTCATAGCAAAGCCGTACCCCGTGGCGAACGCCTTCGCCTTGCTTTGCAAGATTTAGGACCTATCTTCGTTAAATTTGGTCAATTACTGTCAACACGACGTGATCTACTGCCAGAAGATATCGCTGATTCACTAGCTAAATTACAAGATCAAGTAGCACCGTTTAGTAATGAAGAAGCTTTAATCCTTATCCAAAAAGCTTATGGCGTAGACAATGTTAAAAAATATTTTGCTGATATTGATGAACAACCACTTGCCTCAGCCTCCATTGCACAAGTCCACGCAGCTAAATTGCTTGATGGCAGTGATGTCATCCTTAAGTTAGTCAGGCCTAATATAGAAAAAACCATTAAACAAGATGTTGCACTACTCTATACCATGGCTGGCCTTGCAGAACGTTATTGGTCTGAAGGAAAACGCTTACGTCCTTTAGAAGTCGTGGCTGAAGTTGAAAAAAACCTGTTCGATGAACTGGATATGTTGCGTGAAGCATCATCAGCATCACAACTTAAACGTAATTTTGAAAATACTGACCTGCTTTATGTTCCAGACGTTAATTGGCAACTAACTAAGAGTAAACTGCTGGTACAAGAACGCGTTTATGGTATCCCTATTGGCGACTTAGATTCACTCAAAGCCAATAATGTAAACCTTGAACGACTCGCAGAAATCGGGGTTGAAATTTTCTTCACCCAAATATTCAAACATAGTTTTTTCCATGCGGATATGCATCCAGGTAATATTATGGTTGATGCCACTGATCCGGAAAACCCAAAATACGTTGCTGTTGATTTCGGCATTATGGGCACACTCGCCCCAGATGATCAGCGATATTTAGCAGATAACTTCCTTGCCTTTTTTAATCATGATTATCGTCGTGTTGCTGAATTACATATTCAATCTGGCTGGGTGCCAGCAGATACTCGACTTGATGAATTCGAATCTGCAATTCGTAGTGTGTGTGAACCTATCTTTGCACGACCACTGAAAGAAATTTCCTTTGGTCAATTATTGCTAAGGCTTTTTCAAACTGCCAGACGATTTAATATGCAAGTACAACCTCAACTTGTATTGTTGCAGAAAACGTTACTCAATATAGAAGGTCTAGGTCGCCAACTTTATCCTGATCTTGATTTATGGAAAACGGCTAAACCCATCCTAGAACAATGGATGCATGAGCGTATGGGCTGGCAAGCAGCTGTTAAAACATTACAGCAAGAAGTACCTAATTGGATACACACTCTCCCTACCCTGCCTAGGCTGATGCATGAATTGGGGCAACAAGCTCAAGAAGGCAAACTAAAAACACAACTTTCCACCGATGACCTCGCCAAGATAAAGCAAGAAATTCGCCATGCCAGTTACCGTACAAGTGGTGCCATCGCTGGTGCATCACTCATCGTCGGTGCGGCGATTATCAAAGGTCTAGATGGTTACGCCACAACTATGTTGGCAGGCTTTCCTATCTTAAGTTGGGTATTAGGTATTTGGGGTGGCGTTTTATTAATAAGCAGTTTAAGTAAACGTTAACTGCTCAAAATAATCATCGGATTTTATCGTGTTTAAATATATTCTTGCCTTTGCCGCTTATTACTTCACTGGCAGTATCATACTCACCATTTTAAGCTATTTTATCGGCGGTGGTATTGACCGGGCCAGAACGCTTGGCCTTGGTGCAGTCAATCCTTTAGCAGCTGGGCAACGTAAGCAAGTCTTCCTTGAATCTACTTTCGTATTGATGGGTAAATTAGCCAAAGTAGATGGTCATATTTCTAAAGATGAAATCAATCATGTCGAAGATTTTATCCAAAAGATGGGCATGTCAGCAGAACATCGACAACAGGCTATTAGCCAATTTAAACGCGGTTCTGCTGCCGACTTTAACATTGAAAGCACACTCAATGCCTTCATGGAACATTGTGGGCAGACATTACATTTAAAACAAGTGTTATTGATGTATTTGATCGTGATGGCTGCTGCCGATGGTCGAGTCGATTCACAAGAAGAAGCATTTCTAAAACAAGTTGCTAACCGCTTGGGCTATAGCGATATTGAGTTCAGACAAATGCTTGATATGGTACTTAACCAATCACACTTTAGTCAGGGCTCTCCCGTATCAGCTTCATCATTAGATGATGCCTATAAAGCACTTGGCGTGACTGCCGATCAATCAGATCAAGAAATTAAGCGTGCTTATCGAAAACTAATGAGCCAATACCACCCTGATAAGCTAATTGGTCAAGGTGTACCAGAAGATATGGTCAAAGTCGCCACCGAGCAAGCGAAAGAAATCCAAGTTGCCTATGATTTAATCAAAAAACATCGGGATAAATCTTAATCACCGAACACCCCAAATTTTACTCACCGCACGTTCATTTCCCAAGAAACCAACGACTAGCGTGACCAAGGCAACAAGTCCAAATACTATCACTGGGATCACAGCCCCAAAGCCTGCACCTTCGGGTGTGAACTTTAAAACTAAGAATGTTAACCCAGCAAAAATAAAACCCATAAAAATAAGAATTTTTCTATTGAGTGGCTTATACGCATAAGCATCATCACCTTTCTCAAAAATAATCAAAATTGGAGAAAATAAACTTCTTAATATGCTTTTCATGAAAATACTCTATTCAAAATAGACCCGTAATCACACCATCACCAGCAACATCAATTAGTTCACTCGCCGGTTTTTTGGGTAATCCAGGCATCGTCATAATATCACCACAGAGTACGACTAAGAATTCTGCTCCTCTTGATAATCGCACATCACGTATGGTGATCGTGTGATCCGAAGCCGCGCCTCGTAAATTTGGATCAGCACTAAACGAATACGGCGTTTTTGCCATACAAACGGGAATATGACTATGTGTTTCGCCAAATGCCGTAATTTTGTCCTGAACTTTTTTATCAGCAACGACTTCTGATGCTTTATAAATTTTGGTCGCTACAGTTGTGATTTTTTCCCATAAAGGCTGACTATCTTCATAAAGAAATTGGAAAGAATCTTTGTCTTCATCCAACATCGCTAGCACTTGCTGAGCTAATTCCTCAGCACCCGCACCACCTTCGGCCCAGTGTCTGGCAATTACGGCTTTTGCTCCGAGGCTTTCAACCGTATTCTTTATTAGCATCACTTCATCGTCGGTATCTTGAATAAAATGATTTATTGCAACAACACATCTAAGCCCAAAATGTTCTTGTAGATTATTTAAATGGCGCTTGAGGTTATCCATGCCCTTTTCTAAAGCGATCAAATCTTCATTAGCTAGATCTTTTCCCTCTACGCCACCATGATATTTTAATGCTTTTACAGTTGCTACAAGAACCGCTATATCAGGGGTTAACCCAGACTTACGGCACTTAATGTTAATAAATTTTTCAGCACCTAGGTCAGCACCAAAGCCAGCTTCAGTCACCACGTAATCACTGAACTTAAGCGCCATTTTAGTCGCAATAACTGAATTACAACCATGAGCAATATTGGCAAATGGTCCGCCATGAACAAAAGCAAGATTGTTTTCTAATGTCTGTACTAGATTTGGTTTCAATGCATCTTTAAGCAATGTTGCCATAGCACCTTGTGCATTTAAATCTCTGGCGAAACGTGCCGTACCATCACGTGAATAACCGATAAGGATATTACTTAACTTATCTTTTAACTCAACTAAAGAATTCGACAGACAAAAAATTGCCATCACCTCTGATGCCACCACAATATCGAAGCCATCCTGACGAGGAAACCCATTGGGAATACCGCCTAATCCAACAGTGATATCACGTAGTGCCCGATCGTTCATATCAATCACCCTGCCCCAAGTAATACGGCGACTGTCTAGGTCAAGGGTATTACCATGATGAATATGATTGTCAATCATGGCTGAAAGCAGGTTGTGTGCTGCACTAATAGCGTGTAAATCACCTGTAAAATGAAGGTTGATATCTTCCATCGGTACAACTTGAGCGTAACCGCCACCAGCAGCACCGCCCTTCATACCAAAGCAAGGTCCCATAGCAGGTTCACGAATGCACACCATCGACTTTTTACCGATGCGGTTTAATGCATCACTCAATCCAATCGTGGTCGTTGTCTTTCCTTCACCTGCGGGCGTTGGACTGATAGCCGTCACCAAAATGAGCTTGCCATCCTCTTTATCCGCCAATTGGTCCATGACATCTAAAGATACTTTAGCTTTATATCGACCATAAGGTTCAAGTGTTTGACTGTCCAAGCCTAATGTATCTTCTGCTAAGCCAATGACTTCTTTCATGGACGCTTGCTGTGCTATTTCGATATCCGACATAGATTTTCCGACTGAAATATTTAGGAATTATACGTGACTTATCACTGCTTTTTTACAACCCTTTTTATTCACCCCACCTCGGCTGAATATCATGGTCTATATTTGCCTGATCTAATATTTTGGCTACAACAAAATCGACTACTTCGTCGATGCTGGTAGGTCTGTAATAAAACCCTGGATTAGGGGGAAGAAGACACACTCCTAACCTTGCTAGCTTCAACATATTCTCAAGATGTATTGCTGAAAAAGGGGTCTCGCGTGGCACGATAATCAATTTTCGCCCCTCTTTTATCATGACATCTGCTGCACGATTAATTAAGTTATCACTGCTGCCACAGGCAATAGAAGACAATGTCCCCATCGTACATGGACAAACTATCATCGTTGCTATTCTATGCGAGCCACTGGCTAAAGGTGAGCTCCACTGCTGTTCACCGTAAACTTGTAGTGATTCCGGGGCACACTTAAATTCATTAACGATAAATTTATGGACATCACTTGCTCTAGAAGGCAAAGTCCAGCCCAGTTCATCTGAAAATAGGATTCTAGCGGCGGCTGAAACCATTAAATGAACGGTAATACCTTGCTCAAAAAGAATCTCTAGTAAGCGTTGGCTATATAACGCTCCAGAAGCCCCAGTCAGTGCTAATGCAATATGTGTTTCATCTGTTTTCATCGTTGTCCCAATGCCGTTAAGATTCGTTGATGAATCCCGCCAAAACCACCATTACTCATGATCAAAATCTCATCACCAGGCTGAGCTTGTTGGCAAACTAAATCTACAATAGCATTAATTTCATTTTGAACCGAAGCCTTGTCACCCAATTGCTCAACTAAGGCAGTTAAGGACCAACCCATATTCGCCTGTTCAAATAACACCACCTGATCGGCAGCTTGTAATGAGTCCGCTAAACTATCTTTATGGATTCCCATTTTCATCGTATTCGAACGCGGTTCTAAAATTGCTATTAATTTACGATCACCAATATTCGATTTAAGGCCATTGACCGTCGTTTTAACAGCGGTAGGGTGATGAGCAAAGTCATCATAAACACGTATTCCTGCTACTTCACCGTATAACTCCATTCGACGCTTTATACCCTTAAAACGGCCTAAAGCCTGACAAGCATGTTCAACAGTCACCCCAACATGATGTGCTGCGGCTATTGCAGCCAATGCATTGCTGACATTATGTTGCCCCAACATTGACCATTTCACAGCATATTTGTCATCTTGGTCTTGCACAACAAATTCGCTACCGTCAGCTTGCACGTCAACCGCTTGTATTTCACCACCGTCGAGGCCAACTTTCTGTATGGGTGTCCAACATCCCATTGCTATCGTATCGTCAACAACGCTGTCAGTATTAGGCGTAATAATTAACCCCTCTGATGGCACTGTACGAATCAGATGATGGAATTGTTTTTGTATCGCTGCCAAATCGTCAAAAATATCAGCATGATCAAATTCAATATTGTTAACAATTAATGTTCGAGGATGATAATGAACAAATTTAGAACGTTTATCAAAAAATGCCGTGTCATATTCATCTGCTTCAATGACATAAAAAGGCGTTTCGCCCAAGCGAGCTGTTTCACCAAAGTTTGCTGGTACACCACCAATTAGAAACCCGGGTGACAGACCTGCATCTTCTAATATCCATGCGAGCATACTGCTCGTGCTTGTTTTTCCGTGTGTCCCCGATACAGCGAGTACCCAGCGATCTTTTAATACATAGTCTGCTAACCACTGCGGCCCTGAAACATAAGGTAGCCCCTTATTCAAAACATATTCAACGGCTGGATTACCCCGTGTCATGGCATTGCCCATCACAACTAAATCGGGTGCTGGTTGCAAGTGCTCCGCTAAGTAACCTTCTTGTAATTCAATACCTGCAGCTTGAAGTTGATCACTCATGGGTGGGTAGACATTGGCATCTGAACCTGAGACTGTCATGCCTAATGATCGAGCTAATAAAGCAACACCGCCCATAAAAGTACCGCAAATACCCAATATATGAATGTGCACCTACGCTACCCCTGTTATCACGAAACGTATCACCGTCATTAATAGAATCACATAAGCTACGGCTATTACTATCGCTGTACCTTGCTTTATTGCTAAGGCTTGCTTAAAAATATGACCGGTCACAGCCAAACTCCAAAGTGTCAGTAAAATCATTAACCATGCCGCCAGTACAGTAACACGTACATCTTCACTGCCTTCAAAAAAATGAAATAACATCATCACTGGTAATGCAACGATACCAATACAAGACGATGTACCAGCAATGGCTGCAACGGTTTGAAAATATCGGTTTGTTAGCCCTCGAAACTGCAGCAAGATATTGACCACAAACAGTACAAAAACAATTTCAATAATACTCGCTAAAAAGCTAACTAAAAAACCATATTCAAAAGTATTAATTAGCAGACTCAGGATAAAATAACACAATAAGCTGAGCTTCATCAGCCAAGCAGAAGCAGGTATATCAGCCGGACCAGCTTTAAACATACAAATGTCTATAAAACGTAATATGATTTGCATAATGAAAGATGTTTATGACATGGCAAAATAATTTCAGGCTAATTTAGCAAACTAAATTTTTAAATTGAAAATTAATTTCGATATTATTTCAAAAAAGCTGTGATAACAGACACTTAGCTCGTAGCTGAATAATTGACACTTTTCCCTATATAAAATAACGAGCAAACTTGCGTTAATTTTCTTCAAGAATTACTCACCCCGTCCGATACCTATCATGACAGATGAGGTAACTATGGCATACACAAATAAAAAATCGCAAGAAATGAATGTTCGCACCATTATGCAAGGCTTAGAGGAGTTTGCTTCCTTCATGAGTTTTAGTGGTCATAACGGTGATATGAGAATTATCAGCGTTGAAACGGTCGATAGAGCAGCCTCTTCATATCCCCCAATGGAGCAAGGTGCTTCATCGAAAGTATTAACGATGAGTGACCAACACCATAAGCGAAAATCATTGTCTTTTTCTGATAGAACCATGCATTAAACAAAAAAGCCCGATTTAATCGGGCTTTTTTTATTCATAACGTGTTCTACCTAAACTTGACTACCATCCTCATTGATATCCTGATCACCCTCTTTCTCTGGTGGTAATAAATCAGCCTTACTTACACCCATGGTTAAGACCGCATTACTGGCAATATAGATCGATGAATAAGTACCAATAACAATACCTAACAATAATGCGATTGCAAAAGCGTGAATAACTTCACCACCGAAAGTGTATAGCGAAAAGACAACCAATAAAGTCGTCAAAGAGGTCATTAAAGTTCTACTCAATGTATCATTAAGCGCTTTATTAATAATCTCTTCCGAGCTCCCTTTCCTCATACGAAGAAAGGTTTCTCTGATGCGATCAAAGACCACAATCGTATCATTCAAAGAATAACCAATGATCGCTAATATCGCAGCTAACACTGTCAGATCAAACTCCAGTTGGAGCACCGAAAAAAAGCCTAAGGTTAATACAACATCATGTATTAATGCGATTATAGAACCTATTGCAAAACGATATTCAAACCGTAACGATACATAAATGAGAATACCAAAAAGCGCATAAAGCATGGCTAAACCACCTTGCTCTGTTAACTCTTCACCCACCTGAGGACCGACAAACTCAACCCGTCGGACATCAATCGTTGTCTCGTGTTCTGCTTGTAGCGCCGCCAACACTTTATTACTGAGTTCAGCCATGTTTTCTGTTTCAATAACAGGCAAGCGGATCAACACATCATGTATAGAACCAAAGTTTTGTACGATAACATCGTCATAGCCATTCTGATTAAGTGTGTTGCGAATAACGTCCAGCTTCGCCTCTTCCTGATAAGCGACTTCAATCATAGTACCGCCGGTAAAGTCGATACCAAAGTTCAAACCCTGAACAATAAGAGAACCAATTGACACCAATAATAAAATTGCCGAAACAAAAGCGGCAATTTTACGTTTTGACATGAAATTCAATTCAATATTTTTATTTAAGAATTGCATCACTACACCCTAAATCGATAGATTAGGACGGCTCTTACCGCCATAAATTGCATTAACAACCGCTCTCGTTCCCATGATGGCTGTAAACATTGAAGTCAAAATACCCAAGGAGAGTGTGATAGCAAAACCTTTTATCGAACCTGTTCCAAAACCGAATAAAACAATAGCGGCTATTAGGGTGGTGATATTGGCATCAGCAATCGTTGAAAATGCTTTGCCATAACCCGCATCAATACTCGCTTGTGGTGTGTTACCCACGCGGAGTTCTTCCTTTATACGTTCAAATATCAATACATTGGCATCAACCGCCATACCGACAGTTAAAACGATACCGGCAATACCTGGCAGCGTTAATGTCGCTTGCAGCATCGATAATAAAGCCACGATCAAAATTAGATTGGCTGCTAAAGCAAGGTTAGCTACACCACCAAAAACCTTGTACCACAGCGCCATAAATACCAGTACAAAGACAAAGCCAATCACAACTGATTGAAAACCTTTATCGATATTTTCTTGTCCTAAGCTTGGGCCAATAGTACGTTCTTCAACAATTTCTATGGGTGCGGCTAGTGCTCCTGCCCTAAGAATTAAGGCGAGATCGTTCGCTTCTGATAACTCTAAACCTGTTATCTGAAACTTCTTACTTAACTGGCTTCTAATTGTTGCAATACTAACTATTTCTGGTACTTGACGCCGTTCTTTAACGATTTCGCCATCCACTTTACGTGTCAGTGTTTTTGACTCGATAAACACAACCGCTAAACGGTTACCCACATTGTCACGGGTAAAGTTACTAAAAATACCTGCACCCTTACCATCCAATGTGATTGAAACAGCAGGAGAGCCATTTTCATCAAATGTCGCGGCTGAGTTAATAATATGTTCACCCGTTAAAATGATACGCTTATGTAATAAATACTGTTGTCCATCTCTATGGTTGAATAACTTAGAACCAGCAGGTGGGCGACCTGATAGCGCATCCCGTACATCATGTTCATGGTCTTGCAATCTAAATTCCAGCGTCGCTGTCGCACCAAGAATTTTCTTAGCTTGTGCCGTATCTTGTACACCAGGCAGCTGCACAACGATCCTATTTTCACCTTGCTGCTGGACAGTAGGTTCAGCAACACCAAGCTCATTGATCCTATTCCGTAAGGTCATGATATTTTGTTGCAGAGCATTTGTTTGTATTTCACGAACAGCTACTTCGGTTAACTGAACAAATAATGAAGGTGATGCTGCCGTTTCTAATGGTTCGATTATGATGTCATTGTATTCATCATTAAGTTTAACGATCGCTTTATCACGATGTTCGTCACTACGAAACTCAATTGTCACTGTCGAATCATCTACATCTATTTTTCTATAACGTAATTTTTCATCACGTAATAAAACTCTAAACTCACTAGCGAAGCTTTCTAATGCGAGTTTAGTCGCTGCATCCATATCCACTTCCATCAAGAAGTGAACGCCGCCTCGCAAGTCTAAGCCTAAATTCATCGGCTCAGCACCAACTGCTGCCAGCCATGCTGGGGTAGTAGGCGCTAAATTAAGTGCCACAATATAATTACTATCAATCGCTGTTGATAGCACATCTTTTGCTTTTAATTGTATATCGGCATTATCAAAACGAACGAGTAAGCGATCATCATTTAATTCGGCTGCTATATAGTCAATAGAATTGGCTTTCAAGGCCGTCTCAACATCACTCATCAGAGCGAGATCTACTTTGCCATAACGTCCTGCTGAAACCTGCACTGCTGGGTTATCCCCGAACAGATTAGGTAAGGCGAAAAAACCACCGATCACAATCACTGCGATCACCAACAAGTTTTTCCACATGGGGTAATGATTCATCTGAGGTATCCTAAATGTCGCAAGCTATGTTCAAGCTATATATGGGTATGAATTACAGCTTTTTCAATGTGCCTTTAGGTAATACAGCACTGATTGATTCTCGGCGCACTTTAACCTCAAGGTTATCAGCAAATTGTACGAGGATCGCATGTTCACCAATATCCAGAATTTTTCCCATCAGACCGCCATCCGTTACCACTTCATCACCCTTAGCCAATGCAGATTGCATTGATTTGTGTTCTTTTGCTCTTTTTGCTTGTGGTCTCACTAGCATGAAATAAAACAAAACAAGTAGCGCAATAGGGAAAACAAAGTCTAATAAACCTGGTGAAGATTGCCCGCCTGCTGCATAGGCTGGCGAAATAAAGAAGTCCATCATAATTCCTCAATCTGGAGAGTTGTATAAAAGAACGAGATTATGACACAGCACCGCATGCCAAGATAGTTGAGACTATCTCAGGCCTTAACTTACTTGCCTTGCTGAATAAAAGTCCTGAGTGAATTGCGTCAAATTACCTGCTGCAATAGCGGCTCTTAAGCCAGCCATTAAAGTCTGATAATAATGTAAATTATGTATCGTATTTAAGCGTGGCCCCAACATTTCCCCTGTTCGATCAAGGTGATGCAAATAAGCGCGACTGTAGTTTTTGCAGGTATAACAATCACACTTGGGATCTAATGTGCCCGTATCATTCTTATAACGGCTGTTTCTAATTTTCACCACGCCATGATGAACAAATAAGTGTCCATTACGCGCATTTCGTGTTGGCATAACACAGTCAAACATATCAATGCCTCGCGCCACCGCTTCAACTAAATCTTCTGGTCGACCCACACCCATTAAATAATGCGGTTTATCTTGTGGCAATCGAGGCGCTAAGTATTCTAATATTCGTAACATATCTTCTTTGGGTTCACCTACTGATAAACCACCAATAGCATAACCATCAAAGCCAATGTCACTCAGTCCCTGTAATGAAATATCGCGCAATTCCTCATGCATACCGCCCTGGACTATCCCAAATAGGGCTGAGGGATTATCGCCATGAGATTCCTTACTCCGTTTAGCCCAACGCAATGACAATTGCATTGATTCCTCAGCGGTCGCTTTATCAGCAGGGTAAGGCGTACATTCGTCAAATATCATGACAATATCACTACCTAGATCGCGCTGAACCTGCATTGATTCTTCTGGTCCTAAGAAAACTTTGCTGCCATTGATGGGTGAACGAAAATGAACTCCTTGCTCGGTGATTTTTCTGAGTTCTCCCAAACTAAATACTTGGAAGCCACCTGAGTCCGTTAGAATTGGCCCTTGCCAGCGCATAAAATCATGTAAATCTCCATGCCGCTTAATCACCTCAGTACCCGGTCTCAGCATCAAGTGAAATGTGTTGCCGAGTATGATTTCAGCACCTGTCGCCGATACTTCTTCAGGTGTCATTGATTTCACTGAGCCATAAGTGCCAACGGGCATAAATGCCGGCGTTTCAATCGTTCCTCGCGGGAAATTCAACTGACCACGACGGGCATGACCATCTTGTGCTGAAACCTCAAAATCCATCATTTTTTCCTAAAAAAATACCGGCACAGAATAGCATCAACAGCGTTAATTGCAGAATAGAATCGATTTTCTAATTTTTAAAAACAGAAATTATGACGAAACCAAGGGAGTTAATGTAGGATCATGCCATTGTTATTATCCGGAAGCTATCATGCCAAGCTCAAACATTATTGTTGCTCTTGACTATCCAACAATGGAATCAGCACTTGCCTTATCTAGTCAGCTTGATCCTAGCCGATGTCGCGTCAAAGTAGGTAAAGAGCTCTTTACACGTTCAGGCCCTCAAGTAGTTGAAAAATTAGTCTCACAAGGTTTCGATGTTTTTCTTGATTTGAAATATCATGATATTCCAAATACCGTTGCAAAAGCCTGTTTAGCCGCTGCTGATCTTGGTGTGTGGATGATGAATGTCCATACATTAGGCGGACAAAAAATGATGGTCTCCGCAAAAGAAGCAGTCGCCAACCACAGCAATACACCCATACTCATTGGCGTCACCTTGTTAACCAGTATGGATCAACAAACATTTGAACAAATAGGCTTAACAGGTTCGATCAGTGACACCGTCTTAAAGTTAGCTCAATTAGCTGATGACAGTGGCTTAGACGGCGTAGTGTGTTCCGCACAGGAAGCAAGCCAACTACGACAAATTCACGGCGAAGACTTTCAACTTATTACTCCAGGGATACGTCCGGCTAATAGTGCTCACGGTGACCAGCATAGAACCATGACACCGAAGCAAGCCATAGATGCTGGTAGTAGTTATCTTGTTATTGGTAGACCGATAACAGAGGCTGAAGATCCAATGAAAGCTTTAGATGCGATAGAAAAAAGCCTCAAATAAACGAGAGCAGTGAGGAGTATCATCACACACCGATTTTAAGCGTACACGCTCAGGCCAACAGCGCCTTCTTGTTGATTTAATAACTCGTCGACTTCGCCATTTTCAACGGCATCAACTGCCATCGCGATATTATTTTCATTTAAACCATGATTTTGCGGATCAGCATCAGTTTGCTCACTATCATCATTGCCTTGAAACTGTTCCATAACATCCGCATCAGCCAAATCTAAGCCATTTTCGGCAAAACTTTCACGCAGTCTCGGTAAGGCTTGTTCCAATGCATCTCTAGTCGCTGCTTGCTGAGCAATAAACATCACATTGGTCTGTTCATTTTGTACACTAAGCCGGACTTCTACAGGGCCTAAGTTTGCAGGGTTTAGTTGCAATGATGCTTTCTGTATACCCTCTTTAGCCATCCAAATAACGCGACTACCGACGACTTTACTCCATGCTTGACTCTGCAATGCAGGTTGGATATCAAGCGTTGCTGCCGTTCTTGGCCCAGTATCAGTCGTTAAAGGTGCTGAATTGATGAGTGCTGGTCCAAATGTTGGCACTCTACCTTTATCATTAGGCGTACGATTTGTTGACTGTGATTCCTGCTTCTCTGGCTTTATTAACCCAGCTAGCTGAGTCACTCTTTCTATAGCCCTCTCGCTGCCTTGATCAGTCACTTTTTGAATAACTTTGTCTCCCAAAGCCGTTTGCCCTTGCTTTGACTCATCACCTGCCACTTTATTGGCTAAAGCTTGAAGAATATCGGGCCTTATTTTTAACTCTTTTGTATCTTGCCCAGTACTCAGGATATTTTCTTTCAATTTTGCATCCGTATCGGATGTCACTACTGTTTGTCCTGATGCTGTCTTAGCTAATTCACCAATTTTCTTCATCCAATCAGCAATGGTCTTTCCTAGATCATTCTTATTTTCTGTGTTTGATAATCGCTCATTCGCTACTATTACTTTTACTTGTGCAGTGAGTTCTTTGATCTGCTGTACCAGTTGAGGGACTGCAGCTTTATCAGTGAACTGATCAGCTTTATTGTCGGTAATGCTCCCCAGCGATGACAGTAATTGTTTCTGAATACTATCTATTTCTTCTAAGTCGCTGCTTGCCGCTACGGCGTTTATATTTTGTATAGGTTTATCAGTTTGTAAACCATCCTCAGGTATGGTCTTACTAGCTTGTGAAGCGGGGCTAGCGGCAACAATATCAGCAAATTGTTCAATAAGTTTGGGAATATTCTCTGTCGGTGCGACTTCTGTTGCCTGACCTTTACCCTTAGCATGATTCTTAAAATCTTCTATAACGGATAATAAAGCTTCTTTAACCGTGCCTTTATCTTCTGGCGGCACTTGCTTAACAATATGCGCAATGGCTTGACCTAGCGTCGACTCACCCAACCCATTTTCCGGCAATGGCTTGCCGTTTTCCTTATTTTTCGCTTCCGCTTTTCGATCGGACCCAGTTACAACCGTAGCAACGTCTGATCGATTATTCGATGGAACTACATGTTCGTCTTTTGAATTGAATTGTTGACTGACCTGCTCATTTAACTCTGATGAGAATGCACGCTGTGATGTACTTTCCGGCTTATCTGTCTCTAATGAAGATGCAGGTTTAACAACGGGCTTATTATCTATTTTTGGTGTTTCTGTATTTAATAAAAGCTCGTGATTCATAGTCGATCCCTATTTGCGTTATCACTTTAGTTAGTACCTTGTAGTACTCACAAAGCAATCAGTATGCCAAGGGTTGGGATAGGGGTCAGACAGTAGAGCGCTTAGGCTATATCAGTATCTGAAATTTGTTTGGCTATGTCAGTATTAGATTCCGCTAACTCGTTCACTTTTGCCAATGCTTTATTTATTTGTTCTATTTTCTGAGTTTGCTCTGTAGCGACTGCTGCAATTTCGGAAGCGATTTCGTTTACTTTTTCGGAACCAGTCACAATATCAAGTATTGAATGGCCGGATTTATCAACTAGCTGGTAACTCTGTTGCATACTCGCTTCATTGGCATTAATCAGATCTTTAATATCTTGTGCTTGTGCTGTTATTTGCTTAGCAAAACTACGAATTTCGGCTGCGATAACAGCCATGCCACGGCCCTGTTCACCAGCATGTGTCGCCTCAACCGCAGCATTTAAACCCAATAAATTAGTTTGAAATGCCATTTGCTCAATATTAGTAATGAGGTCAGCCATTCCTTGCGTCGATGTATTAAGTACGGTTATAGACTCAATCGCTTGTGTCATCGTCAGACTGCCATTCTCAGCCTGTTCAAGCAACTCACTACTAAACTGTGTTGCTGAGTTCGCATTAGCGATATTTTGCTGCAAGCTACTTGTTAATGCTTCGAGAATCGAACCATTGTCTCGTAATAAGGATAATTGATCCTCTATCCCCTCACCAAGCTGCTTGCTAGCTTCGCTGATTGCTACAGAAGCTTGTCCAGTACTTGAGGGGTTATCACTGCTTTCTGTTATCTGCTGGGCTATTTTGTCTAATTCGCTATTAATTGATGCCTGTAATAAAGTAAAATCGTTGTCATGAAAATCGCTCAACCTTTTTGTCAGATCGCCCTTAGACATGGCCTCGAGACTATCAAGCAATGCTGACATCATCTTATTTGAAGACTCATTAGTATCAGCAAGCTCTGACTGTTCTTCCCATTCTAATGCAGTGCCTATATATTTCCCTCGTTCATCTATAACAGCTGTCATCGTTAAATGTACGAGCAATGGGCCTACTTCCAACTCTGTTTTATAAGGTAGCCTCTCAGGCGCTGAAAGAGATGCCCATCTTACTGAGAGTGTTTTAGGAAAATGATTGACATTACTGCCGACTAATTTATCAATATTCAAGTCTGGAATAATTGGCTGTAACTCACTACGGTATTGAGTCAACTTATCGATCGCTGATTGATTAGCAAAAGTAATATTACCATCTCGATCAATCATCATCACCGCTGTTGTTACAGCGTTTAATAATGATGCATCCCACGACTGTGGTGCTTGTATATCTTCACTAACGCCCGCCACTTCACTATTATCAGATTCCGTGTAGGCACTTAGCATGACGGCAGTAATGCTATTAAGTGTATTTTCCCAAGCTTGGCTTAGCTGCGCCGTCCATTTCTTCCCTGAAAATTCTGCAAAAACCGCCAGCAGATTTTCCACTATCATTGGATAGTATTCTTTCTTCACACCATAATGAATGTGTCTTTCGCTAAGCCCTAAAAGGTAATCATTGAAAATTTCTTTTTGATCCAGACTTTGCACTATCAAAACAAGAGAAGCTAGGAATTTTTTTTGTTGGCCTGTGGTAGAGACACCTTCAAATAGGGGGACTATTTGTGGGTATTGCAGGAAAAAACGTTCATAAAACCGCGTAGATAAAGCTTCACCCTGTTTTGATAGTTCAGCAAAACTATCTTTTACCAGTTCAACTTGTGTTTTACCTCTATCGATTGACTCGGCGACATTAGACCTAACTCCTGCTTGTCTTTTTATCTCGGTCAATTTAATCGCCATTAAGCCTTCACCTGATAGTGTTTCTAGTCATTTGTCATCACCCTTTCACTCATACAGATAGAGCGAGTCAAAATAGTCTTCGATACCAACATTATAGCGTTTATCATAAAATCTATTTGTACAATTTATCGCCATTTTATCAGTAAAAGCCACACTGAAAACAAGATAAAACTTTCTATGCTGTTTTAGCCTAAGGCTTCCCGACTTAATAGCTGTTCTACATTTAAAATTACTTTCACTTTACCATTAATGGAGACCAAGCCATGTATACAAGAGGTGTCTATTTTAGAATTAAAATCTGGTACAGCCTTTATATCCTCATCTGCTATATCCAGTGGTTCTAATACATCATCTACCAACGCAGCGACCAGCCTGTTATTAGCGCTATCCAGTCTCAATACTAATGCAATAGATTTTGATGTCTGCTTCTGTTCGTCCGCGCCTAATAGAAGACGCAAATCAATAACTGGAACAATGTCACCATGAAAGTTAAAAACACCGCGGATATAATCTGGCGTGTTGGGTAAGGTGGTCACTGTATCCAAGACTTTGACTTCTCTAACGCGTAACATATCAACGGCATATTCTTCATCAGCCAAACTAAACATCAAACAATGTGTAATATTTTCCTGTGGGCCTGCTAACTGATCCACCGAATTACTTAATAGGTGTAAACCATTCATTTCATAACACCTCAGGCCACCTTGTTGCCACTGTTAGCAGAATCAAAATGAGTACTAGTCGAATTTCGATAGTGTCCGATCAAGTTTGGCAAGTCTAAAATCAAAGCAACAGAGGCATCATTCATTATTGCCGCAGCCGATACACCTGCAATATTCTTATAGTGTATTGCTAAAGTCTGGCTGTAAATACGCTGTTGCTCCAGTACATCATCAAGTAATAAACCCACTTTCTGATCATCGATATTGACCACCACCAATAATCCTTGTCCTAACTCAGTTGTCGTTGGCTGTGTTGATAGCAAACGGGCAAGACGAATAATAGGAATATAGTCATCTTGCCATCTATATAATTCACCTTTGCCAGCAATATCGCTAATATCATTGATATTGATTGCCAAAGACTCAATTACTAAGCTCACGGGCAAAATGTATGTCTCTCCAGCTACTCGAATAAGCTGTCCATCTATCACACCTAAATGCATAGGTAGCTGAATGGAGTATGTTGTCTGTTCATCTATTTGAGACTTGATATCAATACTGCCACCTAAAGTTGTTATCTTATTCCGGACAGTGTCCAGGCCTGTCTCAAGCTCCTCTATTTCACCACAACCATCATCAGTCAGCTCTATGATAATACTTGTATCACGTTGAAATACAATAAGCTGAAGTGAAGCTATCTCAGGCTTTTCTGCGGCTATGCGAAGATCACTTGTTACTATGCTATTTTGAACACAGCCGTGTAAAAGTATTCGTAACGATTCATCAACGATTGCTAGTGCAGCAACATCAAGTTCGATTTGCTCACCAGATAATTTAAACTCAATTTTTTTAGACAACTTGGTTACAAGACCAGTGACGTATTCAGCTAAACCATTAAAAATAGATCCCATCGGTAAGTAGCGTAGCTGCATAACAGCTTCTTGCATTTCTCGGGTACTATTTTCTAATTCAACTATCGCATCGTTCGTTTGGGGTAACATTTGATCATTAAACTGCTGACTAACTTTATGCTGCTTAACTAGCATTTGATCCATTAAACCAGTTAAGCGATCAAGCTTTTCATCATTCACCCTAAGTAAGGTTTCAATTTCTTTGTTTTTGGGTTGAGCCAATGCTGACTGTGACTGTGACTGTGGTGTTATTTCAGTCTCTGGATCGACGTCTGTAACTATCCGTTTTATAGCCAATTCACAATACTGAACGACGGAAGCAAAAATAGTCTCGATATCTTCTTTTACTGCATCACCTTTCAAAGTCAGTTGCCATGATAAATAACTATTGTCTGGCTCAATTTCTGAAAATAAGGGTAAAGGGCGATTATCCACGTCCACAACTGACTCACCCATACTGGCTAATTCAGCAAAAATTTGGAGGGGATCTTTTATACTTTCATGGAAAAAATTAATGTGCGGTGAAAAAGAGATATCCCATCCCTGCGTCAACTGCTCTTCACTTGCAATCGACTTTGTATCAATGGTTTTCAGGTCATGTTCCAAACCTAATAAACGCACGTTTTTTCGAAACACTACGCTTGTTTTATCCCATGTGACAGTATGTCCATGAAGTGCAGCCTCTTGTGAAAACGCTGCTAACATTTGCAAAGCAGGTGTATCAATATAGTCAAGTTCGCTACAGTCTAATGCCACCTGTTCGCCGTTAGCCAGTGACACTAACAAACGGGCATAGAGTGTATCTAAATTTTCTGCCTTTAGAGAATCGCCACAGTTGATCGTTTCAATTGACACCGACATCATCACTCATTCTGTTTTCTATTTATGTGACTATAACAGAATGGCTTATTTTTGCTTACGCAACCACTGAGCATTATTGTGTTCATCACTTTCATTTTGCTCTTGTCTTGAAATTTGGTGACTTTCTTCTCGTTGGTAGCGCGCTAACAATGAATTCATGGCTTGTTCTTTGATTCGGACTTGTCGCCATTCTTGCTGCATATTCTGTAAATGGGTTAGGCTCCGAGCAATCTGTTGCTCTTGCGCTATGATCGCTTGATCCAACTGAGCAAGAAATACTCGCAACTCCATCACTTTTTGTCCACTCACCGTCGCTTGGTCACCCTGACGTAACTTGACTAAATACTCGCCTTTATATTGATTTAAATCAGCTAACTGCTGCTTATCTTGACTCCATGCAGCATTGGCTTGACTCACTTTGTACAAAGCTTCTTCCGTTGCTTTAACAGCCAGTTCAACCACAACACTAAGTCTCTGTGAGCGTTTCATTATCTAATGATTTACCTTATTTAACTGATTCACTCTCACTATCTCCACTGACACCTTTGACCGCCAGCAACTATTGAAGCTTAAGAAAAATTACCTCTTATATTCGCTGGCATTGGCGTTTGTATCATCCCTTCGGCTTGGTTAATAGGAGTGTGTACCGTTGCTGCCAAATTATCAATACTTTGCTGCCAGTTGATAGCCTCTGTCATATTTTGTTTTATTAAGGCCTGTAGATTTGGGAACATGGCAATAGCCTGATCTATTTTAGGATCTGTTCCTTGCGAATATGCCCCGACGTTAATCAGATCTTGGTTTTGTCGATATGTAGAGTAAATTTGTTTAAATAATTGCGTCTGTTCCATTTGTTGTTCCGAGACAACTTGAGGCATGACTCGACTAATAGATGATTCAACATCTATAGCAGGATAAACTCCCGACTCTGCTAGCTGCCTGGATAAAACGATATGTCCATCTAAAATGGCGCGAGCGGCATCTGCAACCGGATCTTGTTGATCATCACCCTCTGTCAACACGGTATAAATCGCTGTAATCGCACCACCATTGACACCATTACCGGCCCGTTCTACAAGTTGCGGTAACAAGGAAAATACTGAGGGTGGATAACCTTTTGTTGCCGGCGGCTCGCCAATCGCTAGTGCTATTTCACGTTGTGCCTGGGCATAGCGCGTTAGTGAATCCATCAGCAATAAAACTTGTTTACCTTGGTCACGAAAATACTCAGCAACACTCGTTGCCAACATGGCGCCATGTAAACGCATCAATGGTGAATGGTCCGCAGGGGAAGCGACGACAACAGCTCTCTCTAAGCCTTGTTCACCCAAAATATCTTCTATAAATTCTTTTACTTCTCGACCTCGTTCACCAATCAGACCAACAACAATCACATCAGCCTCAGTAAATCGCGTCATCATGCCGAGCAAGATACTTTTGCCAACACCACTACCCGCGAATAAACCCATTCGCTGGCCACGACCAATTGTCATTAATGCATTAATAGCCTGTACGCCTACATCAAGTTGTTGCCTGACAGGTGCTCTTGATAAGGGATTCATTGCTTGTCCATGCAAAGGCATTTTGTCTTTGACTTTTATCGGCCCTTTACCATCCAATGGCTTGCCCGCACCATCGACAACACGACCCAATAAAGCATCACTGACTGGCACTTGTGAATCACTGTGAATCGGTCTAACACGTGCATTTGGAACCAAGCCTCTTATATCGCCTGTTGGCATCAAATAGAGTGTCTCACCAGAAAACCCAACCACTTCGGCTTCAATCGGCTTACTTGCTGCACCTTGGATTTCACAACGACTACCAACAGGTGCTTGGAAACCAACCGCTTCTAACGTTAAACCCACCATGCGAGTGAGTCGTCCTTCTATCGACAACACCTCGGATTGATCATTATCTAAACGGTACTGATAATCCTTTAGCTTGGAACGCCACTTTTCTGTTCGGTCAGCAAGTTTTGAAAGATCAAGCTCAGATGCCATCTTCGCTGTCCTCAGCTCGTTCTCCACCTAGTAATTTATTGATAACACTTTCTAAACGTGATTCGACACTGGCATCAATAATAGTGTCTGCGGTTTCTAATCTGCAGCCACCTCTTGTCAGCATAGGATCATCAATCCATTGCCAAGTTGTCTCTTCGCCGTCGATTGATAAACCTTTTTTAACCAGTTCAACATCTTGTGGATGTAGAAATATTTTTAACTTTCGATCATTAATAGGGAGTACCGCTAAAGCTGCTCTAACAGCACCAATGACATGTTCCCTATCTGTTTTTAACTCACGTCTTACCAACTGTCTCGCCACAGATGTCACCAAAGAAACAAGGTCATTCTCGATTTCAGTGTCGAGTTCCTCCAACGGCGTGTTGAGTGTGGTCATGATTTGTTTCAGGTAGGCAACCTGCTGCGTCATTTCTTGCTGAGCTAATTTTAAACCCGCTTGATAGCCTTCTGTTTTACCTTGTTCAAAGCCTAGTTGATGACCTTCTTTGTGCGCTTCTTTTTGTAACTCATCAATATCATCAATGGTTAAAAAAGTTTTTTGTTTGCTACCAATATCAGTTACAGCCACAACGTGAGGTGCTTGCCATGTTTGATAATCAGCTAACTCCTCAGCAGTGACTGTATCCGATTGCTCGGTAATCAACTCATCAGAGGAAGTCATCGCCCCCGCCCCCGCCTAGCATAATCTCGCCTTTATCTGATAGCTCTCTTGCAGTCGCAAGAATAACTTTCTGTGCAGCTTCGACATCACTCACCCGTACAGGCCCACTGGCTTCTAGATCGTCTCGCATCATTTCAGCTGCACGCTGAGACATATTAGAAAAGAATTTTTCTTTCAAATTATCGTCAGCACCTTTTAAAGCTAACATCAGTTGATCTGTCTGAATTTCACGCATCAAAGTTTGGAATCCGCGGTCATCGACATCGATCAAGTTTTCAAAGACGAACATCAGATCCTCAATGTTCTGCCCTAGATCAGGTTCAGCCTCTTTGATTTTTTCCATTATGGAAGCCTCAACACCTGTTTCTACAAAGTTGAGAATATCTGCTGCCGTTTTTAAACCACCGACTGTTGTCGTTTGACCACCAGTCGTACCACTAAATTGTTTTTCTAAAATGCTGTTTAGTTCGGTCAGTGCTGTCGGCTGAACACCATCTAGCGTTGCAACACGCAGTAAAATATTTGATTGTTCAGCATCGTCAAACATACTCAGCACTTCAGCGGCTTGATCGGCTTCTAAAAATGAACACACAATCGCTATGATTTGTGGATGCTCCATTTTAATAACTTCATAAATACCTCGAGCATCCATCCACTTAAGCTGTTCTAAGCCAGTGGTATTGCCACCAGATACTATCCTGTCGAGAACATTGACCGCTTTTTCTTCACCCAAGGCGTTTATCAGCATTGTACGAACATAGTCATGAGAGCCAATACCCAAACCCGTCTGTTCCTCGACAGTCGTAATAAAGTTATCAATAACAACTTGCACTTCTTCTCTTGATACATTGGTCAGCATTGCCATCGCTTGGCCGACTTTTTGAACCTCTTTCGGATTCATATGCTTAAGCACTTGTGCTGCTTCTGTCTCGCCTATAGAGCGTAAAAAGACAGCTGCTTTTTCAGTACCTGATAATGTTCTTGCTGCTTGTTCAGCCATTATGATTCACTCATTGTCCAATTCTTAACCACTTGCGCCACTAATGCTGGATCTTGTTGTACAAGACTACGAACATTAGTAAGTTGGCCTTCTACATCCTCTGAACCTGTCGTTATTTTAGCACCCTCAGCCTGACCTGTATTCGCTAGTGCCAATGCTGCTTCTGGATTCATGCCTGCTGCTATATTCGCTTGCATTCCTGCGCTAGCCTGATCAACCTTATTCAAGTCTTTAAATGCAGGTCTAATGACACCAAAGATTAAGAACAAGACTAACAAGCCGCCTAAGGCTTGTTTAGCAACATCCCATACCCAAACCTGTTCCCAGATAGCAAGTTCCGGTAACGGTTCAGCTTCTGCGGGTATTAAGAATGCGGCATTAACAATATTCAAACTATCACCACGTGCTTTATTAAAGCCTATGGCATCCATAATAAGCGCATTAATTCTTGTCATTTCAGCTTCAGATAATGGCGTTGATTCTGTGCTACCTGCTTCACGACGCTCATCGACTAATACCGCTACACTTAATTTTCTGATAGACCCTGGTGCCACACGGGTATGGCTAATAGTCCGATCTAACTCAAAATTCCTTGTGCTTTGTTTACTTGACGTCGTTGGTATAGCAGATGGCGTTGCTGACCCACCACCTTCCTCATCAGTAAGCGTTTCGGGTGCAGTACCTTGTAGAGAAGGCTGATTACTTAATGCGCCAGGAATTCCTATCGCACCCATGCTACCTACTCGATTTTCTTCTTGAACTTGCTCACTACGCATTACCGTCATATCAGGGTTATAGCTTTCATGTGTTTGTTCTGTGACCGTGAAATCCACCACAGCTACAACCTGTGCTCTAACACCATTTGAACCAACAATCGGAGCCAAAATATTTTCAATTCTCTGAATATAATTTCGTTCTAGCTTTTGGGTATATTTCAGTTGACTATCACTCATGGCCAAGCTATCACTTCTATCGACTTGGGTTAGTAAACTACCTTTTTGATCAACAATAGTGACATTACTATTAGACATATTTGGCACACTTGAAGCGACCATATGAGTCACAGCACTTACTTGTCCTGGTTCTAAATTACGACCCGCGTATAAGTTGACAACAACAGACGCACTCGCTGGTTTTCTATCTCGGACAAAAACTGATTGCTTTGGAATGGCAAGATGAACACGCGCACTCTTCACATTGTAGAGTTCTGAAATAGAGCGTGATAATTCTTCTTCCATTGCATGCTGATAACGCGCACGCTCAATAAATTGGCTAGTACCAAAACCTTGCTCTTCACTTAACATCTCCATCCCAGGAGACACGCTTCGAGGTAGCCCTTCTGCAGCTAACGTCATTCTTATACTTTGTAGTTTAGAAGCAGGAACCAATACTGCGCCAGAACTTGGGTCCAATTTATAGTCTGTATCCGTTTGCTGGAGAGCAGCAACGATCTCCGATGATTCTTTCGCTTCCAACCCATTGAACAGTACTTGATAATTAGGTGATTGAGCCCACATCAAAATGAAACCACCAAGCGCAATGCTGGCAGCTATCGCCAATAAAAAACCAATTTGTTTCATAATCGGCTGGCGAGAAACATTACCTTGCATTGTAGCAATAGTTGTGGCGGCTGACGGGGTTGTTGTAGGTGCATTTTCCATAGTACTACTCGATGTCTTTAGTCATTAAATGATGTTGAGTTTAAACTCACTAAATACTCATCCTCATCACTTCTTCATAGGCTTTTATTAATTTATTGCGGACTTGTACTGTCGCCTCAAATGCCACTGATGCTTTTTGTGATGCAATCATTGCATCGGCTAATGACACATTCGGATCACCCATTTCAAATGCTGTTTTTAATTGACTTGAGGCTTGTTGCGTTTCATTAACTTGATCAACTGCAGTTTTCATTAATTTAGAAAAATCAGTAACTCCACCTGGTTTTTCCAGTACTTCAGTTGCAATTGGCTGCTGTGATGCTTGTGCCTGTAATGCCTTCATCTGTGCAAGTAATTGGTTTGGATCGATAGCATTAATCATAAGTGTATCTCCACATTTTTGATGTTTAGCTTAAGCTAGCAGAATTCTTGCCAACCTTCTCGGGAATAGCGATACCTTGTTCTCTAAAACTCGAAATTTTATATCTCAATGTGCGTTCACTAATACCGAGTTCTTTTGCTGTCACCCTTCTGCTACAGTTGTTACGCTCCAAAGCATCCAAAATATGACGTTGCTCATGGCTGCGTAAATCATCTCCTAAATTATTTGTTGCGAGGGGTTCTCCCTGAGGGTCTGATACCGAAGAGGACTCAGTCATCGTTTCAAACGCCAAATCTTTGGCTCTGATAGTTTGTCCTGCTTGTAAAATCAAGGCACGTTGCAACACATTATCCAACTCACGCACATTGCCTAGCCAAGGGTGTTGAATCATGCTGTTTTCAGCACAATCACTAAACATAGGAACCGTACGGTTCAATAGCTCACAATGGCGATGAAGAATATGTTTTGATAAAGGCATAATATCTGCGATTCTTTCTCGAAGTGGCAACAATTTGAGAGGAAACACATTCAAACGATAGAACAGATCTTCTCGAAAGTTTCCAGCTGTTACTTCATCCTTTAACAGTCTATTGGTTGTTGCCAAGACTCGCACATCTAACGGCAGCGTTTTTCTACCACCAATTCGCTCAACTTCTCTCTCTTGAATAACGCGTAGTAATTTGGCTTGTAAGTTGAGATCCATCTCTGAAATTTCGTCTAATAAAATGGTGCCTTGATTTGCCTGTTCAAACTTGCCCGCGTAAGCCTGACTAGCGCCTGTGAAAGCACCTTTTTCATAACCAAATAATGTCGCTTCCAGCATGTTTTCAGGAATAGCGGCACAGTTGATAGCCACAAAAGGTTTATCATTTCTCGATGAGTTATTGTGTAAAAATCGTGCTAAAACTTCTTTCCCCGTTCCACTTTCTCCACTCATTAAAACTGTGGCTTCTGTATCTGCAACACGTTTAGCCAGCGAAACTAAATCCCGTGACGATGGATCAACCGCAATCATGTCTTCATTCAGAGCGATTGTTCTCACATACCGCTGTACCCGATCGAGTAAGTCATCTGCTTCAAAAGGCTTAATTAGGTAGTCACTGGCACCTTCATGTAAGGCATCAACTGCACCTTGCACCGTGCCAAATGCCGTCATGATCACCACCGGTAACTCTGGCATCATTGCTTTGGCTTTTTTTAGTAAAGTATGTCCATCCATAGGGCGCATTTGTAGATCGCTCAATAACAAACCAATCTCTTCATTAGCCAGTTTATCCAGTGCACTTTGCCCTTTATCTGTTGCAGTGACTTTGTAGCCCGCTAACTCAAGTGTGTCGCAAAGTGCCCCACGTAGATCGCTATCATCTTCTACGACTAGAATAGTTGCTTGACTCATAATCCAATTTCCTTATGCTTGTTCGCTACTATGTAGTGTGGAAGGCGTAAGTAAAAAGTACTTCCCTTCCCTAATTCGCTAATAAATGACAATGAGCCTCGGTGTGCTTTAGCAATAGATTGCACAACAGGTAAGCCAAGGCCTGTTCCTGATGAACGAGTTGTAAAAAAGGGAACTAGGATATTATCTTGGTCTTCTCTTGCTATTCCTGCACCATTATCTGTAACGCTGATTTCAACCCACTTAACAGCTTGTTCGTCTTGAACACTATCAATAAAGACCGATAGTTCCCCTTGATCACCACAAGCCAAACGAGCATTGGTTAATAGATTATTCAAGGCGCTACTAAGTGCATCTTTACTGCCAAAAACCACTGCGTCAGGAACGGTATTATTCATTTTTAACTTGTAGTTATTGGCTTCGGGTTGAGCATGAAATTGTTGTTCTACTGCTTGGCATAAATCGGTAATTTCAACTGGTGCGGTATTCGCCATATCGCCACGCGAATAAGCCAACATATCCTTAATCAAGCTTTCCATATGTTTGATACTATTGTGTAGTTTTTTGGCAAAGCTATGTTTGAGCTTAGGATCAGTATTTTCTTTTAATAGCGGTGACAAATACAGTAAGGCTGATGAAAGCGGTGTTCGTATTTGATGGGCTAAGCGAGCAGCGACTTCACCCATGGCTGATAAGCGTTGTAAATGAGAAACCTTTAATTGCAGCTGGCGTGTTTCTGTAACATCGTTAAGTAAAACGATTTGACCTGGCTCGTCCTCTAACGGACTTGTTGAGATATGAACTAAACGTCCATTCGTTAGTGCTAAATCCTGACTATTATCAGTTTTAGATGAAAAAGATCGCTTAATAACATCGGTCCAATACTCACCATGTAGCGGTTCACCTAGTAGTTTAATGGCAGCCGCATTACATTGTTGTACGATACCTTTCCCATTTAAAACAACAACGCCACCCGGCAATACTTCCAACAAGCGTGCCATTCGATTAGCGAGACGATGTGCTTGTTCTATCTTTCTATCTTGCTTTCGACGGTTGAGTTTTAGCCCTTTAGTCAGCGGTGCTTCATCAACTACGATTTCATCCCAGCCCGCCTGTTCGATAAAAGGATGCTGTGGTGTATGTGTTGAGGCGGTCCTAATATTCTGCTTTAGGCTCATGAATATCACTCCGATATCAAATAATTACTATATTTGACTAGAGCAAAAATCATGCCTCCACAACAAAACGATAAACTTCAACAAGTTATAAAAATTAAATCTAAAAAGTCAAAGTTATGACAGCTGGGTTACTCACCTTCTCGCTGTATGCCGTACTTTCTCATTTTTTCAACGAGTGTTGTCCGACGCATTTTTAATTTAGTCGCTGCGTGAGCTACGACACCCACAGACTCTTCTAATGCTTGTTTGATCAATAAAAACTCTAAATTAGCTAGATGCTGTTTAAGATCTAAACCATCTTCAGGTAATTCATCTGCTTCCAATGCACCGTTATTTTGCGCGGGCTCATTGGCTTGATTGCCTTTTTCTGACACAGGTTTAATCGGCATTTGTTGCTCAGGCGCTTGTTCGATAACTTGAGTGACCGCTTCTGGCAAATCACCAGTAGCAATTTGATACTTCTCAGGTAAGTCATCAAAATCCACCGTGCTATAGGGAAATAGAATCACTAAACGTTCAATTACGTTAGCCAGCTCTCGCACATTTCCGGGCCACTCATACCGGCATAATGAAGCGATGGCTTGGGCTGTTAACCTGACCGTTCCTCTATTTTCATGCTCAATTCGCGTGATCAGTTCATTGATTAAAAGCGGAATATCTTCTGGCCGCTGTCTGAGTGATGGCATCTCAATGGGAAATACATTCAAACGATAATACAAATCTTCACGAAAACGACCATCAGCGATATGCTCATCTAGGTTACGATGGGTTGCAGCGATAACACGAACGTTAGTTGTCATTGGCTTATTACTACCCACACGTTCATAGGTTCGCTCTTGAAGAACACGCAATAATTTAACTTGCATGGGTAATGGCATATCACCGATTTCATCTAAAAACAGCGTTCCGCCTTCAGCCATTTCAAAACGGCCTTTTCTTGTTGTAATAGCGCCTGTAAAAGCCCCTTTTTCATGACCAAATAACTCACTCTCCAGAAGTTCTCCCGGAATAGCACCACAATTAACAGGCACCAAAGGTTTGTTTCGGCGTGACGAGGAATGATGCAGATTTCGAGCAACAACTTCTTTACCTGTCCCCGATTCACCCAATATAAGAACATTAGCTTCCGAATCGGATACTTGATCAATCATCTTGACCACACTCTTCATTTTTTGACTATTCCCTATCAGGCTTCTGACTTCAGATTCACTCTGATGCCGAGTTTCTGGTGTCCCTTTGTAAATAGTCGCTTGCTGTAAGGCATTACTGAGTTGAGGGTATTTAACGGGTAGTCTAAGCGAACCTAGTATCCCGGGGAAATCAAGCCATTCTGATTCTGCTAGTTCGAGCGTAAAAACAGGTAATCTCGCTTCGTGATTAACCACTTCGCGCAACACTTGCTTACACTGATGTTTATCTTGGCATTCACCAATAATAACCATCGCCACATCATCAAGTGACTCTATTGCATCGAACCACATATCAGGCTCATCGGCTATGACCGCTTTACAGTTAATGAACTCAATTATCGTTGATAATAGATCGCGTCTTTGCACATCGACATCGATTACCAACACATTGTTTGAACTCATATTCACTCCAGATAGGTCAACTAACACTCAATTGAAGAAATCAATATAAGTTATTAATAAAACAGGAGTTAACCATCTTTACACTTGATTGTCAAAAAAATGACGGAAGGAAAATGTGAACTAGTTCTCACTTATGTCGGAATAGGCATTTTTAGCATTTTTGCCTTTATCAAGCTGCTTTAAATTATCTACTATTTCGTTACGTTGTTGCTTGCAAACAGTTTCTATCTGATCGTTTAACTTCATCAATAAAGCCATTTTTTGTTGTATCTCATCATACTGGCTTGCATTGACTGATGCCGACTGAAGATCAAGCTTGGATAAAGTCTCTTGACGTTGTTGTGTCAACTCTAGAAACTGTTGCCACTCTTGTTGTTCTGCTAATTGTAATAATGCTTTACTCATGTCAATTCCTTTGACAATAAGCTCAATTTGAGATGACATTAATAATTAGGTAGTCGATGTTGCATTATGGTATTCAGCAGGGATTGCATCCCATCCGGCTTTAACTTGAAGTATTAACTGTGCCACTTCGTCAAGCAATGCTGGATCATTATTCAAATTAGCTTCTAATAAACGCTTTTCCATATAGCCATATAAATCAAAAAGATTTTCAGCGAATTCACCACCAACTTCAAGGTTTAAACATGACCGTAAGCTATCGATAATTGAAATAGCCCAACTGATATGTTCGCCTTTTTTCGCAACTTCGTCTGCAGCCAGAAAGCCTTTTGCAGCCATAATCTTTTCGAGTGCCCCTTCCATCAACATTTGTACTAATCGATGAGGGGAAGCGGTTTCTATGCCGCCTTGCACATGATTTTGGCGATATTCCTGCATTGCTATACTTGCATTCATTATACGTTCCTTATTGGCCTTCACACTGTAATAAAGGTATTGCTCTTGTATAGATTATCGTCAAGACAGGTCTAAACTTTAGGGATTTTATTGAAAAAAATTAAAGTGAGAAAAATACAGTTTTAGGCTTGTAAAAACTGTTTCCATAGTAGTGCTTTCAGAACAAAATCTTAATTACGATTAATAGAATTTGGCTCAGGTAAACTGGCTAATTGTTGTGTTAAAAAGTTACCAATTGATTGGAATTGGCTAACAAATGCATCTAAGGCTATAAATTGTGATCGAAGACGTGCTTCTATCACTACTAGACGACTCTCTAGCCTTTCGCGATCATCCCCTATCCCATCAATTTGTGATTCAAGCCCTTCAGTACGTGAATCGAGAATCCCAGCTGAACCTACGTAGCGGTCTAATAGATTATCAAATCTATTCGCCAAGCCATTTTCATTGGTAAAGAGTTTTGATACGGCAGTAAAGTCATTACTGATAACCGCGTTTAAATCTTCAGAATCAACTTCTAATTGACCGTTTTCATCTGTGGTAATACCTATAGAGGCCAAGGTAGACGCATCAAGCCCACTAACAGAATCTGATAAAGCCTGCCGCAATTGGCCTTGTAAATTTCGTAGTCCAGCATCACCCTGCAAGGTCCCAGCTATACCCGTTTCTGCATCAAAGGCAGATAATTGATTAACGGTTTCACTGACTGAGTTATACGCTTCAACAAAATCATTCACTTTACCTGTAATGGATGCACTATCTAGACCTACAGTCAGCGTTTCTATTGTGCCAACATCTGCTTCAAGCAAAGTAAAGGTGACACCCGTAATCACATCCGAAAAACTATTACTATCTCGAGTGACTTGTTGTGAATCTATGAACACAATTGCATCTTGCGCAGGTTGAATGGCTGTTAAGTTCGCACTATCAAGACGCGTCAAATCGAAGCCATCAAGAGGCGCATCATCTGTCGCCGTCACAGTAATTGCATTAGCAGCACCAATTTTGTCGGAGGACAAGACCAAACGTGTACCCGAATCAACATTAATAATTGAGGCTGTAATACCAGGATTATCCTCTGCCGCATTAATAGCATCACGAATGCCTGCTAATGTTTGATTACCAGAATCAATCGTTAGACTAAAGCTATCTGAACCCAAGCTTATATCAAGTGTCCCTGTACCAATAATTTCCGTTTCTGAAGTAAAATCATTACTTCTAATTCTTGCTGCTTGAGCAAGCTGCGATACTTCCACCTTATACTTACCCGCTACAGCTGAACTACTCGCAGCCGCTGCAAATAATTCATCATTACTTGATATCGCTGACCTTTTTAAAAAATCATCGGAGTCTTGTAATGCCGAAACGGTATCTTGAAGACTACTCAATACACTTTTTAGTGTTCCTATAGCCGACAAATCTGCTTGAAAGCCGGCTTCTTTTTGTGCCAATCGTACAGATGTAGGCTGTCCTTCGGCAGCGACAAGCTGTGATACCAAACCTTCAATATCAATACCTGAGCCTATCCCACTAACTGTAATCGCCATATCAATAATTCCTAACTAATTCTGATTTGCCAGATCACGCTTTAGAATTAAAGAGTTGAATAAGATCATCTCCCTTTTGTTCTGCCAATTGTCTTGCGATAACCAATACTTCATCAGAAGGGAACTGTCTAATCACTTCCTCAGTATCTTTATCTAATACAGTTACAACATCCTTGCCACTGGCTTCATCTACTGTAAATTGCAAGCTTCTTTGCACATTTTGAATGTAATCATTAATGTCACTCACTGCCGACGCTAATGCTTCTTCCGTCGGTTCTTGGAGTGTTTCATTGACAACCGGAGCAACCTCAATGACTTCCACTGATGCATCAGACGTATTGTTATTATTGTTAACAGAAGCTGTTCTGCTTATGCCTAAATCTTGAGTCGTCAGCGTTTTTACTTGGTTTGTAATATCCATAACGCTATCCTATTTATAACTAAGTAACATTATAGTGAGCCTGAAAACAGGCCCACTATAATACTTAAGATTATCCCAACAATGATAATACATTCTGCGGTATTGCATTGGCTTGGGCCAAAATGGCTGTACCCGCTTGTTGCAATATTTGCGCACGTGTTAAGTTTGCAGTTTCTGCTGCAAAGTCAGCATCAAGGATACGACTACGAGCAGCAGATAAATTTTCTGCAGTTGTAGCCAGGTTTGTTACTGTAGATTCAAAACGATTTTGAATCGCACCAAACGTACTTCTTAAATCACTTACTGATTTCAATGCAGCATCGATACGAGAAATAGCATCATTTGAATTAGCTACAGTAGCAACATCAACACTATTCAATGTTGTAGTGTCTACAGCAAGCGTCACATTAGCACCACCAAACCCTAAAATTGCACCATCACCAGTTAGTACAATATTTTCGTTTGCAGTCAAGGTCACTGTACCGCCATTTACTGCTGTCGCATCGGTAGAGTTACTAGTTGCATTAGCAAGCGTACCAATTGTACCTGCACGATAAGTGACTCCATCAACAACAGTACCCGCACCGGCTGATAAACCACCTGTTACGCCAGTTAACGTTTGACCAATCGCAATATCACGACCATCTGCTGCCGTTAGTTGTAAATCAGCACCATTTAATACCGCCGACACACCAGTGTTATCACTTTGTGCATTAATTGCATCTGTGACTTGTTGCTGTGTCAAAGCACCTGTTTCCAAGTCAAAACCAGAGAAAACATCAACACCATTGATACGAAGATCATAAGCATCCGATGCGTCACCTGTGCCAGCAAAAGCAGCAATCGTTAACTCAACTGTATTCGTTGCAGTTGCTGTTAAACCTGGGACACTGGCAGCGTTAATGGCTTCTACTTTAGAGAAAGCACTACCAATAGATTGGCCAGCTTCAGAGCCTGCTGTCGAAACGCCGACGGTAACCGCAGAGGCCGAACCGACTTGAATCGTTCCAGAACCTGTTAAGGCTGCTGTTGTTACTTCAACCGAAGATGTACCAGTTGCGATTTGACCGATTTGGCTAGTTCTAGTACCCGAACTAATTGTAAGATCAATAGTTTCACCTACATTGGCACCCACTTGGAAAGCAGCTGTACCGAATGTACCATCCAGTATTTTAGTACCGTTAAATGAAGTTGTACTAGAAACACGATCTATTTCCGCTAATCGCTGTTGAACCTCTAAATCCAAGGCTGCTCGGTCACTTGCATTATTGGTTGCGTTAGCTGACTGTACAGCTAGCTCACGAATACGTTGTAAGTTATTAGTGATTTCAGCAAGTGCACCTTCACCTGTTTGAGCTAGTGAAACACCATCGTTAGCATTTCGTGCTGCTTGATTCAAACCACGAATTTGAGTAGTAAATCTATCAGTAATTGCTAAGCCAGCAGCATCATCTTTTGCACTATTGATTCGTAAACCAGAAGAAAGTCTTTGTAATGAAGTAGCTAATGAAGACTGTGATGTATCTAAGTTTCTCTGTGCTGTAAGAGATGAAATATTGGTATTAATGACCTGAGGCATGGCTATTCTCCTTTCTTTGGTCGGATGCCAGTCCGATTATAATTAACAGACATACATTCAAATGATGTATTTACTGTCTCCGCAATGGTTAACGGCCCTAAATAGGAGAACTTTAAGACTATTTTGTGATCTTGATCACACTTTTCACACAGGCCCCGACAAAATTCTTTTATACCCTCTAAATACTTTATAAAAAATTAAATAAGGTTAGGTTTTGAACCCTTGCAAAAGTTTGCTGGGCAGCCTGCAAAGCCGTTGATTGTGCAGTTAACCTCGAGATTGCTTCTGCATAATCCAGATCACGAATTTCGGATAAGGTTTCTTGCACGCTCAGAGAAAGACTTTGGTTAATTTCTTCTTGCTGTTCAATGACATTAATTCGTGCCCCGATTTTTGCTTTAGTGTCAATAACCGTATCTAGAACACTCGAGATATTGGTTAAAAATTCACCATTATTCGGCGAGTCATTACTACTCACAGTGTTACTAATCAATGCATTGGCAAATTCATTCACTGTACTAAAAACAGTTTTACTCAATGTTGTCTGTGTTTCTAATGTATACGAATCGCCATCTGCCAAGGTGCCATCTAATTGCAGAGTAATGTCTGGAAAATTATTATTGAGATCACTCAACACAATAGATTGACCTGCAATATAAGGGCTCACAACCACATTGTTGGTGCCATCATCCACCGTTAATGTATCTGGCGCAGTGAAACTCACCGTAACAGCCGGCGTTATAGCATTAGAACCCAATGAGGTTATATTCAATGAAGCTGAGCTAGGACCTACGTTGTCTGTCACGACAAGTTCGCCATGTTCGGCTTCAAATATTGAACTGCCTGGATCATTAGTCTCGACTAAGACATCTGGCCCTACTTGAATATTTCTCTGGCCTTCATCACCTGCATAAGCAGCTCCGGTAGAGTCATAAGGTTTCGTATTGGTACTAAAGCCTGAAAACAGGTAATTTCCACTGGCATCTTTGGTATTAGATAAGGATAGAAGCTCATCATTAAGCACTAGAATTTCTTGGGCTATATCGGATCTATCACTTTGCGAATTAGTTGCGTTTAAACCTTGTACTGCCAATTCTCTAATCCGTTGCAACACATTTGTAGCACCGTCTAGAACACCTTCTTCCAAGCTTAATTTATTATTCGCTACATTGGCATTACCTATATATTGTCCCAGTAAATTGAACTCTCGCTCAAAAGTCAGGATCTGCACAGCAGCCACGGGATCATCTGATGGTGAAGCTAGTTTTTGTCCTGTCGCCAATTGCTGTTGCGTCTTAGCCAATGCACTTTGTTGATTAAGCATGGCAGTTAAGCCTTGCTGGAAAATCTGGGCTGTTGAAATACGCATGTCGCCCCCTTATATGGCTGACAGCAATGAATTAAATACAGTATTTGAAACGGTAATAATCTGTGATGCCGCCTGATAAGCCTGTTGAAAACGAATCAAATTAGCCGCTTCTTCATCTAAGTTTACACCAGAAATACTGCTAAACCTCGACTCAACTTGGTCGAGTAAGCCTTGTTGCGTTTGTCTATTAATATCGGCTCTGTTAGTTCGTGTTGCCACATCGGCAATCAAAATATCATACGCATCTGCCAAAGACTGCGTACCACCTGCCAACACTTTTTCTGCTCTTAAATCGGCTAAAGCCAGCGCGTTTCTATTATCACCAACAGCAGAATTATTACCAATGGTAAATTGATCCCCATCAACAGGCACCCCCGTTAATGTGAGTGTTAGCTCGACAAAAGGTGCAGTTAAGTTAACTGTTTTACCGCTATCAACCGCCGGATCATATGCAAACGTGGTGTTATTTACGCCATCTGTAACGGTATATTGATTTGTTGCAGCATCAAAAGTAATTTGAATGTCAGCACCCACAGCAAAAACTGGTAACGTCAATGGTGGTGTTATATCTATGCTGCTTATTTCAACGGCACCCGTTCCCGATGTCGTCACACTGGTGCTCACTTTGGCAGGAAAGGCTGCAGCCACATCGCGTGGATCAGTAATGGCAACAAAAATATTTGAAGCGCCTGCAACAAGGGTTGAAGGCGGAACCGGGCCAAATAAGTTACCACCGATATTGCCATCTAATGTGACGCCTTGTTGATGAATAGTATTGACGTTGTCAATAAGTCCAGTTGCTAATGCATTTAATTCGGTTCGGGCAGAATCAATGACATCACCACGAACTTGCAGTATGCCACCTAGGCTACCCCCGGAAAGTTGTCTGGAAATATCTATTCCCGTGCTGCCATACCCTATCGCTAATCTCGCTGGGTCGGTCGAATTATCAGGTATAACAGTTAAATCAACTTGGGTTTGTCCAACCACTAAAGCTTGGCCATTACCAATGAAAACACTGATTGCACCACTATCTTCTTTAACCGTAGAAACTGAGACAAATTCTGATAGTCTATTAATCAATTGATCTCGTTGATCAAGCAGGTCATTAGGTTGTGACCCAACATCACTGGATGCTTCAGAAATTGCGATATTGAGCTCTGCAATTCCTCTTGAAATAACGTTTATTTCGTCTACAGCAATATTCAACTGACCATCTAACTGGCTATCAAGTTGCAGTAAGCGTTGATCAATAGCACTAAACCGATTTACCAAGGATTCGGCTTCTGACAATAATACTTGGCGCGCAGCGATCGAAGTCGGGTCATTAGCCACCGCATCAGCAGCATTGAAAAATGATTCCAATCCCGATGACAAACTTGATGTTGGAGAACCCAAAATATCACTTATTTGTCCAGCGAGTTGAGCAAAAGCATCGCTCTGCGCTTGCTGTGATGTATAAGTACGGATCTGCGTCGCTAAAAACTCGTCATAGAGACGTTCAATACCACCAACAGTGACGCCAGTACCAACATAATACGAGCCTTCTAAATTCGGCAGCGTTGTCACTTGATCTACACGCTGGCGACTATAGCCTTCGGTATTGACATTGCTAATGTTATGGCTCGTCGTAGCTAATGAAGTCTGGTTCGTAGTGAGAGCAGAAAGCCCTGTCGATAATAAACTCATGACCTCGCCCCTGTGAATTCACTTTCACTTATCATTGATGAACGCTCTATTGGCATAGAAATTTGTGCCAAAGTGTCACTGTTCATAATTCGTTTTATCTTGTCAGCATAATCCGGATCCGTTGCATAACCTGCTTTATGAAGGCTCTCAATAAACAATTCAGGATCAGTTGCTTGTTCTAAAGCTCGTCGATACCTTGGTTGCGTTTGCAAAAATTCGACATAATCATTAAAGCTATCTTGGTATGAATCATAGACTCTGAATTTCGCCTGTTCTTTAACAGCAACACCATCATGATACTCAAGGGTACCGACAGATACGGTATCGCCCCGCCAGCTAGAGTGTGCTTTTATATTGAATAAGTTATGGCTGGAATCACCATTTTTTTGAGTAAGCACATGTTTACCCCAACCTGTCTCTAACGCTGCTTGCGATAAAATAGCCTCTGGTTTAACCCCAATTTTTGCTGCTGCTTGCTCAGCCATCGCCCATAGCTGTCGGACAAAGCCAGCTGGCGAATTAAAGTTAATCACTTTAGGTGAAATAGGATCGGAAGCTTCTTTACCCATGGCTTTAAATGTATCAAGCTGATCCATCAATGCTGCCTTATCAATCACTGGCAAAGCTTGTCGTCTATCTACGGTCTCTATATTGAAGGTTCGTAATTTCTGAGATTCAGATAGTGTAGAAATATCTAGTTTTTCAGCCAGATGACCGCCTAGTTGTCTGATAATGACTTCCTGAAGACCTAAGCCTCCTCGTTTTGAAAGATCCATGGCTAATTGTTGATCCGACATATCGCGGTACATTTCACTTTGAGAACTATCAAAAATGCCATCAGATAATTTAGCCTGACGCATACTTTTTAGCATCATATTGAGAAATAAAGCTTCAAACTGTCCGGCCACTTCTCTCAATGTTTCTTGCTCATCACTTTCTTCATTGGCATTACGACGTAGCTCTGCTAAACCGCGAAAGTCGAGCGCTGTATGCGCGATAGGACTAGAGGTGCTCATCGTTAAATAACCACCAAGTCAGCACGTAAAGCACCTGCTTGTTTTAACGCTTCGAGAATAGCCACTAAATCACCCGGGGCTGCACCAACCTGATTGACTGCTTGTACTATATCATCCAAAGAAACGCCCGGATTGAAGACAAACATACGGCTGTCTTCCTCAGTGATTTCAACACCAAAATTAGGTGTGATCACTGTTTCGCCATCGGAAAATGCATTAGGTTGACTGACCTCAGCATTGGCAGAAATCGTGACCGATAAATTACCATGCGTAACTGCCGCAGGACTTACACGAACATGTCGACCGATTACGATTGTGCCCGTGCGAGAGTTAACCACAATTTTTGCTGCCGCTTCTCCCGGCACTAATTGCAAATTTTCAACTAAAGCTAGAAAAGGAACGCGTTGGCTAGGATCTCGAGGTGCATTCACCTTAATAGATGAAGCATCTATAGCTCTTGCAGACCCTTTACCTAAAGTATGATTAATAGAGTCTGTTAAACGGCTTGAAGTAGTGAAGTCTGGTTGATGTAAGTTGAGAATAATATGATCGCCGACATTAAATGCATTTTTGACTGTACGCTCAACGGTACCACCATTAGGCACTCGACCAGCACTTGGGATATTGACTGTCACTCTTGAACCGTCACCTGCTTCAGCACCAAACCCACCAACAACAAGGTTACCTTGTGCCATCACATAAATTTGGCCATCTGCCCCTTTTAATGGCGACATCAATAAGGTCCCACCACGTAAGCTTTTAGCATCACCTAAAGATGACACCGTTATATCTATTCTTTGTCCTGGTTTCGCAAACGGCGGTAAATCAGCATGAATCGACACAGCAGCCACATTTTTACTCCCAGGATCTGTCCCAGGTGGAATAGTGACGCCTAATTCACGAAGCATGCTACGTAAGCTCTGGCCGGTAAATTCTGTTTTATCTCCCGTGCCATTCAGGCCAACAACAAGACCATAGCCAACCAGCTGATTACTCCGAACACCTGCTATAGATGCTAAGTCTTTAATACGTTCAGCCTGTGCGTTTACAGGAAAGAAACTAAGGCTTAATAAACTCAATAAAATTAATCTAATTATCATTGTCATCACCCCTAAAACGGCATCAATGCACTAATAAAGAAGCGACTTAACCAACCCATAACATTAGCCTCATTAGTGGGCCCATCACCGACATAGGAAATTTGAGCGTCTGCAACACGTTTAGATGAAATTGAATTATTAGCATCAATATCACGTGGGTTAATCATGCCAGCAATTCGAATGTATTCATTGCCTTGATTAATAGTAATCACTTTTTCACCACGAATAAGCAAGTTACCATTGGCTAACACTTCAACGACTGACACACTAATATCACCCGTCAACTTATTACTTTGATCGCTATCACCTTGGCCAGAAAAATCACTATTTGAAGAAAGACCAAAATTAAGATTGTTATCCTTATTGCTAACTAAAGGTAAGAAGCCTGGTAAATTAAATTGAGGGTTGGTACCGAAAACTGTTGGGTTGGCAATATTGTTTTCATTATCCTTACTGATCGTTGTTTCTGTTTCTTTTTCTGCGTCAGTTTTTTCATCCAGTTGAACAGTTAAAATATCGCCTGGTCTACGGGCACGATAATCTTCAAATAATGAAATGTTATTAGAAACATTAAAAATAGCACCATCATGCCGAGGCTGCTCTTGTATAGCCACGGGGCGAACTGCAGCATAAGCAGGATCACGCTTAGCTGTTGTTGACATACAAGCTGTCAACAATAATGCCGTAGCTAAAATAAATAATCGAATCAATTTTTTCATCATCATTACCCCATAAAAGGGCTATGTCTCATTAAAGATTCTGACTAGCAAATTGCAACATTTGGTCTGCAGTAGAAATCGCTTTTGAATTCATCTCATAAGCACGCTGCGTTTCAATCATATTGATAAGCTCTGTCACCACATTGACATTTGATGTTTCTAAAGCACCACCAAAAACAGTACCAACACCTGTTGTACCTGGCGTCGCAGTCGTCACTGTTCCACTTGCTGAGGTTTCTTTAAACAAGTTTTCACCAATTGCTTGTAATCCTGTTGGGTTGATAAAGTCAGCCAACTCAATATTGCCAATGACAGAAGCTGATGTTTGACCTGCTTGTTGCACACTGACAGTCCCATCCGTACCCACTGTAATACTGGTTGTTTCAGTTGGAACTGTGATTGAAGGCTCAAGAGGATAGCCATTTGACATAACAACCTGACCATCTGAATCAAGCTGAAATGTACCATCACGTGTATATGCAATATCACCTTCAGGCAATAGAACTTGGAAAAAACCACGACCTTGTACAGCTATATCTAAGGCATTACCCGTCGAGATAATATTACCTTGAGTATGCTGTTTTTCTGTGGCGACAGTTCTAACACCTGTACCTAGCATCAAACCTGACGGTAATTGTGTACTTGTAGAAGACTGCGCTCCCGGTTGACGGATAGTTTGATAAAGTAAGTCTTCAAATACCGCGCGATCTTGCTTAAAGCCCGTTGTATTGACGTTAGCCAAGTTATTTGAAATAACTGACATTCTAGTTTGTTGGGCATCTAAGCCTGTTTTGGCAATCCATAAAGCTTGGTTCATGTCTTAGCCTCCTACGTTATTTTGACGTTTCATTAATCTAATTAGCTAGCTGCAACAAACGTGCCGATGACGCACTATTTTCTTGTGCTGTCGACATCATTTTCACTTGCATCTCATACTGTCTTTGCAGACCAATCATTTTGACTAAAGCACTCACGGCATTAACATTACTGCTTTCCAAATTCCCTGAGGCAACTTTAACTGATACATCGGCTGCTGCTGTGGTGCCATCTTTTAAGCGTATCAAGCCATCTGTTTCTTTTTGGAGTTCGGTTAATGCAGGATTAACTAATTTAATCCTGTCTAATTGTGCTAACGCGTTAGCTTCACTGCCAACAGGTCTTATTGAAATTGTGCCATCCGAGCCTATTTCAATTTTCTCTGCTTGAGGAATAGCGATAGGCCCGCCTTCACCAAGTACAGCTAAACCTGTTCCTGTGAGAAGCTGTCCAGATGGCGATATTCGCAAATCACCAGCGCGTGTATAGCCTTCACGACCATCTTTACCAACAACAGCAATAAATCCTTCGCCGTTGATCGCAATATCAAGTTCACGTCCCGTTGAATGGATTGAACCCGTCTCAAAATTAGTCGCTACACGCTCGCTGGCTGAATAAACTCGACTGGGCAGACCATCACCAAGGACTGGTAAACTACGAAATTGCTCAAAATCTTGACGGAATCCTGTCGTATTAACATTAGCTAAGTTATTACTATTAGTCGCCTGAGCCAGCATCGTTTGCTGAGCTGCATTCATCGAGATATAAAGCATTTTGTCCATGATTAAGTCCTCTCAGTCACGCTTTTTTGAGCATTATTAACGTAAGTTAATAATGGTCTGAGTGATGGCGTTATTGGTCTCAATGGCTTTTGAGTTAGCTTGGAAATTACGTTGAGCTGTAATCAACCCGACTAATTCTGCCGTCAAATCAACATTAGAGGCTTCGAGTGCACCTGACTGAA
This sequence comes from uncultured Gammaproteobacteria bacterium, assembly GCA_905479075.1. Classification (GTDB taxonomy): domain Bacteria; phylum Pseudomonadota; class Gammaproteobacteria; order Nitrosococcales; family Methylophagaceae. The sequence goes on along the minus strand of CAJQLA010000015.1, from coordinate 6,213 downwards.
TCAGACCAAGAACACCAGTTCCCGCTTCACCACCTAATACTTGACCCGAATCGATAGTTTCACTCCATGAGGTATTACCAATTTGTTTTAAACCTTGTGGGTTAGCAAAGTTAGCCAAGGCAATTTTACCCAATGGTGTCGCTTGACCATTGGTAAACGTTGCTCTGATCAAACCATCATCACTAATATCCAAGCCACTTAATCGGCCGGTAGGGAAACCATCTTGCGATAGGCTAGTCACGTTAAACCCTGCTGAGTTTTGGGTAGTTCCTGTAAAGCTAACAGTGACAGATTGCGCTGCTGCACCACTCACATAATCAGTGCCTAACAAACTAAACGATAAGTCAGTTGTACTTAAGGCTGCTAACGCACCGCCTGCTGCAGGATCAAAATTCAATGTTTCTGTTCCACCCAGTTGAAACGGTGTCGTTGTCCCCACAGGGTTTATCTCATCACCTGCAATATAAGCTTCTACATTCCATTCATTAGGTGTCGTCGTTTTTTGATAATACATCGTTACGATATGTTCATTACCTAATGAATCAAACATGGTGAATGACGTTGAATTAGAATAAGTCGTTGGATCAGTCGGATCAATTGCGGTGACTAAAGGATCAATTCCCACCGCTGTAGAAGGTAGATTAGTTGCAAGATCAACATTGGCTGTTGCTTGCGGTATACCGGCCGAACTCGGCAATTGAACAGTTGTTGTGCTCGACATACTTGTAGAAGTCACCGTACCATCAGCGTTCACAGGGAATGCACGTAAGAACTGGCCTGAGCTATTAACGATAAAGCCATCTTTATCGACATTAAATGCACCCGCTCTTGAATAAACAATATCATCATTATTTTCATTAGGTGCTAAAGCGAAAAAGCCTTGACCACTAATCCCTAAATCCAATGCATTATTGGTCAGCTCAAGATTACCTTGTGAAAACTGTTGGGCTACATTGTTAAGAACAACGCCGTTACCAATTGCGGTATCACTACTACCAAAAGCTGACAGTGCAAACACATCTGCAAACTCTGCACGTGATTCCTTAAACCCTGTGGTACTCACATTGGCAATATTATTTGATTTTACGTTCAAATCAGCTGACGCCGCATTCAAACCACTTAGTGCTGTATTAAAAGACATAGCAAATCTCCTAGATAATTTCTTGTGCTTCACTGAATGGCACAGAGCCAATGCCAGCTAAATTTATTGTTAAACCTTGATTACCACTTCCCACTAAAACACTTTCGACTTTGGCAACAGTCGCAGTGGCAAATAATGTGTTATTTCCATCAATCGTTCCCGATGCTTTAAATTCATAAACACCCGGTGGCAATGCTTGCCCATTTTCATCAAATCCATCCCAAGCAAAATTGGTATAGCCAGAAGCGCTGCCCATCTCGATTGTTCTAACCGGCACGCCACTTTGGTTATAAATCTTCAATTTCAAATCTGTGACTGGTTCAGCAACGTTAATCTGACCTTTCAAACCATCCTCTGCTGTTAACGTCCCGATTGAAGAAGGCACTAAAACTGAACGACCCACTAAAGCCGAACCTTGAAGCGCCTGATCGGATTGCATCGCTTGAGCAAAACTCGAAAACGAATTTTGTAAATCTGAAATCCCACTCACCGTACCAAAAGCGGCAATCTGACCAAGAAAATCACCACTTTCCAATGGTTTTAACGGATCTTGGTTTTTCAATTGCGTCGTCATTAAAGACATAAAATCTTCCATTGCCAACGCACCAGAATCCTTATTAGTATCCTGACCTGCCGGAGGGGCATTCAAAAATGCGAATGAATTATCATTAATGCCACTTATCGCCATAATTAACTCCTAAACTTATTTACCCATCTGCAAAGTACGCATCAACAACTGCTTCGATGTATTCGCAATCTCTACATTATTTTGATAAGAACGTGATGCCGACATCATATTGGCCATTTCTGCCATTGGGTCGACGTTAGAATGAAAGATATAGCCTTCTTTATCTGCCATTGGATGGCTTGGGTTATATTCTTTTCTACCTATTGTGTTGTTTTCAACAATACCCACGACTTGCACACTACCTTTTACATAACCTTTCTGAGCATCATCTAAAATAGCTTGAAATATGGGCTGACGAGACTTATAGGTTTCGCCACTACTGCTGCTGACACTGTCTGCATTGGCTAAGTTACTCGCTGTCACATTCAAGCGAACAGACTGAGCACTCATTCCACTACCTGCAATATCGAAAATATTAAATAAAGACATCGCTTATTCCCCCCTGAGCGCTTTAATCATTCCATTAAACTTGCCACCCAAAAAATCAAGGCTCGCCTGATATTGAATGGAATTTTGCATAAACTGAGCTTGCTCAATTTGTTCATCAACCGTGTTGCCATCAAGCGAATCTTGAATCGTTGTCCGATATTGAACCGCTGGAGAAAATGATTGAGCAGAATTAGGTTGAAAATGATTAACGTGCGTTGTTTTCATATCAGCAACAGATTGCTGACTTGCTGCCATTTTCAAAGCATCTTGGAAGTTGATATCACGCGCCTTAAAACCCGGCGTATTAGCATTAGCTAAATTTTCAGCCAACATTTCCGCTCGTTGCGAACGGACTTGTAGTGCTTGGGCATGGATTCCTAAGGCAGAATCGAAATTTATTGACATATCTAGCTCCAACTTTAATCTTATTTAAGTTAGAGTTAGCATCAAATATGCCAACAATTTATTATGTTTTAATTCATATAGTTACGAATTATCCTGCTTTAATATCAAAAAATAGCGGCAGACGATTGCCACCTTGGCAAAGGACATTTTATTGCTTAAATAAAATAACCTTCTTATTCGCTAACAACTCAAGTCATTGACTTTAAAGTACAAAACAATCTATAGTCGCGCGATTAGAGTCATTTGGCCTGAGTTTTGCCATTCTTTTACTGAATAATGATCATGGGGCTTAATTAAATTATGCGCATATTACTCAGTTTTCTTTCATTTGTTTCCCTCTTCTTTGCCACTCAGCTACATGCTGAAAATTGGCAATCCGATCATTATATTCTGACTAGTTTTAATAAAATTGCCCTTAATGGCACCAAAGTAAAAAAATGGCAAACACCCATCTACTATCAGATAACACACCATATTGATGATATTGCTCTGCATGAAAAGATAGTTGACACACACCTGTCTCAACTCCAACAAATTACTGGCTTGAAAATTAGGCCTGCAGACGCCTCTCACAAAGCAAATCTAACTATCGTATTAACTAGCGAAAATCAATTCAGAAGTGATATAAAAAAATACTTCAAGTTACGTGACCTAAATACAATTCGGGCAATAGCAGGCAAGAATATTGGCGCTACGAGTATTAGTGCCACTAAAACAGGGTCGATAAAGCAATCTATCGTTATTATCCCCACAGATCGTGCAAGGGCATATGGTCGGTTACTAACTACCTTTGCAGAAATGCTAACAAAATCAGTAGGGATGCAATATCAAAGTGTGGATGTCTTCCCTTCCATTTTTAACCACCGTGCTGCCGATCGTTATTTGACTGGATTAGATTATGTCATGTTGAAGTTGCTTTATGACAGGCGTATTAAACCTGGTATGAATAGCCAGCGTATTAGACAGTTAATATCATCAATTATAAAAGAAAAATCCTATCAACATCATATTTATGGAGCCAGTCTATCCGTCAAACAAAGTGGATTGAACACATTAGTTAACTAACTAATTATTGCCTAGCAGGAATTAATTTTAAAAATAATGTGCAAAAAAAAGCCCCGATAAATCGGGGCTTTTTTCTACTTTCAAACTGAGCCTATGATAAGCCACTCACATCTACAGCGCTTGAGTCTACTAATATAGTAGCAAGTCCTGACTCATAAACATCATAAGTCACACCATCAACACCTTGTGCTGTACCATTAGCAGCCCATGCATCAGAAGAATCTAATGCGTCCCCACTATCACCTTGAACAATCAAAGTATTAGTATCATCTGATGCATCTAATACATCTGCAGCAGATAAAGTTAAGGTATTATCACCAGTCCCTGTAATATCGACAATTTCAACATTACTCAAGTCTAATGGACCTGAACCAAGGTCAATACTGCCATCAATAACTACAGTGTCGACGTCAATAGCATCTTGGGCCAAATTACCATCGCCATCTAGTGCTTCACCTGCATTGATGATATACGAACTATCAACCAAGTCATGAAGAGTAATAATGTCATCACCACCATCAGTATCAACGGTGAAGGTTTCACCAGTAGGAACTACTCCTCCTGGCGTTGCTGCAGTTATATCCACAGTATCAGCCGCTTCACCCGTTTGAATGGTACCGCCTTCTGCATTGGTAATAATAACATTCGATGGATCACCATCACGAGTAAATACATCCGTTTGGTCAAAACCATCAACTGTGATATCAGCAGACGCATCCACTCTAACTGCCACCGAATCAACGGGATCAGAAGTGTCAGTCTGGGTAACTGAAATTGTTCGACCTGTGATATCAATATTAATCGCACTATCAACTGAAGCACTACCACCGAGCAAACCTTCTATCTGGGCTGAATTGAAGCTATCACTTTGTAAAACAGCATCAAATGGATAGAATTCGGTATGACTCTCGCCATCTTCAGCGATGGTCACATAGGTACCAGGTAACAGCTGACTAATCGCTAAGGAATGGATACCAGAGTTAGTTACATCAGAGTTACTTATAGTCGCTACCAAGGTACCTATACCGGTTGTTGTATCGATACTGTAGATTGTACCGAGGTTATCAGCACCCCATAACGTACCATTCTCATCAAATGACAAACCATCAATGGTGTCACCAACAGGATTTGGTAATGCAGTTGCAGTTTGGCCTGTACCGCCACTTACCGTCATTGTATACACCTGAGAACCTGATACAAAGAAAATAGTGTCTACACCATCAAAAGCCATCGAATCAATTGCTACACCACCATTATTGAAGCTGGCTACAAGCGATAAATCAGTGAAGACCATATTCTCATCAACATCTGCTGCATCCACAAGGTAGATTTCATCATCAATACCAATATACAAGTCACCATTTACATCAAATGACATACCTGAAGTGCTGGTATTGAATAATGAATTACTAAATAACAACTGAGCTTCACCAGTCGCAGGGTTCACTCGTGCAAATCCGTTTAAATTTCCCTGATCGGCCAAGCCATATAGGAACCCATCATCAGGGTTTAAAGTTAATGATGAGAACTGTGCTTTATCATTGCCATCTACAACAACTGCTCCAATTTGGAATGTTGCTCCTGTAGCAAGGTCAAGACCGTATAAAAATGCACCTGTACCGCCACCACCGGCGATTGAGTAGGCAAGACCAGCTGGGAAATCTGCATCATTATCAAGTAAATCAACCGTTGCTACATCTTTGCCACCCGTAATCGATGCAGAACCTTCATCAATAGTTGCTGTACTTAATGTTGCGATTAGATCTTCTGGACCTTCATCATCGCCATCATCAAACGCTTCAACACTGAAGTTTAATGTTGTTCCCACAAAAGTACTATCAAATGTCAGTGTATTGCCTGTGAGGCTTACACCTGTTGTCGCATCTGCAACTGTTTGCAATGAAGTAAGAGCTGCTGTCACAAAGTCAGCATCGGCAGTCGAACCCGTAAAGGCAATATTCACCGATGCTGTATTACCTGCATTTAATGGCACACCCCCCAAAGTAATCGTAAATGTTGCTAAATCATCAGCATCATTTTCTTCAGTAATGGTAGCTTGCTGCATTGGTGTGTCATCAGCTGCATCTTCAGAAACAACGGTTAAAGCAAACGTTACAGCTTGATCAATATCAACAATGTTCAAGGTTGCTGCTGTATTGGTTAATGTCGGTGTCGGACCATTGTCGATCGCTGGTGCACTCAACGTTAAGGTCAACGCTTCCGGTGAATCCGTTAACGCATCATTAAAGGCCGTTAAGTCAACATCAAAGCTTGTGCTATCTCCAGCAGCCCAGGTCACAACTAAACTATCGCCGTCATCACCGGTCACGGTTAAGCCAGCCGCTTCCGCCGCTGTCTTGATCGCCGCTATGATTTCCGCCGTGTCATTACCTGTCATGCTTTCAAAGTCAGCATCTTCAGCACTGCCACTCGCTGTAATTGTCACACTCGCGGTATTACTACCCGCTAAGGCATCACCACCAAT
>CAJQLA010000014.1 GCA_905479075.1 uncultured Gammaproteobacteria bacterium | reverse complement strand
CTACTAGGACTATAGCCCTTTATACTAAGTATTGAGTTGTATCAACACTTACTATAATACCGTTTGCCAATAAATTCTAGTTTTACGCTTTGGTTTTATCTCATTGACCCTATTACTTCATCATCTCCCTGAATGGATAGCCCATCCATACTGTCACCATCAGGCAATTCGCCTGTTTCAGATCCCAACTTAATCATAAGACGAACTTCATTAGCCGAATCAGAGTTTTTCAGCGTCTCTTCGTAACTAATTTCACCGGCTTTATAAAGATCATAAACTGCTTGATCAAATGTCTGCATACCTAATTCACGAGAGCGTTTCATTACATCTTTTAGCTCTGCGACTTTACCCTTTTCTATTAAATCACCAATGAGTGGGGTGTTAAGTAATACTTCAACAGCAACAGCCCTTCCCATTCCATCTTTCTTGGGAATCAGCCGCTGTGCTACCACTGCTTTCAAATTAAGCGACAAATCTAAAAACAATTGTTTATGTCGCTCTTCTGGGAAAAAATTAATGATCCTGTCCATCGCTTGGTTTGCATTATTGGCATGTAGTGTTGATAGACATAAATGTCCAGTTTCCGCAAAAGCAATACCATAATCCATCGTTTCGCGTGCACGGATCTCACCAATCATAATGACATCAGGAGCTTGTCTGAGCGAATTTTTCAATGCAATATCATAAGAGTCCGTATCAATACCCACTTCTCTCTGTGTAACAACGCAACCGCCATGATCATGATCAAATTCAATAGGATCTTCTATTGTCAAAATATGACCTGTACTATTTTGATTTCGATACCCAATCATCGCAGCCAAAGTGGTTGACTTACCAGAGCCAGTCGCCCCGACAAAAATAACCAAGCCACGCTTTGTCATTGATAAATCTTTAATAATTTCCGGAACATGTAATTCTTCGATGGTCGGGATTTCATCTTTTATTCGACGCAAAACCATCGCAACCTTATTCCGTTGAAACATCGCGCTGACACGGAATCGCCCTGCGCCTGATGTAGCAATAGCATAATTACACTCTTTATCACGCTCGAAGGCTTTCTTCTGCTCATCCGTCATTGTACTAGTGACTAAATCACGTGCTTCCGTATCAGTAAGTGGTGTTTGTGTCAAAGTGGCGAGCTTACCATTCACCTTTAGACTCGGTGGTCGGCCAGAGGTGATAAATAAATCTGAGGCATCATGTTTAACCACAGCTTTGAGAATCGTTACGATGTCCATTTTATTCTCCTAACGGAATAAATCTTTATTCACTGCACGAGGAAGTGCTTCATTTTTAGTCACCTGCCCTCGGCGGACTAAGTCTTGTAAATTCTGATCGAGTGTTTGCATACCAATCGCTGCACCAGTCTGGATTGCTGAATACATTTGAGGGACTTTATCTTCACGAATCAAGTTACGAATAGCGGGCGTACCAATCATAATTTCATGGGCTGCAATACGCCCTCCCCCCACTTTTTTCATCAATGTCTGAGATATAACCGCACGTAAAGATTCAGATAACATGGATCTGACCATATCTTTTTCAGCAGCAGGAAATACGTCGATAATCCTATCAATGGTTTTTGCAGCTGATGAGGTATGTAACGTACCGAAGACTAAATGACCTGTTTCCGCAGCTGTCAGCGCAAGACGGATGGTTTCCAAGTCACGCAGCTCACCAACCAAAATAATGTCTGGATCTTCCCTTAGCGCTGAACGTAGTGCTTCACTAAACCCAAGCGTATCTCTATGAACTTCACGCTGGTTGATTAAGCATTTTTTACTTTTATGGACAAACTCAATCGGATCTTCAATCGTTAGGATATGTTCATTATCCTTTTCATTTCGGTAATCAACCATGGCCGCTAATGTTGTTGATTTACCTGAACCTGTCGGGCCTGTTACTAGAACGACGCCACGCGCATTATCAGCAATTTGCTTGAAAATTTCCGGCGCACCTAATTCTTCAAGTGTTAAAACAACTGATGGGATCGTTCTAAAAACAGCTGCTGCCCCTCGGTTTTGATTAAAAGCATTAACACGGAAACGAGCTAAATTCGGTATTTCAAAAGAGAAATCTGTTTCAAGAAATTCTTCAAAATCCTTACGCTGCTTGTCGTTCATGATGTCATAGACCATAGCATGAACTTCTTTATGTTCCATCGCAGGTAAATTAATCCGTTTGACATCACCATCGACCCTAATCATGGGTGATTCGCCAGCAGAAATATGTAAGTCTGATGCGTTATTTTTTGCACTAAAGGTCAGTAATTCAGTAATATCCATTCATGTCCCCTAAACAATGAAACTATAGTGTAGATCACTTTCATCTCAGATGGTATTTCTCAACGTTAACGCACTATGGACAGGCTTATATAATGTCAACGCTAAAAACACAATTCAATCACGTAAAAAATCGTATTTCATGCTCTGTAAAAGAGTTTAATCGTGAAAAGGGCTCTGTACAACTCCTAGCAGTAAGTAAAACTTGGCCTGCATCTCATTTACGTGAACTTGCCGGTTTCGGACAAACGGCATTCGGCGAAAATTATTTACAGGAAGCCCTAGCCAAAGTTGAAGCACTAGATGATCTAAATTTAACTTGGCATTTTATTGGTCCTATCCAATCTAATAAAACTCGTGATATCGCTAAGCACTTTGGTTGGGTACATAGCATCGAGCGTTCTAAAATCGCCCAACGCTTATCCGATCAGCGCCCAGAGAACATGGCAAATCTGAATGTCTGTATACAACTCAATATTGATGACGAGGCAAGTAAATCGGGAATAAAGCAAGTCGAACTGATGTCATTAGCCCAAGAAATACATGACTTACACAACTTAACTTTACGTGGCCTGATGATCATTCCTGCAGTAAAAAGGGATCCTGAGCAGCAAAAAGCCACCTTTAAACATGCCTTTGATTTATACCAGCAACTGGCTAAGAAACACCCTACAGTCGATACATTATCAATGGGCATGTCTAATGATCTGGAATTAGCTATTGAAAATGGTAGTACTTTAGTTCGCATTGGCAGTGGCCTGTTTGGCAAAAGATCTACAACAAAAAATACAGCTGACGTAAACTAATAGTGACTTAGCCAAATAAATGGAATCATAAATGAAAGATTGTAAAATCACCTTCATCGGCGGCGGCAATATGGCAAATAGCCTGATTGGTGGACTTATTGCTGACGGTTTTAATGCTGAGCATATTCACGTTGCTGATGCAGATCCTGTTCGCCTGCAATCATTATCAGATAAATACGCTGTACACACTCATAGTGATAATCTCAAAGCGATTACACAGAGCAGTGTCGTTATCTTGGCCATAAAGCCACAGCAACTTCAGGAGGTGATTAAGCAGTTGTCTCCTCAATGGCAAGCAAACACCTTACTTATATCAATAGCAGCTGGCATTCGTTTAGCGGATATTTCACGCTGGTTAGATATTGAAAAAGCCGCCATAGTACGAACAATGCCGAATACGCCAGCGCTGGTCAAAGCTGGTGCTACTGTAATGTATGCTAACGATGCAGTTTCTCAACAACAACATGAGTTGGCTGAATCTATTTTACGATCTGTGGGCCTCACGATCTGGATCAAAGATGAAGCGCAGCTCGATGCAGTTACAGCCCTATCCGGGAGTGGTCCCGCTTATTTCTTTTTAGTCATGGAAGCTATGGAAGCTGCAGCGATTGAACTCGGTTTAGATGCTGAAACAGCTAAACTCCTGTGTATCCAAACCGCTTTTGGTGCTGCAAAAATGGCGCTTGAAAGTGATGAATCTACAACCATATTGCGTAAAAAAGTCACTTCCCCGGGCGGTACAACAGAGCGCGCCATTCATGAGCTAGAAGATGGCGGACTCCATAGTTTGTTTGAAAATGCGTTAATAGCTGCTGCCTTACGTTCAAGAGAGCTGGCAACACAGCTTGGCGAAGATCATGCCTGAAGGTTACTTTACAACACCACTTATTTTTTTAATTGATACGCTATTTAGCCTCTATATAGCCATTGTTGCGCTACGTCTTATTATGCAATGGGCACAATGGGAGTATCACAATCCTCTTGTACAATTTATTATTCGTGCAACACAGTTACCCGTGAAATTTTTACGGCGTTTTATTCCGCCAGCAGGTCGCTGGGACACAGCAACAATCATATTGCTACTTGCATTGAGTCTTATCAAATTATTGTTTATCAGCTTTTTACAAACAAAATCATTAAGTCTAATAGTACTATTTGCTTGGTTGTTAGCTGATATATTTACGTTATTTATCACTTTATTTAGCGCAAGCCTTATTATCCAAGTCGTTTTGAGTTGGATAACACCCCCTAATAGTTATAACCCTGTATCACCCTTACTAGCGAGTATGAATGGGCCACTATTAAAGCCTATTAGGCGTTTGCTTCCTCCGATGGGTGGCATCGACTTATCCCCATTATTTGCTCTGTTAGGGCTGCAAGTATTAGCTATGCTAGTCGTGCCGCTGTTAATGGGGCATTATTAACCTAACGTTTTATTGCACAATGGCAAGCAACTATTTAGACTTTGCAACTTAGATACAAGGAATAGCAACACATGCCGGACACAGTACCAGCTGACTCCGTCGGTTTGGTTAGCCCAAATACATTACATATTCCAACGCCCATCACACTCGAAAGTGGTCGTAGCCTAGCTCATTACGATCTCATCTACGAAACTTATGGCGTGCTAAATAGTGATGCCTCTAATGCTATATTGATTTGCCACGCCTTATCTGGTGATCATCATGCTGCTGGCTACCATAGTATGAAAGACAAAAAGCCAGGTTGGTGGGATGGTTACATTGGCCCAGGTAAAACCATCGACACTAATTATTTCTTTGTTGTGAGTATGAATAATATTGGTGGCTGTGCTGGCAGTTCCGGTCCAAAGTCCATAGACCCTGAAACAGGTAAACCATACGGTCCAGACTTTCCTATTGTTACGGTCTTAGATTGGGTAACAACACAAGCAGAACTCGCTGATCACCTCAATATCAAACAATGGGCAGCCGTTATCGGTGGTAGTCTTGGTGGTATGCAGGCGATGCAGTGGGCAATTAGCTATCCTGAACGATTGCGTAATGTCATTATCATTGCGGCGGCACCAAAGCTGTCAGCACAAAATATTGCCTTCAACGAAGTCGCTAGGACAGCCATTAAATCTGATCCTGATTTCCATAATGGCCATTATGATGAACATAACACCTTACCTCGCCAAGGTTTGGGGCTTGCGCGTATGTTAGGCCACATTACTTATCTTTCTGATCAAGCAATGGGGGAAAAATTTGGTCGTGAACTACGTCATGGTAGCCTCAATTATGGGTATGACGTGGAATTCCAGATCGAAAGTTATCTTCGCTATCAAAGTGAATCTTTTGTTGAACACTTTGATGCTAACACCTACCTTTTAATGACAAAGGCCCTCGACTACTTCGATCCTGCCGCCAAATTCGATGATGACTTGGCTAAAACAGTCGAGTCAATTACAGCTAAGTGTTTAGTCATCTCATTCACAACAGACTGGCGTTTTTCACCCGAACGTTCACATGAAATCGTTAACGCCTTATTAATAGCAAAAAAAGAGGTGTCCTACGCTGAAATAGAAGCTAATCAAGGCCATGATGCTTTTCTAATGCCTATCTCGCGTTATCAAGAGATTTTTAAAGCCTATATGAATCGCATTGCGAGCGAGGGAAAGCAGTCATGAGTTTACGTGTCGATTTACAAATAATCAGTGATTGGATACCTGATGGATCTCATGTTTTGGATTTAGGCTGTGATAATGGAACCTTATTACATGAATTGCAAAAGCGTAATATTACTGGCTATGGCTTAGAAATTGACAATGGCAAGATTGCGGAATGCATTGCTTCTGACGTTAATGTTATCCATGCTGATTTGGATGATGGTTTATCTGGGTTTGCTGACCAAAGTTTTGATTACGTGATTTTGTCGCAAACACTCCAAGCGATAAAACGACCCGACTTTTTATTAGATGAAATTATTCGTGTTGGCAAACAAGCTATTATCACCTTTCCTAATTTCGGTCATTGGCAGTGCCGCCTGCAATTAGTAGTTGCCGGACGTATGCCTGTGTCACGTACACTACCAAGCCCTTGGTTTGCAACACCTAATATCCACCTATGCACGATTAAAGATTTTGAGCGAATTTGTGATGATAAACGCATATCAATTCTAAAGCGTTGCATTGTTGATCACGACCATCAAAATACGCTTGGTATTAAAATATCGCGGAATTTATTTGGCCAAATTGCACTTTATCAAATTAATAAAACAACAGACTCATGAAACATTATCAACAACAATTTATTGAATTTGCCCTTGAAACAGGTGTCTTACGTTTTGGATCTTTTACCTTAAAGTCAGGACGAGTTAGTCCTTATTTCTTTAACAGTGGATTATTCAACACAGGCGCCAGTTTGGCCCGCCTCGGCCAATTCTATGCACAGGCAATCATAGATTCTCAAGTGGAGTTCGATTTATTATTTGGTCCTGCTTATAAGGGCATTCCACTTGCTTCTAGCACCGTCATTGCACTAGCTGAACACCATCAGCGTGATATTCCTTATACCTTCAACCGTAAAGAAATTAAGGATCATGGTGAAGGTGGTCAACTGATTGGATCCGACTTAAACGGCAAAATCCTCATTATTGATGACGTTATATCTGCTGGCACTTCTGTTCGTGAATCTGTCGATATTATCAACTCAGCAAAAGCTTCCCCAGCAGGAGTCATTATCGCGCTCGACCGCCAAGAAAAAGGCCAAACAGACCAATCAGCCATTCAACAAGTTGAATCAGAACTCAAAATTCCTGTGATCAGTATTATTTGTTTAGCAGATTTATTAAACTACCTACAAAATAATCCAGCATTAGCAAAACACCTTGCTGATGTGGAAGCCTATCGTCAGCAATATGGCGTTGCATAAAGTACTATCCGATCAATAACTTAATAGAAATGAGTACCGTTATAATTTCAAAAGCATGTTTTATCCAACGGTTACCTAAATTAATCGCCATATGAGAACCTAGATAGCCACCCAATAGTGATCCAGCCAATAATGCAGGCAACCACTGCCAGTGAATATTACCCAATATCCCTAATGTGATTGCACCACTGCCATTCCAAAACAGACCGACCATAGTCAGTGTATATGCAACTGCCCGTTGATAATCCAAGCCAAACCAAAGTACCATCCATAACGTAACAAACAAGCCTGTACCTGATGTCAAAGAACCATTAAGGATGCCTAGTAAAAATAATACTACGCCGCCTTTTAACAAACCCGAACTGTCACGATGAGAGGCGCTGTAACGCTGCCCAAGTTCGGGTTTAAAAAAAGAATAAAAACCCAAACTTCCCGTCAAAAAACCCAAAGCGATTTCAGCAATTCGGTCTGGAACCATCAATATCAAACTGGCACCTAACACTACACCAGGTAAACCAAACAGCAACATAATAATTACAAACTGTCTTTCCAGAGAATCTGTAGAAATATACCGCAAAGCTGCACCTATCCCTAAAGCCACACTAGCGACTTTATGGGTTGCTAAGGCGACACCAAAGGTTAAACCAAGAAAGATCAGTACAGGAAACTGTATTAAACCGGCACCACCGCCACTAAAAGCAGAAAAAGTATTTGCAATCAGTGACACAAAAAATAATACAATTTGATCGATGATGTTCACCTTTTTTACAATAACTTTGTGTAGAATGGCAAGCTATGAATATTTCAAAACCAATTACATTAATTGCTCTACTCACCGCTTTTGCTATTACCAGCTTTGCTGCTAGTGCCGGTCAAATATACCGCTTTAACGATGAAAGTGGCGTGACAACGATGAGTAAGATTCTACCACCTCATGCGGCACAAAATGGTTACGACATCCTTGATGACAAATCATTTCGCCTCATTGAGCAAGTTGCCCCCGCTTTAACGCCAGAACAAATTATCGAAGAAGAAAAACGGTTAGCTGCTGAAAAAGAAGCTGGGCGTCTAGCTAAAATTTCTGAAAAAAAACGAAAAGAACAACAACGACAAGAGACTATTTACAATAATAATTTATTAGCAAGTTATCAATCAGAAGAAGACCTTTTACGTGCCAAAGCGACTCAAATTACCTATCTTTTTAGCCAACTCAGTAAAACTGAAGATTTTGTCGCTAAAAATAATGAAAAACTGCATCAACTACAACAGCAAGCTGCGGAAACAGAGATTAGTGGTAAATCAATTAGTGTCAATTTCAAAAAGCGCCTTGATGCAGTAGAACAGGAACTAGAAAACAATCACGCAGAAATTAAACGCATAAAGTCAGAAATACAAGCCCGTGATTCACAATTTTCTACAGATCTTATTCGACTTCGCCAACTTCTCTCATCAAAACAATAAATTAACTCACCAGCGTTTTTAATACTGCTAATAATTGCTGATTTTGACTTTCTGTACCGACCGTTATTCTTAAATACTGTTTAATCCGTTCTTGCTTAAAATGCCTTACGATCACACCTTGTTCACGTAACCTTAAAGCCAGCTCCGTGGCATCTAATTTATTATGCTTAACAAAAATAAAATTGGCAGCCGATGGTAATGTTGCGAAACCCAGCATGGCCATTTCAGTAATTAGTTTTTCTCGGCTGTTTATGACTTGTTTACAAGTCTGTTTAAAATAACCTTCATCTTCAAACGATGCCACAGCAGCTTCAACCGCTAGACTGTCCATGGGATAGGAATTAAAACTGTCTTTCACTCGGATTAATCCAGCGATAAGATCTCGATGTCCAACTGCAAAACCGATACGTAAATTTGCCAAAGAGCGTGACTTTGATAAGGTCTGGGTGACTAATAAGTTTGGATAATGTTCAACTAAACTAATAGCACTTTGACCGCCAAAATCAATGTAAGCCTCGTCTATCACAACAACAGAATCTGTATTCGACTGTAATAACTGTTCAATATCCGATAAAGATACTAATCGACCTGTTGGTGCATTTGGGTTAGGAAAAATAATACCGCCATTTTCTTGATCAAAGTCTGCTGTAATAACCTCAAAATCAGTATTTAATGGCACTGTTAGATAATCAATACGGTATAACTGACAATAAACCGGGTAGAAGCTGTAGCTAATATCAGGAAAAAGGATCGGAGATGAATGTTGAAACAATGCATGAAATACATGCGCTAACACTTCATCAGAACCATTACCGACAAACACTTGATCAACAGTAAGCTGGTGGTAGTCTGCTATCGCCTTTTTAAGCTTACTGGCATCCGGATCTGGGTATAGACGTAGATCATCATTGACTGCGCTCTCAATTGCCTCTAGGGCTTTTGGTGATGGTCCATAAGGGTTTTCATTGGTGTTGAGTTTAACTAAATTTGCAAGGTTTGGCTGTTCCCCAGGCACATAAGGCTCTAAGTCATGAACAATAGGGCTCCAAAAGCGACTCACTCCATCAATCCTTCAATCTAAACTCTGCTGAACGAGCATGTCCAGTTAAGCCTTCGCCCCGCGCTAAAACTGACGAAATCTGGCCTAAAGTTTGAGCACCTTGTTCAGAAACTTGGATCAAACTCGAACGTTTTTGGAAATCATAGACACCAAGAGGTGAGCTAAAACGTGCCGTTCGCGAGGTAGGTAAAACGTGATTAGGTCCAGCGCAGTAATCACCTAACGCTTCAGCGGTATAACGTCCCATAAAGATAGCACCCGCATGGCGAATTTTCTTTGCCATTGCCATCGGCTCTTCAACGGATAATTCTAAATGTTCTGGCGCTATATAATTAGCAACCTCAACGGCTTCATCCAAATCATTCACCTTAATCAGAGCAGCACGACTTGATAATGATGTCGTAATGATGTCCTTACGTTCCATTGTTGGCAGTAAACGATTAATAGCTGCATAGACTTGCTCTAAAAACTCAGCATCATGAGAAATGAGTATCGATTGGGCATCTTCATCATGTTCAGCTTGTGAAAATAAATCCATTGCTATCCACTCAGGATCCGTCTTACCATCACAAATCACTAAAATCTCAGAAGGTCCGGCAATCATATCAATGCCAACGGTACCAAAGACCATGCCCTTAGCTGTTGCAACATAAATATTGCCTGGCCCAACAATCTTATCAACTTGAGGAATCGTTTCTGTACCATAAGCTAAAGCAGCAACCGCTTGCGCACCACCAATAGCAAAAATCCGGTCAACACCCGCAATAGCAGCGGCAGCCAACACAAGGTCATTCACTTCATTATCTGGTGTTGGTACCACCATGATGAGTTCTTCAACTCCAGCGACTTTAGCCGGTATTGCATTCATTAATACAGATGAAGGGTATGCTGCTTTCCCACCTGGAACATATAAGCCAGCACGATCTAAAGCCGTTACCTGTTGGCCTAATACAGTGCCATCAGCTTCTGTATAGGTCCATGAGTCTTGCTTTTGATGCTCGTGATAGCTACGAACTCTTTTCGCAGCCGCTTGTAATGCCTCTCTTTGTGCTTTTGGAATCGTTTGCAAAGCTTGTTCCGCACGGTTCAATGGGATCTCTAAGTCAGCCATTGTTTCTGCGTCAATACGATCAAAGCGACGACTATAATCTAATACAGCATTATCGCCCTCTGTCTTCACATCCTGCAAGATTTCTTTGACTGTATCTGTCACTGCCGTATCTGATACCGCATCCCATGCTAGGATTGATTCCAGCTGAGACTCAAAATCAGTCATAGTGGAGCTTAATTGTTTAATCTCAATCATTATTCTTTTCTGCTACTGCAGCCCTGATTCGTTCTATAAATTGCTGAATCCGAGCATGTTTCATTTTCATAGATGCTTTGTTAACAACTAAACGTGAGCTAATATCTGCAATATGTTCTAGTGGCTCAAGACCATTAGCACGCAGCGTGTTCCCTGTATCAACGACGTCAACAATACGATCGGCTAAACCCACTAGAGGCGCAAGCTCCATAGAACCGTATAATTTAATGATATCAACTTGTTGTCCCTGTTCGGCATAAAATCGACGGGTGCTTTGGATAAATTTAGTCGCTACTTTTAAACGGCCTGATTTAACTGCCTCACCGACTTTGCCAGCTGTCATCAATTTACATTGTGCTATCTCTAAATCAACAGGCTCATATAATTCGGCATTGGGGTGCTCTAACAATACATCTTTACCCGCAACACCAATATCAGCACCACCATATTCAACGTAGGTAGGGACATCCGACGCACGAACAATAATCAATCGTACATCCGCTTGATTAGTCTCTAATATTAACTTTCTACTAGTATCAGGATCATCAATTGGCTCTATACCTGCCGCTTTCAATAGAGGTAAAGTCTCTTTAAAGATCCGGCCTTTAGATAAGGCGAGTGTTAATGTATTTGGCATTTTAATCTCTCAGCGAGCTTGGAACACGACGTATTTTTGCACCGAGTTGTTGTAGTTTTTCTTCTATACATTCATAACCACGGTCGATGTGATAAATACGCTCTACCGTCGTTGAACCATCGGCAACCAAAGCAGCCAACACTAAGCAAGCCGACGCTCTTAAATCCGTTGCCATCACAGGTGCTGCTGTCAGTCCTTCAGTACCTTTGCAAAGTACGGTATTACCTTCAATTTGTAAATCAGCCCCCATTCTCTGCATTTCTTGCACATGCATAAATCTATTTTCAAAGACCGTTTCAACTATTGTAGCTTGTCCTTCAGCAATACTATTAAGCGCTGTGAACTGGGCTTGCATATCTGTAGGAAAAGCAGGATAAGGTGCTGTACGAATGTTGACAGCTTTGGGGCGTTTGCCATGCATATCCAGTGAAATCCAGTCTTCACCGACCTCAATATCAGCACCAGCTTCTTCTAATTTCAACAACACTGATTCCAACTCATTGGCATCCGTGTCTTTTAATTTAATACTACCACGCGTGATCGCTGCTGCAACGAGATATGTACCTGTCTCAATACGGTCTGGCAAGATATTGTATTCTGTACCATGTAATGATTGAACGCCTTCGATTTCAATGGTTGCCGTGCCCATACCTGTTATTTTGGCACCCATTTTATTAAGATAATTAGCCAAGTCAACAACTTCTGGCTCACGCGCTGCATTTTCGATAACGGTGGTACCTTCAGCCAGCGTTGCTGCCATCATCAAGTTTTCCGTACCCGTCACCGTGATCTGATCCATTAAAATATGAGCACCCTTTAAACCACCACCATTAGTAGCACGGATATAGCCATTTTCCACCTTAATGTCAGCACCCATCTGCTCTAAACCACGCAGATGCAAATCCACTGGACGAGAACCAATAGCACAACCACCTGGTAAGGACACATCTGCTTTGCCAAATTTAGCGAGTAAAGGTCCTAACACTAAAATAGAAGCACGCATCGTTTTGACAAGGTCATAGGCTGCTTCAGTATCCGTTAACGTCGTTGGGTCAATCACAACACCCGAACGCTCATCTACAGTCAGCGTTACTCCCATTCGCCCCAATAGCTCAAGCGTGGTTGTAATATCATGTAAGTGTGGGACATTGCCAACACGAACAGGACCATCCGCTAGTAACGCACCCATAACGATAGGTAGCGCAGCATTTTTAGCACCTGAAATACGGATCTCTCCATTCAAAGTCGCTCCGCCTGTGATAATTAATTTATCCATGAAAACCCAATTGTGTTATCTGCTAGCGTTAACTAGGTACAGATGTCTTTAAAGATAAGGCATGCAAAACGCCTTCGAAACTTGTCCCTAAGGTGGCATACACCAATTTATGCTGTGCTAATAATGACTTTCCTGCAAATGAAGCACTGATTACATGCGCTTCAAAATGCTGACCATCGTCACCTAGCACCTGAACTTGAGCATCAGGTATGCCTGCTTCTATTAACTGCTTTATTTCTACTGCTTCCATCAATATAGCCCTATTTCTGCTGTACAGGAAGCAGTTCGTCTAAACCGCTCGCTGAAGTGATTGTCATCATTTGTCCTTTATACCGCCAACTGCTGCAAACTCTAATACTGCTGACACTTAAACAGTTAACGTTTGATTCATGCCTTCACTTTTTCATTACGTGAAGCTAGGTTTTCAATTAGTTTATCCATTCCATCATTACGAATTTCGGTGGCAAAACTTGAACGGTAGTTGGTCACCAAGCTAATGCCATCGATTTTCACGTCATAAACTTTCCATTCGCCACCCTTATTTTGATACATAGACAAAGCCATCGGAATCGATGGGCCAGCTGCCTGGAGGACTTCCATTGCTACTTTTGCTCTCCTAGTACTTAGATCGTTATCTGAGGGTAAAAAGCGGATTTCTTCGTCTGTATACTCAAGCATGGCCGTTGAATAGGTCCGAACAAGTAATAGACGAAACTCTTCTACAAATTGCGCTTTCTGTTCTGTATTCGCTCTACGCCAGTTTTTTCCTAAAGCCAGCATAGACATTTTTTCAAAATCAAAATTAGGCATTAAAATTTCTTGCACTAAAGCATAAATTTCTGTCGGATCTTCTTCTAACGCTGTTTCATTGTCCTTAAGTGCTTGTAACATTCTGTCAGAAGCATCTTTTACAATAGCTTGAGGATCCGAAGCATCCACCTCTACAGCAATCGCTGGGGGCAAAAACATCACTGGTAAAAACAAAGCGAATAGCATCATTATTTTATTCATAAGTGTTTTAAACGCCATTATTTATTTCCTTCTGTTTTTCTTAATTAAAACTGGCTTATAATTAGAGCAACCATTGTTAACTCTACGACATTGCCATCTTGTAAAAATTCGTCTTCAGCCTCTGTTTTAAGACCAATATTTCGGTCTGCTAGAAAACTAGCTATATAGCTATTGTCTTGGGCATCACTACTCACAATGTTAACTTTAGAATACAAACATAATACTAATAACACGTACCATTGCGCATGAAATAATTTATGCCCATCTTGGCCTTCTACCCAACCAACTCTCAATTTAGCATCGATTAGCCACTGATGAGACAATGTAGCATTACAAGACTTATATCTCTCTAATCCTTGATAGGCATCACTTTCAGGCGATCGATATCAAAATCAACCCCCTCGAAAATAGCCCTGCCACTGCCATAGAAATGTCAGTCCCTAGTTTTCACTCACAGCACTACGGTCTTCATCAGACATTCTAAAATTAGAAAAGCCGTTAATTCTCAATAATATGTCTAACTAAGTCAAATATTGTTTACAAAAAATAGACTATTTTGCTAGATTAAAAACCAGTCACAATAACATTCAGCTACAGAGATATTGCCCACATTCACTAAATTGTTCGCATTAAAAAGACATAACCATGATCACTAGCCAAAATTGTAGCATTTGTGCAGCTTCAGAATCTTTGAGAGATAAGGCCCAAAACCTGTCGAAAATTTTAGGTTTGCCTTTTGACGTTGAGTCACAGACAAGCATGCAGCTAATGGTGACTGACGATCATATAGAACTTCGAGTTGCAGACTTGGGTAGTCCCATCTGGATTGACTTTACCGAAGGCAAAAATGCCCACCGCAGAAAGTTTGGTGGCGGCCGAGGACAAGCACTCGCAAAAGCCGTTTCTCTAAAGCATGGCAAAACACCTTCCATTATCGACTGTACTGCGGGCTATGGCCGTGATGCCTTTGTTCTTGCCACATTAGGTTGCAAAATCACACTGATTGAACGCAATCCCATCATTGCCACCCTATTACAAGATGCTCTTGAACGTGCTAAATCCAATCCAGAGACTGCAGAAATTACTGAAAGGATGAGACTACACAATACGGATGCAAAAGACTACCTACAAGCCTTGGACTCTCAGCAAAAACCCGATGTGATTTATATTGACCCGATGTATCCCAGCAGAGCTAAATCCGCTTTAGTAAAAAAGGAGATGCAATTGCTGCATCAAATCATAGGGCCTGACACAGACAACGATTCTTTACTCACCATCGCTCTAGATGTCGCGTTAAAAAGGGTGGTCGTTAAAAGACCTAAAACAGCACAGCCTTTAACAAAGCAAAAACCAAGTTCGTTTATAGAGAGCAAAAACACCCGTTACGATATTTATTTTTAACTCTCAAGGCTGTGTAACTTTTATTTTTTTGCTTTTTTATCTAACTCGCCCAATCTAACTAATTTTTCGGCTATTTTGATTTCTAAGCCTCGGTTAACAGGTTGATAATACTGCCGCTCAGACATTGATTCTGGAAAATAACTTTCCCCAGCCGCATAGGCGTCAGGTTCATTATGGGCATAACGATATTCTTTGGCGTAACCCAAATCCTTCATCAGCTTAGTGGGTGCATTACGTAAGTGAAGCGGTACTTCGCTAGAACCTTGTGAACGCACATCGGCCATCGCCGCATTGAAGGCACTGTAAACAGCGTTACTTTTAGGGGCACAAGCTAAATAAAGCACAGCTTGGGCAATAGCTAGTTCCCCTTCGGCCTTACCTAATTTCTCATAACTTTCCCAGGCATCAAGTGCAATTCGTAGTCCTCGTGGATCTGCATTGCCTATATCTTCCGAAGCCATTCGAACAATACGCCGCATTAAATAAATGGGATCGCAGCCACCATCAAGCATACGACACAGCCAATACAATGAGGCATCGGGCGAAGAGCCTCGTACCGACTTATGCAAAGCCGAAATTTGATCATAAAAGGCTTCACCACCTTTATCAAAACGTCGCAAACTACCTGACAAGACTTCCGCTAAATCGTCTTCTGATACGGAATCTTGCTGTTTACTCTCGGCCAGATCAATAGCAATTTCTAACAAATTGAGAACACGACGACCATCACCATCAGAGGCCTGAGCTAATTGCTCTCGAAGATCTTCACTTATCGTAATTTGTCTTTGTGACAAACCACGCTCATCATCAGACATTGCACGATCAATAATGCCTTTTAAATCTATACTTTCTAGGGACTTAAGCACATAAACACGCGCTCTTGAGAGTAAGGCATTATTAAGTTCAAAAGAGGGATTTTCCGTTGTCGCACCTATAAAAGTGAAAGTGCCATCTTCAACATAAGGCAAAAAAGCATCTTGTTGAGACTTATTAAAGCGATGGACTTCGTCAACAAACAACATGGTTCGACGACCTTGTTCTTGCTGAAGCTGCTGTGCTTTGGCGACTGCAGCACGTACATCTTTAACACCCGCAAGCACCGCTGAAATGGTGATGAACTCAGCATCACAATAGCCGGCTATCAATTTTGCTAGTGTTGTTTTACCTGTTCCAGGTGGCCCCCAAAAAATCATTGAGTGCGGCTGACCAGCCTCAATAGATTGTCTAAGTGGCTTCCCTTCAGCCAGCAAATGTTGCTGACCAATATAGTCATCCAATGTCGCTGGGCGCATTCTATCGGCTAAAGGCCCCAGTGCTATATCATCGATGTTGTCAAACAAGCTCACTGATTAGCATCACCTACAACATCCACACCTTCTGGTGGAATAAACACAAATTCTTTAGCTGCCAAGGTGACATTTTCTTGGCCTTCACTAAAAACCAGCTGTGTTAATTGATCAAAGCTATCTTTCATCAGCATTTGTCTTAATTCATTGCCCTCAAAAGCCAAACTCACTGTTTGGAAATTTGATTCGATATCTTTTGGCACAAGCCTAACCCATGATAGCCCATCATCAGAAGCAATATCACTGACAAAATATTTCTCTGTCGGTAATATTTCACCAGAAAGCAGTGTTGCTGGTGTGCTTGTGAGAGCCTCTTTTTGTGATTTGACAGTAACTTGTTCCAGATCGACATCATAAAACCAAATATGCTCACCATCAGCCACAATATGTTGAGGATATGGTTGATAATAGTCCCAACGGAATTTCCCCGGACGTTCAAGTACAAATTGGCCTTGCGCCTGCTCTAATGTTTCACCTTGAGCATCCAGTACATTCTGTTCAAATTTTGCTTTGAACGTCACCACAGTTTGTACAAAAATTGTTAACTTATCTGACGCAGTATTCTCTGCTGATATAAGGGGTGCAACCGATAACAATAATGCCATCAATCCACATTGAATGCGTTGCTTTAAGTTCATAGTTTATAGTCCAAATTGGCTTAATTTCCCTGAGGTTCGCATCTTTGACTGTAGCAACTGACTCAAGGTTTCCCCAATAAAATTGAAACCGGATTATTAATCCCTTGGTGGTGGTGCTAATACTTCACGGCTACCATTGGCTTGCATTGCCGATACGACACCCGCTGCTTCCATCGCTTCCACAATACGTGCAGCGCGGTTGTAACCCACCTTCAAACGCCTTTGTACACCTGAGACTGATGCCCTACGCGATTCTGTAACAACTTGAACAGCTTGATCATATAGAGGGTCAGTTTCGCCATCACTGACATCACCCAAGCCAGATTCGCCCTCTGTCTCCAATGAGTCCTGTGTGATTTCTTCAAGATAATTAGGGTGACCTGCTTTTTTCAAGAAGGCAACCACTTCATGTACTTCATGATCATCAACAAAAGCACCATGCACACGTTCAGGCAAACCAGAACCTGGCGGTAAGTACAGCATATCGCCCTGCCCTAACAACTGTTCAGCACCCATTTGATCCAATATTGTTCGAGAATCAATACGAGATGACACCTGAAATGCCATTCGTGTTGGGATATTAGCTTTTATTAAGCCAGTAATAACATCTACAGAAGGTCGCTGAGTAGCCAATATTAAATGAATACCAGAGGCACGTGCTTTTTGAGCCAAACGAGCAATTAATTCTTCCACTTGCTTCCCGACCACCATCATCATATCTGCTAACTCATCAATAATAACGACAATAAAGGGTAATGGTTCAAGGGTCGGTGCCGGTTCACCATCGACAACGTCCACCGTTGGATCAACGATAGGTTCTCCTCGATCAATGGCTTCTTTTACCTTCTTATTAAAACCTGTGATATTCCTCACACCCATAGCAGCCATCAAGGGATAACGGCGTTCCATCTCAGCAACACACCAACGAAGTGCATTAGCCGCTTCTTTCATATCAGTCACAACAGGCGTTAATAAATGTGGAATATCTTCATAAACAGATAATTCCAACATTTTAGGATCAACCATGATCATACGAACTTGTTCTGGTGTCGCCTTGTATAGCAGGCTCAAGATCATCGCATTTACCGCAACCGACTTACCCGAACCTGTCGTACCAGCCACCAGCAAGTGAGGCATTTTTTCCAAATCAGCAACCACAGGGCGACCCGCAATATCCTTTCCAAGCGCCATCACTAAAGCAGATTTATTGGTTTCATAATCTTGGCAGCCAAGAATTTCTCTTAAGCGGACAATTTCTCTGTGTTCGTTAGGGATTTCTAGACCAACAACAGGCTTGCCGGGGATAACTTCAACGACACGAACACTGCTGATCGACATGGCTCTTGCCAAATCTTTAGCTAAGCCTGTAATTCGGCTAACCTTAATACCAGGTGCGGGCTGTAATTCAAACCGCGTAACAACTGGACCAGGTTGTACTTCGACAACTTGTACCTCTACGCCAAAATCTTTTAATTTTAATTCAACCTGACGAGATAAAGCTTGCAACACGTCTTTGCTAAAACCTTTGGAACTGGTTTTTGGCATATCTAATAAAGCTAGGGCGGGCATTTCACCTTGTTCAGGCGAATTAAACAACGGCACTTGACGCTCTTTTTCTTCACGCTCGCTAGGTTCAGCGATTTGAAGCACAGGTTCAACACGCACTTTTGCTTTATCTTTTAATTGAACACTTTTTTCTTTAAAGGTCTCCGTTCTTTTCTGTTGGGCCTGTTTCGAAACTAGCTTAGCTTTAATTTCTCTGGCCCAACGAGCAATATAAGTCATCATGACGATGACCAGAGCGCCCAACTTATCTATGATCATTAACCATGAAAGACCTGTAAACAAGGTAATCCCTGTCAACAGAACAGCAAGTAGCAATAACGTTGTACCGGACGCGCCGAATATAGAAACAAAACCATTGCCAACCACTTCACCCAAAACACCGCCAGCACCCATAGGCAGTAATTGTGCATAAGACATTAAACTTAGTGTTGATAAACCACTAGCAGCAGATAAAGCCACTATCAGTCCAGCTGCTTTTAGCACCCAGAAATGAAGTGCGCCTTCAGAGTTAGCCACTTTACCCCAGCTAAATAGTAACCAACCGCTAAAACCCAACATTAGGGGCGATAGGTAAGCTGGAAGACCAAAGCCGTATAACAATGAATCTGCTAACCAAGCGCCAACAATGCCGCCTTTATTGGCAATAACATCATTACTACCCGTTGTAGACCAGCCTGGATCGGTAGGTTGATAAGATGAAAGTGATAACAATAAATAAGCTGCTAGCGCTAAAGCTAAAATCAACGCTGCTTCACGTAAGCGGAAACTCACCGCGCTCGGCATCGCCTGAGCCTTAGCTTTATTATTTACTCGTGTAGCTTGAGCCAATGTAATAATTCCAATAACACCAATATATTAGCGCCATATCTTACCACAGTCTTATAACTATTATGCTTTACCAAATATTGTTCTGTGGGTAATCTGTTCTATTTAGTAAATTCACCCTTTTGGAGATCTTCATGGCTGACAGCAAACACTGCCGCTTACTTATTCTAGGTTCAGGACCAGCTGGTTACACTGCCGCAGTATATGCTGCTCGTGCTGCACTTGAGCCCGTTTTGATTACGGGCATTGAGCAAGGCGGTCAATTGACTACCACAACCGATGTTGATAATTGGCCAGGGGATGCTGACGGCGTACAAGGGCCAGAACTGATGCAACGTATGCAAAAGCATGCTGAACGTTTTGGTACTGAGATCATTTTTGACCACATTCATACAGCTGATGTTAGTCAACGTCCCTTTAAATTAACGGGTGATGCTGGCGAATACACAGCAGATGCCTTAATCATTGCTACGGGCGCATCAGCGATGTATCTCGGTCTTGAATCTGAAGAAAATTTTAAGGGTCGCGGTGTCTCAGCTTGTGCAACTTGTGATGGTTTTTTCTATAAAAACCAACCTGTTGCTGTTGTCGGTGGCGGTAATACAGCTGTTGAAGAAGCTTTATATCTTTCAAACATTGCATCAAAAGTTACCGTAATTCATCGCCGCGATGCTTTCCGTTCTGAAAAAATTCTTAGTGCCCAATTATTGAAAAAAGCAGAAGAAGGCAATGTCGATATTTTATGGAATCACACTTTAGATGAAGTGCTTGGTGATGATGCGGGGGTTACAGGTGTCCGGTTAAAAAGTACACAAGATGAAAGTACACAAGAAGTAGATGTTCAGGGCTTATTTATTGCGATTGGACATAAACCAAATACCGATATTTTTGCTGATCAACTGGAAATGGAACACGGCTATATTACACTGAAAAAAGGCACACAAACCAGTGTATCTGGCGTATTTGCTGCCGGTGATGTTTCTGATCCAATTTATCGCCAAGCGGTCACATCTGCTGGTGCTGGTTGCATGGCAGCGCTTGATGCTGAACGCTTCTTAGAAACTAGCAAATAAGACTGTACATAACATTAAATGAGGGGCTATTATTCAAATAGCCCCCCCCTACCTTATTGCGAGGTGATTGTTTTGTCTGATTATCAACACATATTAATTGCAGCTGATTTTTCGAGTCACCATCAACAAGTGTTCGACAAAGCAATTGATGTAGCGGCCTCTAATCAAGCCAAGCTCAGTCTTTGTCATATTGTTGAAGACTACCCCATTACTGACTTTGCCTATGAACCCATGATCAGTGTCGACATTGATATGCGGGAAGAATTATTAAAAAGTGCAAAAAAAACAATGGCCTCAATGGCAAAGACACTGGCTATCCCTACTGAAAACCAATGGATAGAATTTGGCAACCCACGTCATGATATTGTGCGATTAGCACAAGAACATGATGTCGATCTTATTGTTGTTGGCTCACATGGTCGCCACGGCATAAAACTATTATTAGGCTCGACAGCAAATGCTGTATTGCATCATGCTCAATGCGATGTTTTAGCTGTACGCTTAAGTGAATAGGCCGAGTAAACTAAGTTAACTTCTTTTTAACTGCTCGAATAAGCCATATTGCCAATCGCGCGTTGCCAACATAACAGTGCTACCACGGCGCTGATCTAGTGATAAGGAGGCATCTTGTGTATTGAGCTCATCGAACTCCCTTGCTAACTGTTGTAACTTACGATGAAAGACCGTCATCGCTTCATCACTCAACATGCCATTGATAACAATTAACTGTTCACGTGGCTGATTGAAACCACCTTTTAAAAAATCAGCTGCCAATTTTTGCTGGAAAAGTTGTTGAATTGGCCCATTTTCAAGCCATTTAAAATTTGCAGATACTTTTAGTTTTATCTTATTCTTTGGGAGTAACTCGATTAACTTTAAGCGTTCTAGTCTTGCTAAATAATGAATACACTGTGGTTCTGTTAGATGATAGTTCGCCAGTAAATCATCCGTCGTCCAACGGTTTAACACACAAACCGTCACTAACAATAAAGCTGCATCATTGGCAATTTCTTGCTCTTGTTGCCGTGTCAGCTCTGACAGCATAGCTTCAGCATTACGTTGATTCATCATGACAATCAAGTCAGAGATTTCTATCGACATCATTTGACAGATGGCATCTAACCTTGCCAAAGAAAAACTGCAATCCGAAAACAATCGTTTTACACTAGCTTCTGACAGTTCTAGCGTTTCAGCAACATCAGAGTATGAAAAACCATGTGATTTTAATGCCTGTTTGAGTATATCTATGACTTGTCGAGTCTGAGCCATTATCGCTCCAAATAAGTTAAGATTAATAACATTATCCAATAAAGTATTATATATTAATACTTTTATCCACTCGTAACGTAACTTTTAACAATTAGGTATCTTTTTTTAAATAGGTTCTTATGATTGAACACCAAGCACATTAACGATAGGCTTTATGGCATGAAATCACTGTTAAAAACGACTGGCTTTATCTCATTCATCAGCATGATTTTCTTAAATGCTTTTGTGGATCTAGGTCATAAAATCATTATTCAAAACACCATCTTTAAGATTTATGATGGTTCAACGCAAATCATTTTAACCGCTATCGTAAACGGCCTTATTCTATTACCTTTTATTCTATTATTTACGCCTTCAGGCTTCTTAGCAGATCGCTTCAAAAAGCCGACTATCATGCGCTGGTCTGCAATGGCGGCTGTCGTTATTACTCTGCTCATCACCCTTTCCTACTATATGGGCTGGTTTAACTTCGCCTTTGCCATGACCTTTATGTTGGCTGTACAAAGTGCTTTTTATTCGCCTTCAAAATACGGCTATATCCGCGAGATCGCAGGCAAAGATAATCTAGCGCTAGCAAACAGCTTTGTTCAATCTACGACGATTATTGCCATTTTATTGGGCATGTTTGTATTTTCAATTTTCTTTGAAACCCATTTGTCTGGACACAGTTTCACCTCTGAACAAGATATTATCGAAATCATTGCACCTATCGGTTGGTTACTCGTCATAGGAAGTCTTATTGAACTTTATTTTTCTTTTCAATTACCTCCATTTCGCCAACAACAGTCAACTAAAGCCTTTAACTGGCAGCATTATCGTTCGGGCAAATCTTTAAATGCTAACCTCAAACTGATTCGCTATGACTCTGTTATTTGGCTGTCAATTATCGGTTTATCTGTTTTTTGGGGTGTATCTCAAGCTGTTTTAGCAACGTTTCCCGCTTATGCAAAAGAAGTATTAGCGATAAACAATACTATCTTTGTTCAAGGTCTATTAGCTTGTTCAGGCTTCGGCATTATTGGTGGTTCTTTATTAGCTGGGCGTATATCCAACCATTACATTGAAACAGCACTCATTCCGCTTGGTACTTTAGGCATGGTGATAAGCCTTGCAGCTCTACCGCAAGTGAGTTCTGGCTACGCATTAGTCAGCAGTATTTTAGCTTTCGGTTTTTTTGGTGGCTTGTTCATTGTGCCATTAAATTCATTGATCCAATTTCGCTCAAACCCACAAAAATTAGGCACGGTATTAGCGGGCAATAACTGGATTCAAAATGTTGTAATGTTAGGTTTTTTAATCCTGACTGCCCTATTTTCACTAGCGGGTATACACAGTCAAGTTTTACTTTATATCGTCACCGTAATGACCGCTATTGGTGCTATTTATACCGTATTTAAGTTGCCCCAATCTCTGATTCGTTATGTGGTAGGCCTCGTTTTCTCAACACGCTATAAAATCAACGTTCAAGGATTCCACAATATCCCTTCACAAAGCGGCGTATTGTTGCTTGGTAACCATATCAGTTGGTTAGATTGGGCAATCATTCAAATAGCCAGTCCAAGGCCTATCCGTTTTGTGATGGATAAAGGTATTTACGAGCGAAAATATTTAAAATGGTTCTTAGACTTTTTTGGGGTCATTCCTATTTCACGTGGTGCCAGTAAAGAATCGCTGATTGCCGTTAATAACTATTTAAAAGCAGGTGAAATCGTTTGTCTATTCCCCGAAGGCAGCATTAGCCGAAATGGTCAATTAGCGGAATTTAAAAAAGGTTTTGAGCGTAGCGTCGAGGGTGTCGATGGCATTATTCTTCCCTTCTATATACATGGCCTTTGGGGGAGTCGATTTTCCAGATCGAGTGCTGGCTTGCGTAAAATAAGACATCGTCCACTGCGTAGAGATATCATCATTGCATTTGGTGATTCTATGGACATCATTAGTGATGCACGTAGCGTCAAACATGCCGTGTTCGAGCTCTCTATTAATGCATGGCAGCACCATATTGAGACGTTACCAGCATTAGGTAGAGCATGGATAAAGCGCGCTAAAAAAGAAGGTCGTGCTGATTGCTTAACCGATATCCAAACTAATAAAACAATATCAAGACGTGGGGCATTAACAGCATCACTACTGTTCTCTCGTTATTTCAAGTCTCATCATCCTACTGTCAATAATATTGGCTTTTTATTGCCCACCAGCAGTGCTGGCATTCTAGCTAATATGGCCTGTTTTATCAGTGGAAAGACAGCTGTTAATCTCAACTACACGGCATCAGCAGTATCCTTGATGTCAGCTATCAGAAAAGCAGATATAAAAACCGTCTATACCTCGTCTAAATTTCTACAAAAGTTAAACAAGAAAGGGATTGATTTAAGCGCGGCCTTAGATAATGTTGAGGTCATCTACTTAGAAGATGTACACCAGCAGCTTGGCAAAGTAGCACAGCTTGTTACTTTTATCGCGACCTACTGTCTACCCGCTTCACTACTACAAACATTTTTTGGTGGAAATTCTACTAGTGAGCAAAATGCGGTCATTTTATTCTCTAGCGGCAGTGAGGGAGAGCCAAACGGAGTCATACTCAGTCACCAAAATATCATGGCCAATATTAAACAAGTTTCTGATGTACTCGACACCCAGACTGATGATGTGATTGTGGCTAACTTACCTTTATTTCATGCCTTTGGTCTCACAGTGACCAGCCTTATGCCACTTATCGAAGGTATTCCAACTATTTGCCATCCTGATCCAACTGATGTATTGACTATTGCTAAAGGGATTAAACAACATAATGCCAGCATTTTTTGTGGCACCTCTACATTCTTACGACTCTTTAATAAAAATAACCGTATCCATCCGCTGATGTTGGATTCATTACGTATTGTTGTTGCGGGTGCAGAACGTTTAAAACCTCAGATCCGTGATGAATTCACATTGAAATTTGGTAAAATTATTTATGAAGGTTATGGCACCACAGAAACAGCCCCAGTTGCCACTGTCAATATCCCAGACCGCTTGGCAGTACAAGGTTGGAAGACTCAAATTGGTAACAAACTAGGCACCGTAGGTTTACCACTCCCCGGTAGTAGTATCCGGATTGTTGATCCAGATTCAATGGAACAATTAGCTGCTTTAGAAGACGGGCTTATTTTAGTCGGCGGCACGCAAGTAATGTCAGGCTATCTTAACGATGGGGCCAAAACTGAACAAGCTATCGTAGAACTCGATGGCCATCGTTGGTATAAAACTGGCGATAAAGGACACCTCGATAAAGATGGTTTCTTAATCATTATCGATCGTTATTCACGTTTCGCAAAAATTGGTGGCGAAATGATCAGTTTAGGTTCTGTAGAATCCACTATTAATGAAGTTTTACCTAATGATATAGAAGTGATGGCGAGCACGATTAGTGATGATAAAAAAGGGGAAGCCGTGGCGCTGCTCTATAGTGGAGAAATTGACATCGAGCAACTAAAATCAAGCGTCAGAAACTCTAATTTGCCGACATTAGCAATGCCTTCACATTATATTCAGCTTGATAGTATCCCTAAACTTGCGAGTGGTAAAAATGACTTTAACAAAGCAAAACAAATTGTCGTTGAAACGCTCGTTACAACATAGAAATATGGGCAGGCAATAAACTCGATGACGACAACAAACCCAGCTGAATGCGTCATTCTTTTACATGGCTTAGCTCGTACTCATCGCTCTATGAATAAAATGGCTAAGCACCTAGAGAGAAAAGGCTATATCGTATTTAATGTTGGTTATCCTTCAACAAAATACCCTATTGAAACTTTAGCCCAAAAAACAATATCTCAAGCGATCGATAACTGTCCAAGCAATACAAAGATTAATTTTGTAACTCATTCAATGGGCGGGATTTTACTACGTCAATATTTACAACATAGCACCATAGAAAAACTAGCAAGAATCGTCATGTTAGGACCCCCTAATAAAGGTTCTGAGCTCGTCGATAAATTTCATCAATTCAGTTTATTTATCCATATTAATGGGCCTGCAGGCAAACAGCTTGGGACATCTCATTCTGGTTTTATTAATCGCTTAAAACCCATCCAAATTGATGTTGGCATTATCGCTGGTTCTCGTAGTCTAAACCCATTGCTATCATCACTATTCCCTGAGGATAATGACGGTAAAGTATCGATTCATAGCACTAAACTTGTTGAAATGTCTGATCATATTACTTTGCCTGTGTCGCATAGCTTTATGATGAACAATTCTATCGTGATAGAACAAACTCTTTATTTTCTGGAAAATGGCCGCTTTTATACCGAAAATGAGTAAATTATCAGCAATTTGTGCTTTAACGCACAGTAACTACTTTCCGGTTCTCTTCCCTATAGTTGTATATGATACAATCGCGTAAATTTTTAAACCCAAAGCTTTGAGGAAATGTATAGTGACCGGTAAATCATTCCCGCCAACCTATTCAGAGCCTGCTCAACAAGCCTCTGAAAACCTAAGACAGATCATTCCTCTTGTCAATAGACACAAGACACCTGTCAACCCCGTTAATTACGCGGTTTGGTATGAATATGTATCAGGTACAAATGATCAGTTACGTCATGAAATTGATCAGCACTTGAATAGTAATAAACCAATCACAGCAGAAATCACGCAAACACTTTACGAAAAATACGTCCTACTTGATATGCCAGATCGGCTTGAACATGCCAATGCTGGGATGAAGCTTGTGGTCGATAACACGCTCTCAAATATTAATAAAGTTGAGTCAGCTGCTTCAACTTGTGTCGCAGATCTAACGGATTCACAGACAGTTTTAGATGACTGTTCTGATGTCGACACACTAAAAACGATTGTTGGCAGTATACTTACTAATACCCAAACACTGACTGAAACAAGTCAAGAATTAAAGGTCGAGCTTGAAAAATCATCTAGCGAAATTGAAAAGCTACGATCTGAGCTTGAAGCTGTTAAAGAAGTCTCACGAACAGATGCACTCACCGGCCTAATAAACCGTGGCACACTTGATAAAGAATTAGAAAAAGTGTGTTCACAAACAAAAAATACAGGTACGGCTCTGCTTTTATTCGATCTGGATCATTTCAAAAGCCTAAATGACAGACTAGGCCATTTAATCGGCGATAAAGTATTACAATATTTTTCATCTTTACTGATTAATCATGCTGGAGATAACCATTTGGCAGCGCGTTTTGGCGGCGAAGAAATGGTGATGATCTTACACGATGTATCCCATCAACAAGCTGTCGAAATAGCTGATAAAATCCGTACCGAATTAGCTGACAGTGAATTGAAACATAAAAAAGATGATCAGCGTATCGGTAGAGTGACTGTATCGATTGGTGTTAGTTTCTTCATGGCAGGTGATACACCAAGTAGCTTCCTTGACCGTGCTGACAGGGCACTCTATACAGCTAAGGACAACGGTCGCAATCAAATCCAGACTAACTAGCAGCAGCTAAACTTATAAACCGTAATAAGTATCTGTCAAATAACGGACTACTTGTTGACGTTGCTCACTCGTCCAATCTGCATCTGCGGCCAAGGAACAACTTCTTACTCTTTTTGTTAAGCCAGCTAAATTTGTGATTTTCCGATTGGTTCGAGTATAAATCTCATTGGCCTTGTTAGGTGCCATTAGTGAGCTATGGCATTGCATGCAACTACTATCATGGAGCTTTTTACCATCAGCAAATACTGTCGATGTCCATAACACCGCCATTATTATCATAAGCCATTTCATTCTGAGCTCCCTTGTAGGTGCGCCACACGTAATGTTGCAGGCGGGTGAGAGTCATAGATTGCTGATACTAGAGGATCTGGCGTTAAAGTACTCGCATTCTCTTGATATAACGACACCAAAGCTTCAATGAGGTGTTTGGCACTAGAAACTGACGCAGCATAATCATCTGCTTCATATTCATATTTACGCGACATCGCTGTCATCATTGGGTGTAGAAAAAAGCTAAACACAGGGATCACCAACATAAATAAGACTAATGCCATGGCATTACTTTGAGTCTGTACACCTAGACCTGTGTAAAACCACTCTTGTGAAGAAGCCCAACCCAAAATAGCTAAACCCACTAGGCTCATTATCGCCATCATGATCATATTTTTAATGACATGCTTACGTTTAAAATGGCCAAGCTCATGCGCCAGTACAGCTTCAATTTGGTCTTCATTTAATGAGGTCAATAGGGTGTCAAAAAAGACGATTCGTTTATTACTACCAAGCCCCGTGAAGTAAGCATTACCATGACCTGAACGCTTAGAACCATCCATCACAAAAATACCCTGACTTTTAAAGCCACAACGTGCTAATAAACCTTCGACTTTTGCCTTTAAATTTTCATCTTCAAGGGGTGTAAATTTATTAAACATCGGCGCTATGAAAGCAGGGTAAGCCCACATCATCAACAAGGTAAAGCCCATCCAAACAGCCCAAAGTTGCAACCACCAATATTCACCTGCACTACCCATTAACCATAATGCCAGCCACAATAGTGGTGTCCCTATTATCAGCATCAGGATAGTCTGTTTTGCTAAATCCGTTAAAAATACAGCGGGCGTTGTGCGATTGAAGCCAAACTTCTGTTCTAAACTAAATGTTTTGTACCAAGACAAGGGCAAATCGAGTACCGCGCCAATCACAAAAAAACTCAGCATGAAAACAATACCTGTCGTCATCTCAGACCAAGCTAAGCTTTGCCAAGTATCAAATAACCACGCTAAACCACCACCAAGCGTCCAGAACACTAATAACACTAGACCAATAAGACTTTCTATCCGCCCTATCTTGCCTTTCGCCACAGTATAGTCTGCAGCCTTATGATGATCCGCAATATCAATCTGTGAACGGAAAGCCTCTGGTACTTTGTTTCGGTGAGCGGTGACATGTTTTGTTTGTCTAAGCGACAGCCATAGCTCAAAGGCAGTCATCGACACGAGAGCAATAATAAAAATCCAACTAAATTCATTCATAGTGAATATAAACCAATAAAAATCTTAACAATGCTAAGCAGCTTAGCGTTTGATACAATCTCTGGCAAGAAGTTCACCCTCATGCGTATAAACATAAGATGGATATCATGGCTAAAAGTAAAAAAAACCTAATCTGGATCGACCTAGAAATGACTGGACTAGATACCAATAATGACTGCATTATCGAAATAGCCACTATTGTCACGGATGGCAACCTAAACATCCTAGCTGAAGGCCCTATTATTGCTATTCATCAATCTGATGAGGCACTAGAAGGCATGGACGAATGGAACACTCGCCAACATGGTGGATCTGGTTTAACTGAACGAGTCAAAAATAGTGTCACCAGCGAAGTCGAAGCCGAACGTCAAACCATTGAATTTCTAGAACAACATGTGCCCGCTGGTGTGTCTCCAATGTGCGGTAACAGCATCTGTCAGGATAGACGATTCATGGCGCGCCTTATGCCAGAACTAGAAGCATATTTTCATTATCGTAACTTAGATGTCAGCTCTCTCAAGGAATTGGCTAGACGTTGGGCGCCAAAGGTCGAAAAAAGTTTTAAGAAAAAATCATCTCACTTAGCAATGGATGACATAAAAGATTCCATTAGGGAATTACAGCATTACCGTGAACATTTTATAAAGTTACCTTAAGTTCCAATTACACCACCATCTCTTTTAGTAATAACGACTGTCGCTGAGCGCGGTCGCCCATTAGGCTTTTTATCAGGCCAATTGCTGGCGGCATTGGGATGTTGTGGTGATTTAATGACGCCTTTTTGTTTAAGGATCGATGGCACTTCCCCAGGATGTTGAACATTCACCCACATTGTTTTTTGGTCATCGGTCATTGTCACACCCGTTATCTCACAACCAATCGGCCCTGTTAAAAATCGTCTTGTTTCTTGGGTATTCAAATCTACCGCCAGCATTTGATTATTACCAAACTGAGCAAAACTTCCAGTATTGAGACGCATACTACTAACATCAGTCTGCACCCATAACACGCCTCTCTTATCGATCATCAAACCGTCCGGATTCGCATACTGATCTCCACGAATGGTGCTATCACTCTGCTTATCTCCAGCCAGCACAACAACATCCCAATTAAAATGAGTGCTGCTCGCATCCTGCTCGGTAATTTTTATAATATGTCCAAACTGATTATTGGCTCGAGGATTGGCAGAGTGAGCATTCGGCTTATCTTGTTGCCCACGACTGCTATTGTTTGTCAGTGATACCAACACATCACCAGAGTCTGGGTTTACGGTTATCCATTCAGGTCTATCCATAGGAGTGGCAGACAAATAATCGGCCGCTAACCTTGCATGAACCAACACATCAGCTTGATCAGAAAATCCAGCCTCGCTTGTTAACTTGCCTTCACCAAAAACTAGAGGCAGCCATATACCGCTGCCATTTTCATTGAGTTGTGCAACATATAATATGCCTTCATCCATTAACTGTCCGTTCTGTGCCCCTAAACTACCGTCCCATGATTTTTCAGTAATAAACTTATAGATATACTCGAATTTAGCATCATCGCCGGAATAAAATGCGATTCGATTATCTTTTGCTACTTTATGTGCCACATTTTCATGGGCAAATCGACCTAGGGCGGTTCTCTTAACAGGTTTGCTTGCTGGATCAAAGGGATCGAACTCGACTATCCAACCAAACCGATTAGCTTCATTAGGTTCAGATTCAAGATCAAATCGCTTGTCATGCTGTTGCCAACCATAATAGCTCGTGCCAAGCTCATAACGTTGCATTAATTCACGTTGACGCTCATCGAGCATCTCAGCTGTTGCTAGTTGGAAGTAGCCATTAAAATTTTCTTCGCAGGTCAAGTAAGTCCCCCACGGGGTTTTTCCATTTGAACAGTTATTAAGTGTTCCTAAGATTTCTTTTCCTTGTGGATCGACACTCGTCCGAATAAAATCACTACCTGCAACAGGGCCAGAAACCGACATCGCGGTTCTCGCTGTTATGCGACGAGCATAAGTTGATGGCCTAACAATCTGCCAATCTTCGGTTTTCTTAATTTCGATCACCGACACACCATGAGCATATTGTTCTTTTTTCACCTTTTCCGCTGAGTAGCTTTCAGGCGAGTCCATAAAACCGCCATCAGCATGTAACAATTGTGGATCTATATATTCATGGTTCATTACTAATAAACCATGATTCGACTGCTCTTGTTCTAAACTTGTAGGGAATGGAAAAAATTGCAATGCATCATGATGCATACCCGCCTGTTGCAACTGCTCTTGAGCACTATTGCTTGCATCTATTTTAAAACTAGGGCCATCAGAGACAGGGTCACCCCAACGATAAAATATACGAGCATCGTAGCCTTCAGGCACGATCACTTCATCAATTAAATGAGCAATATCAATTGCTTTAAAACCAATTAATCCTTTCAGAGTTTCCGCCTGCCCCAACCCCGGCATTGCCGAAGCTAAAAAAGCGCTCAGTCCATATTGAAGCGCTTGTCTTCGCGATAGCCTTCTATGGATTAATAGGCTAAGTGGTGACTCATTATTTAAGTTTTTTTCCTCGGACATTAACCTTCTATTTCCTTATTTTCATGTTGTAACAATGCCCATTCAACATGTTCTTTAATTAGCTCGGATGAATGATCGCGACGTGAATTTAATGCTGAAATAATTTCATCATTACTAGCAGCATTGCCTAAAGCAACAGCAATATTACGCAACCAACATTCATAACCAATACGTCGAATGGGACTTCCTTCCAGACGAGATAAAAATGTGGCTTCATCCCACAAAAACAACGCTATCAATTGTGGGGAGTCGAGCCCATGCCGGGGCAAATAATCACTTTCTTCGGTCACTTGGGCAAACTTATTCCATGGACAAACTAACTGACAATCATCACAGCCATAAATTCGATTTCCTATCATCGGTCTGAAAAGTTCTGGAATCGCACTACGAAGCTCGATGGTTAAATAAGAGATACACCGCCTTGCATCCACCACATAAGGTTCAACAATTGCCTGCGTTGGACATATATCAATACAAGCTGTACAGCTTCCACAATGGTCAGAAACAGCTTGTGTCAATGGTAAGGGTAGGTCGGTATAAATTTCGCCAAGGAAAAAGTAGGATCCATGTTCTCTATTCAAAATATTACTATGCTTTCCAAGCCAACCTAAACCTGACTTTTCGGCTAAGGCCTTTTCCATAACCGGGGCACTATCACAAAAAACACGAAAAGCCGTCCCAGCCAATTCACTCTGTATCTTTTCGGCTAGCTTACTCAACCGCTTTCGCATCAATTTATGATAATCACGTCCCAGCGCATATCGAGAAATAAAACCTTTTTGATCATCGGCAATAACCTCCCAAGCATCAGCAGCAGCTTCAGGCCAATAATCCATCCTAACTGTTATGACTCTAACCGTTCCAGCCACCAGTTCACCTGGTCGACTACGTTTTTTGCCATGGCGTTCCATATAATCCATTTCACCGTGAAACTTAGCTTGTAACCACTTGGCTAAAGATTGCTCAGCCTTAGAAAGATCAATGTCACTGACACCAAGCTCCTGAAATCCATATAGTTTTGCCCACTCCTGCAATTGTTCCAGGAGGACACCATCTTCAGAAGCTGTATTTGTTTCACTCATACAGGCTATTATAACGTCAGGCAATTTTTAATAAACATGGTTGGCTGTTAGCCCTTATCTATTTGTAGGTATATTGCTAGCATTGGAATCAATAAACACAATAAGAACAGAATAAGGTGACAAAAGTCAGTGTTTCTTACTTTGCACCGTACAAATACAAATTTGGAACAAATTCATGCTTAATGTACCTCATGATTTATACACTTCTGAACAAATCCGTCAGCTAGAAAAT
Source organism: uncultured Gammaproteobacteria bacterium (assembly GCA_905479075.1). Classification (GTDB taxonomy): domain Bacteria; phylum Pseudomonadota; class Gammaproteobacteria; order Nitrosococcales; family Methylophagaceae. The sequence continues at coordinate 33,777 of CAJQLA010000014.1, read as the reverse complement.
ATTGCAATCAATGAACATAACCTCTCGGCTTCCGTACTCATGTCTCGTGCTGGTAGAGCTGGTTTAGATTCCCTAAAACGCCATTGGCCACACACAGAACGAATTCTAATCCTATGCGGTACAGGTAATAATGGTGGTGATGGCTTTGAATTAGCTAGACAAGCTGCCACTGGTGACTATTGCGTCATGGTTATGCAGGTTGGCGATGAAAGTAAACTAACTCCAACCGCACAAGCGGCTCGTGATGCCCTAATCGCCACAGGCACTGAAATTCAAAGATTCAAAGACAAGCTACCTTCGACTGACATTATTGTTGACGCACTCATAGGTACAGGGTTGAATCGAGAAGTCACTGATGACTTTAAGGCTATCATCAAAGTTATAAACCACAATAAGCATTCTCCAGTTTTATCACTTGATCTTCCATCTGGCTTACATGCTGACACTGGAAATGTTCTGGGCGCTGCTGTAAAAGCAACAATCACCATCAGTTTTATCGGTCTAAACAAAGGTATTTTTACCGGTGATGGTCCTAATTACAGTGGTAAAACATGTTTTGATTCTTTAGATATCCCATCGATTATCTATAAGCGACTCACACCTATTGCACAACGAGTCAGTTTAGAAAAAGATGGCGCGAGACTCGCACCACGTGAACGTACGGGTCATAAAGGTTTATACGGTCACTTATTAATTATTGGTGGTGATCACGGTATGCCAGGTGCGGCTCGCCTTGCTGCAGAAGCAGGCGCACGCGTTGGCTCTGGTCTAACCAGTATTGCTACGCGTACTATCCACGAACCGCTCCTTAATTTAGCTCGGCCAGAACTCATGTGCCATGGTATTGAAAATGCCGATGATTTAGTGCCGCTTCTTCGCCCAACAAATGCCATTACTATTGGCCCAGGTTTAGGTCAAAGTGCATGGGGTAATAGTTTATTTCAAAAAGCCATCGAGACAAACAAGCCTATAGTGGTTGATGCCGATGCATTGAATTTACTCAGCAAATCACCCCAACATCACGATCACTGGGTCTTGACGCCCCATCCCGGTGAAGCAGCGCGATTACTTGATTGTTCTTCAAGTGAAGTACAATCCGATCGATTTACTGCCGTCAGAGAATTACAAAGTCGCTATGGTGGTATCGCCGTCTTAAAAGGTTCTGGCTCATTAATTCATAATGGTGAAGCCCCTACACGTCTATCTTCTTGGGGTAATCCCGGTATGGGTAGCGGCGGTATGGGAGATGTTCTGGCTGGCGTTATTGGCGGTTTATTAGCACAAGGCTTCCCATTGATGGATGCTGCTTGTGTGGGTGTTACTTTACATGGCATGGCTGCAGATAAAGCAGCTGAGCAAGACGGTGAGCGTGGTATGTTAGCGATGGATCTTTTACCTCACTTACGACACCTTGCCAATTTAATTTACTAGCGTTTGACCATGTTAATCAGCTTAGTCGATGAGTCAGCAACCCTTGATTTTGGCAAACGTATAGCCCAATTATGCCCAGATAATCAATTTACTCTGCATTTAAAGGGCGATCTCGGCGCCGGTAAAACAACGTTCAGCCGAGGCTTTATTCAAGCCTTGGGTCATACAGGCAATGTAAAAAGTCCAACCTACACGCTTGTAGAAAATTATCAGCTCAATAATAGACCCGTATTTCACTTTGATCTATATCGCTTGGCTGATCCAGAAGAGCTCGATTACCTAGGCTTGGACGATTACTTGACTAGTAACGCTGTTTGCCTAATTGAATGGCCCGAACAAGCTGACAAATACCTACCAGAACCAGACCTAAAACTAGAGTTTAACTATCAAAACACAGGGCGTACAATCAATTTGACGGCCTTTTCAAACGACGGTCAAAACCTTATTAAAAAGCTCAACTACTAGTTCAAGATATTGCGCTATCTCATTTATTGTTAAAAGAAAACTTGATTTTTTTATTTGACGCTTTCACAATAGTGATTATGTGATTTTATGGAATGTGCGCATGCTAAGGTTTTTACTAGGCCTGTTATTTTTTACCGTTTCACTAAACGGCTGGGCCAACAGTATTGAAAATGTGCGCCTGTCTCATTCAACTAATGAGACACGACTCGTCTTTGATCTTGACGAAAAGGTTAATTACCAAGCGTTTACACTTAATAATCCTGAACGTCTCGTAATAGATCTAGAACAAACGCAATCTCCCAAGGCCATCACCTTACCTGATTTAAAAAACACCCACATTAATCAAATTCGTTATGCAAAACGCGGCAATAACACACTGAGGATTGTTTTAGACTTAGCTAAAAATTTAGACTACGAAAGTCAAACTCTAGCGCCCAATAAACATAAACCCCATAGGCTCGTCGTCGATCTTAAAGATAAACAGACCAGTGCAACGAAAAGCGCTACCGCGACAATCTCATCTTCTAAAATAGTACCTGTGAAACCAAAAGCTGTTGCTGTTTCTGTAAAGAAAACGCGCACCGTAAAAGCCAAACGGGATATTATCATCGCAATTGATGCCGGACATGGCGGTAAAGATAGTGGTGCTGTAGGGCCGCGGGGTACTAAAGAAAAACATATTGTGCTTTCTATTGCCCGTCGTCTAGCAAAATTAGTCGATAAAGAACAAGGCATGCGTGCTTATCTCACCCGTGATAGTGACAAATTTATTGCCTTACGTCAGCGAATTGAACTTGCCAGAAGACAAAAAGCCGATATGTTCATTTCTATCCATGCTGATGCCTTCAGAGATCGTCGTGCCAAAGGTGCTTCGGTCTTTGTATTATCAAAACGTGGTGCCAGTAGTGTTGCCGCACAATGGTTAGCTGATAGTGAAAATGCTGCTGACCTGGTGGGTGGTATCACTCTGGAGGATAAGGATGAATTACTAGCATCCGTATTATTAGACTTATCACAAACCGCCAGCTTGGAAGCGAGTTTAGAAGTGGCTGACACCGTCTTATCTGGTCTTAAACGTGTTGGTCATGTTCACAAAAAACATGTTGAGTCTGCCGCTTTCGTAGTGCTGAAATCACCGGATATTCCATCTGTGTTAGTAGAAACGGCTTTCATATCTAACCCTGATGAAGAACGTAAATTAAATAGTAGTAGTCATCAAAATAAGTTAGCCAGAGCAGTTATGTCTGGTATTCGAAATTATTTTGCTCGTAACCCACCGCTTGATACTCAACAGCAATCGCCACAACAACATATTGTGAGCAGAGGCGATACTTTAAGTACCATCGCACAGCGTTATCAAATTAGCTTGGCCTCTCTTAAGTCGAATAATGGCCTAGCAAGTAACCGGCTTCACGTAGGTGATGTCTTGCTTATTCCATAAACATCTTTAGTCACTGTTACTGCTAAAATAACGGTTATGTCACAACCCAACCGTATTCTCGCCCTGCCACTCCACCTTGCTAACCAAATTGCAGCAGGTGAAGTTATTGAGCGACCTGCTTCCGTTTTAAAAGAACTGATTGAAAATAGCCTTGATGCGGGTGCCAAACAAATTCATATAGATATAGAGGGTGCAGGAAACCAGCTAATCAAGGTGCGTGATGATGGTCATGGCATTCATCCCAACGATCTGGCTTTAGCATTAAGTAGACATGCCACCAGCAAATTAAATTCAAGTGAACAACTCCATCAAATTGCTAGTTTGGGCTTTAGGGGAGAAGCATTACCTAGTATCGCTTCCATTTCGCAACTCACGCTAAGTTCACGTCAGGACTCCAGCGAACATGCATGGCAAATTTCAGGAGAAAATGACAGCATTACGCCCATTACACACCCCGTCGGTACCAGCGTTGAAGTACGTGAATTATTCTTTAATGTCCCCGCACGTCGACGTTTTTTACGTGGCCATAAAACAGAATTACATCATATAAGCACAACCATTCAACGTTTAGCATTAAGTCATTTTGATGTCGGTTTTCAGTGCCAGCTTTCTAGCTCAAGTACACTGAAGTTACCCTCAGCGATTACACCTGAACAACAACAAAAACGCATTGCTAAAATCTGTGGTAAAGCCTTTATTAATAATAGCATCTACCTAAAACAGCAATATGATGCTATTGAATTGGAAGGTTGGATAGCTACCCCAGATGGTCATCGCCCCCAAACTGATGCACAGTTTTTTTTCATTAACGGCCGAGTAATACGGGATCGCGTTATCAATCATGCTATTCGTCAAGCCTATAACGATTATATCCCTGCTGGTCGATACCCTGCTTTCGTTCTTTATCTTTCGATGCCACTGGATCGTGTCGACATTAATGTTCACCCAACTAAACACGAAGTTAGATTCCATGATGCAAGACTCATTCACGGTCTAATTACCAAAGCAATACAAGAAACCTTAACGCATTCACAAGCGCAACCATCAACTGTTGCAACACATCACCACCAAGGTAAACAACCCCAAACTAAGTCTTCTGAAATAGCTGAAACACCTGCAGCTTATTCCTTTCCTAGTCTAGAAAAATTATCAAGCCCATCATTTAATAGTGCTGCTAACAATGTCCTGTTTCAGCGCTACCTCATCACACAAATAGAAAATAAAACATGGCTTATCGATCTGCAGCAAGCTGAACTAAATCAGCGTCAACAACAATTTCAACAAGCCTTAGCAAATAACAACTTAAGTTCTAGACCTATTCTAGTACCGATTCAAATAGATCTAAAACCTGAAAAAATGATGACAATTCAACAAAACCAAAAAATACTGGCTGAGTTTGGTTTTCAATTTATTCCCACTCAGGACTCATTAACTATAAAAGCTATTCCTAGCTTATTTTCAAATGCTGACCTGATGCCACTTATCAATAATATAGCTAATGAAATAAACCATGATATGACTAGAGATGAATTAGGACAGGTGCTTAAAAAGTACCTGCCAATTACCCAAATAAATAATCCCGAACAAGCCCAAATTATTCTAAATCAACTTTCTTCAGAAGACTTAAACTCGCCTTGGTGCCATGAACTAAGCGAGGACGCATTCCACACGTTTTTATCAGCTTAAAATAGTCGCAAACTTTATTGCTAGTGTAGTTCAATCTTATGTCATACAACTCGTGCTATATAACATCACTATTAGAAAAATAGTCAAAAAACCCCTATTTCCAATATCTTAACTAGCCTTACAACAAACCCGCCGTGACAAGCCAAACATGACACTACTTGACTCGGAAGCCCACAACAGGTTTAATACGCGACCTTGATGGCTCGATAGCTCAGTCGGTAGAGCAAGGGATTGAAAATCCCTGTGTCCCTGGTTCGATTCCAGGTCGAGCCACCATCAAATTCAAAGCCTCAGCTAGTTCACACTGCTGGGGCTTTTTTTGTCACGGTATTCCCAAAAGGATAACTTTCACACTATTATGTACTTATATCTATCTAACTTAAATCTAAAGAGTAATAGTCAATATGAGCACGGATTCCATTCAATTTAGTGTATTTATTAAGGCTATCCTAGACACCATTGATGCCAATGCAGAGGAAGTGGCTGAGTTAGATCGTGCTATTGGTGATGGTGACCATGTTATTAATTTACAACGTGGTTTAGCCGCATTAGACAACATCGCTAGCGAGTTGGATGCTTTAGATTGGTCGGCTGCATTAATGAAAGTCGGCATGACGTTGATGTCTACAATGGGCGGTGCTTCAGGCTCTTTATTTGGTACTCTATTTATCAGCATGGCTAAAACAGCAAAAGGCCAGGAATTAAATACCGACAACCTTGCTCAATCGTTTTCTCAAGGTGTCGAGTCTGTAAAACAACGTGGTAAAGCTGATATCGGTGAAAAGACTATGTTGGATACTCTGATTCCTGCTGCCAAAACTTTACAGCAACAAGTTGACGCTAATGCTGAACTTAAACTATTGCTTGATGCTGTTTGTCAGCAAGCGATCACCGGCATGGAATCAACTAAAGATCTTCTAGCCACTAAAGGTAGGGCTTCCTTTCTAGGAGAGCGGGCCATTGGTCATATTGATGCTGGTGCCAGAACTAGTCAGCTCATGATTTGCGCCATTGCTGACACACTTACTAACTAGGTAATAATTACCAATTTAAACTCGCAGTATGGACTGGTGCATCCCACAGTTTAGTAAATTCATCGTTCATCACTGTCACCGTAATCGAGCAGCCTGCCATATCCAGTGATGTAGTGTAATTACCCACCAGTGATCTAATGACCTCAACACCACGCTGTTGCCAATAGGCTTCGGCTAATTCGTACACGGCGTATAGCTCCATCATCGGTGTCGCGCCAAAACCGTTAATGTGTAGTAATATTTTTTGCCCAGATGTGATGTTGAGATCAGCCTCTATCACTAAGGCAAGTTGTTCGACAATCTCACTAGCACTTTTGATTGCAATTGTTTCAATACCGCGTTCGCCATGAATACCTACTCCCATTTCAATTTCATTATCAGCAATATCAAAAGTCGGTTTACCTTGTGCAGGTACAGTACAACTCGTTAAAGCAACGCCCATTGAAGCCGTCGCCTTATTCACTCGATCGCCCAAGGACTGACAAGTTGCTAAATCGGCACCAACTTCTGCTGCAGCACCCACGATTTTTTCGACAATTAATGTCCCTGCAACCCCTCTCCTCCCGGTGCTGTGATTCGCTGGTAAAGAAACATCATCACACACTAAGACTGTGGCACTCTCACCCTCTAACATCTCAGTGGCAATTTCAAAGTTCATGACATCACCCGCATAGTTTTTGACTATAAATAAGACCCCAGCTCCGGTATCCACTGCTTCAGCAGCAGCCATCATTTGATCTGGTGTTGGTGAAGTAAAAATTTGTCCTGGACAAGCTGCATCCAACATACCTCGACCTACTAAGCCTGTATGCAAGGGTTCATGGCCTGAACCGCCACCAGAGATTAATGCGACCTTACCTTGGGAAAGCGCTTTGCGGCTGATAAAGTAAGGCTGCGTTGTCAAGTTAACAATATCACTGTGCGCTTTAGCAAAGCCATTTAAACTTTCGCCCAATAAGCTTTCAACATCATTCATCAACTTTTTCATTATTGTCTCTCCAATTCTTTATTCAAATAAGCCTGTCGTAGTGTCTCTGCTACTTCCTGGATGTTACGCATCACCCATGTTGGCTGATAATCAAGTTTTGCTAACTCTTGCTCCGTCGATATACCAGTGAGCACCAATATACTTCTGATCCCAGCATTAACAGCACCTAAAATATCGGTATTCAAGCGGTCACCAATCGCAATTATTTTGCTTGGTTCCATGCCTAATGTCTCGAATGCTTGTTGATATAAAATCGGTTCTGGTTTACCAATACTGACTGCCTTTACACCTGTTACTGCTTCTAATGCTGCAATAGTGCCACCATTGCCCATTACATCGCCAAGTTCAGTGGGCAATGTTGTATCTGCATTGGTCGCAAAAAATTGCGCCCCGGCATTAATATTTAACGTAGCAGTTGCTAATTTATCCCAGCTTAATTGGCGGTCTAAACCGGACACGACTAAATCCGCTTTTTTACCATCGTCAAGCTGATAAAGATCGGTCAACACAAAACCCTGTTCGGTCAGCGGTTGTCTCAGACCATCTTCACCAATCATAAAAACACGACGTTTATCCAAGGGTTGATGTTTAGCAAGATAAGTTGCAGTGGCCATGCTAGAAGTGAGTATCTGATCCCTTGTCACTGATACACCCATCGAAGCTAGTTTATCGATATACTGTTGCTGCGTTAAGCTAGCATTGTTCGTAGCTAGAACAAAAGGTATCGCAAGATCACGCAAAGTATCAAAAAAATAGGTGAGACCGTCAATAGGGTTATTACCGTGCCAAAGCACGCCATCCATATCAATGATTAGCCCTTCAACGTCATCAAGTTGCTCCATAATTACCTATTCTCATTATTATTCTGTAGACATGCCAGGCTGACATAAGACGACACAGCTTGGCATATTTCAAATCACTGTGTCCAGAATATAAGCATGAAAATATTCTGTCTATTCCTACCCTAAATTGACATGTCTTGTGCTATTACTATATAGTCTCTCGGCGTATTTTCAGCGTAAGAACAAAATTAACTAACTTAATTAGGAGCATGTCAACATGGCAAAAGCACTTATCCAAATGGCGCTAGATTCTCTAGATTTTGATGCAACAATCGCACTTGCAGAGCAAGTAGCACCATACGTTGACATCTTAGAAATTGGTACGCCTTGTATCAAATACAACGGTCTTGAATTAGTAACAGCTTTAAAAGCTAAATTCCCAGAAAAATTAATCCTTGTTGACCTTAAAACAATGGATGCTGGTGAATACGAAGCGACACCATTCTACGAAGCAGGTGGCGATATCTGTACTGTACTAGGTGTATCTGATAAAGCAACAATGGGCGGCGTAATCAAAGCAGCTAACGCTAACAACGCAGAAGCGCAAATTGACTTAATCAGTGTTAAAGATAAAGCTGCAACTGCAACTGAAGCTGCAGCAAACGGCGCACAAATCATCGGTGTTCACACTGGTCTTGACGCTCAAGCAGCAGGCCAAACACCTTTTGCTGATTTAAGCATGATTGCTGGTCTTAACTTAGGTGTTCGCATCTCAGTTGCTGGTGGTATCAACAAAGATACTATCCAAGACACAGTACGTGCTGGCGCAACAATCGTTGTTGTTGGTGCAGCAATCTATGGTGCTGATTCTCCAGCAGACTCTGCTAAAGAATTACGTGCTTTAGTAGACGCAGCATAATTTATAGCTAAGCTATAAAATAGAAAAAATAAAAAGGCGGGTGCTTTCACCCGCCTTTTTGCTATTTGTACGATATAAAATAACTGTTTATTGAGCATGCAGTTATTAAATCACTTGCTGAATACGGATATTAACCACTCACAAAACAGTTGAGCATTCCACAGAAAGCCCAAACATAGTAAGATAGTCGTCTTACTCTATAGAAAATACGCTGAGCAAGCGAATAACAACAAAGGTATTACAAATGAGCGAAAAAGGTTTCTTGTCTTCGATATGTGGCATGCTTAAAGGTCTGTTTTCGTCGGACACCAAACAAAATCAACCACAAGCTACTTACGTTCCCCCAGCCTCAACCCCTGAAGCTGTTGCTGAACCAGAAATTGAAACAGCTAAAGCTGAACCTGTTGCCCCAGTCGAGCAAGAAGTTGCTGCTGAACCCGTTGTAGAAAAAGATGCGTCAGTACTTACAACCGTTGAACAATACATTCAGAATTTAGCCAGCAAAGCATCAAGCATGACTTCTGTCGAGCGCTATATTCTTAATTTGGCTTCTAGTCAGCAAGCCATGACCAGTGTTGAACGTTATATACAAAACAAAGCATCTCAAGCAACGACAATGACCAGTGTTGAGCGTTACATCCAAAATATTGCTTCAACACCCAACACAAGCATGACCAGTGTTGAACGCTATATTCAAAATAACGCTAACTGCACGCAAGCGATAACTAGTGTTGAACGCTATATTCGTAACAAATCTAAAGCTAAACAAATGACCAGTGTAGAGAAATATATCCAAGGACTTTCATAAAACGCTGAAAAGTCCCATTACAAAGGTCAACCAGAACACTATATTTCTGACGGTCGATATAAATTATGTCACCCTCAGCTTTTTTAACTTTAAATAATTAGGAAGGTATTTTTAACATGGCAAATCTACTTGATCAACTTAAAGGAATGACGGTTGTTGTTGCCGATACTGGTGATATCGAAGCAATCGAAAAATTTACGCCGCGTGATGCAACAACAAACCCATCACTTATCACTGCAGCAGCACAAATGCCTCAGTACCAAAGCATTGTTGATGACACACTAAAAGGTGCACGCGAAACTGTCGGTGCTGGCGCGTCAGCTTCTGAAGTTGTCACTCTCGCTTTTGATCGTCTTGCTGTCTCTTTCGGTCTTAAAATCTTAGACATCGTTCCTCAACGTGTTTCAACTGAAGTCGATGCACGTTTGTCTTATGATACAGATGCAACAATTGCAAAAGGCCGTGACCTTATTGCACAATATGAAGCAGCTGGTGTTTCACGTGAACGTATTCTGATCAAAATTGCTGCTACATGGGAAGGTATCCAAGCAGCGAAAGTACTAGAAGAAGAAGGTATCCATACAAATCTAACTTTAGTATTTGGTCTTCACCAAGCAATTGCTTGTGCTGAAAATGGTATCCAACTTATTTCACCATTCGTTGGTCGTATCCTAGATTGGTACAAAAAAGACACCGGTACAGAATCATATGCAGCACATGAAGATCCAGGTGTTGTTTCTGTAACAGCTATCTACAACTACTTTAAAAAATTTGGTTATGACACAGAAGTTATGGGTGCAAGCTTCCGTAACTTAGGCGAGATCACAGAGTTAGCTGGTGTTGATTTATTAACAATCTCTCCAGGATTGCTTGATGAGCTACAATCAACTGAAGGTGATTTACCTCGCAAACTTTCTGTAGAGCAAGCAAAAGCCTCTGATATTGCTAAAATCAATATGGATAAAGCGACATTTGATGCAATGCACGCTGAAGATCGTATGGCAACAGAGAAACTATCTGAAGGTATCGATGGCTTTGCAAAAGCGTTAGAAGCTTTAGAAGAATTATTGGCTAACCGCCTAGCAGAACTAGAAGCTTAGTCCTCTATTAACTGCAAATACAGTCTGCCTAAGTCATATGCATTATGTATGATTTAGGCTTACTTTTTATCCCTGACTCCAATTGACATTGGGCAGGAACATGAACTATAGTTCTAGGTCGCGCATTGACGTGATCAGACACAAAAACACTACTTTAGGAGTATGAAAATGGCAGAAATTCAAATGGCTCTAGATTCTCTAGACTTTGACGCAACAATGGCTTTAGCAGAACAAGTTGCACCTTATGTTGATATTCTAGAAATCGGTACACCATGTATCAAATATAACGGCCTTAAACTTGTAAAAGCTTTAAAAGCTGCGCACCCAGACAAGAAAATCCTAGTTGACCTTAAAACAATGGATGCTGGTGAATACGAAGCGACACCTTTCTATGAAGCTGGTGGCAATATCTGTACTGTACTTGGTGCAGCAGACATGGCGACAATCAACGGTGTTATCAAAGCAGCAAATGCTAACGGTGCTGAAGCTCAAATCGATTTAATCGGTGTTGAAGATAAAGCAGCAGTTGCTCAAGCAGCAGCAGCAAATGGCGCACAAATCATCGGTGTTCACACTGGTCTTGACGCTCAAGCAGCTGGTGGAACACCTTTTGCTGACTTAGCTATGATCGCTGATCTTGGCATGGATGTTAAAATCTCTGTAGCTGGTGGTATCAACAAAGATACAATCCAAAGCACTGTTCAAGCTGGTGCAGCAATCGTTGTTGTTGGCGCGGCTATCTATGGCGCACCTTCTCCAGCAGATTCAGCTAAAGAACTACGTGCTTTAGTTGACGCAGCATAAGGAATAAAACAATGCATCGTGATCTACTCTTAAATAAAATCACTGATATCCTTGGTGATACTGATGATTCACTCGAAGCTTCTTTAGTTTCGATGTGTGATGACGCCAAACGCATCTTTATTACAGGTGCAGGTCGCTCAAAACTGGTTGGAAACTTCCTAGGGATGAGGTTGATGCACAGTGGTTACACTGTCTATGTTCAAGGTGAAATCAGTACACCAAGTATCCGTGAAGGCGATTTATTAATCGTAATTTCGGGTTCTGGTGAAACTGCTCAGCTTGTTTCTTTTGCCAATAAAGCTAAATCTGAAGGCGCTAAAGTGGTTTTGATTTGTTCAAAATCTCGCTCAACGATTGGTGATTTGGCAGATAAAACTATTCAAATTGGTAATGATGATAGCTTCTACGTGACTAAAGGCATGCCTATGGGCACGATGTTTGAACTATCAACATTAATTTTCTTGGAAGCTATTGTTTCTCACTTAATCCATGAGAAAGGCATTCCAGAAGAAGAAATGAGATATAGACACGCCAATATGGAATAATCACTTTTCCTAAGAAAACAAAAAAACGGGTAGTTGCAAAACTACTCGTTTTTTTTTGTTTGTCATTTTGGCCTCGAAACACATTAGAGCTAATTTACACATCAAGGTATAATAATGCTCCCTGAAATAACGCAATAACAAACTACTTCCAATGACAACTGCACAAACACTCTACGACAAATTATGGCAACAACATGTAGTCCGAGCCGATGAGGATGGTACTACTCTCTTGTATATTGATCGCCAACTTGTCCATGAAGTGACTTCTCCTCAAGCCTTTGAAGGTTTGCGTTTAGCTAATAGAAAACCTCATCGACTTGATTCTATTTTAGCAACGCCCGATCATAACGTTCCCACAAACCATCGTGAACAAGGTATCGCAGATCCCGTTTCCCGACTACAAGTAGAAACATTAGATAAAAACTGCAAAGACTTTGGCGTCACCGAATTTACTTTAAGTGATATCCGCCAAGGTATCGTTCATGTTGTTGGTCCTGAACAAGGCGCAACGCTCCCAGGAATGACCGTTGTCTGCGGTGATTCCCATACATCAACACATGGTGCGTTTGGTGCGTTGGCATTTGGTATTGGTACATCTGAAGTTGAGCACGTACTCGCAACACAATGCCTAATCCAGAAAAAAGCAAAAAACATGTTGATCCGTGTCGATGGTCAGGCTAGGAATGGTGTAACAGCAAAAGATATCGTACTCGCTATTATAGGAAAGCTCGGCACAGCAGGTGGTACTGGCTACACAATTGAATTTGCTGGCGAAGCGATCCAAGCATTAAGCATGGAAGGTCGAATGACCGTTTGTAATATGACAATTGAAGCAGGTGCGCGTGCAGGGCTTATCGCTGTAGATGACGTCACGATTGATTACTTAAAAGGTCGCCCTTTTGCACCAAAAGAAGAACACTGGCAGCAAGCTATGAACGCATGGCAAGATCTTCACAGCGACGATGGTGCTGTTTTTGATAAAACGCTTGTCTTAGATGCATCAAAAATCAAACCTCAGGTCACTTGGGGCACATCACCTGAAATGGTTGTATCTGTTGACAGCAATATTCCTGATCCATCAACTGAAATAGATGAAGTAAAGCGTAATGGAATGGAAAAAGCACTGCAGTATATGGGCTTAAAACCGAACCAAGCCATTACTGATATTCAACTTGACCGTGTTTTTATAGGGTCCTGTACGAATTCACGTATTGAAGATTTACGCCAAGCTGCCGCTGCTATCAAAGGTGGAAAAGTCGCCAGCACATTAAAACAAGCTTTGGTTGTTCCTGGCTCAGGTTTAGTTAAACAACAAGCTGAGCAAGAAGGTTTAGACAACATTTTCACAGAAGCTGGATTTGAGTGGCGCGATCCTGGCTGTTCTATGTGTCTAGCAATGAATGCAGATCGCTTGGAGTCAGGCGAGCATTGCGCATCGACTTCTAATCGCAATTTTGAAGGTCGACAAGGGCTTGGTGGCCGTACTCATTTGGTCAGTCCCGCAATGGCCGCCGCTGCCGCTATATCAGGCCATTTTGTCGATATTTCACAATAGCGCTAAAAAAGTAACGTTTTTAGCTCTCTACTTGTTCTTCAGCATCATAAACCCTAATACAGTCTCGTCCCGACATCTTTGCTCTATACATGGCACTATCAGCCAATTCAAACAGACTATTTAGATTGTATTTATTATCATGCTCTTTCACTGTCGCAATACCGATACTGACAGTAATATGAATATTATCTGGCTTAAACTGTGTAAGTCGTTTTTGGATACGTTCCATCAATGCATACGCTGTTGACTCATCACAATTAGATAGCAAGAAAACAAATTCCTCACTGGCCCAACGCGCAATAATATCTTCATCGCGGACAAAGCGTTTTAGCCACACTCCAAATTCAGCAAGCACTTTATCGCCTATTTGATAACCTCTAGTTTCATTAATGGTTTTAAAGTGATCGATATCCATCACCGCCATTGAAAGCGGTCTGCTAAAGCGTTCGGCCTCACTAAAATATTTACCTGCAAATTCACGTAATGCGTGTCTATTAAACAGCTGTGTGAGTTCATCCAACATAGCCAGACTATATAAAGAAGCCTGTTGAGATCGAAGTTCAACCATTTGCTGATAGCTCAATACATGATTAAAGACACGTTGACGCAATTCTTCTCTGATAACCGGTTTCGCGACGTAATCACTGACGCCAAGATGGAATAGCTCTATTTTACGTGACTTATTATCAAAGCCTGATGTTGCAATAATTGGCACTGGACCATGCTGACCTTGTAGTCGCCCAATCTTTCTAACAAGGGTGATACCACTCATAGCACCTTCAAGCATGATATCGGTAATGACAAGATCATAATGGCCAGAACGAAATGCTTCCCACGCCCCTTCACCATTGGTATAAGAATCAACATCCAGTCCCATATCAGTGAGTAAATCTATAATAATTTCTTGCAGAACTTGTGAGTCTTCGATAAATAAAACACGGCCACTTAACTGTCGAACTTCCCGCTCGACAAGCCGCTTTATGTAAATCTCAAGTTCAGTTAAGTCTTTCTTGTCAAAAACATCGGTCGCACCAGCAAGTAATGCTTGCTTAAGCATTCTTGGATTATCATCGTCTGCCGCTAAAATAATGACCGATACAAAGTCATAGCTAGATATAGCACGTAATTTACTGCAAAATTCGCTACCACTGATATCTATATCGGTATCGCTACAGCAAACTAAGTTAAAGCGTGTTTGTTGGGCAAGTTTAAGACCTTCATGCCCAGAATCAGTGACCTTAACTGACATACCTGATTGTTCAAGCAGGTTTTGAATCTTATTTCTTGATGAAGCATCACCATCAATTAATAGGGCATCTAACTTACGCATTACATACCCTCAAAAACCACATTGTTCTTATATTTATTGTTGTTATCATTACTCTTCATCCTTGTTGAAGCAATTGTTGCGTAAAGCTGGTTCTTAAATAAAACCCTTTGGGGTTAATTTTTTCTTCCAAACCATATTCAGAAATACCCTTTGCGACAATATGGCTATTTGCTGCTTTGGGTCTTATTTGTAAATAATCACCCTCTTTTGCCGTTATCTCTGACTGCTCGCCTAATACTACTCGATCCATTAATGACTCCCAATCGCGCTGTAATACCACCTCTTGCTCGACACTAGGTTTCCATAATATAGCTTGTCCAATATATCGTTGTGCTAATGGAATCTCTGCATCAGCCTCAATCGGTATCCACAACACATGGCTTAATTTACGCCTTAACCAGCTTTGATGCCAGTTTAATTCACCATTTTGTTGCATGGAAACGGTACAAACGTAAGTCGACTCTTTTGGTTGTCCCTGCCTGTTAATGGGTAAGGTTTTCAACTCAATCGCCAGCTGAGTAAAGTCTGGTTCAGCCTGATTACCTGCATCAGCACCTAAAGCCTCTTCTATTAACGCTCCAACCCAACCTTTATAGCGACGTAAATCAACTGGTGTCTGCCAACCTAATTTTGCAGAAACTTGCCCCAGCGTCTTACCAGTAAGCTGCTGGCATCGTGCCAGTAATTCATCTTGTGTCTTTGGTGGCAACATTTTTATATTTTGACTCGTTGAGAACCGTATCAAACATTCTACAAGCATGATAACCTAACGCACTTTAATCTGCCTACTCTAGCTGTTCTAACGTGAAAGCACTTTCTATCCGTAACTTAACCAAGACTTATCTTAAAGGGCCCATGGCTTTAAAAGGTATCGATCTTGATGTAGAACAAGGCGACTTTTTTGCCCTGCTCGGACCAAATGGTGCAGGAAAATCAACCACGATTGGTATTGTCACATCGTTAATTACTAAAACCTCTGGTGAAGTTAAAATTTTTGACATTGATTTATCCACATCACCGGAGAAGGCAAAGTCATATCTTGGGCTAGTACCACAGGAATTTAATTTCAATGGTTTTGAGCAAGTTGAGAATATCTTGCTCACACAAGCAGGTTATTATGGTATTCCTAAAAAGGAAGCAGCGCCACGGGTGGAACAACTCCTCCATCAACTTGATTTATGGGATAAGCGTTTCACACCATCCCGCTCGCTCTCAGGCGGTATGAAACGACGCCTAATGATAGCTAGAGCACTTGTTCACCAGCCAAAACTACTTATTCTTGATGAGCCTACAGCAGGTGTTGATATCGAACTACGTCGTTCTATGTGGCAATTTTTGCAAGAAATCAATGCGCAAGGCACAACCATTATTTTAACAACCCACTATTTAGAAGAAGCTGAAAACTTATGCCGTAATATTGCCATCATTGACCACGGCAGCATTATTGAAAACACAGATATGAAATCTTTACTCAATCGTCTTGATAAAGAAGTTTTCATTCTCGACCTCAAACAGCCATTGCCAGACAATATCGATCTCTCTGGTTTAGCAATACACCAGCTTGATAGTAAAACCTTAGAATTAGAATTAAAGCGTGATGACATTATCAATAATATTTTCACACGATTAACGCAACAGGGCATTGAAATTAGCAGCATGAAAAATAAAGCCAATCGCCTTGAAGAACTCTTCCTAGCACTGGTCGATAGAACGAGTCCCAACGTATGAAGGCACCAGAAGTCCATCACTGGGTAGCATTTACAACCTTATTAACTCGTGAGATCAGACGTTTCATTCGTATTTGGCCACAAACACTGCTGCCACCCGCTATCACAATGACTTTATATTTTATTATCTTTGGTAATTTAATCGGTAGTCGAATTGGTGAAATGAGTGGCTTTAGCTATATGGAATATATTGCACCCGGTATCATTATGATGGCCGTAATAAATAATGCTTACGCCAATGTTGCCTCATCGTTCTTTAGTGCTAAATTTCAAAACCATATTGAAGAATTACTGGTTGCACCTATCCCCAACTATCTAATCCTTGTTGGCTATATTGCGGGCGGTGCCGCTCGTGGTTTACTCGTTGGATTGATTGTCACACTCGTATCGCTGTTTTTTACCACGCTGCCAATCCAACACATTTTCATTACACTATCAATGGTTGTGCTCAGCGCCATCATGTTTGCACTAGGCGGTTTTATTAATGCGATCTATGCCAAAAACTTCGACGAAATTGCTATTATCCCGACTTTTATTCTGACGCCATTAACCTATCTAGGTGGTATCTTTTATTCTATTGATTTATTACCTGACTTTTGGCAACAAGCCTCTTTATTCAACCCAATTTTATATATGGTCAATGCCTTTCGCTATGGCATGTTAGGCGTCTCAGATATCCCCGTCAGCATCGCCTTTAGTATTATCATATTCTGTATTATTGGACTCAGCAGTTTTGCGCTCTATTTACTCAACAAAGGCACTGGGCTCCGGCACTAAAGCCAAAGCTTGCTCTACTACCTCAAGTCTTGCTCCTTTTAAATGGGCATTTTCACTTAAATAGCGTCGCCAAGCTTTTGCACCGGGCTGGCCTTGAAATAAACCTAATAAATGTCGTGTGATAGATTTAAGTGACCGCCCCATCGCCATACGCTGACTAATATAGGGCAACATTTTCTCAACCACTTCATGACGAGATAAGCCTTGATCTGCCTGACCAAACACAGTGCTATCAGCTGTGGCTAAACTATAAGGATCATGATAAACAACCCTGCCTAACATCGTACCGTCAACATGCTGCAAATGCGCTTGCACATCGTCCAATGTTTGAATACCGCCATTCACTGAAACTTGCAACTCAGGATAATCTTTTTTAATGTCATATACTCGCTGATAATTCAGGGGGGGAATATCCCGATTCTCCTTTGGGCTTAAACCTGATAACCACGCCTTACGCGCATGTAAGATAAATGTCTTACACCCTGCGTCAGAAACAGATTCAATAAACTGTGTTAGGAATTCATAGCTATCTTGTTCATCAATCCCTAATCGTGTTTTCACCGTTACAGGAATCTTAACTTTCGCCTGCATCGCTGCCACACTTTCAGCCACCAACTGTGGTTCAGCCATCAAACATGCGCCAAACATCCCTGACTGCACGCGATCACTCGGGCAACCCACATTAATATTCACCTCATCGTAGCCCCAGTCTTCTGCCATCACTGCACATTCTGCTAAATCAGCGGGGTTTGATCCACCCAACTGTAATGACAATGGACCTTCGACCTCATCATGCGCCAAAAACCGCGCCCGGTCGCCATGAATTAAAGCTCCCGTCGTGACCATTTCGGTATATAACAAACTCTGCCGTGAGATTTGGCGTATAAAATAGCGAAAATCACGATTCGTCCACTCCAACATAGGCGCAACGGACAAACGGTGAGCCAAATTAATATGTTGATTTTCAGCCTTCATAGCACTCACATAAAAAGTATAATTGTTCTATTTTCTCAAATACCAGCGTAAAAAACTGTTTTAGATAATAATTAATCTCTATGAAACCGCTCCTCATTGATAATCTATCCGTTAAAGTCATTAAAAGTAAGCGTCGAAAAACGGTCGCTATTAAGGTTGTTGATGAAATAGTATCTATCCATATTCCAGAAAAGCTACCACTACTTATTGCTGAAGCGTTTGTTACGAAAAAGGCATCTTGGATTAAAAAGAAGTTACAACAACAATCACAAAGACTTGCCAATGAAAAGCAATTCATCGAAGGTGAGCAACTTCAATTCTTAGGACAAAATTACACTTTAAAGTTAACAAAAGCATCTGGGCCAATCAGCATCTCTCAAACGATTAACGACATTATTTGCCAAGGTAGGCCGCAAAACTTAAATTTCAAATCAATTCGTAACGCATTAATAACGTGGTATAGAGCACAAGCAACAGAGTATCTAACAAAGCGCACACAATTATTAGCAAAGCAGACACGATTAGACACAGGTGATATCACTGTCAAAAGTTATAAGGCTCGTTGGGGCAGTTGTAATGTAAAGGGTGATCTTCAGTATAACTGGAAACTGATTCTTGCTTCGCCAGCCATCATCGACTACGTCATTATTCATGAGTTATGTCATACCAGGCATCACAATCATTCGAAAGCATTTTGGCAATTAGTTGAACAACTGTGCCCTGATTTTAAGACCGCTAGGCAATGGCTAAAAGCAAATGGTTATCTACTCACCATTTAAAGATTGCCTAGTAAACTTGTCTTTAAGACCACACCTGTAATAATATAGCTGAACTATGAATAAGGAGCGCTGCGACAGGGTTACCCTGCTAGGCTTATTCAAACAAAGATTCTAACCGCGCTCATTATTAAAAATTAATAATAATGAGCTGTGCCACCTGTTTGTACTCTATCCCACAAACTGCCCACACTCATTATTTCAGTAATGAGGCATATATTTATATATGAGTAATCGTACAATTTTCACTTCCGAATCCGTTTCAGAAGGACACCCAGACAAGGTCGCAGATCAAATTTCTGACGCCATCTTAGATGAGATCTTACGTCAGGATCCTGATGCTCGTGTTGCGTGTGAGACATTAATTAAAACAGGTGCCGCTATTGTTGCAGGTGAAATTACCACCTCGGCATGGGTAGATTTAGATGACGTAGTTCGCAAAACCATTACCGATATTGGCTATAACAGTTCAGATGTCGGTTTTGATGGCCAAACATGTGCTGTTATGTCACTTATTGGTAAACAATCTAGTGATATCGCGATGGGAGTCGATCGTTCCACTCCCGAAGATCAAGGTGCGGGCGATCAAGGTCTCATGTTTGGTTATGCCAGCAATGAAACTGATGTGCTTATGCCAGCACCTATTACCTACGCCCATAGACTGGTCAAACGACAAGCTGAAGTTCGCAAAAGTGGTACTTTGCCATGGCTTCGTCCTGATGCGAAGAGTCAAGTCACTTTTATTTATGAAGACGGAAAACCAGTAGCCATTGATGCCGTTGTCTTATCTACTCAGCATAATCCTGATATCTCACAAAAAGAATTACGTGATGCGGTAATGGAGGTCATTATTGAACCAACATTACCTAGAAAATGGCTACAAAATACAAAATTCCATATCAATCCAACAGGCCAGTTTATTACCGGTGGCCCCGTAGGAGATGCCGGCCTAACCGGACGTAAAATTATCGTTGATACCTACGGCGGCATGGCTCGTCATGGTGGTGGTGCATTCTCAGGTAAAGATCCTTCTAAAGTCGATCGTAGTGCTGCTTACGCTGGCCGCTACGTGGCTAAAAATATCGTTGCCGCTGGTTTAGCCAATCGTTGTGAAATTCAAATTTCTTATGCCATCGGTGTTGCTGAACCCACTTCAATCAGTATTGACACATTTGGTACTGGCAAAGTGAGTGATAGTAAAATAGAAACCTTAGTAAGAGAGCATTTCGATCTAAGACCGGTTGGTTTGGTAAAAATGCTAGATCTCATTCGCCCAATTTACCATGCGACGGCAGCTTACGGTCATTTTGGCCGCGAAGAAGCAGAGTTCTCCTGGGAGCGCACTAACCGAGCAGATACATTACGAGATGCTGCAGGCATCTAAATTTTATACACCAAGGATACATAATGACTTCGCCCATAGAAAACTTGAGCCCCGACTATAAAGTCGCAGATATCAGTCTTGCTGATTGGGGTAAAAAAGAAATCAAAATAGCAGAAACTGAAATGCCTGGACTCATGGCTATTCGTGAAGAATATGCTGGTCAGAAACCATTAGCAGGTGCGCGTATTGCCGGTTGTCTACATATGACAATACAAACTGCAGTACTGATAGAAACACTTACTGATCTTGGTGCGGAAGTCCGCTGGTCATCATGCAATATCTTTTCAACTCAAGATCAAGCTGCTGCAGCAATTGCTGCCCAAGCTATCCCTGTTTTTGCATGGAAAGGTGAAACAGAAGAAGAAGCTGTATGGTGCATCCGTCAGACTATTTATGGTCCAGAAGGTTGGAGACCCAACCTCATATTAGATGATGGCGGCGATCTTACTCAAATCATGCATGATGAATGTCCAGAGTTGTTAACAGATGTAAAGGGCCTATCAGAAGAAACAACGACAGGTGTTCATCGTTTATATGAAATGATGAAAGATGGCAGCTTAAAAGTACCTGCTATTAATGTAAATGACTCTGTCACCAAATCTAAATTCGATAATTTATATGGCTGTCGAGAATCACTATTAGATGGTATCAAAAGAGCAACTGACGTCATGGTTGCCGGTAAAATCTGTGTCGTTTTAGGTTATGGTGATGTAGGTAAAGGCTGTGCCCAAGCATTTAAGGGTATGGGTGCAACGGTGATGGTGACAGAAATCGATCCTATTTGTGCATTACAAGCTGCGATGGAAGGTTATCGCGTAGTTGATATGGACGAAGTCGCAAATTTTGGTGATATTTTTGTTACCACAACTGGTAATGTTCGTGTCATTACTCATGACCATATGAAAGCAATGAAAAATGAGGCTATCGTTTGTAATATCGGTCACTTTGATTCAGAAATAGACGTCGCGTCACTACGCCAATATCAATGGGAAAATGTTAAACCTCAAGTTGATCAAGTTATTTTTCCTGATGATAAACGTATTACGCTACTGGCAGAGGGTCGATTAGTAAATCTAGGCTGTGCTACTGGCCACCCAAGTTTTGTCATGTCCGCCTCGTTTAGTAACCAAGTTATGGCTCAAATTGAACTATGGCATAACAGTGATAACTACAAAAACGAAGTGTATGTGCTACCTAAATCACTCGATGAGAAAGTGGCTCGTTTACATCTAAACAAAATTGGTGCGAGTTTAACGGAGTTAACTGATGAGCAAGCTACTTACCTGAATCTAGCTAAAACTGGCCCATATAAACCAGACCATTATCGTTATTAAGGCTAGTAGAATAAGTGTTTTTAACCTATATTCGGTAAATATATGACAACAGATATCATACTTAGCTGCGAATTTTTCCCACCTAAGACTGAAACAGGTATCAGCAACCTTATTGAGACACGTAAAAATTTAGCTGTTATAAAACCCGAATATTATTCCGTTACTTTTGGCGCTGGCGGTTCGACGCAAGACAATACACTTGAAGCTGTCATTGATATTCAAAATGCGAGTTCAATGACAGGGATTGCTGCTGCACCTCATTTATCCTGTGTCGGTTCTTCAGCGCCCCGAATATTGGACTTACTCAACCAATATCGTGCTAATGGTATTGAGCGTATTGTCGCCCTACGCGGCGACTTACCTTCAGGGACACGTGCTGCAGGTGATTTTCGTTATGCCAATGAATTAATCGATTTTATTCGTAAAGAAACAGGTGATCATTTCACCATAGAAGTAGCTTGTTATCCAGAGGTGCACCCACAAGCAAACTCAGCCCAACATGATCTAACTAATTTTAAGCGTAAAGTCGATGCTGGTGCTAATACTGCCATCACCCAATATTTTTATAATATTGACGCATACTATTATTTTCTAGATCGTTGCCAGCGTAATGGTATCAATATTCCAATTGTCCCTGGCATCATGCCGATCAACAACTTCTCACAATTGGCTCGTTTCTCTGATAACTGTGGTGCCGAAATTCCACGATGGCTACGTAGGCGTCTGGAAGAATTTTATGATGATACGGCGTCGCTACAAGCTTTTACTTTAGACTTTTTAACCGAATTCACCCAAAAACTGATTGAGTCTGGTGTACCTGGCTTACATTTTTACACCATGAATAAAACTGATCCGATCTTGACGGTTTGTCAGCGTTTAGGCCTGACGCACTAATATCACTTAACAACTATGAATTATTTTTCAGATTCATTGGCGGCAGCGTTTGGGCTTATTGCTTCTTTCGACCAAGCGCTTTACCAGATTGTTTTAACCTCGGTAGGCATCTCCCTTATCGCCGCGATTATCGCAGCAGCTCTAGCGATCCCTGCAGGCATCGTGATGGCGCTCAATCAATTTGCCGGCAAACAGTTTCTACAAAGTATTCTTAATACTTTAATGGCAATGCCAACCGTTGTTATTGGTTTATTACTTTATGGCTTGTTTAGTCGGCTCGGACCGCTAGGACATCTCGAATTATTGTACACACCAACAGCGATTATCATTGCCGAATCTATCCTAATTTTCCCGATTATGATGAATCTTGCCATTGCCGCAGTTACATCCGCAGACCCTCGTCTCGTTCCTACTTTAATCAGTTTAGGTGCTAAGCCTAAAAATCTGAGTATTCAAGTCGCCAAGCAAACACGTTTCATCATGTTAGCCGCTGTTATCACCGGATTTGGGCGTGCGATTGGCGAAGTGGGTGCCGCTATGATGCTCGGTGGTAATATCGAAGGTTACACGCGAACTATGACAACCGCGATCGCCCTCGAAACCAGTAAGGGTGAATTCGAAATGGGACTCGCTTTGGGGCTTTTATTACTTATTATCGCCTTTGTTATTAATTTCCTTTTGTCGTGGTTACAAAGGGTTAAACCATGACTAATGCCTATCAACTCAGCGATATCCAAGTGTATCGCCAACAAAAATGCATTCTTGATATCCCTGAACTAGAAATTCAGCATAATCAATGTATAGCTTTACTCGGTGATAATGGTGCTGGGAAATCAACACTTCTGGATCTATTGGCATTTCTCCATCGTCCTGAACAAGGTTCAATAAAACTTAATGGTGATGTTGTTAACCGCTCTCTTTCAGTTGCTCAGCGTCGCTGTATTGGCTACGTTAGTCAGCAACCTTTCTTACTCTCAGGAACAATAACTGACAACATCCGTTTGGCACTTAAACTACAAGGTGTTGAGCCAAAGCAATACGACAAACTAATTACACAAGCACTAGATCAAGTCAGCCTCACCCCCCTCGCTGACCAGACTGCCAGCACATTATCTGGTGGCCAATTAAAAAGAGCGGCTATTGCTAGAGCCATTGCCCACCAACCGAGTGTTTTATTGCTTGATGAACCTTTTTCGCATCTAGATCAAAGTCATATTAAGCAACTTGAAAACATTATTGAACAACTTGCACAACAATCTAGCAAGACGATTATCTTCTCGACACACGATAGATTACAGGGCGCAGCATTAGCCGATACGACGATAAACCTTGTTCATGGAACCGTTACTAAAAGTCCTTTGATTAATCTATTTCATGGTCAGCTCAATGGTCATGTGTTCGATACGGGCCATTTGCAAATTCACACCACCAATCAACAACCTCACGCTAAGCATATTGCCATTGATCCCGATGAAATTATTATCTCGCCAAAGGTGCTAGATTCAAGCATGCGCAACCATTTTCGCGGCCGCCTTATAGCGATAACCGAAGAAGCTACGACTATCAGATTAACCGTTGATTGTGGTGAACGTTTCCACGCTTTAATTAGCCCTGAATCCTTGAATAGCCTTAATTTAAAGTTAGGTGATATGATTTATCTGAGCTTCAAATCAACTGCAGTCAGCGTCTTTTAGAGACAAGCCATCAATTCTAAAAAAAGCTATATGCAGTGGCATATTTTTTGCGGTAACATGATCATATGAATGTTATGTTTTATCAGAAAAGCCCGTGAAACCATCGTTACAACTCCGTGTTGGACAAAGCCTATCGATGACACCCCAGTTGCAACAAGCGATCCGCTTGTTGCAACTATCATCGATTGAGCTACAAGCAGAAATTCAAGAAGCGCTAGAAACAAATCCGTTACTAGAAGTGGAAGAAAACATTGAATTTGATAATAATGTATCCGCTCAACAAACTGATGATGAAACACACGATTCAGTTCATCAAGATACCTCTGAGCTAGAACATACCGATATTCCCGATGAATTAGCAACAGATAGTCAATGGGAAGATACCTTTGATCACCAACCTGTCAGCGCGCCTCCCAGTAATAGTCAAATAGTCGACAATAGTTTAGAACGAGATAACGAAGATGAAAGTAGCCAAAGCTTACAAGAGCACTTACTTTGGCAAATGCGTCTCACACCTTTTACAGATCTTGAACAAGCCATTGCAACCATCATTATTGATGGTATTGAAGAAGACGGTTACTTAAAGACTTCGCTTGAAGATATACAACAGGCACTTGGCGAAGACAATTTTGCTGATATTGATGAAATTGAAGCTGTTTTGCATCGAGTTCAACACTTTGATCCTGTCGGCGTTGCTGCTAGAGATCTTAGAGAATGTTTGCTTATTCAATTACGCCTGATTAATCCAGGTGCAGAACACATTGAATTGTTGACAACATTAATTGACCAATACTTGGATACGCTTGCAAAAAGAGATTATTTACAAATTAAACGTGCTTTAAAAATAAATGATCAGCAACTGACAGAACTCGTGAGATTAATCCAATTACTTAACCCTAGACCAGGCGCTCAAGTCCAATCAGATAAAACCGAATATATAGTTCCCGATGTCTATGTCAGAAAAATAAATAACCGTTGGCAACTATCACTCAACCCTGATAACGCCCCAAAACTACACGTTGCCGAACATTATGCACAACTGATTAAGCGTGCCGATAACAGTTCAGCAAACACCTATTTAAAAAACAATCTGCAAGAAGCTCGATGGTTTTTAAAGAGCTTACAAAGTCGTAACGAAACTTTACTCAAAGTAACCCAAGCAATCATAGAACGCCAAACGGGCTTTTTAGAACATGGTGCAGAAGCTATGCGCCCGCTTGTTTTGCATAATATTGCAGAAGAAGTCGAGATGCATGAATCCACCATTTCGCGTGTGACGACACGTAAATATTTGCATACCCCGCGCGGTATTTTTGAGTTGAAATACTTTTTTTCAAGCCATGTCAGTACCGATAGTGGTGGGGAGTGTTCAGCAACTGCTATTCGCGCTATTATCAAAAAGCTAGTGTTGGCTGAAAACCCACAAAAACCACTCAGCGATAGTAAAATTGCTGATATCCTAGGAGACCAGGGTATCAATGTTGCACGAAGGACCATTGCTAAATATCGTGAAACATTGGCAATACCGCCATCGAATGAGCGTAAACGACTGGTGTAAACCAGTTTCATTGACTAATAGGAGTGAATAATTATGCAGTTAAACCTCAGTGGACAACATATTGAAATCACCGATAGCCTTCGCGATCACGTCAATAATAAATTTGAGAAATTGACACGTCACTTTGATCGCATGACCAATGTACACGTCATTCTGACTGTCGAAAAACAAAGACAAAAAGCAGAAGCGACTGTCCATGTTAGCGGTGCGGATCTATTTGCCTCTGATGAAAATGAAAATATGTATACTGCCATTGAACATTTAGTCAGCAAGCTAGATCGACAAATCATAAAACATAAAGACAAAATGAATAACCACCGTCAAGCCGATGGTGCCGATATGAAACACAATGCAGGTTAAGTAAGGTAATTCAATGCTGATCGCTTCACTACTCGTAGATGCCAATAATATTTTTTGTAAAGATGATTCAATTACGAGTAAAAAACGGTTAATTGAAACCATAAGTGACCATTTAGCAGCCTCTACTAAGGCCCTCACTGCCAATAAAATCTTTCAAGTCCTTGTTGAACGTGAACGACTAGGCACGACCGGTTTGGGTAGAGGCGTTGCTATACCGCATGCGCGGGTTCCTGGAATCACACGCACGATAGGCACACTGATGACGCTAGCAGAACCCATTGATTATGAAGCAGCGGATAATGAACCTGTTGATATTATATTTGGCCTACTAGTACCTGATGAAGGTGATGATTATCACTTACAGCATCTCGCTAGACTCGCCGCTCTTTTTAGAGATAAAGACATCTGTCAAGCTATTCGAGAACATGATGATCCCGAAAAGCTTTTTGATTTCTTATTATCTATCGATGATGATTAAATGAGTTATGAAATCAGCTAAGTCAACTAAAAGTCATCATGGCGTTCTTATCAATATCTTTAACAAAGGGGTATTATTAACAGGCCATGCGGGAATAGGAAAAAGTAGTTTAGCGTTAGAACTCATCGGGGCTGGCCATCAATTAATAGCTGACGATATTGTAGACTTCCATCTTGATAGCAATGATACCGTTATTGGTACTTGTCCAACCATGTTAGAAGGTCTCCTCCACACCCGAGAACTAGGCCTTATTCCAATCGAAAATTTATTTGGACCACATGCTTGGCAATCACAAGCAAAGCTTGATTATGTCATTAATATCCAAGAAAACCATCATCAAAAAAGTGCATTAAACCCTGTACTTGAACAACAACGAGTTTGTGGTAAGGCAATACCAAAATTAATTCTTTCCTTGAATAACCCAGCATCATTAGCGGTGAGAATTACAACATGGTTACAGCTGCAGAATGTACCACAAAACACCGAAAATCTATTAAAACAGCGACAGAACAATGCCTGGTAACCGCTTAATTAACACCTAATTTATTTCGTTTAACTTGTCATAAGAGATCAGCAATGGCCGTTGGAATTTTACTTGTTTCTCATAATCAAATCGGTGTCGAAATGATCAATACCGCAAGGCAAATGTTATCTTGCCATTCACTGCCTACAAAAGTGATTTCTATCTCAATCCAAGACAATACCGACTATATTAGAGGACAACTTCAGCAGACATTGCAGGAAATTGACCAAGGTAGCGGCATTCTTATCCTGACTGATATGTTTGGCTCTACACCCAGCAATATTGCCTGTGATGTCTCAGAGCGCCATGATATTCGGATCGTTTCTGGGCTTAATTTGCCTATGCTCATCCGTGTTCTAAATTATCCGACACTCAGTTTAGAGCAATTAGAAGAAAAAGCGCTCAGCGGTGGTCAAGAAGGCATTGCACGTTGCCATCATACCGGTACGATGCCATGATTGAAGAAAACCTTCTTATTATCAATAAATTAGGTATGCATGCACGTGCAGCAGCCAAATTCGTGACCACAGCATCACAGTTCCAGTCTGATATTCAGGTTGCTCGTAATGGCCGTATAGTCAATGGCAAAAGTATTATGGGACTGATGATGTTAGCCGCTGCTAAAGGGACAGAAATTAAAGTTCATATTCGTGGTGATGATGAACAACTTGCCTTCGAACAAATAGAACAACTCGTCAATGATTATTTTGGGGAAGGAGAATGACTCTCGAGCTTCAAGGTATTGGTGTTTCTAGAGGAATTGCAATAGGAAAAGCCCATATTCTTTTCCATAACCAACCTGATGTAAGAGAGTATTTGATCCCAGCATTTGAGATCGAACAAGAAGTTGACCGTTTGCTTAATGCAACCGAGAAAGCACGCGAACAACTAATGGAAATTCGTAAACATATTCCTGCAAATGCGCCCACTGACGTAACATCATTCATAGATACCCACATCTTGATGTTAAACGATTCGTCATTAACAACCGTACCATCAGACATGATACGCAGTAGGCGTTGTAATGCAGAGTGGGCACTTCAGTTACAGCGTGATGCCCTTATTAATGTCTTTAATGAGATGGATGATCCGTACCTACGTACACGGCGAGATGATGTTGATCATGTCGTTAATCGAATTCATCGAATTTTAGCCGATGAACAAGTGGCCGATCATGAGATTTCCGATGGTAGACTAAAAGGCCACATTATCATTGCTGAGGACTTAACCCCCGCCGATACTGTCCTTATGCAACATCAAGGTATCGCTGCATTCGTTACTGAACATGGTGGTACCACATCCCATACAACTATCCTTGCAAGAAGTCTCGGTATTCCAGCTATTGTTGGTATTGAATCAGTAAGAAGATATATCCAAGATAATGAATTACTTATCATAGATGGTGAACTAGGTACTGTCATAGCGGGTGCCGATCAAAAAACAATCAACGAATATCAGCAACGGTTGTTTAAGTTTAAGCAGCATATTGCTTCACTTAGCCGTTATAAATCACAAATAACCCAAACCAAAGACAACAAATCAATTAAGTTACTGGCAAATGCTGAATTACCAGATGATATTAAGATGATTAGTAATGCTGGTGCCGAGGGAATTGGTTTGTATAGAACTGAATTTCTCTATATGAACAGGTCTAGTCCTCCCGAAGAAGAGGAACAGCTAGCCGCCTATCGTGATGTCGTTGAAAGTATTGATGCACCTGTCACAATCCGTACATTCGATCTTGGTGCTGATAAAACTGTCGATGGTGGACGCAATATAGGTCAAACGGCAACCAACCCAGCACTAGGTTTACGTGCGATTCGCCTGTGTTTAAGTCAGCCTAATATGTTTAGAACTCAACTGAGAGCAATTTTGCGCGCATCCGCATTTGGTAAAGTTAAGATCATGTTCCCCATGATTTCAACACAACAAGAATTATTGCAGACTCAAACGCAGCTGCGAAATTGTAAGGAAGAGCTCACCAGAGAAGGCTTGGACTTCGACCCGTATATAGAAACGGGAGTAATGATCGAAATACCAGCTAGCGCTGTCTGTGCTGAAATGTTTGCCAAACAAGTAGATTTTCTATCGATCGGCACTAATGACTTAATCCAATACACATTGGCTATTGACCGTATTGATGATCAAGTCAATTATCTATACGACCCTTTGCACCCTGCTGTATTGAGGCTCATTTATATGACTTTACAAGCTGGTTCAAAGCACGATATTACTGTCTCCATGTGTGGTGAAATGGCTGGTGATCCCCGGTTTACTAGACTCTTACTTGCTATGGGGCTTGATACTTTTAGCATGCATCCGAATGCTATTTTAGAAATCAAACAAATTATCAATGAAACCGATTTAAGCAAGCTACCAGAAAATGCACTGCAAGTCTTAAACCTGAGTGATCCGTTCGAGACTGAGGCATTATTGCAGAAAATTAATAGTCGAAATTAAGTCTTTATAATATTAATCCTATTCAGTCCAGCCACAGCAGGCTAGAATATAGCGCAAATTCTTGCTCTACTAACTTCGGCCGTATTGGACTGGACTATGCCAGAACTCAATCAAGAACAAGCTATCACACAACCCATTCTTACGCTTACAGAAGCGGTAAAGAGTGGTCGTTTTGTGCGCATGCGTCGTTTGTTAGCGAGCTTACACCCTGCTGAGACTGCCCACCTATTAGAATCATTACCGCCGCAAGAGCGTAAAGTCTGCTGGCCCATCATCAATCCAGATCTGAGAGGTGATGTCCTTTCTTTCGTTGGTGAAGATGTTCGTGCTGATCTGATTCAATACATGGATACGGCTGACTTGATCAGTGCAACTGAAGATTTAGAAGCCGATGACGTAGCCGATATTCTTCAAATTTTACCTGACCATGTGATGCGAGAAGTTTTGCGCGCCATGGATACCCAACATCGCCGCCGTGTTGAAACTATTTTAGCGTACGACGAAAATACAGCTGGGGGATTAATGAACCCCGATGTTATTACTGTCCGTTCAGATATAACACTAGAAGTTGTTCTTCGTTATCTACGTATTTTGGGTGAACTTCCGCCAAATACAGACAGTGTTTACGTCGTCAATCATAATGACGAATATCTAGGCACTCTCTCGCTTTCTAAAATCGTTAGCCGCGGACGTTCTTTAACAGTCAATGAGGTGATGTCTCATCAAATAGAGGCCATAGAGGCAAAGACTGCAGATAGCGACGTCGCTCATCGTTTTGAAAAACACAACTTAATATCAGCACCTGTCGTCGATGATAATAACCATTTACTAGGTCGTATTACTATCGATGATGTGGTTGATGTTATCCGAGACGAGGCCGAACATTCAATGTTAAGTCTCGCCGGTTTAAGTGAAGATGAAGATACCTTTGCACCCGTAAGAAAAAGTATAAACCGTCGTTCTCTTTGGCTCGGTGTTAATTTATTAACAGCCTTCCTTGCAGCTTGGGTTATAGGGCTTTTTGATACAACGATTGAAAAGCAAGTCGCTTTAGCCGTACTCATGCCAATTGTTGCCAGTATGGGCGGAGTTGCAGGTAGCCAGACGCTCACTCTAGTTATTCGTTCAATGGCGCTAGGTCAACTCAATGAAAAAAACCAGCTATGGTTATTACGTAAAGAAATTATGGTCGGTGCAAGCAATGGCATCATCTGGGCAATCGCCATCGCTCTAGTGACCATCTTATGGTTTAACAGTCTTGCACTAGGGATATTGATTGGCACTGCTATTATTATTAATTTAATAGCTGCAGCCCTAGCAGGTGTTGCTATACCATTAATACTTAAAAAGTTTGGTAGTGACCCGGCCCTCTCTGGTGGTGTTCTTTTGACGACGGTAACCGACGTAGTAGGTTTTATGGCCTTCCTAGGATTTGCTACTCTATTTATCGTCTAGTTTTATTACTCTATTCATAACTCATAAATTTGGAAAAATACTATGTCAGGAAATAGTTTTGGAAAACTCTTCACTGTAACGACCTTTGGTGAAAGCCATGGACCTTCACTGGGTTGTATCGTTGATGGTTGTCCTCCAGGCTTAAGTTTAAGTGAAGAAGATTTACAAGGTGACCTTGATCGTCGCAAACCAGGTAAATCACGCCATGAAACTCAGCGTCGTGAAGCAGATCAAGTCAAAATCTTATCGGGGGTTTTTGAGGGTAAAACAACCGGTACCCCCATCGGTATGGTGATCGATAATACCGACCAACGATCTAAAGACTACGGCAATATCATGCATCAGTTCCGCCCTGCTCATGCTGATTACACCTACCATCAAAAATACGGTGTACGCGATTACCGAGGTGGTGGTCGTTCATCTGCACGCGAAACAGCCATGCGTGTCGCAGCAGGCGGAGTCGCAAAAAAATACCTCCGCGATCGTTACGGTATTGAAATCCAAGGCTATCTTGCCCAATTAGGTCCAATTAAAACAGAAAGGTTTGATTGGGATCATATGGATAATAGCGCCTTCTTTTGTCCTGACCCTGATAAAGAAGTAGAACTAGAAGCTTATATGGATGCCCTACGTAAAGAAGGTAACTCTATCGGTGCACGCATCAATGTTATCGCTCGTAATATGCCTCCAGGTCTCGGAGAGCCTATCTTTGATAGGCTCGATGCTGACATCGCACACGCTATGTTGAGTATCAATGCTGTAAAGGGTGTTGAATTAGGTGCAGGCTTTGATTCAGTGACCCAAAAAGGTACTGAACATCGTGATGAAATCACACCTGAAGGCTTCTTAAGTAATAATGCAGGCGGCGTATTAGGTGGTATTTCTAGTGGTCAAGATATCCTAGTGAGTATGGCATTAAAAGCCACATCAAGTTTACGACTTCCTGGGCGTAGTGTTGATACTCAAGGAAACCCCATAGAAGTTGTCACCCATGGTCGTCATGATCCTTGCGTAGGTATTAGAGCAACCCCAATTGCTGAAGCGATGCTTGCACTTGTACTCATGGATCACATATTGCGACATAGAGCGCAAAATTTTGACGTCACTACGGAGACACCGATCATCCCTGCCTCTACATGAGTCCATTAAAAAAGACTCCTTACTGGCGCTTATCCGGCTTTTACTTTTTCTACTTTGCTTCCCTGGGGGTTTTTGTACCTTACTGGGGCCTTTACCTTGAATGGAATCATTTCTCAGCTGATGAAATTGGTGAACTAACCGCCATCGTTTTATTAACGCGTGTAATTGCACCTTATATTTGGGGTTGGATTGCTGACCATAAAGGAAAGCGTATGCAAATTGTACGCTCGGCAAGCTTTATAGCGGCTATTGCATTCTCAGGTGTGTTACTAGGTAACAGTTACTTCTGGATAGCTGCAGTAATGTTGGTTTTTAGTTTCTTTTGGAATGCTATATTGCCACAGTTTGAAGCAACAACATTACAGCACCTGGGCGAACACAGTCATCATTACAGTAAAATCCGTGTTTGGGGTTCCATTGGTTTTATAGTCATCGTGATGCTTTTAGGGAGTTTATTTGAACACGTAAGCATCGAGATCATGCCTGTTGCCATGGTCATCACGTTATTAGGTATCTGGTTGATTAGCTTGAAAGTACCAGAATCATTGACCCGACATCTTAGCCTAGATCATCAGCCATTGATGTCGATATTAAAGCAACCGACAGTCATTGCTTTTCTTGTTATTTGCTTTTTAATGTTATTAAGCCATGGTCCCTATTACACTTTTTATAGTATCTACCTAGAGGATCATCAATATAGCCGGAGCCTTATCGGTCAATTATGGGCGCTAGGTGTCGTTGCAGAAGTCGTAGTCTTCTTATTTATGCATCGTTGGTTACCACGCTATGGTATACGTAAAGTGCTGCTACTCAGCCTACTGTTGTCAGCAATACGTTGGTTGATAATCGGCTTGTTCCCAGATCAACTATCCCTGTTACTCATTGCTCAATTACTTCATGCTGCCAGTTTCGGATCGTTTCATGTTGCTGCGATTGCATGGGTTCACCAACATTTTACTGGCAAACACCAGGGCCGTGGCCAAGCTTTATACAGTATGGCGGGCTTTGGTGCAGGAGGTGTAATCGGTAGCCTGTCCAGTGGTTATTTATGGGAAAACCCCGGCCCAACATTCACCTTTAGTCTGGCAGCAGCTGTCAGTATCATTGCTTATCTTATTGCTTT
Organism: uncultured Gammaproteobacteria bacterium; assembly: GCA_905479075.1. Classification (GTDB taxonomy): domain Bacteria; phylum Pseudomonadota; class Gammaproteobacteria; order Nitrosococcales; family Methylophagaceae. Next base: position 231 of record CAJQLA010000014.1, on the reverse strand, counting down.
CCGCTGGCTTAAGGCTACTTAATTAGAAAGATAAAATATGGTAGTACTCACTAACTATTTTTGCACCTTTTGTTATATCACTTCTCTTATTCTCGTTAAACACCAGATAAAAAAATACCCAGACCTTATTGGGACTGGGTATTTAGTATAAAAGCCTGGCAGTGACCTACTTTCACATGGGAACTCCCACACTATCATCGGCGCTAAGTCGTTTCACTTCTGAGTTCGGGA
>CAJQLA010000013.1 GCA_905479075.1 uncultured Gammaproteobacteria bacterium | reverse complement strand
GCGAGACTGGTACTGGTGCTAATGGCGTTCATTTACACTTTGAAGTTCGGCAAGGTAATTATCAAAATAGTAAAGGCTGGTGGGGTTTAACTGCCGTCGATCCTTTCCGTTTAGATGGTCAATGTCATTAAACACCACAGTAATCTGGAAAGCGATACTTTGAGTTTTAAGCATAAAGGGTTCTAATCTTTCACTTGAAAGCAATATTTTTGTCTTTTTAACCTTTTTCTGTGACTTAGTAGCGGCTTGGATTAACAAGTTCCTCGCCTTCATAGATATATGGCAATGCTATAATCTTCTGCTAATTTTTTAACAGAGATACAAAAGTAATGACAATAATTTTTAGTTCAAGGGAATGGTTAAATCTATTTATCATAGCTTCGCTATTATTAGTATCTATTTTCCCAGGTGCTTATCATCTACTTTATGGTCCTCTACCTCAGTTTTTCCTTCATGAAAGTGGTTTATATGAAACTGTAGGGGCTATTTCTTGTTTCTTTGCGGCACTTTTTGCTTTCGCAAGCGCTAAACTATCTTTAAATCTTAAGCAAAAATTAGGAGCCTTCTGGTTGTTCCTATTTACTCTAGTCTGCTTTTTTATTGCTGGTGAAGAAATAAGTTGGGGACAACACTTCTTTAAATTTGATGTTCCTGACAGTATCACTTCGAATAATTTTCAGAAAGAATTTAATATTCATAATTCCATGCTTATTCAATCAAGTAATAACAGCATATCCTCCATTTTATTCAAGCTAATGATGCTATATCTTATCCTTTTACCTATGTTTTTAATTGCTTTTCCAACACTTAAAAAACTATTTAACAACTTAATGATTCCAACCCCCAGTATGCTCGTTGCCATTATTGCTTTGTTAGCAAAAGCAGCTGATGTTATTAACCATAAAATAATATACGGCAGTTCGTTTAAAAAAGATTCTCTACGTATTGGTGAGGGGGTGGAAAGCGTTTTTGAGATATGTCTGCTTATAATAGCTATAGAAACATTCTTTGTCCTGAGGAAACTTAGGCATCAATAAGTAACTGGTAAGACTGAGCCAAACATGCCAACATCACAAACAGAAAAAGAGTTTGCTTTGTATATCGTCGAACTAATGCAATCAATTGGCCCTGTTCACCATAAAAGAATGTTTGGTGGATATGGGCTTTTTTTGGAAGGTCTGATGTTTGGCCTCATTGCGGATAACACACTCTATTTAAAAGCCGATAAAGAAACTGAAAATGAATTTAAGGACAAAGGGCTCGAACCTTTTACATACGAGAAAAAAGGAAAACCAGTCAGCCTATCTTATTTCCAAGCACCTGAAGAAACGTTAGAAGACTACGATGAAATGAACATTTGGGCTAATAAAGCCTACGCCACGGCATTACGCGCCGCAAAAAGTAAACAGCGATAATTAAAGTAATACTTTCTTTTACAAGTTAGAAGTTAGAAGTTAGAAGTTAGAAGTTAGAAGTTAATACAGTGTCAATTTAATGAGGGTTGTTTTCTTAAATGCTCTACCACCATATCAACAAAGGTTTTTATTCTGGCAGAGGCATAACGCCCTTCTCTATGCACTATATGCACTGGGACTGCTTGTGCCTCATAGTCACTCAGAATGATTTTCAGTTTGCCCTTTTTTAACTGATCTGCAACTTGATATGACAGTAAACGTGTTATGCCTAAGCCCTCTACAGCAGCCTGAGCCGCTGAATCGTTATCACTGACTGACAGGTAGGGTGTGACTCTTACACTAAAGTCTTTTCCTTGTTTATAGAACTTGATTTCATTGGTTGGGGTGAGCCCTCTCGCTAAAATAATTTTATGTTCCGTCAATTCTTCCGCTTTCTTTGGAACACCATATTGATCAAGATATTCTGGAGAGGCACATAATACACGCCTTACTGTACCCACCCTGATAGCCCGATACGTTGAGTCTGGTAACTCGCCAATACGCACTGCAACATCAACCCCCTCCTCGAGCATATTAACCACACGATCAGCAAATACAGCATCTACCGTCATTTTAGGATAGGTCTGTAAATAGCTAATAATGCTATCCATCACATACAGGCGACCGAATAAGACAGAGGCAGTCACCACGATGTGTCCTTTAGGTTCGGCATTTTCACCTACAACACTTTCATCTGCTTCGTCTGCTAGCATGACTACGCGTTTGGCATCTTGATAATACTTTTGTCCTGCTTCAGTGACACGCACATGACGTGTTGTTCTGTTGAGCAGTTTTACACCTAGTCGTATTTCAAGTTCTGCTATTGCTCGTGTCACCGCGGGTGCTGATAACCTTAATCTTCGTGCAGCACTCGAAAAACCTTGTGTTTCTACTACGGCAATAAAAACAGACATTAAATGTAAGCGATCCATGATTATTTCACTTTTTGAAATAGTTAATTGATTATTTTACATATTCTTATTTTATTCGCAATATTTAATAATGGATTTGCCTACACAAATTGGCAGCCATTTTTTAATTATTAGGAGAACAATCATGAGTCGCATTACAACAGTTACAGATGAAACGGCAACACCGGAACAAAAAGCATTATTTGATGCTATTCAAAACCAACTGGGTACGGTACCCAATTTTTTACGCGTTTTTGCTAATTCGCCAGAGGCCCTTCAAGCATTTCTTGGCTTATATCATATTGCCAATAGCGGCAGCTTAGATCTCGCTACGAGAGAAAGAATTGCTCTGACACTCGCTCAACAAAATGAATGTGAATACTGTTTGTCTGCGCATACAACCATAGGTCGTCAGGCTGGTTTAAATACTGAAGAAATTGAAAGCAACCGTGCGGGTAATAGCCAGGATGCTAAAGCCTTTGTCGCGCTCAAATTTTCAAGAGCATTGGTCGAACATATGGGTCAAGTGACCACTGCTGAAATTAATGAAATGCGTGATGTTGGCTATAACGATGGTGAAATCGTTGAAGTTATTACCCATGTGGGTATGAATATTTTGACCAACCTTATTGGGAAAACAAGTCGTGTTGAAATCGATTTTCCTAAAGTCGAGTTACAAACTGCCGCGTAAATGAACAATGCTGTCCAAAGACTTCTTTGGGCAGCATTTATTTAAAGAGGATAAGACAATGGCCAAAGCATTTGCAAATATCAGCTTCACACCAAAGGTAAAAGAATTTCAAACTAAAATGAGTAGTCGAGATAATTATCAAAATTTTGAACTTGGTGAAAATGAGGTCGTTGCACTCAGTGAATTTGAGAAGCAGTTTATCGGCGAGCGAGATAGTTTTTATCAAGCCACTATTGCCGAAAATGGTTGGCCTTATGTACAACATCGCGGCGGCCCCGCTGGTTTTATCAAGATACTAGATGACCATACTATTGGTTATGCTGACTTTACTGGTAATCGCCAATACTTGTCTGTTGGTAATTTATTAGGTGATGATCGAATTAGTCTTATTTTAATGGACTACCCTCGACGTCAGCGACTAAAAATATGGGGCCGAGCTAGACTGATAGATGAACTGACGGACTCTAACTTACTGGCTCAACTGGAACCAGAGGATTCGAGAGCGCCAATAGAAAGAGGCGTTGTTATCACTGTTGAAGCCTTTGATTGGAATTGCCCGAAATATATCACCCCTAGATACACACAAAGTGACGTCAATAAACTATTAGCAGAGGCGAAGTCATCTTCCGATAAAAAAGCGATATATGGCTATAAGTACGCCGGAAACGCAGCTATTCCACTGACAATTACCGACATTCGTCAAGTTGCCAAAAATATAAGAGCCTATGAATTAACGCATAGTCATGGTCTGGATTTACCCGGCTATGAGGCTGGTTCACATATTACCGTGCCTGTTATGTTGCCCGATGGGAGTGAGACAAGTCGTTCTTATTCACTCATCTCTCCACATAAGAATACAGGCCCTTACATTATTGCAGTTAAAAATGAAGGCCATGACCAAGGTGCTTCAAAGGTTATTCATCAGCATTGGCAAGTTGGTATGGAGATTACGACAGATCAACCAAAAAATTATTTTTCTTTACATAAAGATAACAGACCTGCAGTACTTATTGCTGGTGGCATTGGTATTACACCTATCAAGGCCATGGTGGAAGAATTGTTGTCTCGTAATAGCTCTTTTGAACTCCATTACACCGCTAAATTAAGCAGCGAAATGGCTTTTTATCGAGAGCTCCTAGAAAGCGGTAGTGAATACTGTCACTTCTATTTCAGTCAGCAAACTAATAGTCAGCGTCTAGACTTGAAAAAGGTACTAAGCAAAGCACCAGAACAGGCTGTTTTCTACTTTTGTGGTCCTAAAAATCTGTTAGATGCCAGCATAAGGATGGCTAATGAATTGGGGATAGAACGAGAACGCATCCATTTTGAAAGTTTTCAGTGATCAATAAATTAAGATTACTTTCTAAAACCATTTTAGGAGATAACAATGTCAACTCAAAAGCCACTCCTTCCCCCTTTTAATAGAGAATCCGCTATCAAAAAAGTCCGTAAAGCAGAAGACGCTTGGAATAGCCGGGACCCAGATCGAGTTGTTCAAGTCTATACAGAAGATACAATTTGGCGAAATCGTTCGGAATTCCCCAAAGGACGTGATGAAGTTAGGAGCTTTCTACAGAAAAAGTGGCAACAGGAATTTGACTACCGCTTAATCAAAGAACTCTGGGCTTTTAATGACAATCGTATTGCAGTTCGATTTGCTTATGAATGGCATGATATTGATGAGCAATGGTATAGATCTTATGGAAATGAAAATTGGGAATTCGACCAAAATGGCCTTATGCAACGTCGTTTCGCAAGCATCAACGACTTAGAAATTGATGCGACGGAACGCTTCTTTCATTGGCCACTTGGCCCTCGGCCACTTGAGCACCCTGGATTAAGTGAATTGGCCTTGTAATTTGAACTATTTACTTTTACTCATGTTCTGTTACTCAGCTTTATCCTATACTATTGCTAAATCAATTTTTAAGGCTCATCATAATGAAAAAAATAATACTCTCAGCTTCTCTTTATTTTTTTGTAACACTACCTGTAATGGCTGTTGATCTCGAGAAACCACCAGAGTTTAAGCCTTCGGCTGAAACAATTGAAAGATCACAAAGAGATCAAGCTATACAAGCAAAAGAAAAAATGGAAGCTGAAAGAGAAAAGGCTGAGCTGTTATTCCCAGATGGTCATGATCCTAGAGATCACGATCATGATGATGCTGCAGATTTAGATCATAGTCATGATGATCCACAAGCACATGAAAAACAGTTAGAAGAATTATCTAAGCAAGGCGTTGAAGAAAAATCTAGCTGGTGGAAGTTCTGGTGAGTTAAGTTACCAAGGGTACAAAGACAACCAATAACCGCCCCATACAATCAGTATTAGTCCAGTCACTGCACGTAAGTACTTGGATGATACTGGCCCTACTTTCTCCAAAATGACAAAGATAGTGATCAATAGTACCCAGAGCATGTTCATCACTCCGACAGCAAATAACACCACCATCAAGGCCCAACAACAACCGATACAATACAGGCCATGATGTAAGCCCAGCTTAAAAGCACCAAAGTGACCATCTTTCCATGAAGTCATCAAGAAACTCAATGGACTTCGACACTCTGTTAGACAAGCATCTTTAAGCGGCGTCCATTGATACAGTCCTGCTAATGCTAATATGCCACCACTCAGTAAATAGCTTCTGCTATTCATCATTGGGTTGAGTAGGCCACTTTCATGTAAAGGATATTGAATGGCGGAAGCGATAATGCTGAATAGAGCCCAAGCGACGAGATAACCACTGAGAAAGATAAAAGTTGGACTATAAGGCAAGCCTTTTTTCGCTTTTCCTTTATTAATAGTGGTATACATCATGATCATGGGTACGACGGATGGCGTCATCATCGCGACCATCATCACTGACCACATAACGAATAACATCCAAAAATCGTACACACTCCATGCACGTGTTCCACCCATTGGTGGCATCCACATATCAACAAGGTGCATATTGTCCATCGCCCAGCCCATATAGAACATATAAGCCCAGCCAATGAGGCTTACTAGTGCCACACCACCATATACAATCACCTTGTCTCGTGTAGATAGCGGTGCTAATGTTATAGGTGCATTGGTTTTTAAGTTATTTTGATTTAACATGAATAATCATCTAGCCTAATTCAGTCTATTGGGTATACAATCAGTCTATCGTAAAAATAATGATTTCATTATTTTACGCTAACTAACGGAGGTTAACATGTCTGACAATTGGAAAATTACCGGTCAATATTTTGAATCTTGTAACTGTGACCTGGTCTGCCCTTGTATTTTTTTAGCACCACCAACTCAAGGTTTTTGTGAAGCTTTTGTTGGTTGGCATATTGAAGAAGGTCATTTAGATGGTGTTCAACTTAATGACATCAAAGTATCAGCTTGGTTACATTCACCTGGTGCTTTAACTGAAGGTAATTGGAAGCTCGCACTCTATATCGACGATCGTGCCACTGAAGAACAAAAGAATGCCATTGTCGAACTTTGGAGCGGTAATCATGGTGGACACTTGGCTGTAATCGCTGGTTTAGTAGGCGAAATCATGAGTGTTAAGCAAGTACCTATCGAGTTTACACAAAAAGATCGCACACACTACCTAAAAGTTGGTGATATTGGTTCAAATACCATGCAGGAACTTGAAGGTGAAGATGGTGGTGCAGTTAAAGTATCTAACCATCCTCTTGCAGTTTCACCAAGTGAACCTGTCACAATTAGTAAATCTGTAGCGGCTATCTATAAAGATAACGGCTATGATTGGCATCAATCAGAAAAAGTTGGTTTATCAGCACCATTTACTTATGCTGCATAATTAAACTCAGCCTTAAAATAAAAAAGCCCTATCTTCGTATAGGGCTTTTTTTATGCTGCAATAAAAAATATTAATTTTAGAAAGCTATGACGATGCTGTTGTAGGAAAACCAGCCTCTCTCCACTCATTTATCCCACCTTTTAAAATATAAATCATCGGTACACCGACACTTTCTAGATATTGTATAACTGGCATTGGTGTTATTCCTTTCATCGGGATAATGATGACAGGCATAGAGGCATCTTCAATATTGGCAGAGCCGTCAACAAAACTAATGCCAGGTATATTAACCGTGTCTGGAATATGTTCTTTTTCAAATATTCTTTTTTCTTGGATATCCAAGATCACGGCTTTTTTATCTGCAAGAAGCTGAGCAGCTTCTTCAGCCTTTATTTCAACAACAGCACCACCAAAGGCATTATTTATCTTCTTGGCAAGAAGTAGCACGGTTAAGCCAATAACTATCAATCCAAGCCACCAATAATTGATAACTATTTCTGTGAAATTTTCCATCCTAACCTCATATATTGATGTCTCGTGTGGTTCATTAGAGATGACGTTTCCTTTTTTGTCAAAACTTATCATAGCTAAAGTAACTTTTAACTATCAAGAAAACTAAGCCAATGTTTCTGATACCAGCCGTCTTATCGATTATTAAAAATTAAAAACTTAAATCGTTATACAATATTAGTTTTTATCTATCTACCAATAAACTAAAGAGACATTCATGAAAATCCAAAGCCATATTGCTGATCTGGATACACCCACTGGTGTTATGCGCACTTATATTCACCGGCCTGTTGGTGAAGGTAGTTATCCTGTTATTTTGTTTTATTCAGAGATCTTTCAACAAACAGGTCCCATTGAGCGTGCAGCAAAGTTTATGGCAAGTCATGGTTATGCGGTATTAGTCCCAGAGGTCTTTCATGAGCTTAACCCAATTGGTACTGTTTTAGGCTACGACGATGCCGGTCGTGATAAAGGAAATGCAGATAAACAAGCTAAAGATGTACAAGGCTATGATACTGATAATGTCTCCTTGATTAACTTTGTTAAGCAACAACCGTGGGCAAATGGTCATATCGGTGCTATGGGGTATTGTATTGGCGGTCACTTAGCTTTTCGTGCTGCTTTACATCCTGATGTGGAAGGCACAGCCTGTTTTTACGCGACTGATTTACATATTCAAATGATTCCAAATGCATCTGGCCAACACAGCATGGATCGTTTGGATGATATTCAAGGTGAGTTGTTAATGATTTGGGGTAAGCAAGATAATCATGTCCCAAAAGAAGGACTGGCTAAGATTTATACTGAATTAAACGCGATAGATATTAGTTTCACTTGGCACGAGTTTAATGCTGAACACGCTTTTATGCGTGATGAAGGTGATGGTGGTCGTTATGATGCTCAGACAGCCCAACTTGGTTATCAATTAGCCTTAAATTTATTTAGTCGTACTTTACGTTAAACTATGATTACTTTATCCATTAACAAGTGTAGGTTTTAAGACGAAAATTTCTTTGCTATGACCCTACTCCTTATTTATCTTGCGATTGCCGTCGGTGTTTCTTTTATATGTTCGATATTAGAAGCAGTATTGTTATCTATTACACCTAGTTATGTTGAAAGTACAGCGCGTCAATACCCGGAAAAAGGCAAGGTTTTAGTTGACGTTAAGGAACGACTTGATCAATCGATATCCAGTATTTTGATCTTAAATACTTTTGCTCACACCATGGGGGCAGCAGGTGTCGGTGCTCAAGCTGCAAAGGTGTTTGGTATACAGTGGGAAACAGTTATCGCTGTTGTACTGACCTTAGTTATTCTCTATGTTTCTGAAATTATCCCCAAAACGATCGGGGCTATTTTTTGGCGACAGCTTGCTATCCCTGCCTCTAACATGATCTATTGGCTGATCAAGATCGTCTACCCATTGATTTGGCTATCATCTTTAATCACAAAGTCTTTTCACAAAGATGAACGGAATGAAATTACACGCGAAGAAATCATTGCTCTTGCATCACTAAGTCACAAAATGGGGTCATTGGTAAGTCAAGAAAATGAATATTTGGTGAATGTTTTAAACTTACATGAAATTAAAACCGAACAAATCTTAACACCACGGAGTGTATTACATAGTTTAAATGCCACTACCACGGTCACAGAAGCACTTGAATTAGAAGAAACGCAACAATTTACACGAATCCCAGTTTATACGGATGAGCCTGATAATATCACTGGCTTAGTAACAAACCGTGAATTATTAATGGCTGATCGTGAAGGCAGTGCCGATGAAGCTATCCAGCATTTTGCAAAACCTATCACCAGCGTTTCCGAGCAACTTCCGGTTCAGCAATTATTAGATATGTTCATTAAAAAACGTGAACATTTATTCCTAGTTGAGGATGAATATGGTCAGGTTTCAGGTATTGTAACGCTTGAAGACGCAATTGAAACAATGCTTGGGCGTGAAATTGTTGATGAAACAGATACCATCGAAGACTTGCAAAAATTTGCTAAGAAGAAATACCGTGATCGTCTACGGCGTCATAAAGATTAAGTTCTACGTTCAGGGAATTGAAATAGCAGTTTAGATTGTTAAAAATGATTGTGTAAGTCTTTCAGCATCGCTTTTTCTTCTGCTGTTAAGACCTGTGTTTGACGCTGTTTTTTCAGCATGCGTTGACGCAGTGACATACCACGAAATCTTTGTAGCTGGTCTCTACGCTCTAGCGTTCGACGGCTTGTAATTCTTCTATCCTGCTCCCGTCTGTCTTCTTTGGGCCACAACACATAGGAAGCTTGGATCGCTCTCACCCATTTATCAGAACCAAACTCGGCTTTAATAATCCGACGCGAGCTTTTACGACGTTCTGCCATACGCCTTACTTTGTCTCTATATTCATCTAAATTTGCATTTTTTTTCATAAGCTTTTTTCAACAATGAGTTCAACATATATAAGACTCACTTTTCTATAATAAGTTCATTAATATCAGTATATTAGACATTTAGCAAATCTAAATTAGCTATTTATATCAAATTCTGTCTCTAATTCTCGTTTTAAATAAACCGTTTTGTGTAATATTTTTATATCTAAATCGTCTTGAATACACTAAATGAGAAATTAGAATATAATCAAACATATAGGTAATTTACTATTCATTTTCTGTTGCATTGCCAAAAAAAACTAACGGTTGCCAACATGTCAATTGAAAACAAAATTTCAGCACACTACACGCATGGTGATCTGCTTGCTGCAATAGAGTCTGCTCTTTTTGAAATGAGTAAGACAGTCGATACTGTTACTGAGAAGGATCTGGGACCTGTGGGTGAATTCCATATTGGCGGCCGTATCGCTACTGACAACTTACTTGATCAGCTCGCTTTTACAGAGCAAGACCATATTCTTGATATTGGCTGCGGTATTGGTGGTACTGCCCGCCATATTGCAAGCAGGCTAAATAACAAGGTCACTGGTATCGACTTAACTGATGAATATATTCTTGTGGGTAAGGCCTTAACAGATTGGGTAGGCCTTGGAAACCATGTGCAGTTGCATCATGGAAGTGCACTAGACCTACCCTTTGAAGATTACATGTTTGATGGTGCCGTTATGTTACATGTCGGAATGAATATTGAAGATAAGGCCACTTTATTTAAAGAGGCCTATCGCGTATTAAAACCAGGTGCAAATTTTGGTATTTATGATGTCATGCAAATCAGTCACGGCGAACTTTTTTATCCTATACCTTGGGCAGAAAATAGTAGCAATAGTTACCTAGCTAGCCCGCAGCAATATTTAACCCTGTTGAAACAGGCTAATTTTATTACCTGTCAAGAAACGATGCGGCGTTACTTTGCGCTTGATTTCTTTAATACTATGCAAGAAAGGACTCAGGAAGGACCTCCTCCTCTCGGCTTACATACTTTAATGCAAGACACTGTAGAGATTAAAATCCAGAATATGATTAAAAATATAAAAGCCGGATTCATTTCTCCCTTTGAAATTATTTCTCATAAGCCCCTAAACACTTAACACCAAACTGCTTACCTTCTATGGATGAACAACATATCAAGCATGCACTGCATGCACTAGCCGATATTGATGAGGATATTGCTCAATCGTTGGATAAAATTGGATTACCTTCCCCTCGTATGCGGCCTGCTGGTTTTGAAACCTTTCTCAACACCATTGTTTCGCAACAAATATCAACAAAAGCAGCAGACACTATCTGGGGCCGAGTCAGTAATTTGATGCAAAATATTGATGCAACAACCCTCTTAACTATTCCTGATAAATTATTACGTGAAGCAGGGTTGTCAAAACGTAAAATGGAATATGCTCAAGGACTTGCCGCAGCAATTGTTACTGGTGACTTTAATCCCGATGGCTTAATAGAAATGAGCGACAGTGACGCTATCGAAGCCATTACAAAAATTCGTGGCTTTGGGCGTTGGAGTGCTGAAATCTACTTAATGTTCTCATTACAACGCCAAGATGTTTTTCCTGCTGATGATCTTATCTTGCTTACTTCATTGCAAAAAATAAAAAATCTAACAGAACGCCCAACGCCCAAAAAAGCACGAGAACTGATCAAACATTGGTCTCCTTGGCGGAGTGCTGGCAGCCTATTTTTATGGCATTATCACCATCAAAGTAAGGCTGTTCACAAGAGCTAAATAGGTGTCACCACTTTGCACTCTGCTGCCACAGCCTATACTATTCAAAGTTGGTATTTTCAATTAATTTCAAAGGTTGAACTATGATTACTTGGCTACAAGGTGAGGTCATCGATAAAAAGCAATGGTGTGCTGATTTATATTCAATTCGAATCAAACTTGAAGTGGACTTACCATTTATAGCCGGTCAATTTGTCATTGTCGGACTTGATTATAAAGGTGCAAAAATTCACAAACCGTATTCATTGATTAATGCGCCAGAAGATGATTTTTTAGAAGTTCACCTTAATACAGTACAAAACGGGAAGTTCAGCCCGCTACTAACCGACGTTATTAAGGGTGATACCGTTTATATTTCAAATAAGCCGAGTGGTTTGTTAACACTGGAAGAAGTACCTGATGGTGTAAAAAATCTATGGCTTTGCGCCACAGGCACAGGAATTGGCCCTTTCCTATCCATATTACATACAGACGAACCATGGCAGCGCTTTAACAATATTATCGTTTGTTACTCAACAAAAACAGCTAATGAGATGGCCTATCGTGATGATTTTGAAGCACTAGCAAAACGCTACCCCGAGCAATTCCACTTTTTACCATTTATTACTCGTGAGCAAACACCTGATGCTATACATTCTCGTCTTACCACCTTCCTTGCTTCAGGTGATCTTGAAAAACAACTGGGCCTGTCATTGAAGCCGGATTCTAATCATGTCATGTTATGTGGCAACTCAAGTATGCTAGATGACGCAACTCAGATTCTGGAGCAAAAAGGATTACGTCGACATAGTCGTCAACACCCAGGCAATATTGCTATTGAGAAATACTTCTAAACTAAAGTTCACTCTCACAAACCTATAAAAGCTATGGACTCCTTTTCGCGGTCAAATTGCTTGTATTTCAACAGTTAAAACCTGACTCGCGTTATTTCTAATATCATGACTGAACTAGGTTATGAAAATGAAATAAATTAAATCGAAAAACCATTTAGCATTATGATTAAGGTTTAGATAACTTAAAGGATAGTCATGAAACAGATTATCAGTTTTATTATTACGCTATGCTTTTCACTTGTTACTTTTCAATCTTATGCCGAAAAGGGTGTAGAAGCCTTGTCTCCAGAGTTACGAATTTTATTGTCAAAAGAAATGCTGTCCCTGCAAGAAGGCATGAAAGCAATTTTCCCCGCTTATATTTCTGGAGATTGGCATGAGATAAGTCATATCGCCCTGAAAATGAAGAATAGTTATATTCTCAAACAATCTCTAACTAACGCTCAGAGGCATGAACTACATTCAACGTTACCTGATGCATTTTTAAAACAAGATCAACAATTTCATTATCTGGCTGGCATGCTGAGCCATGCTGCTGATATGGAAAAACTAGAATTGGTTGGTTTTTATTATTCCGAGTTAACAAACAGTTGTGTTAGTTGTCATAGCCAGTTTGCCTTACACCGCTTCCCTGCCCTAAACTCGAAGCTGACTCCCCATAAACACTAAGTTAAGAACGTAATTTTAGTTATCAAGACATTTTTATCATGTGTAAAACTCTAACGCTCAAAACCTGTCCATTTAGAGACCTTTCAGACTGCCTATTTATATGAAACGATACTTTGTCATAGCGCTAACGTTCATGTTTTTGCCTTTTACCAGTTGGGCGTCGGTGTCCGATGCTAAAAATACTCAAATTCCACAAATTAAACGAATTCAACTGGTCTCTTTCTCAGTTAAAAACCATAGTGCTATTTTTGATGTCGATGTTTATAACCCAAATGAATTCAAACTGCCTGTTCGCGAGCTGTCAGGAAAAATTCACTTAAACAAACAACATGTGGCCGACCTAGAAGCAACGAGTAAAGCCAGTTTAGCCGCCTTATCGACACAGACGTTTAAAGTGCCCATATCTGTTAAACCTAAAGCTATTATTAGCGCTACCAATCAAACCCTACTCTCTGGACAAGCGCACTATCACTTTAAAGGTTATATGATGACTCCTGTCGGCGAACTTCCTATTGCGTTTCAAGGGATGCTCGGCTCACAACAAATAGTACTCTTGCTCAATACTATTTTATTTAACAAAGCACCTTAGTTACACTTGGTTTATCAACTAATGAATTTCGCTTAAAAACACGGAGAATTATCATGCGTTGGCGAGGAAAGCGGACTAGTAATAATATCGAAGATCGTCGCCATGTACAGACTTCTGGACTAGGTGGTATGGGCCGTGGCGGCGGTGGCGTATTACGTTTATTACCGATGATATTCCGCTTTTTAGGTTTTAAAGGGACAGCAATACTCGTTGTTGCTATTGGTGCCTATGGCGTGATGACAGGGAATCTCGGGACTATCCTTGGTTTACTGACCGGTCAACAACAGACTAACGTTACACAACAAACTACTAAACCTATTACACAGTCTGCTCAAGAAAAAGAGTTAGTTGAATTTGTATCTGTCGTTTTAGCAGATACAGAACAAACATGGACCGCTATTTTCGAAGAGCAAGGTAAGCAATATCAACAACCGCGCCTCGTCTTATTTAGAAATGCTGTTAAATCAGCCTGTGGTATGGCTCAATCAGCCATGGGACCCTTTTATTGTCCTGCAGATCAAAAGGTCTATATTGATTTAGCTTTTTATGACCAATTAAAGAACCAATTTAAAGCGCCCGGTGACTTTGCACAAGCTTATGTTATAGCACATGAAGTTGGACACCACATTCAAACATTGCTCGGCACATCCAGTCAGGTACACGCAGCACGTGCCAAACTAAGTAAAGTAGAAGGCAATAAACTTTCTGTAAAACAAGAATTACAAGCAGACTGCTATGCGGGTGTTTGGGCTTATCATGCCAATGTTCAACGTCAGCTCCTTGAAATGGGTGATATCGAAGAAGGCCTAACAGCCGCGAGTGCTATTGGAGATGATACTTTACAAAAACAATCACAAGGCTACGTCAGCCCTGACTCATTTACACATGGTAGTGCAGATCAACGTGTTAAATGGTTTAAACAGGGTTTAAAAACAGGAAAAATGAGTCAATGTAACACCTTTAGTTAGTCTATATCGGTTGCTAGAAAAAGTTTTAATTTTATTAAACATTTCAAAGGTTGACATTCTATTTTCGCTTGTTTAGCCTAAGCGGTACGCACAAATTTGGACTGTGCTCACTATGGAAAGATAGCAAGGAGTTATCAATGGTCGCTGACCAACAAGATCCCAGTATTTCACCCCCGCAAGATCAATGCACCCCCTTTGAATTAGAGAAAATGCTTCATACTCATATAATGGATTATGTGAATAAAAACTCGTTCGTAAAGCTCGAAGCATCTTTAACTGAAATGGTTTATCAACAATTTAAAGGACATTATTACAGCGTTGACGATACTCAAAAAGAACAAATAGAAGCTGAAATAGAGCAATACATTCCTGACAGAACAATGATAAAACAATATATAGCAGGCAGTAGCCTTAGTATTCAAAAAATTAATACCATAGCCAACTTTTTTGGGCTAAATTATTCCCTTACCAACCATGATCCTGTCACTTTATATCAACAAAAACGGCAAGTTTAAACCGGTCTCTTGTTAAATTAAATGTTTTAAATACTCTCTTGAATAGTGACCAATAACGCAACTGGCTTTACAGGGCTAGATCAAGGTAAGATAAGCATATTGTTTACTACTATTCATAAGGCTAGACCATGTCTTTTAAATCACTATTTTTCTACACCTTACTGGGATTTTTCGGGTTATTTGCTTCTTTGAGTCAAGCCGAACAAGCCGTTATAGCTAAACATATCTCAACACATCAATCCTTTGAACTAATTGAGAAAAATGCTGATAACCCTGAATTTGAAATTATAGATGTGCGAACAGTTGAAGAGTTCAACAGTGGGCATATTGCAGGAGCAAGCTATATCGATTTCTACAAAAAAGATTTTCAGCAAAACTTGGCAAAACTCGATAAAGACAAAACCTATCTACTGTATTGCCGAACTGGCAGACGAAGTGGTATCGCTTTAGATATGATGAAGTCAATGGGCTTTACGCATTCATACAATATGCTAGGTGGTATCACCCAATGGACAGCGACTAAACTACCCGTCGAAAAATAACTAATCTATATCAAATAAAAAAGATATGGCTGTCTTAATACAACACACTTTAAATAGGTAATACAATGAAAAGATGGCTACTCATCATTTTTGCTTTTGTAAGTATGATTGGTTGCGCCAATCAAGGATTGAGCAACTTAATACTAACCCCGGAGGTTAATTCTGTTCGACTCAGTCATTTTTCGATTGAACAAAATAGCGCTGTATTTGTGGTTGATCTATATAACCCAAATCCGTTTCCGCTACCAATTTCAGGGTTTGCAGGCGATATAACACTCAACCAACTTGCTATTGGTAGTGTTGCGGCAAAAAGCGATCAAACTTTATCAGCCTTAAGCACACAAAGTCTTAATGTTCCGCTAAGCCTTGACCCGAACTCATTAACTAATGCGGCTCAGAGTGTCCTACTTCGAGGAGAAGCACAATACCAATTTGATGGTCATGTTGACAGTTCTATTGGCCAAGTCCCGTTTTCAAAACAAGGTCAGTTATCCGCACAAGATATCCTGTCAGCTTTAATGCCGAAACTACTTTAAAACATAACCTAATGATAGAGCAGCTTTTTTATAAAGCCGCAGCTCCAGCTGAAGGTATTATCGAATCCTCGACCTTAAACTTAGCTTTAGACGGTATTGATAAGTCACTTCAACAACATTCGCTTAAGCAAGTTTTATTATTACCTCGCTCTTCTTTAATTGAATTTGAACTACAAGCTGGACAATTAAAAGAAAATATCGTTATTTCTGACAGGTTTGAACTACACAATCTAGATTCGGGAAGCGTTTTACAAATTGGCCCCGCTAAAATACGGCTTACTTTTCACTGTGAACCATGTTCAAAAATAAAACACTTGGTTAACCCTAAAAAAATTCTTCACAAACGTGGTTACCATGGTCAGATCATACAGGCTGGTCGTATCAATATAGGCGATAGTATTTCATTACTAAATGAGCGTTACGAGCCTATACCCTATGATTTTGCTGATCGGATCAAATGGTATTTAGGTAAAACAAGCGGAGACATATGGGCGAGCGACTTAATTTATGCCATCGGACTGTCATCAAGCTATTGTAGAGCGCTGCCCAATATTCTACGAAATAGAGCTGATATAGATAAAAGTCGAATTTTATTTAAAAATAAGCAAGGAAAAACAGCTTAATTTATAGCATGCCAGCATTTTTCAGGAGGGCTAAATCATTGATGATTTGCTGACTATGACGGTTGGGGTTCACACTTCGATAAATTTTTCGTATTTTTCCTTCAGGATCGATAATAAAGCTATGGCGTTTTGCAAACTTAATGGGGCCGACAGCGGCTAAAGCTTGATACTTTTTAGCCACTTCACCCCCGTTATCTGCTAATAATGGAAATGGTAAATTATATTTGTTCGCAAAACTAGCATGGCTCTCGACACTATCAACGCTGACCCCTATGACCTGGGTATTTTGCTCAGTAATCACTTTATATTCATCGCGAAAAGCACAGGCTTCTGTGGTACAGCCAGGCGTGTCATCCTTAGGGTAAAAATATAAAACAAGCCATTGACCATGATATTGCCCATTGCTGTGAACAACACCTTTTTGATCTTGTAATTCAAAACTAGGTGCAACATCACCTACTTTCAAAGTATCTGCTTTAGCCAAACTAAACATCGACATTATCATTAAGGAAAACAATATTGTTGTTAAGCGCATTACAAACCTCTCATTGAACATTTTATTCAGAATAATAAACACACTGTACAATAAAACATAGAAAATGGCTGTACTGTGTTGCAATACAATTATCTGGTTAATTATTCATAAAAACCTTTAGCAAAATGAAATTAGTTTATACCCATGAAAATCGGTTTCTAGTCTTTAATATCCAAAATATTATAGAAAGTCATCGTATCGACACTTTTTTAAAGAATGAATTCATCGCGGGAGCAGCAGGTGATATAGCCCCACATGAAACTTGGCCAGAATTATGGGTAAAAAATGACAACGATTATGATCGAGCGATGTTATTAATCAAAGATACGCTAGAACAAAAAAATGACAAAACATGGTTATGTCGGCATTGCCATGAAACCAACAATAGTAGTTTTGATTTTTGTTGGAACTGTCAATCAGAACCTTAACAATACGCTTAAGAAAACTCTCAGCTTGGTTAATAAAATGCCTGCTTAAAAGCAGCTGCCCTGGACATTATCCACTCTTGCGCAGCCTGTTCACTGGTCATTAATTGACCTGTTTTGACAAACTGTTCTTGGCGATAACTTTCAATATGACAGATTTGCTCGATCATCCGTACTGCATAGGCTGCCATCTCATCTTGAAAAGAGATGCCAAGTGAAAATAGCCCATTGTCTCCTTTACACCATCGCACCATACCCTCTGCTGTAAAGGGGGGATTACAAAAATCGATTGTTACCTGAACTAGTTCACCCACACAAAGTGCATCTTTAGAGGTAAGAGACACCCCACCCTCAGACAAGTCCAGCGTCTCATCATCACAAATTTTCTTGCGTGACTCTACTCTAATAGGAATTGATGCAGGGTGACGTATAAAGTTTCTGATATCAATTGTCATAGTAATTCAACCTACTACTCTTTTACTTTGATAAGCATGTTGCGCCCATGGATATAAAACTCGCTTAAGCATAGAAAATTGGTACTGCTTACGTAATGCCTCACGGACATTACGTTGGCTTTGTCTTCGTAGAAACCAGCCGTAGCCGCGATTGCCCATTAATCCGAATAAACATCGATTGACTACAGATGCATTCATTTGAGGTCTCAACTGTTTTTGCCAAAGCTGATCATAGTTTTCATTGTGCAGAAGACTTTGTGCAGCTAGTAATCCTGATGAGATAACCAATCTCATGCCGAATCCCCATAAAGTATCTTGAAAGCCTGCTTGTTCGCCTATGATTGGATGTGTTTCAGCATAAGCTGAATCAGGGATATAGAAATTACCTATTCCACCATGAAACTTGGGCTCATGCATCTCTAGACCTAGTAATCGTTCAAAGGCGGATACCGTACGTTCCGCGTAGAGTTTGTCTCGTTTTAAATCGGCAAAGATACAGCTTTTAACTGTGCCAACACCGTTCATGATTAACAAATATGAATAGCCTTTAGGTGCTAAATTATCATCACAAATCACCCAATAGCCGTCTTGCATATCAGTTTTAAAGTGATAACCTGCTGAAATAGCATCGGCCGCTTTAGGGCCAGCAGCCATAATACCGTCGCCATTTATCTCACGTAGGCGACTATTAAAATGAATTGTGACGCCCAGGGATTGTGCTTGTTTAAGCAATGCAGTATCAAGTGTATTAGGACCGGGACCTCGTTCGACCATATAGAATAAAGTCTCGTCACTTTCGATTTTATAGCGTCTATCTTTGTAATCAAAAGCCATCCCTTTATTGCATGGCATCGCTGTAAAATCAGTTGTCAGCCCTAACTGTTTAAATTCAGTTAAAACATCGTGTTCTGTCGTCCAGTTTTCTATACCTTGGAAATCTTGATAATGACTGCCAAAGCGATGACCAACTTCTTTACTGGCTTCGTGCACATGAACTTTGCGGCCCGCTTGTGCTAATTTAATCGCAGCTGCCAACCCTGCAGGGCCTGCACCAGCAATTTCTATTACTGCTGTTGAGCAGTTGTTGCTGCACTCTTTAGCCATCTATTTACCCTTGTCAGCACTCAAATCTAAGTGACTGAAAACACCGGCGACAAATGCTGACACTTAGATGATAAATATATTAAACTACACAAACTTTAATTTGTAAACAACTGTTTTTTATACTATATATTGACAAGTCCTTTCTTGACAAGACCTAAGCGTCCTGTTTTGACAACACCTCTTCGGATTCCTTTCAATGCACCCAGACAGAAAATATCACCATTAGTACCGATTAATTGATATGGCACGTCACTGGCTTTAGCTATCTCCGCATTGGCTTTTAAATGCTGAAACTCACCATGAACAGGAACAGCATATTTTGGCCTAACCCACTGATACATCGCCTTAAGTTCATCTGACGCTGGGTGACCAGAAGCATGGATTTTTAGAGCACTATTATCATCATTAATTACGATAACGTTCATTGCTTTCAATCGTTCGACCAAAGCTTCAATTGCCACTTCGTTACCTGGTATCACCTTGGAACTGAAAATAACCGTGTCACCAGACTCAAGTTGGACATCTCTAAAACTATTCATACTTAATCTATTTAAAGCTGTTTTTGGCTCACCTTGGCTGCCTGTTGCCACTATTAGTACCGTGTGCGCTGGTAAATAACCAAGGTGTGCTGGATCAATATCCGTTTCTTGATCAGGCCAAAGCCCAACCGTTTTAGCTACAGACATCATGTTAATTAAAGAGCGTCCTAGTAATCCTAGATGACGATTTGTTTCACTCGCAATACGAGCAATCGTATTCAATCTAGCTAGGTTGCTGCCAAAGCAAGCGATAAGAACACGTCCTTTAGCATTTTCAACATGTGTTTTCAAACCTTTATATAAACTCGCTTCTGAATCAGACCAACCTTGTACTGTTGCATTAGTCGAGTCACAAACCATCGCATCAATATTTAACTCAGCGAGTTTCTCATAATCATTGGCTTTATAGGCTGGCCCAAGTACTGGTTTAGGGTCTAGTTTCCAATCAGCTGTATGAAAAACCTTAGCAGCTTCGGTTGATATCAATAAGGCAAAGGGTTCAGGAATGGAATGCGTCAATGCTAACCATTTGACGTTAAATTTACCTATTTGTTGCTCACTATTCGCGGCAACGATATTGACTTCAACTTTATCACTGAGACCAACTTCAACAAGTTTCCTCCTTAATACTTCTGCCGTAAATGCAGTTGTATAAACAGGACATTGTAAGCGCTCCCACAGATACGGAACTGCACCGATATGATCCTCATGAGCATGAGTAATAATGAGACCTTGTAGCTGCTGCTTTCTATCAACTATAAATTGAGGGTCAGCCATTTGAACATGAGGTGCATTTTTAAATAATAACTCACCATCAACATCCGTTTCTTTATTAAAAATAACACCGCAATCAACCATTAACCATTGTCCATCGTGGCCATAAAGGTTCATATTCATACCAATCTCACCTGTACCGCCGAGAGGTAGAAACCATAGGTCATCTTGATCTGGTGTCATTGAATTACAACTAATCGAAAAATGGCACATTATGCAACAAAGAGTCGGGAACAGATAGCCATAAACAGCATCAACCGTGTCAAATAAAACAGCATTTGTTAACAATGCTATAATGCCCGACTGTTCACATTTAAGTACGCTTAGTATAATAAATGTTTAGTTTAATTCGTAGTCTTGAGGGTTCTGATAGATGGAAGCATCTAGCTTATTAAATGAAGGTCTGACACTAATGCTGTTTGGCATGGGCTTTGTCTTCATCTTTTTAACACTACTCGTTTTTGTTACCTCGTTGATGTCACGCGTCGTCACACTTTATGAAAAAAGTGTTGGTGTATTACCCAAAGGTGGCGTTCCCTCACCTACTGCAGTAATTCCCCATCATGCCCCAGCTAATACGCTCCCTACAGGAGCTAAAAATCATGATGAAAACACCTTAGCGATACTAAGTGCTGCGATACGCGCATATCGCGATCGTCACAAATAAACACACAGTTTTCAATTTTAAATATTGTTATTCAAAGGCCATCACTATGACCGATTCTAGTCATGCATTAGGTATAACGGACGTCGTCCTTCGCGACGCACATCAATCTTTATTTGCCACACGCCTGCGTTTAGAAGACATGTTACCTATTGCCGATAAGCTCGACCAAGTTGGATACTGGTCTGTTGAAACATGGGGTGGTGCGACATTTGATGCATGCATCCGTTACCTAGGAGAAGATCCTTGGCATCGCATTCGTAGCTTAAAAGCAGCAATGCCCAATACCCCTCAGCAAATGCTACTACGCGGTCAAAACCTATTAGGTTATCGTCATTATGCCGATGATGTTGTTAAAAAATTCGTTGAACGTGCTGCTATCAATGGCGTTGATGTCTTCCGTGTCTTTGATGCCATGAATGATACCCGTAATCTCGAAACAGCCATCAAAGCCGTGTTAGAAAATGATCGCCATGCACAAGGCACCATTTCCTATACCTCAAGCCCTGTCCATGACTTATCAATGTGGATTGACCAAGCTAAACGTATCGAGGATATGGGTGCACATTCTCTATGTATTAAAGATATGGCTGGTCTTCTTAAACCATATACAGCATTCAAGTTGGTTACCAGTCTCAAAGAAGCTATTGATATCCCGGTTCAAATGCACTCTCATGCTACTACTGGCTTATCAACAGCCACTATCATGAAATGTGTAGAAGCGGGCATCGATAATGTCGACACCTCTATTTCTTCTATGTCGATGACATACGGCCATTCACCTACTGAATCTGTAGTGGCAATTATGGAGGAAACGGAACGTAGTACTGGCCTCAATATCGAACTATTAGAAGAAATTGCGGCCTATTTCCGAGATATCCGTAAGAAATATGTCCAATGGGAAGGCGCATTACGAGGCGTCGACTCTAGAATCCTAATTGCTCAAGTACCTGGTGGCATGTTGACGAATATGGAAAGTCAACTAAAAGAACAAGGTGCAGGCGATCGTCTCGATGAAGTATTAGCTGAAATACCGCGTGTTCGTAAAGATCTAGGGTATATCCCTTTAGTCACCCCAACATCACAAATTGTAGGCACTCAAGCAGTTCTCAATGTTTTAACTGGTGAACGATATAAGAGTATTACAGCAGAAACAGCAGGTGTTTTAAAAGGTGAATACGGTGCTGCTCCTGCTCCATATGATGCAGAATTACAGGCAAAAGTATTAGAGGGCTGCGAAGCAATCACTTGTCGCCCTGCTGATCTTATTGAAGATGAAATGGATAAACTATCGGCCGAGTTACAAGAACATGTCGTTAATGACAATATTGAATTAGAGTCTGGTGAACGCGAAGTCGATGATGTTTTAACCTACGCTCTTTTCCCTCAAATTGGCTTAAAGTTCTTAGAAAACCGTAATAAACCTGATGCTTTTGAGCCAGTTCCTACTATGGTACAAACACAATCAGTCAGTGTACCAAAAGCAACATCTGGACCTGAAACCTATACTGTAAAAGTGGCCGGTCAAGATTATGTTGTAGAAGTGAATGAAGGTGGTGAAATCACCCATTACGAAAATGCAGCTGTTAATAATACTGTTGCACCAGCTGAAACAACTACTTCAGCGCCGGTCGGTGCTGGCGAACCTGTTACTGCACCACTTGCTGGAACGATTTGGAAAGTTGAAGTTCAGGCGGGTCAACAAGTACAGGAAGGTGATGTGCTATTGATACTTGAGGCAATGAAGATGGAAACACAGATCGTGGCAGAAAAAAGTGGTGTCATAGCCTCTATTTCAGTCAAGCCTGGTGATGCCGTTCAAGTCGGCGATCTTCTTATAGCAGTCGCTTAGGGGTAAAAGATGGATAATTTGTTACACCTTTGGCATAACACAGGCCTTTATCAAATGACGCCGGGACAAGGCATCATGATTATTATTGGCATGCTGTTGTTATATCTAGCAATAAACAAAAACTTTGAACCCTTATTACTTGTACCGATTGGTTTTGGTGGTGTATTAGCTAATATTCCTGGTGCTGGCTTAGCTGAATATGGCGGTATTTTGCATATTTTCTACACTGTCGGCATCGAAAGCGGTGCTTTCCCACTCATTATCTTTATGGGTGTCGGTGCTATGACTGATTTCGGGCCCTTACTCGCCAACCCCAAAACGCTATTTTTAGGTGCTGCTGCACAGTTTGGTATTTTTGCAACCTTGATGGGTGCCGTTCTATTATCGACTTTTGGTGTTTTTGATTTTAGTCTAGCTGATGCCGCCGCCATAGGTATCATTGGTGGTGCTGATGGCCCCACATCCATTTATGTTGCGAGTAAACTAGCACCCGATCTCTTAGGTGCCATCGCCGTTGCTTCATATTCTTATATGGCTCTCGTACCCCTTATTCAACCCCCTATTATGCGTGCTCTTACCACTCAAAATGAACGCAAAATTAAAATGGTTCAACAACGGCATGTTTCTCAACGCGAGAAAATTGTCTTCCCATTATTACTACTATTATTAGTTGCCTTCTTGCTACCTGATGCAGCACCCTTACTCGGTATGTTTTGTTTTGGTAACTTAATGAAAGAGTGTGCTGTGGTTGATAGGCTAAGTAATACAACACAAAACTCACTGATCAATACTGTCACTATTTTCTTGGGACTCGCTGTCGGCTCCAAACTGAGTGCAGACAAATTCTTAGACTTCACAACATTAGGCATTCTACTGCTTGGTATGGTTGCTTTTAGCATTGGTACCGCCTCTGGTGTCATGATGGCTAAACTGCTAAACAAAGTTGGCGGTGGTGGTATTAACCCATTAATTGGTTCAGCTGGGGTTTCTGCTGTACCAATGGCTGCTCGCGTTTCTAATAAACTTGGACTGGAAGCGGATCCTCACAACTTCTTATTGATGCATGCAATGGGTCCAAATGTAGCAGGTGTAATTGGCTCTGCTGTTGCTGCCGGTATTATGATTAATTATGTGACCAACTAATTAGGATTGGCCTGTAAGTTTAGCTGTAGCCACTCGACTACCAGCGCCTTTTACACGGCAGGAATGATCAATAAAAGGGGTAATGGTAACAACTTCAGCGTGCCATTTACCGCCTTCTAAGCCCTCAAATGTAGGCCCATGAAGTCTAACACCAAGATCATCAGCTAACTTAAGAAACTCAACTTTTTCCATACCTGGTTCAATTCTTTTGCATAAGTTGTCAACCTTATCCGTATCCCAGATATAAAACATAGGAAAAACAATTGCAGCAACGACAGTTAACTGGATTAAATTAACCAAATACTTCATTTGCTACTCCAAAAACACATTATCAATACAGTATCTTCCACAAAATCATGCGAAAAAGAGAACAAGCTCACACTACTCTTCATAAGCTCAAAATCGATTAAAATACTATCAACCTAAGCCTAGTTATCTAATAAATTAGCCAGATCTGCAAACGGATTATGTGTCGCTTTACCACTCTGATTCTCAGTAGCGTCACCACCATACCGCACTTGTTCTATATAGCGTGAATGCTCATTATCATGACAGTAGATACATAATAACTCCCAATTACTACCATCACTCGGATTATTATCATGGTTGTGGTCACGATGGTGAACCGTTAACTCTTGTAAATTACTATTAGTGAACTCTCTTGAGCAACGACCACATACCCAAGGATACATTTTCAGGGCACGCTCACGGTATGTCTGTTCACGCTCAGCCTGGTATTTCTTAGCCTGAGCCACAATATCATCCAATCGTTTATTTTTTTCCATCGTCTTACTTTAAATCTGAGCCTAACAATTATTTTATACTGATTAGAAAACAAATAAAATAACTAAATAGTCATTATAAAACAATTATTTGTTACACTTATATAAATCGCTTTAACATTAAAATAGACAACAATGACTAATAATATCGACATCACTTTGACTCAATCCCCAACCGAGTTATATAAAATTTTAAAATTTGAAGGTTTAGTCGCAAGTGGTGCAGAAGCCAAACAAGCTATCGCTGATGGCTTAGTAGAAGTAAATGGTCAAACAGAAACACGTAAACGCAAGAAAATTGTGTCCGGGGATATTGTGTCTTTTGTTGATAATATCCTTACCATTAAATAATGAACACTATGGGAAAATAAGCTCTTGAGTCAACAGATACGAGCACTTTCTTATCAAACTTTTTTCCTAACATTTATAGCGTTATCTGCCTTTGCCGCTAACTCTGTTCTATGTCGATACGCACTGGCTATGGATAAGATAGACCCTGCAAGCTTCACTGTTATTCGTTTAGTTTCTGGCATTATCGTTCTCTTTACTATTATCGGTATACAAAAAGGTAAACAAAGCATTGAACAAAAAGGTAGTTGGTTTGCTAGCTTAATGCTGTTTCTTTATGCTGCTTGCTTTTCATTTGCATATATCAAGCTAGATACAGGCATGGGGGCATTGATCTTATTTGGTTCTGTGCAGATTTCCATGATTCTTGCGGCCGTAAAGTCAGGCTATAGACTACATATGACCGAATGGTTAGGACTTATTATCGCGTTTACTGGCTTCCTTTATCTCGTTTTGCCAGGCGCATCTTCTCCATCTATCGATGGTTTGATCCTGATGCTAGTTTCGGGAGTTTCATGGGCGTTTTATAGTTTAAAAGGTCTTAATTCGCAAAATGCCTTACTAGATACAAGCTATAACTTTCTAAAAACCTTACCCTTTGTTGCCATTTTAGCGCTGCTTTTTTATTCACAAGCTCACTACTCATATCAAGGTGTTTTATTGGCAGTTTGTTCCGGAGCGATTACTTCAGCAGTCGGCTATACAATTTGGTATATGGCATTAACAGGATTGACTTCAGCTCAAGCTGCTGTTGTTCAGCTAGCAGTTCCAGCACTCGCCACCTTCGGCGGTGTAGTTTTCTTATCGGAAAAGCTCAGCATTCAATTCATCATTGCTAGTCTGCTTATTCTGGGAGGGATTTTACTTGTGATTTTAGGTCGTTATTATTTTATTGCGAGCAAGATCCACTCATAGACAAACTCATACTCTCGGCCATAAATGACCTGTTTTAACCCATGTTATTGTCTCTTGTTCTACGAAAGGCTTATGTTTACTTAGATGTGGGTTTCTCAACCATGTATTTACAGGATAACACCCTATTTCATCTCTAAAGCAACCCGATAAAATAAACATTTCTTCGCCGCCAACATGCTGATGACTTGCAAACACATGCCCAGCGGGCCATTTTACTAAGGCCACATGTTCATTATCGTAACAATGTAATGGCATGACCTCTATACCAGCAACACTTGGTAGCCAGGGTTCTACATTAGTATCAATAATAACTTGTTCGCTATCATCATCAAAAAACTGATCTAATTTCACTAATATCGTACAGCCTTCTTGGCTAAAAGGGGTATGACTACTTCCAGGTGGGTTTCTTATATAACTGCCTTTGCCGTAATTACCCTGTTCATCTGAAAATACACCATCAAGAACAAATATCTCTTCGCCATGGGGATGAAAATGCCGCTGAAAACTTGCCCCTTTTTCATAGCGAACAACACTCGTAACATGTCCACTTTCCTCTCCTGCTCTTTCCAACGGCTTGCGCAATACACCGCCCGCAGGACTAGCAACCCAATCCATCTGATTGGTGTTAATAACAACACGTTGTTTAAAGTCTAAGTTCAGCATTACTTTTAATCTAATATTAGGTTAATTGATTATTTTACTAGATAGAACAGATATCGCAGAAATATTTCAAATTGCTATAATGGCGCCTTTCAATTTATCAACTTAGGAAAACAGATGGCTAAAGCAACAGCAAGACATATTCTAGTAAGCAGTGAAGAAATTTGCCTTGAACTTAAAACTGAAATTGAACAAGGTGCTGATTTTGCCGATGTAGCAAAAGAAAATTCATCATGTCCATCAAGCCGTCAAGGTGGTGATTTAGGTGAATTTGGTCCGGGCATGATGGTACCTGAATTTGATAAAGTGGTTTTTTCTGCACCCGTTAATACTGTACAAGGCCCTGTTAAAACTCAATTTGGCTATCACTTGCTTGAAGTTACAAACCGCGAAGACTAAAAAAATAATTAAAACCAAAAGCCCTGCTTGTTGCGGGGCTTTTTTATGCGTACTCGGCAAAATCAGGATAGTTCTAACCCACTTTCACTAAATTATCTAAAAGTTTATTGTCAAAAAATTTAACCTCGTTACCGTTAGTATATAACCCCTGAATTCTATACAGGCTTTATTTCATTTGTTACTTGAAATAAGTTATCCACTAATAATTGCATATTTGTTTGCTGTCTATACTCATTAGTCGCCAATCTATAATGTAGTAATACCATACAATTAACAGCTAACCATTCAGGTTTATGTTGTCCGAATGCCATGGCAGTAACTTCACGACCATCACTTAACAAAACACTAAGTCTTAAATGGTTTTGCTTTTGACCTACTTCCCTAAAAGCAACAATCAGAAACTGACCATGAAAGCGAGGTTCTGGAAACCCTTGTCCCCAAGGTGCAAACAAAGATAATTTTTGTGCAAAATCCACACTAAAATCAGTGCCTTGCAGCTCACCATCAGATACCAATTCAAGCGTTAATGTTGAACGATCAATTACCTGCTCTAGTGCCTGCATAAATGCTTTTTTAAAATCAGCCAAATCAGCTTTATTAATAGTCAAACCAGCCGCCATCGCATGGCCACCAAATTGGCTCAACATCTCAGGATCCTTATTCGACACTAATGCCAACACGTCTCTAATATGAATACCGACAATAGAACGCGCTGAGCCTTTTAATGTGTCATTCTCACCAGGTGCAAAAGCAATAACCGGGCGATATTGTCGCTCTTTGATTCTAGAGGCCAATAAGCCCACTACACCTTGATGCCACGTTTCGTCATAAAGGCAATAGGCTAATGGTTTTTCATTACTATTTAATGACATTTTCTCTAGCATAGCGAGCGCTTGTGCTTCCATATCACTTTCTACTTCGCGCCTATGTATATTAATGTCATCAAGTTGGCGAGCTTTAATAAGTGCATCATCTGGGTTATCAGATATAAGCGCCTCGATACCTAAACTCATATCTTGCAAACGTCCTGCTGCATTTATGCGCGGCGCTATAGCAAAACCTATATCTATTGTTGATAAAGAATGACAGTCCTTACCAGCCACATGTAGTAGAGCCAAAATACCTGGACACGCTTTACCTGCACGAATCCTATTCAAACCTAATGATACAAAGGTACGGTTTAATCGATCTAACTTAACAACATCAGCTACCGTACCTAAGGCCACTAAATCAAGTAAGTACATCAAATTAGGCTCAGCGATATCTTGTTGTTCAAACCAGTTTTTTTGCCGCAATAGCTGTCTGAAACCCAACAACATATAGAAACAAACACCAACACCAGCAAGATGCTTACTAGGAAACGCATCGCCATTTTGATTGGGGTTAATAATAGCCTCAGCCTCAGGGAGTTCTTCAGCTTGCAAATGATGATCCGTAACTAATACTTTCATGCCTCTACTATGAGCGGCTTTAACACCCTTCATACTAGCAATACCATTATCAACTGTTATTAACAGATCAGCATGTTGAGACTCGGCTATTTCATCCACTAATTGAGGTGTTAAGCCATAGCCATGCTTGAAGCGATTAGGCACTATGTAGTGAACATTTTCAGCACCTAGTGCTCTTAGTCCACGTACAGCAACAGCACAACTTGTCGCCCCATCACTATCAAAATCGGCGACAATGACAATATGCCATTGTTGCTTAAAAGCCTGTAGTAATAACTCACAAGCCTGCTCCATTCCTAATAACTGCTGTGGCTTAGGCAAGTCAGCCAATGAGTATGCCATCTCATCTTCTGTTTGTATTCCTCTTGCCGCTAACACTTTTCTTAAACAATCGGGCCATTGCCTAGGTAATTGTTGCCACCCTTTGTTTTCGCGCTGTTTTATAATGCCACCCGACATTATGACCAAAACTTCCAATAATCTAAGCTAGTGGTTTTGTAGCTTCCTAGCTGTGGAATCTCAATTATTAATTTTTTAATCTGTCCCCGTGATAATTGTTTTAATATAGGTTTAAAAATAGTATTTTCATACAAGCTAAGCTGCTTTTGCCAGTCTGATTCAGTGTCTACTGGATCAATTAGCCATAAATGCTTGCCCACTGAAAATTGTGTGTCGACTTCAACTTTTAATGTATTAGAAGCACTTGTTAATTGTTCCAATAAAGCAGAGTCACCGCGTGCACTCGTCCACACAGAAGAGTTTGGCTCGAACTCCCCCGCACCCCAAAACCACAAACTATTTACGGGCAATTTATTTTGCGCTAACCGTCGCTGGTTAATATCGGCGTTATAGAGTTGCATTTGAATTTCATTCCATAGCCTTAGCCACTCCCCTCGCTCCTTACCTGAAGGCAAAAAAGGATCAACGGCTTGCCCTTCTACTTCTTCCATAGCGCTGAAAGTAACATCAGCGGGATGAGTTAAATTTAATAGCCATTCAGTATTAGACTGTTTAGTTAACCCTGTACCCAAATCTGTTAGCAAAGGTTGTACTTCTTGAACTAATTCCTCTGCTTCATCATCTGATAACTCCAAACCCTGTGAAAACAAGAGCAACTTATCTCTATCTGCATGTAAATAACAAGGATCTGCTCTTACAAATGAGCCTTGGATGCCGGATAAATTCACTACAGGCAAATCATTATTTATCAGAGGTTTTTGACTAAAATGATTGAACAATAAGTGACTTAAACTAAACGTTTTTTGTTCAAACTTGGATTTTTTAAGTATTCTTGATAATGACTCAGGTAATACATTACGGTTAATTTCTTGTGTCAGAATTGCCGCTATGCCCGGTAAAACCAAAGTAAGCTGTGTTTTAGACATCGTCTAAAACTTGTTTAATAAAAGGAATCGTGAGCCTTCTCTGTGCAGCCATTGAGGCATTATCTAAGGTTTGTAATAAACCCACCTGCTCCGCCATATCACGGCTATAGTGTCGCAGTAAATAATGAGCGACTTCCTTAGGCATTTCTAGACCACGTGCTTGTGCTTGTATCATTAACGCATTGACACTGTCTTCTGCATTCAGGCTATGTAATTGATAAACAAGTCCTGTAGCTAATCTTGAGCGTAAATCTGCCAGTTCTATATCCAAACTTTTAGGGTTAGTTTTAGCCGCTATCAGTAATTTACAGTGAGTGTTTTGTAGACGGTTAAAGCAATGGAACAAACCCTCTTGCCACTGTACAGATGCTGAAATTACATCTAGATCGTCAATGCAAACCACATCCACCTTTTCTAGCGCTTGTAATAGTTCTGAACTAGGTTGATCGATTAACGCTTTCATTGGCAAATAAACGACCTGTTTATGATTAAGCTGCAAGTGTTCAGCTATCGCCAACAACAAATGCGACTTACCCGTGCTATTTCCACCCCATAGGTACAAAAACTCAATATTCTCAATTGAGCAAAAATCTTCTATAACCTGTTTAAGTTCTAATTGATTGAAATAGAAGTTTTCTAGCCGGAAAAAATCTTTTGGGCTTAGCTTCAGAGGTAGTTGCGTCACTAATACTGCCTTTTATTCTTGTTCAGATTTGCTGTACAGGTCACTATCCATATAGCGCTCATGAGTGTGACGCAATAACACCATTGCGACAGCAGCGATAGGTAATGCTAATAAAACGCCAATAAAGCCAAACAGTTGCGCACCTGCCATGACCGAAAATAAAACAGCAACAGGATGTAGACCAATTCGTTCGCCCACGAAACGTGGTGTTAGAATCATTCCTTCTAATAATTGAGCAAAGCCAAATACTGCTGCAACCCAAATAATAGGTAACCACTCATGAAACTGAAAATAAGCAGCGACACCTGAAAGCCCAATACCAACGATTAATCCTAAATAAGGCACAAAACTAACAATACCCGCTATAACACCTAACAACAGTGCTAATTCAAGACCAATTATACTCAGGCCTATTGTATAAATTACCGCTAAAGCCAACATAACCATCAGTTGACCTCGTATAAAAGCAGCTAGCATTTCATCACATTCAAGTGAAAGAGAAATGAACTCTTTCGAAAAACGTCGAGGTAATACACTTCTGAATCTAGCGACAATATCGTCCCAATCCCTAAGAAGGTAAAAAGTTAAAACAGGGATTAAAATTAAATTAGCCAATCCTTGTAGGAGTGCCAAGCCAGATTGTGACATATAGGAAAAGATACTTCCTGCGACATGGCTAACATTGGCCCAATAGTCAGTAAAAGTCTGTTTTATTGTACTAACATTAAAAACTTCCACTGGAAATCCTACTGAGGCTAACCAAGGAATTGTCGTTGTTTGAAATAAGTTAAGGTATTCTGGCAAACGCTTAAAAAGAGCACCGATTTGAGCTGCCATTAACGGTAAAATAACTAGTAACAATAATAAGCCTGCTACTAGCAATACGGTAAAAACAATTGAAACTGAGACGCTTCTTGATAAACGATAACGCTCTAATTTATCGACGATGGGATCACCAAGATAAGCCAATAACGTAGCAATGAAAAATGGCATTAATACAGGCGATAGCAAATAAAACAGCCAACCAGAAAAAATAGTTACCGCAATCAGAAACAGCTTGTGACTATCTGTCATTGATTTTTCTTGTGCTGTTGCCATGCTTTCCTTCCCCAAACAATCACGTATTCCATACCACTAATTAATACACTTGCCACTACTAGCCAAATCCCAATATCTATCCAAAATGAGATTGCTAAACCTGCATAATGCTCAATAATAACGCCCAACACCAATAGTATTTGGAACAAAGTATTGATCTTACTGCTCCATAGAGGCAACAAAGTAAACTGGCCTAGTAGATAATGGTAAGCCAAACCACCCACAACGATAACTATATCTCGCCCTAGTACCAACCAAAGTAACCAAGTTGGCAGTAGTTCTAACCAAACTAAGCTGGCAAAACTGGCTACTAATAACAGCTTATCAGCCAAAGGATCTAAAATAGAGCCTAAGCGAGACTCCCAATGATAGTGTTTCGCCAAAAAGCCATCTAGACCATCTGAAGCACCCGCAATCGCAAATAAAATCATTGCTAAACCAAAATGATCTTCAAGTAAGGCCCAGACAACAGGAATGACCAATAGGATCCTGAATATTGAAATCAGATTAGGTATATCTTTTGATTTCAACTTAATAACCGATATTGCTTGATATCGAAAGAATTCAGCTTAATCGCCTTCAAGGCAGTCGTTGCTGATGCTAATGGTTGTCGCTGCGTCCAGCGACTACCAATGACAGGGAGACACATTTGTTTCAAATGAGTTGCTTTAACAGCCGAAAGCTGACAGTTAAAATAAAGGACGATGCCAAAAATTAATCTATACATTTATGGTATTCTATCACGCTGTTTTTACGTGCGTAATGCCGCTTACTTAACTTCAGGAAGCAATAAATGACACATAGCGTCGACCCTAAACAATCATCTCTTAGCTATCGTGATGCTGGCGTAGATATTGAGGCAGGAAATACCTTAGTTGATCGTATAAAACCACTTGCGGCTAAAACACGTAGGCCTGGTGTTATGGCAGGGCTCGGTGGCTTTGGCAGTCTATTTGAATTGCCTTTAGATCGCTATAAAAATCCAATTCTAGTCTCTGGTACAGATGGTGTTGGCACCAAACTTCGGCTCGCTATTGAATCTGGAATTCATAACACCATTGGTATTGATTTAGTCGCAATGTGTGTCAATGACATTATTGTTTTAGGTGCTGAACCACTTTTTTTCCTAGATTATTATGCTACAAGTAAATTAAATGTAGACGTTGCAGAATCAGTTGTTTCTGGTATCGCAGACGGCTGTGCATTATCGGGGGCTGCCTTAGTCGGTGGAGAAACGGCAGAAATGCCAAGCATGTATGAAGATGGAGACTATGATCTGGCAGGGTTTTGTGTGGGCGTCGTTGAAAAAAACAACGTCATTGACGGCAGCAAGGTACAAGCTGGTGATGTCCTTATTGGCTTAGCCTCTTCAGGTCCACACTCCAATGGTTACTCATTGATTCGTAAAGTTCTAGAGCGTAGTAAACAAACATTAGCTAGTCCATTTGGTGATAGCACGCTAGGTCAACACCTCCTAGAACCAACTAGAATTTATGTTAAGTCTTTATTACAACTACATGAAAATATTGACATTCATGCCTTATCACATATCACAGGTGGTGGTTTATTAGAAAATATTCCTCGCGTACTACCTGACAATGTTAATGCTGTTATTGATGCAAATAGCTGGCAAAGACCCATTGTATTCGATTGGTTACAAGAGCAAGGTAATGTCGTAGATGAAGAAATGTATCGTACCTTTAATAACGGCATCGGCATGGTTATCTGTGTTGCAGAAAACGATGCCAAAAAAACTATAAGCATGCTTAATGAACTAGGTGAAAATGCATCTCAAATCGGTCATATTGAAACTTCAACTGAGACAACACCGACAGTAATTATCAAATAAATAATGGTTCATCAATCTGTAAAACCTAAGCTCGTCATCCTGATATCAGGTCGTGGCAGTAATATGCTTTCCATTATTAAAGCGATCGATGATGGCGAATTAAATGCATCTATTGTTGCTGTTATCAGTAACCGTCCACACGCGCCAGGAATTTCACTCGCACAACAAGCCGGGATTACCACATCCTTTGTTGACCATGAGCAGTTTACAAGTCGTGAAAAATTTGACCAAGCTTTAGCGAAAGAAATTGATCTTTATCAACCAGACTTAGTTGTTTTAGCAGGTTTTATGCGGATTCTTACTACTGAATTCGTAGAGCATTTCGCGAACAGATTAATTAATATTCACCCTTCTTTACTGCCAAAATTTAAAGGTTTAAATACCCATCAGCGCGCCATAGAGGCAGGCGAGAAAGAACATGGCGCCAGTGTTCACTTTGTCACCCCTGAACTTGACGATGGTCCCATTGTCTTACAAGCACGTGTTAACATTTTAGAGACAGATGACGCTACAACATTGGCTGCTAGGGTATTAGAGAAAGAACATAAACTCTATCCTGATGCCATCAAGTTACTTATCAATCAATAAGGATTTTGCTACTTGCTAACTGTATTTCGCTTAATTGTTATGACCGTGTTGAGCATATACCTATCGCCATCCATAGCTCAACAGCATGTTATTCCTGACTTTTCAGCGAATTATCAGGTTCATTTAAATGGTATACAAGCTGGTGAATTAAAACGAAGTCTTGAATCTAAAACAGATGGAAAGCGACTTTTTAAGTCAGAAACACAAGCAAAAGGTATTTTTGCTTTTTTCAAGCCAGAAATAATTGTAGAGACCAGTCTTTGGCACTGGAATGAAAGCACGATAGAAACCCAAAGCTATCTTTACAGTCGCAAAGGCGGAAAAAAAGATAAAAAAGTCCATCTAAATTTTGATTGGTCAAACCAACGCCTCCATATAGACGATGGAAAACAACCGTGGTCATTACAACTCCTACCTAAAACATTAGATAAGTTGGTCTATCAATTAGCGTTAATGTCTGACTTGGCTAATGGTAAGCGTGAATTTACTTATCAAATTGCTGACGGTGGCAAAGTAAAAACATACAATATAATTATCTTAGGTGAAGAAACAGTGGCGACACCGTTAGGTGAGTTTTCTGCCATTAAATTATTACGCAAACGTGAACGTAAAAAAGACCGTAAAACCACTTTGTGGTGCGTACCTAGCTTGAATTATTTACCAGTACAACTGGAACACATCGAAAAAGATGGTACCGTTTTCACAGCCACCATACAAACGCTACAAGGCATCGAAATAGAAGCTAGCCATGAGCTTGTTGAAACTGCCAATAAATCCACCTTATTACAGCAATGAAAAAACAGTTTGAAATCATAGAAGAAAAAACTTCCTACGATGGTTTCTTTAAATTAAAGCAATTTCAGCTTAAACATAGTTTATATGCTGGGGGCTGGAGCAATACAATCACCCGTGAGTTGTTTCATCGTGGGAATTGCGTCGCAGTATTACTCTACGATGCCAATAGAGATGAAGTTATAATTATTGAGCAGTTTCGTATTGGTGCTATACAAATGCCTGATAAAGCATGGCTTCTGGAAATTGTCGCTGGTGCTATAGAGCCCGGTGAAACCGCAGAAGAAGTGGCCATTCGAGAGTCCGTTGAAGAAGCTAACTGTGAAGTGCAAGAACTCATAAAAATCAATGACTTTTATACGTCTCCCGGCGGCACATCTGAGTTATTGAGCCTGTTTTGCGGTAAAGTCGACAGCCATAATGCTGGCGGTATCCATGGCTTAGACCATGAAGATGAAGATATTTTAGTTAAAGCAATGAAATTTGATGATGTTTATCAACTATTACTCGATGGCAAGGTTTTGTCTGCTATTCCTATTATCGCAATCCAATGGCTTTATATAAATCGCGCACAATTACAAGAAAAGTGGGCCGATTAAACAAAAATTACAATAGTTTGTAACTTGCCGTCATTGTATGACTTTCACCAGCAGCAAGGTTCACCATATCGTTAGCAGCGTTCGCCGTTTCAATACAAATAAAGTCTCGAAAGTTATTTTTCTCAAGATCTGGAAAGTTAGTAATTGTATCCTGCCAAGGGTTCCAGATAACTGTCGTTTTACTCCCAGCTGAGGTAATTTCGAGGTTACTATCACATCCGGAATCTTTCATTAATAATTGTTTAGGTGCATCTTGATAAATACGATCAACTTCTTGTGTAACTATCACATTCTCATTTTGTATTTTTTCAGAAAAGCCATCTAATTTATCGAGATAGTGTTTACCTTCTAGGCCTTCTACGACAATGCTTGATATATCGCTCACTTTGACATAACTATGCAGTGCTTGGCTAATTTTGAACGGTTTATCACCAGTATTCGTCGTTGATAAAACCACCCCTAAGCTATCTGTTAAGCTAACCGTTAAGAGTAAGTTAAATGGGTAAGGCCATACACCTAAGCTGCTTTCAGTATCTGTTAGTAACAAAGAAAGATAAATGCCACCGTCATCATTGATACCGCTGTCATGGACTTGCCAATGTTGATTACGTGCAAAACCATGTGAGGGTCTACCATAACCTGAGAAGTCATCACCAAACCATGGCCAACAAATAGGAATGCCACCTCGTATCGCTTTTCCAGCACTGTAGCTATTTTTTTCACTTAAGAAAAAAATATCCTCTTTAGCTCCTTCTGGCAGATAGGAAACAACTTGGCCACCATAAATAGATACTTTTGCAGAACCAAATTTATTCGATAAGGTAGCCATCACAAAGCCTTCGCTTTCTAATTCAAAGCGTAAATGCTGATCTATGCCAAATTGCTCGTTCAGGTGTTTGTGTGTCATTTTATTTCTATCACCGGTAAAACAAAAAAGACGGACTAAAAAGCCCGTCTTTCATCTTTGAAAGCGCTACTACTATACCTTAAAAACCAGCTTTAGTGGTGATGTCCACCTTCACCATGTACATGACCATGAGCTAGCTCTTCTTCATTTGCTTCGCGAATTTCACGAATGGTGACATCGAAATTTAAATCAACACCTGCTAGTGGATGATTACCATCAACAGTGACTAATTCTTCAGTAATAGCTACAACTGTCACAAGGACTGGGCCTTGATCCGTTTCTGATTGAAATTGCATACCTACTTCAATATTTTCTACGCCACCAAATAACTCTTTAGGCACATCTTGTTGCATGTCTTCATGACGCTCACCGTAGCCTTTGGCTGGCTCTATAGATACTTTAACTTGTTCACCCGCTTCTTTGCCCGTTAACGCTTCTTCAAGGCCTTCTACTATATTACCAGCACCGTGAAGATAAGCTAAAGGTCCTGCCCCTTCAGATGTATCAATTACTTCACCATTATTGTCTGTTAATGTGTAGTCAATAACGACAACCATTTTTTCTGCAACTTTCATTTTTTTTCCTTATATTCATTGATGACAGCTGCAGCATAATCACTACAACTAATAGGTTCTACGCAGACCATTTCGGCTAAATCACATGTAAGCTGTGATGCTAAAATAGCACCAGAAATATCTGATACTACCGCGATAAAGCTGTACATTTTAACATAAGGGAATGCTTCCACTCAAAACGGAACTGTAACCACGGCTATAAAACAAAAAAACTATGAATCAAATCCTACTCTTTAATAAACCCTATGGCGTTTTAACCCAGTTTACCGATGAATCTGGTCGGCAGACCTTAAAGGATTTCATCAATCTGCCTGGCTTCTATGCCGCTGGACGTTTAGATAAAGATAGTGAGGGCTTGATCCTTTTGACGATTGATGGCGCACTTCAACATCAAATTACCGATCCGAAACACAAACTAGAAAAAACTTATTGGGTACAAGTAGAGAACATACCTGACAACACTGCTCTCTCTAATCTACGACAAGGTGTTAAGTTAAAAGATGGAAAAACTCGGCCCGCTAGCATTCGTTTGATAGAGCCTCCAACTGTTTGGCCAAGAACGCCGCCTATTAGAGAACGTCAAGCGATTCCAACTCAATGGCTTGAAATTAAAATTTCAGAAGGAAAAAATCGCCAAGTGCGGCGCATGACCGCAGCCATTGGGCATCCTACTCTGCGATTAATCAGGTATGCAATAGGTGATTGGACAATAGATGGTTTATCACCCGGGAAATGGCGCACAGTAGATACCCCGTCCATGATAAAATCTGTCGATGATTTGGACTCCAAGAACAACCGTCGCCGCGATAATCGAACAAAACCAACATTTTCTAATGGTCGAAGAAATAATCGACGGCAAGCTGACGCTCAATCAACCAGCCGGGCACCTCGAAGCAGGAGAAAGCCTAATTAAGGCCACTATACGTGAAACACAGGAAGAAACGGCCTGGTTATTTCAACCCGAATTTTTAACCGGTATTTATCGTTGGCAACTTCCCGGTTCAGATGACACCTATATCCGATTTTGCTTCACTGGACAAGCTATTGAACATAACTCTGACCAAGCACTTGACTCTGAAATAGAACAAGCTATTTGGCTGACTTATGAACAATTAAGTGCCAGGAAAAATGAAATGAGAAGTCCACTTGTAATGGACTGCTTAAACGACTACCTTTCCGGACAACGCTACCCGCTTACTTTATTACATAATTAACCATGTCTAATTCAAACAAAACTATTGTCGGTCTTTCTGGTGGTGTTGATTCTTCAGTCGCAGCTTTATTGCTTCAACAGCAAGGACATAATGTTGAAGGGTTGTTTATGAAAAACTGGGTCGATTTTGCAGATGAAAGTGAATGTACGATTGAGGATGATCGCGACGATGCCAACTCTGTCGCTGACACTATCGGTATTCCATTTAATGAAGCCAACTTTGCCATGGAATATTGGGACCATGTCTTTAAACACTTCCTAGATGAGTATAGAGCTGGTCGTACGCCCAACCCAGATATTTTGTGTAATCGAGAAATAAAATTTAAAGCTTTTTTAGACCATGCTATGGAATTAGGTGGCTATATGATAGCTACTGGACATTATGCACGAGTAGAAAAACGGGGTGATACCTATTGCTTACTAAAAGGTTTAGATCATAATAAAGATCAGAGCTATTTTTTATATACACTCGGCCAAAAACAATTATCCAGAACACTATTTCCTTTAGGTGAATTACCTAAACCTGAAGTCCGTAGAATCGCAGAACAAGCGGGGTTCATTACCCATGATAAAAAAGACAGTACAGGTATTTGTTTTATTGGTGAACGTCGATTCCGAGAATTCCTAAGCCGCTATATTCCGGCCCAGCCTGGTGAAATGCGCACACCCGAAGGTGAACTGATCGGTGAGCATAATGGCTTAATGTATTACACCTTAGGACAACGACAAGGTCTTGGTATCGGTGGCCGTAAAGATGGTAGCGGTGAACCATGGTTTGTTGCTGGTAAGGATATGAAAAACAAAATTCTTTACGTTGTACAAGGTGATCACCCTTGGTTACATAGCCAGTCATTAATAGCGCAACAATTAACGTGGGTAGCGGGAGAGCCGCCAGTATTCCCCTTTAAAGCTACAGCGAAAACACGATATCGACAACCTGACCAAGACTGTGAGATTACTCAGGATAAAAATGGCGATATTCATGTCAAATTTGAACAACCACAACGCGCAGTAACACCTGGGCAATCTGTAGTGTTCTATCAAGATGATAATTGCTTAGGTGGCGGTATTATTACGCAAACAGATGCGCCGGGCCTTCACCCATGACTTTCTCCACGCAAGAACGTGATCGCACTATCGCTTTGTCAGCAGTAATCCAGGCTGTTCATTTGGTCCACAATATTGCAGTAAGTGGTAAAGCCCATCAGGATGATGTAACAACCTTACTTTCCAGTTTACTTGTGACGGATGCTGATACCACTGAAGATGTTTATGGTGGCTTATCAAACTTAACTACAGGAATCGAACAATTAAGAATTCAACTGGTAGAGCGTAAAAATACCGGTCAAATAACGCAGTTACAGTATGCAGTGAATGTCATTCGTCTGGAACGGCAATTAGAAAAATATTCTCCTGTGATGGATGTTATTAGTCGTGAGCTCGATCAACTTCCCCAACAAATTGAATATTTTGGCGAAATCAACAATCCTCAAATCATCGCTCGACTTGCTGATATTTATAAAAAAACGGTTAGTAACCTCATTCCAATTATCGAAGTGCACGGTGAAGCTGATTATTTGGAAAGTTCTGCTAATGCCAATTTAATTCGTGCTTTATTATTGGCGGCTATTCGGGCCGCTGTAATATGGCGACAAAAAGGTGGGCGACGTTGGCAGTTTGTCTTTCAGGCGAAAAAAATTATTGAAGTTGTTGAAGCACTAGAGAAATCACTTTAATCCAACAATGGCTTTGCCATTTTTAGAAATAGTGCGGTAGATAAGCCTGCTGAACCAAAAATCATACACATGACCACAATTTGATAATGCGCTGCTACTATCGGTGACACTCCTGATAGTATCTGTCCTGTCATCATCCCTGGCAGAGCGACGAGTCCCACAGCAAACATAGAATTGATAACAGGTATAAATGCCGCTTGGAATGCCATATTTCTAGCCTTATCGTAGGGAACATCACGCGCTCGTTCCGCATGTAATCGTTCCGCAGCTAAACTGATACTGTTCATAGAATTAGCGAATATCATGCCTGCTAAAGGGATCATATATTTAGCTTCAAACCAAGGTTCTAGCGTAATGACGCTTTGCGTAACCAATGCTAAAGTAAATCCACCTCCTAACACGACTGAATACAAGGTATATTTATAAAGCTGTAACCGTTGCGACTTGACTGTACCGAGTGCAATCCAGCTTGCTGCAGTTACCATCACAATCAGCACAGCAACGACCAACCAAACACTCTCTGATTTAAAAATAGTGGTCAACAAATAACCCACTAATAACAATTGGATCAACATTCTAACGATTGCATAGACCGCATTAGTTAAGTCGAGAGACCAATGATATAAAAGCCAAAAAACAGCAATGACGGGTACGAATGCCAATGCTAGGTTAAATGCCGGTATGATTTGTATAGTTGTACTCATACTATCTCCCATAAAAAAGGCTGTTTTTCACAAACAGCCTTTTTAAAAGTAAAATCAAAGTGACAGACTAATCAACAGATGCTGCATATTCATCCATTTCATTAAAATTCAGATAACGATAAATATCCGCTGACATGGGTTCAATACCCATTACTTTTTCTTGATATTCGGCAACCGTTGGTAAGCGTCCGATACTGGCGACGACTGCAGCTAATTCAGCAGAGGATAAATACACATCTGCACCGTTACCTAAACGATTAGGGAAGTTTCTAGTTGATGTCGACACCACGGTAGCACCATCCGCTACGCGAGCTTGGTTACCCATGCAAAGAGAACAGCCAGGCTTTTCAATCCGTGCACCTACACGCCCAAATATACTGTATATACCCTCTTCCGATAATTGATGTTGATCCATTCTCGTTGGTGGCGCGACCCATAATTTAGTCGGTAAATTACCTAAATTCTCTAATACCTTTCCTGCCGCACGATAATGTCCGATATTTGTCATACACGAACCAATAAACACCTCATCAACCTCAGTCCCAGCCAGTTCTGATAACGGTTTAATGTCATCTGGATCATTTGGGCAAGCCAATAATGGTTCCGTAATTGTAGCTAAATCAATTTCAATAATTTCAGCATATTCGGCATCATCATCACGCTCTAAAAGCTGCGGATCGTCTAACCATCCTTTCATTGCATCGATGCGTCTTTGCAAGCTACGAGCATCTTCATAGCCGCCCGCAATCATCCACTCTAACAAAGCAATATTTGATTTTAAGAACTCAATAATAGGTTCTTTATTTAAATGCACTGTACAACCATTAGCTGATCGTTCAGCTGATGCATCAGATAACTCAAACGCTTGTTCTACTTTCAGATCAGGCAAGCCTTCGATCTCAAGGACTCGGCCGTTGAAAATATTTTTCTTACCTTTCTTTTCAACAGTGAGCAAGCCTTTTTGAATAGCGGCGTAAGGAATGGCATTCACCAAATCACGTAAAGTAATACCCGGCTGCATTTCCCCTTTAAAGCGAACAAGAACTGATTCTGGCATATCAATTGGCATCACACCCAATGCTGCACCAAAGGCCACTAAGCCAGAGCCTGCTGGAAAACTGATACCGATAGGGAAACGTGTATGTGAATCACCGCCTGTACCCACTGTATCAGGCAAAATCATACGGTTTAGCCATGAATGGATAACCCCATCACCAGGACGTAACGACACACCCGCACGTGTACTAATAAAATCAGGCAACTCATGCTGTAATTTAATATCAACAGGTTTTGGATAGGCGGCTGTATGGCAA
Organism: uncultured Gammaproteobacteria bacterium; assembly: GCA_905479075.1. Taxonomy (GTDB): domain Bacteria; phylum Pseudomonadota; class Gammaproteobacteria; order Nitrosococcales; family Methylophagaceae. Next base: position 13,959 of record CAJQLA010000013.1, on the reverse strand, counting down.
AAAGACTGCATAACCAAATCTGCAGAAAAACCTAAACAAGCTAACTCTTTTAACTCATCACGTGTCATGGCACCTGTTGTATCTTGCGAGCCAACTGTAGTGACTTTAGGTTCGCAATAAGTACCTGGTCTCACACCATCAATACCACAGGCACGGCCTACTATCTTCTGTGCCAAGGTAAAGCCTTTACCCGTGTCATCAGGAGCAACAGGTCGGACAAATATATCAGAGGCAGGTAAATTTAAAGTTTCTCTCGCTCTATCAGTCAAACCACGACCAATGATCAAAGGTATACGACCACCCGCTCGTACTTCATCAGCCAATGTAGTCGGTTTCATTTTGAATTCGGCAATAACTTCGCCAGCTTCTTTTGTGATGATGCCAGCGTATGGTTGTATCGTTATCACATCTCCAGTATTCATGGCTTGCACATCACACTCGATAGGCAACGCACCTGAATCCTCAGCTGTATTAAAGAAAATAGGTGCTATATTGCCGCCTAAAATAACACCGCCTTGGCGTTTATTAGGTACAAAAGGAATATCATGGCCCATATGCCATAGCACAGAGTTAATAGCTGACTTACGAGAAGACCCTGTTCCGACCACGTCACCAACATAAGCCAGTGGGTGCCCTTTTTCTTTTAACTGTTCGATCAGCTCTAAACCATCAGGCATTTTGCTCACTAACATCGCTTTAGCGTGCAGCGGAATATCAGGACGACTCCAAGCATCTGTTGCTGGCGACAAGTCGTCAGTATTGGTTTCACCAGGTACTTTAAAAACGGTGACCGTGATGCTTTCTGGTAATGCTTTTCTGTTAGTAAACCATTCGGCATTAGCCCATGCTTCTACAACACGTTTAGCATAGCCATTATGTTTCGATTTTTCTACTACATCGTGATATGCATCATAAACAAGTAATGTCTTTGATAACGCTTTTTCAGCTGCTTCGGCTGTATTATCAAAATCAAGCAAATCTATTAGTGGTTGAATGTTATAACCACCCATCATGGTGCCTAATAACTCAGTCGCTTTCACAGCGTCTATGACTGGACATTGCACATTAGTTTTCGCTACATCAGCCAAGAATCCTGCCTTTACATAAGCTGCTTGATCAACACCTGGTGGTACACGATGAATAAGCAAATCAAGTAACTGTGCAGTATCATTGGTAATGTCTTGCTTTAACATCTCAACTAAAGATGTAACTTGTTCAGCATCCAATGGTAAAGCTGGTAGTCCTTGTTGTGCACGTTCTTCAACATGGTTTTGATAATCGCTTAACACGCAGTTTTCTCCAAAGTGTAATAGTAAGCTCATTATTTTACCTTAAAACCAACAATCCCACTTGGTGAAAAAGCAAATCTGATATAATTTACCCCCAGATTTTTCGCTTATTTTTAATGGAGTTTTCATGGAACTTACCTCTTTAACCGCAATATCACCGATTGATGGTCGCTATGCCGGTAAAACACAGGCATTACGGGCTTATTTCAGTGAATATGGTTTATTGCACGCACGTGTTGAAGTAGAAGTTCGTTGGTTACATTTACTCAGTGCTAACTCTGATATAGCTGAGGTGCCAAAAGTTAGTGCTGATGCCGAAAATGTACTGAATGACATCATGACAAACTTTTCAGTCGGTGATGCAGCTGAAATTAAAGAGATAGAAAGAGAAACCAATCACGACGTGAAAGCCGTTGAGTATTTCATTAAACGAAAACTTAAAACAAATGACGAACTACATAAAATAAACGAATTCGTCCATTTTGCATGTACCTCGGAAGATATTAACAACACCGCCTATGGCCTGATGGTGAAAAATGCGCGTGAGAAAGTTATTTTGCCTGAAATGGATACCATTGTTGGCACTTTACGAAAACTCGCTATTGAGCATGCAGATGTTCCCATGCTGTCGCGCACACATGGCCAGCCTGCTTCTCCGACGACCTTAGGTAAGGAAATCGCTAATGTCGTTCACCGGCTGGAGCTTCAACGCACTCATGTGGCTGCCGTATTACTGTATGGCAAAATGAATGGCGCTGTCGGTAACTATAATGCACATCTTTCAGCCTATCCCAATGTTGATTGGCCGATGATGGCGAATGCATTTGTGACAGGCCTAGGCCTAAGGTGGAATAAATTCACCACTCAAATTGAACCTCATGATTATATGGCTGAACTCTTCCAAGCCATGATTCGCTTTAACACCGTTTTAATAGATTTTTGTCGTGATATCTGGAGCTATATTTCAATCGGTTATTTCAAGCAAAAAACAGTAAAAGGTGAGATTGGCTCTTCAACTATGCCTCACAAGGTCAACCCTATTGACTTTGAAAATGCAGAAGGCAACTTAGGTATTGCTAATGCTATGTTCGATCATCTTGCATTGAAATTACCTATTTCTCGTTGGCAGCGTGACCTAACAGATTCAACTGTGCTTCGTAACTTAGGTGTTGGCTTTGCTCATTCACTCTTAGCTTACTCTTCTGCTTTAAAAGGCATTAGTAAGCTTGAAGTTAATCATGATGCTATCGCTGCAGATCTAGATAGTAACTGGGAAGTGTTAGCTGAACCAATACAAACGGTGATGCGCCGTTATGGCATTGAAAACCCTTATGAAAAACTAAAAGACCTCACACGTGGTCAAAGGGTTAACGAGCAAATAATGCTCGCATTTATAGATAACTTAGAACTAAATGAAGATGCCAAAGAAAGCCTTAGAAAACTTACTCCTTCAAACTATATAGGTAATGCTGCTGAGCAAGCACGAAACTGTTAATGACGACGACGACTTCATCTGACAAACCGAAGCAAACTATTCAGTTTGATAGTCGAGAACACTATAAATCTCTTGGTGTTGAACTGCTGCAAAAAGCAAAAAAACAAATCTGCTTTTTTGGTAAAAGCATTGATAACACTTTGTTTGACGATCCAAATGTCGTATCTTATTTAAGTGATTTTGCAAGACGAAGTGATAAAACGCGAATCTTATTTGCCATTCATAGCAGTCAGGAAAATGTAGCATCTGGACATCAACTTTTGCCACTGGCTCAAAAATTAACGAGCTCTATAAAAATTAATATCGTTAGTCGTAAGCACCAAGAATTAACACAATCGTTTTTAATTATTGATGACGATTGCTACTTATCTTGTCAGTCAACTAACCGTTATGAAGGCAAAGCAGGCCTTAACGTGCCTGCTGAAGTGCGTGATTTTCAGCGAAAATTCGATACAATTTGGGAACAAAGTACCCCTGATATTTCGTTACGGCGACTGAATATATGAAGCAATTACTATTTACTATTTTCTTAGTATTTAGCCAGTTAAGCTTTGCTAATCAGGTTATTGAAACTATCCAAGTTAACCATAGACTACCAACTGAAATCCTGCCTGAAATACAAGCTTTTTTGTCAGATAATGCGACAGCGAGAGCTTTTAATAATGTACTTATCATCAAAGCTGAACGAGCTGAAATCGAAAATATAAAACAATTACTCAATAAATTAGATGTTCCGCCACAACGTATTGAGATTAGCGTTCTTCGTAGTTACGATTCTATAAGTGATAGGAAAAATACACATTTAGGTGGCGATATTCATGTTGAAAATGGTGATATATCTGGTCATGTTGCTGTCGATAGCTGGTCTACCCAAGATAGTAAGAATAAAGAACAAATCTACAAAGCGGTGGGGATCGCTGGTAAACCTATTCTAATATTAATGGGGGAAGATATTCCCCATCAAGAACAATATTTAGTCCTTAGACATTACGGCGGTCTCGCTATCCAATCGCAAACCTACTACATTAGCCTTAATAATGGCTTTGAAGCACTCGCAAGAATTTTGCCTAACAACCAAGTGATTGTTGATATCCACCCTATGTTTTCCCAACAGGAAAAACACTATGGCTCGATCACTAATACTCGAGTGATAACAAGTGTTTCAGGCCCAGTTGGCTCATGGTTAGAAATTGGGCAAATCAGTAATCGACAAAATATCAAAAAGCAAGATACGACCAGTTACCATAGCCACAAAGAAAAACAACAATCTATCTACATCAAAGTAGAACAAACCCACTAAGTAAAGAGACTTTATGAATATAAAGGATGCGATCGTCAATCGCCGTTCTATAAAACATTTTGATCCAGAACACACAATATCTGAATCTGAAATAGAAGAACTCATGCGCCATGTCATTTTATCTCCGACTGCATTTAATATTCAACACTGGCGTTTCATTCAGGTTGAAGATAAAGTCAAGCGCACACAAATACGAGAAGCAAGCTGGGGACAAGCACAGGTAACAGATGCATCGCTCTTATTAGTGCTATGTGCTGACTTAAATGCTTGGGAGAAACAACCTGAACGCTATTGGCGTTATGCACCAGAGGATGTACAAAACTTCTTATTGCCTGCCATTGAAAACTACTATACCAATCACCACCAAGCCCAACGTGATGAATGTATACGTTCTACCAGTATAGCGGCGATGAACCTTATGTTAATGGCTAAAGAAATGGGTTATGACAGTTGCCCAATGGATGGCTTTGATTTCGATAGTGTAGCTCGAATTATAGGACTTCCTCACGACCACATTATTACCATGATGATTACTGTTGGCAAAAAGCTAGAAGAAGCCAGGCCACGCTCAGGCCAGTTACCCTTAGAAGAAGTGTTCTTTAAAAATGGTTTTAAATAATCGGCGGTAGGGCTTTAGAAACAGTATTACGTCCATTCCGCTTGGACTGATAAAGTGCCCTATCGGCTCTTTGTAGAAAGCTTTCTACCCCTTCCGATGGGAAATAACTGGCAACACCAAAGGACATTGTAATTTGGCCTAAGGGCTCTTTTGTATCTTTACGCTGAATGCGTTTACTCGCAATTGCATCTCGCAATGATTCAGCTATTCTTCTTGCATCATCAAGTGAGGTATTAACTAAAGTAACAGTAAACTCTTCACCGCCATAACGCGATACATGGTCTCGTCCTTTAACAGATGCTTTTAGTGTTGCAGCAACCATTTTGAGAACCTGATCGCCAACTAAGTTGCCATGTTTCTCATTGAGTTGTTTAAATGAATCTAAATCACAAAAGATAAGAGAAACAGGTTCTGCTGTATGTTCAGCTTCTTTGATTATTTTAAGTATCGATTCATCAAATGAATGACGATTATCTAAATTCGTTAAACGATCGGTTTTGGCTTGCTTTTTTAAGTCGTCAAAATTATTTTTAAATTCTTCAATCTCTATTGCAGCGGAGTTTAAACGCTGTGTCAGCAACTTGCCAGAAGACATCACTTGACGTGTTTCATTGATGACATCTTGAACCACAGATCGAATTTGATCGCGAGGCATATCTGGATGTAATTTGGAAAGTGCATCTGCAAGTAATTCTGTCGACTCGGCTGCGGCATTTGCACCATTTACTGTAAAACCAAGTAATTCCTCTATTAGCTGTCGTAATTCTTGGCGTAGTTCTGCTAGTTTAGCTTGCTCCGTGCCCGGACTCAGAAAACGGTTATAAATCTCTTGAGTATCTTTATCTGAAAATGAATTAATTAATTTTAACTGTTTATCAATTTCTTCATTTAATAGAAGGTTCTTGCCTGCAACATACTCATACCAAACTGTATAATTTTCTGGTGTTAACGATACCCCATACTGATTCATCAGTGGGATAGCTAACCTCATATATTCTGCGGATTGTTGTGGGTTTTCGCCCATTTCCATATCATCACCTAAATCCGAGAATAGTAAGCTGCTACATATTTTTTCCTGCTATTCTCAACCTCAATGCATTCAGCTTAATAAAGCCTTCCGCATCCTTTTGATTGTATGCCCCGTCATCATCTTCGAATGTCGCAATTGATTCATCGAATAAACTATTGTGTTCTGATGCACGTCCAACAACCGTCACATTACCTTTGTAGAGTTTTATTCTAACTAATCCATTAACTGTTTTCTGTGACGCATCAATCATTTTTTGGAGCATTTCACGCTCAGGTGACCACCAGTAGCCGTTATAAACTAAGTTGGCATATTTTGGCATCAGCTCATCTTTCAAGTGTGCTACTTCACGATCAAGTGTTAAAGATTCTATCGCCCGATGCGCTGGCAGCATAATGGTTCCTGCTGGCGTTTCATAACAGCCGCGTGATTTCATACCTACATAGCGATTTTCAACAATATCTAAACGGCCTATGCCATTTTCACCACCAACCTTATTTAAATACGCCATTACCATAGCAGCCGACATCGTCTCACCATCAATAGCAACGATATCGCCCTGCTCGTAGGTCAGTTCAAGATAAGTCGGTTCATCTGGCGCATTTTCAGGAGACACACTCCAACGCCACATTGATTCCTCAGGCTCTGACCATGGGTCTTCTAGAATATCACCTTCATAAGAGATATGAAGCAAGTTGGCATCCATCGAGTATGGCGATTTTTTACCACGTTTCATTTCCACTGGAATGCCATGTTTTTCAGCATAATCAAGTAGTTTTTGACGAGAGTTTAAATCCCATTCGCGCCAAGGCGCAATCACTTTGATATCTGGATTTAACGCATAAGCACCTAGCTCAAAACGCACTTGGTCATTACCTTTACCTGTCGCACCATGAGAAACTGCCTCTGCACCTGTTTCACGGGCAATCTCAACTAAACGTTTGGCAATTAGTGGTCTTGCGATTGATGTGCCGAGTAGATATTCACCCTCGTAGATAGTGTTTGCGCGAAACATTGGGAAAACATAATCCCTAGCAAATTCTTCACGTAAATCTTCAATATAGATTTCGCTGATACCCATCGCTTTAGCTTTTTCTCGAGCAGGCTCAACTTCTTCACCTTGACCGATGTCAGCAGTAAATGTCACTACTTCGCAGTCATACACATCTTGTAACCACTTTAAAATAACGGAGGTGTCAAGGCCGCCAGAATAGGCGAGGACGACTTTTTTGATTGGAGATGACTGCTCAGACATGCGGTGTATGTTCCTGTGGAAATGTAATTTTTAAATAGCTCGGTAGTATATCAAATACGGTGCAATGCCAATACTTCTTTCGCAGATTGTCGATGACTTCCTTTACAACTAATACGTCTTGGCGCATCAACATAACGTAATTTAAAACCTAGGCTTTTATAAAGCTTTTTGATTCTGTCAGTTGCTTGATTTGAAATCACAACGGGACCTTTATGTTTTGAAAGCCAAACTGCTAAGCGTTCCTGATCATCCCAATCAAACCCCTGCTGAGAATATTGTCTAAATGGCACATCGTAAGGCGGATCAGCATAAATAAAGTCTTCATCTTCGATAGCAAGCTCGGCAAAATCCTGTTGACTAAATTGCCATTGCCCTAGTTGTTGTTGGTACTGATGAAAGTCACGTTGGTAATTGATCTTTTTATATCGGCCAAATGGCACATTATAGCCACCAGACTGGTTAAAGCGACACAAGCCGTTATAGCCTGTCCGATTCAAATAATAAAATAGTTGAGCGGCTTTATTAATGTCGGTTCCTTGTTGATTAAGGATATTAAATAAAGTCCGATGCTGATAATACAACGCTTCATCATTTTCTAAAGCGATATCAACAGTTAAGCCCTGTTGTATATGTTGATAAAAATTTATTAAAGCGGGATTAACATCATTGAGTAATGCATGCTGGGGTTGTAAGCCTAAGGCTACTGATAAACCACCGCAAAAAGGCTCGACAAGACGGCGATCTTTATGTTGAGACCAAATCCGATGTAGTTTTGGAATGAGCCAACGCTTACCCCCTGCCCATTTGAGTGGCGGTTTCAGTGCGGTAGTATTTGATTTCATCGATCCGCGTTAACTTTGAACAAACGACTAAGATTCCTGTGCTGGCAAACATTAAGCCTAGTCATATCTGTGACTAGGCTTAATCTAAATTATTTAGAATGCAGTGTTTTTCTAGGCGGCATTAAGTCTGTAATATTACCTTCAGCCATCTCAGCAGCAAAACCTAATGTTTCAGATAAGGTCGGATGTGGATGAATCGTCATTCCAATATCTTCGGCATCGGCGCCCATTTCAAGTGCTAATACAGCTTCAGCAATCAATTCACCCGCATTAGGTCCTACAATACCGGCCCCAATCAAACGACCACTTTCTTTTTCAAATAAAGCTTTAGTCAGACCTTCATCACGACCAATACTTAAACTACGACCACTCGCAGCCCAAGGGAAAGCACCTTTAACATAGTCAATTCCTTCAGCTTTCGCTTCAGCTTCATTCATACCCATCCAAGCCACTTCTGGATCTGTATATGCCACAGAGGGAATCGTCATTGGATCAAATGCAGCTTTATGACCTGAAATGACTTCTGCAGCCACTTTTGCTTCATGAACCGCTTTATGCGCCAACATAGGTTGCCCCACGATATCGCCAATAGCATAAATATGTTCTACATTGGTTCTCATCTGACTATCAACGTCAATAAAGCCATAGTCATTAACTACAAGACCCGCCGCTTCAGCATTAATTAACTTACCATTAGGCGTTCTACCGACAGCAACTAGGATTTTGTCAAAAACGGCTGTTTCAGGTGCACTATCACCTTCAAAAGTCACTTTAAGGCCATCGTTTTGAGGCTCAATGCTAGCCACTTTAGTATTAAGATAAATCGCTTCGTATTGACCTTGTACCCGCTTAAGTAAAGGTTTAACAATATCTTTATCAGCACCAGGAATTAAACTATCTTGTAGTTCTACAACACTTATTTTAGAACCCAAGGCATTATAAACCGTCGCCATTTCCAGGCCGATAATACCGCCACCAATCACCAATAAATTTTCTGGAATATTTTCTAAATCTAAGGCATCCGTTGAATCCATCATACGGGGATCGTCATGTGGGAAAACAGGGATCTTAGTAACACGAGAGCCTGCAGCAACAATACAATTATCAAAACTGATTGTTTTAACACCCTCAGCGGTGTCTACTTGCATGGTATGGCTACCTGTAAAATTAGCCTCACCTTGCACGATCTCAACTTTACGTACTTTAGCCAGTGCTTTTAGACCACCTGTGAGTTTCTCAACGATGCTGTCTTTCCAGCTTTCTATTTTACGAATATCAATCTCAGGTTTAGTAAAAGTAACACCATGGTCACCCATATCTGCTGTTTCATTGATGATTTGTGCTGTATGTAATAGTGCTTTTGATGGAATACAACCAACATTAAGGCATACACCGCCAATACGAGTATGGCGTTCAATCATAATGACTTGTTGACCTAAATCAGCCGCGCGGAATGCTGCTGTATAACCACCGGGACCTGCCCCTAAGACTAAAGTCTGGGCGTGCATGTCGGCATCACCTTTTGAGGTGTTAACTGCAGCTGCCACAGGCGCTGTCGGTGCAGAAGTTGGTGTTGCTTGCGGTTGGCCTACTTGTTCTGTAGCTGCATTATCAGCCCCCCCCACTTCTAGGGTAAGGATTAAATCACCTTCTTTGACTTTATCGCCGACTGAAACATTAAGCTTAGCTACTGTACCGGCTTGGGGGCTTGGGATTTCCATCGCCGCTTTATCAGATTCTAAAGTCAAAACATCTTGGTTAGCTTCGACTGAATCACCTTCACTTACTAGAACTTCAATGATTTCTACTGCATCAAAGTCACCAATATCAGGAACCGTTATTTCAACAACAGTCGTTGCTGCGTCTTTTACAGCAACAGGTGCTATAGGAGCAGGTGTTGGTTTTTCTTCTGCTTGACTCACTTCTTCTTTAACAGCAGTTTCAGCACCAGCTAGTTCTAGGGTAAGGATTAAATCACCTTCCTTGACTTTATCGCCCACAGAAACACTAAGCTTGGTCACTGTGCCTGCATGAGAGCTTGGGATTTCCATTGCTGCTTTATCCGACTCTAAAGTCAAAATATCTTGGTTAGCTTCTACTGAATCACCTTCACTCACCAAAACTTCAATAATTTCTACTGCATCAAAGTCACCAATATCAGGGACCCTTATTTCAATGGTACTCATAGTAAGACTTTCCTAATATCAGACAACATATGATTTAAGTGCGTTACGAACCTTGCGCCTAAAGCACCATCAACTACGCGGTGATCGTATGAAACTGATAGCGGTAGCATCAGTTTTGGTTCAAATTCTTTACCATTCCAAACTGGCTGCATTTTATGGCGACCAACACCTAAAATGGCCACTTCAGGGGCATTAACAATCGGTGTAAAGAAACTACCGCCAATACCGCCAAGACTCGAAATTGAGAAAGTGCCACCTTGCAAGTCTTTAGCAGTTAAAGCGCCTTCTCTTGCACGCAAACTGATCTCGCCTAATTCGCCTGCCAACTCTAAGAAGCCTTTTTTATCGACATCTCTAATGACTGGAACCATTAAGCCATTCGGTGTATCAACAGCAACACCAATATTGTAATAACTCTTTATGATTAAGTGTTCTTTATTTTCGCTTAATGATGAGTTCAATTCAGGGAATTTTTTCAAGCTGGCGACAACGGCCTTAATGACAAACACTAATGGCGTGAGGTTAACACCTTGTTTTGCAGCTGCCTCTTTATTAGCCTTTCTAAAGATTTCTAGCTCTGTAATATCAGCTTCGTCAAACTGGGTCACATGAGGGATATTCAACCAACATGCATGCAAATGTTTACCTGAGATCTTCTTGATTCTAGATAACTCGACATCTTCAATCGCACCAAACTTCTCATAATTAACAACGGGTACAGACGGAATTGATCCACCACCACTCGCAGGAGCAGGTTGATTGATTTTTTGTTTTACAAAATTTTGTACATCTTCTTTGGTAATTCGTCCCTTAACACCCGAGCCACTGACAAGTGATAAGGTGACACCAAGTTCGCGAGCAAATTGACGTACTGATGGTGAAGCATGGGCATGTTTAACGCCTGATTTGCTATCTGGAGCGAATGGAGCTATCTCAACTAAATCAGGTTTAGCTTCTTCTTGTTTAGCTAGGGCTTCTTGTATAATTGATGCACCTAAAGCTTTACCCGCACTCATCTTTTCCGCAGTGACAGGTGCCGCAGCAGCTACAGCTGGTTTCTCTTCTGAAACTTCATTTTTCTGTTCTGGAGCTGCCGACCCGCCTGCAGCCTCAGCTAAAGCAATAACATCACCTTCTTTTACTTTGTCACCAACAGCTACTTTTAACACTTTAATGACACCCGCAACCGGTGTAGGAATCTCCATCGCAGCTTTATCTGACTCTAGTGTAATGATGTCTTGATTCTCATCAACACTATCTCCCTCAGCAACAAGGACTTCGATAATTTCTACTGCATCAAAGTCACCAATATCAGGTACTTTTATTTCTATTAAGTCTGCCATTTTTATCCCTTCACTGGCGCCAAAGCGTCAGGGTTAATCTTATATTGTTTAATTGCTTTATCAACAAGTTCTGTAGAAACCTGTCCTTCTGCAGCTAAAGTATTCAATGTTGCTACAACAACATGGTAACGATCGACTTCAAAGAAACTTCTTAGTCTTTCACGTGTATCAGAACGACCAAAACCATCTGTGCCTAGAACACTGTATGGCGCTTTGACCCAAGGACGAATTTGTTCTGCATATAGTCTCATATAGTCGGTAGAAGCGATGACCACACCTGACTCATTATCTAGACACTCTTCTATATAGCTACGTTTTTGTTCTTGTTGTGGGTGTAGACGGTTGTAGCGGTCTACTTCCATTCCCTCACGAGCTAGCTCATTGATACTCGTTGCGCTCCAGACATTAGCCGACACTTTCCAGTCTGTTTCCAGCAATTCTGCAGCCGCTTCAACTTCTCGTAGAATCGTACCACTACCTAATAACTGAGCTTTGAGTTTATGTTTGCCACCAGATTTAAGCTTATACATCCCTTTCAAAATACCAGCTTCAACACCTTCTGGCATCGCTGGGTGTGTATAGTTCTCATTCATTGCAGTAATGTAATAGAAGACACTTTCTTGGTCTTCGTACATACGACGTATACCATCATGAACAATGACTGCCATTTCATAAGCGTAAGTTGGATCGTAGCTAACACAATTCGGTATTGTTGCAGCTTGAATCAAACTATGGCCATCTTGATGTTGCAAACCTTCACCATTTAGTGAAGTACGTCCAGCTGTTGCACCCAATAAGAAACCTTTTGCTTGTATATCTCCAGCCAACCACGCTAAATCACCAATTCGTTGAAAACCAAACATAGAATAGTAAATATAGAATGGCACCATATTGACATTGTAGTTTGAATAGGCTGTCGCAGCTGAAACCCATTCCGCCATTGCACCTGCTTCATTAATACCTTCTTGCAAGATTTGGCCCTTAGTATCTTCGCGATACCACATAACTTTCCCTGAGTCTTCGGGTTCGTACATTTGACCTGATGATGAATAAATACCCACTGAACGGAATAAGCCTTCCATACCGAATGTTCTCGCTTCATCAGGTACGATTGGTACGATATTTTTACCGATTTGTTTATCCCGGATTAAAGCAGTAAGAATGCGAACAAAAGCCATAGTAGTTGAAATTTCTCGTTCACCTGTTGATTTCAACATAGCACTGAAGATATCAAGATCGGGCGTTTTCAACCCAGGTGCAGCATTATTTCGTTTTGGTAAAAATCCACCTAACTCTTCTCGACGTGCAAGTAAGTACTTTTTCTCTTCGCTATCATCATCGAGTTTGATATAAGGAATTTTTTCAACTTCTTCATCAGTTAATTGCAGCTTGAAGCGATCACGGAACACTTTCATTTGTTCTACACCCAAGCTTTTCTGTGAATGGGTAGTATTCTGACCTTCACCTGCTTCACCCATGCCATAACCTTTGACAGTTTTAGCCAAGATAACTGTAGGCTGACCTTTATGTTCTGTCGCACTCTTATACGCAGCATAAACTTTGCGTGGATCATGACCACCACGACTTAAACTCCAGATATCTTGATCTGTCATATCCGAGACCATTTCTAATAATTCTGGATATTTACCAAAGAAATGTTCACGTACAAAGGCGCCATCTTTTGATTTGTAGTTTTGATATTCGCCATCGACGACTTCTTCCATCCGTTTTAGCAATAAACCATTTTTATCTTTAGCTAATAATCGATCCCATTCACTACCCCAAATTACCTTAATGACATTCCAGCCAGCACCTCGGAAAATAGCTTCCAGTTCTTGAATTATTTTGCCATTACCACGAACAGGGCCGTCCAAGCGCTGTAAATTACAGTTAATAACGAAATTCAAATTATCTAGTTTTTCACGGCCTGCAAGGGTGATCGCACCTATTGATTCAGGCTCATCCATTTCACCATCACCCAAATAAGCCCAGACATTACGACCTTCTGTCTCTGCCATACCGCGGTGCTCCATATACTTCATGAAACGCGCTTGGTAAATGGAGAGAATTGGACCTAAGCCCATTGAGACTGTTGGGAACTGCCAATAGTCTGGCATTAACCAGGGATGAGGATAAGATGATAAGCCCTTGCCATCAGTTTCAAAACGGAAATTATCTAACTGCTCTTCAGATAAGCGGCCTTCAAGGAAAGAACGGGCATAAATACCAGGTGAAATATGACCCTGGAAAAACACCATATCAGCGCCATTGCCGCTGTTATCGCCTTTAAAAAAGTGATTAAAACCAACATCATAAAGAGTGGCAGAAGAAGCAAAACTAGCAATATGACCACCTACTGCACCAGGCTTTAGGTTAGCTTTAACCACCATAGCCATCGCATTCCAGCGGATATAAGAGCGAATTTTATGCTCCATCTGTTGATCGCCTATTATGCGTTGTTGTTGATCAACAGGTATCGAGTTCACATATGCAGTAGTGGCGCTATATGGCAAATTAACGCCTGAACGACGTGCCATATCAATCAGTTTTTCTAGGATAAAGTGCGCTTTACCGCCACCTTCCACTTCAATTAATGACTCGAG
>CAJQLA010000012.1 GCA_905479075.1 uncultured Gammaproteobacteria bacterium | reverse complement strand
TTATTAAAGAATTGCATCGACAACCAATACATTTATAAATACATGCTTCAAACCTTCTGACTTGTGGACGCGGGTTCTTTGATTCCACTTCTCTAACAAACATAAAAAAACCACCCGAAGGTGGTTTGTTTATATTTGGTGGAGACGGCGGGAATCGAACCCGCGTCCGCAAATCCTCCGCTCTCAGCTCTACATGCTTATTTCATCTATTAGTTTAACAACAAGCTACCCGATGAACAGGGAAAACAGGTCGCGATCTTGCTAAGATTTTCGTCCATCAACGCCAAGCACGTTTCAGGCTTTGCTTATGAGAGTCGACGCCCGATACCAAACGCATAAGCACGGCTTTGGTCGGACGGCATTTACAGGTTATTAAGCTGCTAGTGCGTAGTTGTTATCGTTTGCAACTAAAATTTGTCAGTCTTTTTTACGAGAGAACTAACATACTCGGCATGCACCTTAAGTTTTGTAACCCACGTCGAAGCCAGGTCGTCCCCAAGGGTTGTACACGATAATAGACATTATAGATGAGCAGCAGTTTCACTGCTACAACGAAATATTATTTAGCTGACATAATCCGTGCTTTTTCGCGTGACCAGTCTCTATCTTTAGCGGTGGCACGCTTGTCGTGCTGCTGTTTACCTTTTGCTAGGGCAATTTGAAGTTTCGCTCTACCATTCTTCCAATACATTGACACAGGGACGATGGTGTAGCCTTTACGATCAACCGCACCGATCAGGCGGTTAAGCTCTATACGGTTGAGCAATAGTTTACGACGACGATGGTCATCAGGGTGTATATGGGTTGATGCCGATAACATTGGCGAAATATGCGCGCCATGTAACCAGGCTTCACCTTGATGAATGACTATATAGCTTTCGTTGAGCTGGCCTCGTCCATCTCTTAGACTTTTAACTTCCCAGCCTTCGAGGACCAGTCCTGCTTCAAACGTATCTTCTAGGAAGTAGTCATGACGGGCACGACGATTTTGAGCAATCGTGTTGCTCGTCCCTTTTTGTTTTTTATTTTTTTTTGCTGCCATCCGGCTATTATAAATACAAGTTGTACGACGCGCATGGCTAATCATCTGTTGTTTTGTTTAATAGTGTTTTAGGTTTCATATTCTGTGGCATAAGGTTTACTATATGCCTAATGTTTTTGTCCTAATTTGAGCTAGGGAACAGCTTCTATCAACGTTTATGTAATTTAATGGGGAAATCATGAGCAGGCCTGCACAATCTATTCACGGTCAATGGTCTTCACGCTGGGCATTTATCCTTGCGGCAACGGGTTCAGCAGTTGGTTTGGGTAATATCTGGAAGTTTCCATATATAACAGGTGAAAATGGCGGTGGTGCCTTTGTTCTTGTTTATTTAATTTGTTTAGCTGCGATTGGTCTGCCGATTATGATGGCCGAAATCATGTTGGGGCGACGCGGCCGCCAAAACCCGGTTAATACACTACATTCATTGGCCCTTGATGAGAATAGACATCCCAACTGGAAATACCTCGGTTGGATTGGCGTACTTGCCGGTTTCCTGATTCTTTCTTATTACAGCGTTATTGCAGGACAAGCCCTAGCTTATGTGTTTCGCGCCTTTTCAGGTGTGTTTGAAGGAGTCACTCCTGATGGCGCACGTAGTATCTATAATGCATTAATTAGTGATCCTGAACGACTGCTTGCTTGGCATACTATCTTTATCATTATCACCATGATTGTGGTCGCTCGAGGCGTACAAGGTGGACTTGAAAAAACGGTTAAGTTCTTGATGCCTGCCCTGTTTGCTATTTTGCTATTGTTGGTCGGTTATTCTGCTAATACTGGCGTTTATTTCGATCAAGCTGTGGGTTTTTTATTCCAGGCTGATTTTTCACAACTGTCGTCAACAGCCGTCTTAACAGCGATGGGCCATGCCTTTTTCACGTTAAGTTTAGGGATGGGGGCCATTATGGTTTATGGCTCTTATTTATCTAAAAAAACCTCTATTTTAAAAGTAGCTATCGCTATTTCTATTGCTGATACGGGCGTCGCTTTATTGGCTGGCTTGGCTATTTTTCCACTGGTATTTGCCAACGATTTATCAGTTGGTGCCGGCCCTGGACTTATTTTTGAAACTCTCCCCATCGCATTTGGCCATATGACGGGGGGTACTTTCTTTGGTGGCATGTTCTTTTTATTATTGGTCTTTGCCGCATGGAGTTCTGCCATTTCGCTTATTGAGCCTACTGTAGCATGGCTAGTTGAGAACAGGAATGTCAGTCGCCGCAGGGCTTCTGTCATGGTCGGTTTTGCTGCTTGGTCTTTGGGTCTATTAACAGTATTTTCATTTAATATTGGTTCGACATGGACGCTATTTGGTAAGACGATGTTCGACTTGCTGGATTATTTAACCGCCAATATTATGCTACCGCTTGGCGGACTATTCATTGCCATTTTTGCTGGTTGGATAATGAGTCAAAACACCTCGAATGAGGAATTTGATATTAGATACAATTTTGTCTATCAGATATGGCGTGTTTTGATTCGCTTTGTGGCACCCGCCGCAATTATGATTGTATTTTTAAATGCCACAGGTCTTATTTAAGATCATTTTTTTCCTTTTTATATACATTAAATGACCACTATTACTCGTAACTCATTGGTGACGTACACACCTCAAGAAATGTATGATCTAGTTAATGATATTGAGGCATATCCTACATTTTTACCGTGGTGTCGTGACAGTAAAATTATCAGTAAAACAGATGATGTCATCTGTGCCTCCCTTGATCTCGCTAAAGGGGGTATTCACCATGTTTTTTCGACTAGAAATAAACTGGACCCTGGGAAATCGATAGATATTGAACTTATCGATGGGCCTTTTCGTCACCTTGAAGGTCATTGGGAGTTCGGTATGATTGGTGACAATCAAGGTTGCCGTATTCAGCTTGATATGGACTTTGAGTTTTCGAACCGTATTATTGATATCGCTTTAGGCCCTATCTTTACCCAAATTTCTGGCTCATTAGTTGAGGCCTTTTGTAAACGAGCACACGAAATTCATGGTCGCCGCTGATCACATCACTATCGAAGTTGCCTATGCCCTGCCCGACGAACAAGTTATTTTATCGTTAGAGGTGCCGCAGGATTGTGACGTTGAACAAGCCATTCTGCGTTCTGGCATTTTAGAAACATATCAACAGATCGATCTTGCTACTGATAAGGTCGGTATTTTTGGCAAAGTATGCAAGCTGACGGCAAGTTTACGTGATTTGGACCGAATTGAAATCTATCGTAAGTTAATTGCCGATCCTAAAGAATCTCGCCGACAGAAAGTGGAAATGGAACGCAAAAAAAAGGCTCAAAAACGCCAGCAAGAGAATACTGAGGCTAAATAAAGCGCTCTTCTCTATTAACCTCTGCCTTCGAGTAAAGCCATTTCTGCATCAGTAAAACCCGCTTGTTTACGTGCTTGTGTGTGAAAAGGGCCTCGTAGTTCACCATCAAAGTAATTATTTAATAAGTCTTTAAATGTGCTTAATGAGTCAACGCCTCGTTGCTCACACAGATAGTTGAACCAGTGTGTTCCAATCGTGACATGACCGATTTCTTCTCTTAAGATCAATTCTAAAATCTCTACTGCACGTAAATCACCCGTTCCGCGTAACTTCTCCATCATTTTGGGCGTCACATCTAAACCACGGGCTTCTAATACACGGGGAACTAAAGCCATACGAATCAGAGGATCATGATGGGTTTTTTGGGCCATCTCCCACATGCCATTGTGTGCTGAGAAGCTGCCATAGTCATAACCAAGAGAAAGTAGATGTTCCCTTAGTAAAGTGAAATGTTGAGATTCTTCATACGCCACCCTAGCCCAGTCATCATAATATTGTCTTGGCAAGCCTTCAAAGCGAGCAACAGCATCCCAAGCTAAATTGATGGCATTAAACTCAATATGGTTAATGGCATGTATTAGGGTTGCAACACCTGTTTCTGCACTATTACGACGTCTTGGTAAATCTCTTGGTGCAACCAATTCCGGTTTATCCGGCTGGCCTGGTAACGCTGGAACCTCTAATACTTCATCAGACAGTGTGACTTCACCATCAACCCAGCGTTGGTATAACAGTTGTGTTTGCTCTACTTTCGTTAATGGATCTCGAAGTAATAGACAGCCTAAAGCTGCTTTACGCAGTTCATTGATTGTTTCACACATGATTGTTATTTATCCGTCTAATCTAACGCGCGGATCAACCAATGTGTATGATAAATCAGTTAAAACTAAACCAAAAATGTAAAGCACTGAACCGAGAAATACCATTGCACGTACGATGGCAAAATCTTGCGCCTGTATGGCGTCAATGGTGTAGCTTCCTAAGCCTGGAATACCGAAGAATGATTCGAGGATTAGACTCCCCATGAACAGGGTTGGTAATACCACAACCACACCCGTTAATATTGGGATCATGGCATTTTTTAATACGTGTCTGAATAAGACGCGTAGCTCCGAAAAGCCTTTTGCTCTAGCTGTTCTGACGTAATCCTTAGAAGCCTCTTCTAAAAACAGTGTCCGATACCAACGTGACCCACTGCCAATACCTGCAATGACACCAATGATAATGGGCAAAATGATAAACTTAATAGCGCCCATCCCTTCTGAATAACCAGAAATAGGGACAATCTGCATCAATTTACCAACTAAAAATTGGCCACCAATAATATAAAACAGACTGGATATCGACATAATAATGACGCAGAGAATGACACCGCCTAAGTCCACGTAGGTGGCTCGAAAAAAAACCATTAACAAGGCGAAAGTAATATTAACCATTAAGCCAATAATTAACGTCGGTACCGCAATTGCCAAGCTGGGCCACATACGCGTTTTTATATCTTGACCAATATCTCGCCCATCATCAGCTTGACCGAAGTCAAATATAAACAAGCTCAAAGATTTATCAAAAAAGATGGTGTCGCTGGCTTTCTCTGCTAAGTTTGATGCTTGTGAATTCCAAAGCAATGCTTTGTCATAACCTCGCTCTTGTTTCCAAGTGTCGATGGATTCTTGTGTGATATGTTTTGCACCCAGTTGCATACGTGCCATGTCATCAGGTGTATTGACCATAAAGAACAAGGCGAATGTCAGTGCATTGACACCAATTAAAATTGGGAATGCATATAAGATTCTTCTTATAATATAAGCAAGCATAGGCGGTACAAAAATTTTAATTATAGCCTTTCAAAAGCAAGTTTTGTTAGGCAGTTTATGAACGGATTATTCTAAACAGTTTATTTTATACCATTTGGTTGACAATAAAATTGTTTGGCGTAATATCAAATATAGATATAGATGCTTAAAAAATAACATCTGTTTTTTTAATAACTCATTGAAGGTGACATTATGGCATTAACTGCAGTCGACTTAGTACAAGAAGCAAAGAAAACAATTAAAGAAGTGAATATAGATCAAGCGAACACTATGATTGCGGATGGTAGTACTGCACTCGATATTCGTGAACCTGCTGAATATGAAGCAGGCAATATCCCTAATTCTATCCATATTCCTCGCGGTGTTTTAGAGTTCCAAATCACTGATCACCCGAGTTTTCAAGATCGTGATGCATCTATCGTCATTTATTGTCGTAGCGGCGGCCGTTCAGCACTTGCCGCAAAATCTCTTGAAAAACTTGGTTATACAAATACCTGTTCAATGGCCGGTGGTTACACTTCTTGGGCTGAATAACACCTAGTTTTATACATTACTGGACATGTCAGCATTATCTGGCATGTCCAGCAATAGCAACAACAAGTTCCAATCTCTATAAAAACCCCTATTTATAATAATTCCAGATCGTTGTAACATTCTTAGCTATTAATTGTCATAATAACGACAACAAATAGTAGGGAAATTATCATGACTTCAGCTTCTTACCCCATTTCCGGCGCGGGACTCGGTCTTCGTCGCGACTTTATGGATGATTTAGCTAAACTGAACTATGAACCAGCCGACTTTCTTGAAGTTGCACCAGAAAACTGGATGGAACTTGGGGGTACTTACGGTAAAAAATTTGCTGAGTTCACAGCACGATATCCTATGGTCTGTCATGGCTTATCACTTTCGATAGGCAGCCCTGCCCCATTGGATGAACATTTTCTTATTCGTCTTAAAAAATTCTTAGATAAACACAATGTCCGCGCCTATAGCGAACATTTAAGTTACTGCAGTGATGATGGTCATCTTTATGATTTGATGCCTATACCATTCACTCAGGAAGCTGTGAGCTATGTGGCAAAACGAATAAAACGTGTTCAAGAAATATTAGAACGTCCACTTATCATTGAAAACGTGTCTTACTATGCCGCGCCTGGTAAAGAAATGAATGAAATCAACTTTCTCAATGGCGTTTTAGAAGAAGCTGATTGCGATTTATTATTTGATGTTAATAATGTCTACGTGAACAGCATCAATCACGGTTATAACCCTGAAGATTATATTAAAGCTATACCTACTGACCGTATTGCCTATCTACATATTGCTGGACATTACGATGAAGCTGATGACTTAAAGGTAGATACTCACGGTAGTGATGTGATTGATCCTGTCTGGCAATTGTTAGAAAAGACCTATCAACATCACGGCGTTATTCCGACTTTATTAGAACGTGATTTTAATATTCCATCCTTAAACACGCTTATTAGTGAAGTCGATAAAATTCGACGCTACCAAGCAGCTCATGAACAAAATAAAATTGCACACACAGCCTAATATGTCAGACTTTAAAGACGTTCAATACCAGTTTGCTGGTCATATTCGTGATCCTGAGAATGTTCAAAAGATTGATGATATTGAACAGCGTCGCATGACTATATATAGAGAGCTATTTTACAATAATATTGAAGGGTTTATTGCTTCTGCTTTTCCAGTATTGAAAACGCTTACTTCTGATGAACGTTGGCACAGCATGGTAAGGGACTTTATTGTTAAGCATCACTGTAAGTCACCATTATTCCACGAAATATCCCGTGAGTTTTTAAGTTATCTTGAAGACGAACGTGACCTTAGTAATGACCCTATTTTTATTAAATCACTCTGTCATTATGAGTGGGTGGAACTGGCACTGAGCATTTCAGATAGTGAAGCCGAACCTGTCGCCTTTGATCCAGAAGTTGATAGTCTCAGTCTACAACTTAACACTTCATCTCTCGCTTGGCCTTTGTCATATCCTTTCCCAGTGCATCAGATCTCACGTGACTTTCAACCACAAGAAGCCAATGAAACACCGGTTTTTCTATTGGTGTATCGCGATCAACAAGATAGTGTTGTGTTTATGGAGCTTAACCCGGTCAGTGCTCGTTTGATTGACTTGTTAAATGATGGCTTGAGTGGACTACAAGCTGCCGAACAAATTGCTCAGGAGTTGCAACATCCTAATCCGCCAGTCGTCATTGAAGGTGCCAAGGCACTTATTGATGATTGGTTACAACGCCGTATTTTAATTTCTGCTACTGCATAAAAAAAGCCGCTGACATAATCAACGGCTTTCTTCGTTTAAAACATTTTTGTTTACGCTGTTGCTAATTCAATCGCTTCAATCGACAAACGGGTAATTTCATCCCAATTTTCAGCATCAACTAAGTTCGCAGCACACATCCAAGAACCGCCAACAACGCCCACATTAGGCTGGCTGTAGTAATCAGCGACATTCTTCTGATTAACACCACCTGTCGGACAGAAAGTGATTTGTGGAATCGGTGCACCGATCGATTTCAACATCGGGATACCACCTGCTGCTTCAGCAGGGAAGAATTTCATTTCAGTAATCCCTTTTTCAAACAAAGCGAGTGCTTCACCGGGTGTTGCTACACCAGGTATAAAAGGCACACCTGTTTTTAATGCGGCATCAGCTAATGCCGATGTCGTACCTGGGCTAATAATAAATTCTGCACCCGCATCAATTGCAGCATGCAATGTTTGTTCATTGATAATCGTACCTGCACCCACTGTCGCATCTGGCACTTCTGCTTTGATACGGCGAATTGATTCTAATGCCGCATCTGTACGCAATGTAATTTCTAAAACTTTTAAACCACCAGCAACCAAAGCTTTCGCTAACGGCACTGCGTGATCAGCATTGTTAATAACCATGACTGGCATTAATGGCGAAATAGCCATGATTTCTTTAGCTGTTTTACTCATTCTTTAGTATCTTCCAAAATGTAATTAGTTTATCGGGTCATTATTAAACATATTGATCGCACCTGTTTCTGCAGATGAAACACCTGCACGGAAACTATCAAATAATTCTCTGCCCATTCCATAATGATGTTCGGTACTACCTTTAATACACTGTGTACGCTGTTCGAATACATCGTTATCTATTTGAATGTTTAATGAACCAGTTTGAGTATTCAAGCGAATCATATCGCCAGTTCGAACCCGAGTTAACGGACCACCAACTTCACATTCTGGACACATATGAATCGCTGACGGTACTTTACCTGAAGCACCTGACATTCGGCCGTCGGTCACTATCGCGACTTTAAAGCCCTTATCCTGTAAAGAACCTAAGAGAGGAGTCAGTTTGTGTAATTCTGGCATTCCGTTAGCTTTCGGACCTTGGAAGCGTAATACCACAATCAAATCTTGTTCCATTTCGCCACGTTTAAACGCAGCAACGACATCATCTTGATCGTCAAATACCATAGCAGGTGCTTCCACTATTTGATGCTCTTTAGCTACTGCCGAGATTTTTGACATACCTCGACCTAAGTTACCGTGTATTAAATGTAAGCCACCCGAGTCTGAGAAAGGTTTATTTATCGTGCCGATCACATCAGCATCTAATGACGCACTAGGTCCATCTTCCCATATCAACTCATCATTTCTTAGTTTTGGTTCTTGAGTGTAGCTATTCATGCCTTGCGTAGGCGCAACAGTCATAATATCTTCATGCATCAAACCATGTTTTAGTAACTCACCAATCAACACACCCATACCACCAGCAGCTTGGAAGTGATTTACATCAGCATCACCATTTGGATAAATCCGAGTAAGCAACGGTACTATTTTAGTCACTTTATCGAAATCATCCCAGTTAATGATGATCCCTGCTGCACGCGCTATCGCTATCAAATGCATTGTGTGATTTGTTGAGCCACCTGTTGCCATCAAACCCACAATCGCATTTAAAATCGCTTTTTCATCGATCATGTAACCAAATGGACGGAAGTCATCACCCATTGCAGTGTATTTCAATACTTGCTCGGTTGCATTTTTAGTGAGTGCTTCACGTAGTGGCGTTCCTGGATTAATAAAAGAACCGCCAGGGAGCTGTAAGCCCATCATTTCAACCATCATCTGGTTACTATTTGCTGTACCGTAGAAAGTACAAGTACCCGGACTATGATAAGAATCAGACTCTGCTTTTAATAACGCATCACGGCCGACTTTACCTTCAGCATAAAGTTGGCGAATACGCACTTTCTCTTTATTAGGTAGACCGCTTGGCATTGGACCACCAGGAACAAATATCGCAGGTAAATGACCAAAACTTAATGCTGAAATCAATAGTCCTGGGACAATCTTGTCACAGATACCAAGAAACATCGCAGCATCAAACATATTATGGCTAAGACCAACTGCAGCTGACATGGCAATAACATCACGACTGAAAAGTGACAATTCCATACCCGGTTGACCTTGTGTCACACCATCACACATGGCTGGCACGCCACCCGCAAATTGTGCTACCCCACCTGCAGTGTGCGCCGCTGCTTTAATAGTTTCTGGATAGTCCACATAGGGCTGATGAGCTGATAGCATGTCGTTGTATGCTGAAATAATACCGATATTCGCTTTCACGTTTCCCGATAAATCGGCTTTTTCACCTGCCGGACAGGCAGCAAACCCATGAACTAAATTACCGCAACCTAAAGTTGAACGATGTGGCCCTGTTTCAACAGCAGCATCAATGCGAGCTAAATATTTCGCTCTAGATTCACGACTACGTTTAATTACATCATTTGTTACAGCTTCTAATACTGGATGCACCATATTTTAATTCTCTTTAAAAATCTTTACTGACTAATTTATAACGGCTTTTTATATAAAAGCTAATTTCACTCGTATTATAAATAAGTAAACTGGCTTTGCAGTATACCTTGAATGGCTTATTTTCGCATGGTGTGTTTATCAAACTACCCTAAGTTACTTAGTATAAAACTTGATAATTAGACAACAGTTAAATTCATTAGCCAAGCGAATAAAACTACTTGAGGAACAGTAACCAAAGGTAGGAATAATGCTACCTTCCATGAACCTGTTGTCTCACGTAAAGTCATTATTTCAGTATAGTCAGTAGCAACCCCCGTCATCAAAAATGCAAAGCCATTACCAGGTGCATGAGCTCGTGTGACTAGGTCAGCGGCAATCGGTGTTGAACCTTCAGAACAAATCTCTAATAAAGTCGCAACAACCAAGGTCATACCCAAGCCAGCCATCGTGGCCCCGAAATAGGATTGGAAGTCATCAATAGAGACAAAGGTTCTTATCGCAGCTGCTAATAAAACACCAAGTAACAGCCAACGAACTATCATTCTAGAATCCTTAACACCTTCCCACAACATACTTCTCCACCAAGTAAGACCAAACTTAGACTCTCCCCAGCGTTGCTTAGCTTCCTGCCAAGGTTTAAAACCATTCAAATCAACCGTATTAGGGTTTGCAGGAAGTGTGCCTCGCTTTTCTAGCCAATTAAACACGAGACCACTCAAGATACCAATAAACATTGAGCAAGCAATAAACAAGACAGTCCAGTTCCAGCCAATTAAGGCAATTAAAATAACGGTTAAGGAGAGTGAATTCCACGGACTCGCTATTAAGAAAGCCATTACCTGACCTAAACTCGCGCCACGCTGGTACAAACGCATCGCCACAAGCAAAATACCATGACTACAAAGATCCAATAATACACCAGCGAAAGTAGCTCTTACAATCCCTAGAAAACTATCTCCTTTTCCTAATAATGCAGTGACAAACTCACGTGGGACACGTCCTAACAATCCTACAAATAGCATACCCAATGCAAGACCTATCCACATGCTGTCCATCAGTTGTCTTACCGCTTCAATCATCGTCGCAGCCGTCATAGAAACAGGTGAGATCACGTCTGCAAAAAACAAATCGGTTAAGTAGCCAACCGACACCAAAATCAAAGTTGACCAAAGTAATAAATCTGGACGTTTTTTCTGGGTCGTGCTGCTACTACAACAACTTGTTTGTTCTGCTGGCTCAGGAGGTGGGCAGCATGATGACATGTAATTTCCTCTAACTATTCAGGTATGATCTAAGGTGAGTTGCCTTATTGGACAACTAAAATTCACATTTATTATAACCGCATAACTAATTTATGAATGAAAAACCATTACGAACCGTAAAAAGCTTTGTTCGCCGCGAAGGCCGCTTAACACCCGGACAACAAAAAGCTTTAGATGACATTTGGCCAAAATTTTCATTAACGAACGACGACGAGCCTATCGATTTTGAACAGCTGTTTGGACGCAATGCGCCCGTTGTGTTTGAAATCGGCTTTGGTAATGGTGCTTCACTTGCTGAAATGGCAAAAAACCAACCTGGTAATAACTATCTTGGCGTCGAGGTCCACCGCCCTGGGGTAGGTCAACTACTTAACTTGATAGAAAATCATCAACTTACAAATCTACGTGTCGAATGTACAGATGCTGTGGAGTTATTAAAACAGCGTATTCCTGATAATAGTCTTGATCGTGTTCAATTGTATTTTCCCGATCCATGGCATAAAAAGCGTCATCACAAGCGACGCATCATTCAGCCTACATTTGTAGCGTTGTTAGCGAAAAAGATAAAACAGGGCGGTTATCTACATATGGCAACTGATTGGCAACATTATGCTGAGCAAATGTTGGATGATTTATCTAACAGTGCCTACTTTACAAATTGTGCTGATAATGATGATTATATCCCTCGTCCAGAGTATCGCCCTTTAACAAAGTTTGAGCAAAGGGGTCAAAAGTTAGGCCATGGCGTTTGGGATTTATTGTTTATTCGTCAATAAATTAGCAATTAAACTTGCACCATTTCCTCAAGTAGGTTATTTTTCGCATAAACATCTTTTAGAGGACATGTGATGCGTGTAAGTAAACTAGTTAAGCTAACGGCTATCTTGGGTAGTACTACTTTCTGTTCTTTAGCCTACGGTTCCGGTTTTGCAATTCAGGAGCAAAGTATTACAGGCTTGGGGCGTGCTTTTGCTGGTAGTGCAGCTGTAGCAGAAGATGGCAGCACTATCTTCTTCAATCCAGCCGGGCTGACACAACTAAAGCAACGAGAAGTTGATGCAGCCATGAACATCATTCTGCCACAAAGTGATTTTAATAATTCGGGTTCACGTGTCGTAGATTTAGGTGGTTTTAATGGTCTATCAGGTCAGCCTTTAACTGGCAATGATGGCAGTGGCAGCGAAGGTGGTAAAGAAGCCTTTGTCCCTAATTTTTACTATGTCCACCCTCTTAATGATTCAACTGTTCTAGGTTTTGGTGTCAATGCACCTTTTGGCTTAGTCACTGACTACAGTGAGACTTGGCCCGGACGTTACCACGCGGTCACATCAGATATGCTTACGCTTAACTTTAACCCTAGTGTTGGCTATAAAGTAAGTGATAAGTTATCAGTCGGTTTTGGTATCAGCTTACAATATATTGAAGTACAACTAACCCAAATGGCCGATCTGGGTGCTCAGGGTGGGTTCCCTCAGGCTGCCGATGGTAAAATAAGATTAGAAGGTGATGATTGGAGCTGGGGTTATAACCTCGGTTTAACGTATCAAATCCAACCAGCCACTCGTATCGGAATCGCTTATCGCTCAAAGATTTCTCATGGCCTGGAAGGTGATGGAAAACTTTGGACAAGTACAGGTACAAAGCTAGCTGATCAAAATATTAAAGCTGACATTGATCTACCAGAAAATTTATCTCTTGCTGTTCACCATCAACTAAATACTCAATGGGCTATATCAGCTGATATTAGCTGGACCCGCTGGGATCGTTTTCAAGAACTCAATATCAAGTCTACGGGTGGCACTTTCGATCTTGTTAAACCAGAAAAGTGGCATAACACAGTTCGGTATGGTTTAGGTGTTGACTATCAATACAATGATAAATGGACATTCCGAAGCGGTATAGCTTATGATGAAACACCAATTTCTAATGAATTCAGAACAGCACGCATTCCTGGCAACGATCGTAAATGGATTTCTATAGGAGCAAGCTACAATGTCTCTGATGAAATAATCATTGATGCAGGTTATAGCCATCTATTTATCAGTGACCCTAAAATTAATGAGATAGATAGTAATGGATACGTGCTAGCTGGTGAGTATGACGCTAGCGTAGATTTATTAGGCATCCAACTACGTTGGTTAATACCTTAGTTCACAATGGCCTTGACCGACATTATCAGTCCCAAACAAGCAGTAAGCTTGTACGGATTGCTACTTGAGCGAATAAGACGCAGTCCAGACCTGCCAGCTTATGAAAGTTATTTTGCCGACCTAAAACAATGGCAATCTATCACTTGGGGAGAAGTGGCTAAGCAGGTTGCTAAATGGCAATCTACTTTACGTAAAGAAGGGCTCGAGGCTGGTGATCGCGTTGCTATCAATTTACGTAACTGTGTTGATTGGGTCTTGTTTGACCAAGCTGCTTTAAGTCTAGGTCTTATTGTCGTTCCTCTTTACCCTGATGACAGACCTGATAACGTTGCTTATATACTCAGCGATGCCAATGTAAAATTACTGTTACTACAAAACCAAAAGCAGTGGAAAAGTTTACAAGCATCATTGAGTGATAATCATGAGCTACAAACTGTTATTATCCATAATCACTCAGATGAAAAACTTAATGCCCCTGCTCTCTATGAACAAGACTGGCTACAAGACGCTAATGAACCTTTAATTGCAGATAACTGTATTGGTGATGAGTTAGCTTCTATCATCTACACTTCAGGAACAACGGGTCGGCCAAAAGGTGTGATGCTTAGTCATCAAAATATGCTTTCTGTCGCGTTTGCCGCTTCACAGTATATTGATATCTTTAACAGTGATAAGTTTTTATCTTTTCTGCCTCTCTCACATACATTAGAACGTACCGCTGGTTACTATTTACCAATGATGAGTGGTTCTTCCGTCGCCTATTCCCGTGGAATACCACAACTTGCTGAAGATATGCTTAATGTAAAACCCACTGTTTTGATAGCTGTACCAAGAATATTTGAGCGAATTTATGACCGACTAAACGCACAGCTTTCTGATAAACATGCAATAGCACAAATGTTGTTTAAAGCATGTAAAGATATTGGTTGGCACAAATTTGAATATGAGCAAGGTAGAAAGAAGTGGCACCCTAGGCTCATGGCTTGGCCTTTACTAGAAAAAATAATTGCTGACAAAGTTCAACAAAAACTGGGCGGTGAAATGCGAGTTATTGTTAGTGGCGGCGCTGCATTGTCACAACCCGTTGCAGAGTTATTTATTGGTCTTGGTTTTTCCCTATTACAGGGCTATGGCTTAACAGAAACCAGTCCTGTTATTGGTGTTAATCAGCTTGAACATAATTTCCCAACAAGTGTTGGCCGGCCCATTCCAGGTGTATCAGTAAAAATTGCCGCCAATGACGAATTAATTGTTAACGGTCCCGGTAATATGCTCGGTTATTGGAATAACCCTGAAGCGACTGCTCAAATTATTGATAATGATGGATGGTTACATACTGGCGATCAAGCTCGAATTAGCCTGAGTGGTCATATTTATATTACAGGACGAATTAAAGATATACTCGTTTTAAGTAATGGGGAAAAAGTACCCCCTGCTGATATCGAAGCAGCCATTTTATTTGATGACCTTTTTGAGCAAGCGCTGGTCATTGGTGAGGGGCAAGCCTATTTAACGACACTATTAGTGTTAAATGCCGATAATTGGCCTGTACTCGCTAAAGAGTATCAGTTAGATCCTGAAAACGAAGAGAGTTTGACTGATAAAGCCTTACAAGGTGAAATTATTCAGCGTTTGCGTACACTACTTTCCCACTTTCCTGCCTATGCCAAAATTCGTCGTGTAACCTTATTTCTTGAGCCATGGACGATTGAAAATGACTTGATGACACCCACAATGAAAATAAAACGAGCAAAAGTTATCGAGCATCATCAATCTGTCATTGATGCCATGTACGAGTAAATAAGATTCAATTTAATAAGTTGGGTGCAGCAGTCATCACAGCTTCGACAGTATGAAATGAGCCGAATATTAATAGTCTATCACCTTGTTTAGCATAGCTTAATGCTTGTCTATAAGCTTGTTCAACATCCTTTTCCTGCTCAACTTTATCTTCAGAAATAACCATTTTCAACTTATCAGCCAATTCATCAGCCGACATGCCACGTTGGCAATCTAGACCAGCAATCCACCAGATATCTATGGCATCGGCTAACGCTGTTGCAACGGCACTAACATCCTTATCTTGTAACATCGCTAATACAGCAATGGTTTTACTTGACTGATGCTGTTCTCTCAAAAGTTCGGCAAGATTATCAGCACCTTGTTTATTGTGAGTAACATCAAAAATATGGTCAACAGATCCCGTTATTTTTTGAAACCGGCCAGCTAAATGGACATTGTTTAGCCCTGACTCAATCGCTTGCTGTTTAATGTCATAGTCTTGTTCAATTAATAGCGCAATCACTTGCAACACTGCTGCTGCATTTTGCAATTGATAGCGACCTTCTAAATTGGGTAAAGGCAAGTTAAACCATTCCAGTTCAGGATTTGACCAGCGCCATGT
Organism: uncultured Gammaproteobacteria bacterium; assembly: GCA_905479075.1. Lineage (GTDB taxonomy): Bacteria > Pseudomonadota > Gammaproteobacteria > Nitrosococcales > Methylophagaceae. The sequence goes on along the minus strand of CAJQLA010000012.1, from coordinate 159,047 downwards.
CATATCATTTTGGGAATAATTAAATGCTTGATTAGCTATAAAAACTGGTGATTGCAAACTATTTGCATAGTTAATAACTGCTTTGGGCGGAGATGACTCAGAACACACAACAGGATGATGAAGGCGAATAATACCGGCCTTTTCAAAAGCAATCGTTTCACGATCATTTCCTAACCAAGTAACATGATCCAAACTTATCGGTGTAATAAGGGCGATATCAGCGTCAAACAGATTAACTGCATCAAGACGCCCTCCCATACCCACTTCCAGAATTGCAATATCAATGTGTTGCTGACAAAAAATATCAACCGCAGCTAGCGTAGCAAACTCGAAATAAGTAAGTGAAATTCCTGACCGTGCATTGTCTATCTTGTCAAAAGCATAGCAAATGAGATCATCCTCACAATCCTGACCATTGAGCGTGATACGTTCGTTATATCGTAAGAGGTGTGGTGATGTGTACGTGCCTGTTTTATAACCCGCTGCACGTAAAATTGCATCTAATATTGCTACAGAAGATCCTTTACCATTAGTGCCAGCCACAGTAATAACTTTGAATGGAAGCTCCGTCGCACCTTCCATTTGTTGCCAGACATTTCTGACTCGTTCTAAACCGGGATCGACTTCTGTGAAATGGAGCGTTTCCTGCCAGCGTAACCATTCTGACAGGCTATCAAATCTCATTATTCGCTTTTCAGACGACTAGTGCCGTCGACTAGATAATAATGAGAGAATATTAGCTAAGCGGTCACGCATAGCACGACGTTCAATAATCAAATCAACTGCGCCATGTTCTAATAAAAACTCGCTGCGTTGGAAACCTTCAGGTAATGTTTCACGCACTGTTTGTTCTATAACGCGAGGCCCAGCAAAACCAATCAATGCTTTTGGTTCAGCAACATTGACATCACCCAACATCGCTAGGCTGGCTGAGACGCCACCCATAGTCGGATCTGTCAAAACCGAGATGAATGGCAAACCGGCATTACTCAACTGAGATAAAATTGCACTCGTTTTTGCCATTTGCATCAGTGATAACAATCCTTCTTGCATACGGGCGCCACCACTTGCTGAAAAGCAAATAAGCGGGAGTTTTTGATCTAAAGCATACTTTGCTGCTCTTACAAACTTTTCGCCAACCACTGAGCCCATGGAACCACCCATGAAAGAAAAATCGAAAGCAACGACGACCACAGGGACATCTTTAACTTTACCGGCCATGGCTAGTAAAGCGTCTTTTTCACCTGTTTGTTTCTGAGCTTGGTTAATTCTATCTTTATATTTCTTACTGTCTTTAAACCTTAAGGTATCAACCGGTTGGACATCAGGCGCAATTTCTATGCGGTCATCTGCATCTAAAAATATTTCAAGTCGCTGCCGTGCATTGATTCTCTGATGATGGTCACATTTAGGGCAAACATATAGGTTTCTTTCAAATTCAGCGATATAAAGCGCACTGTCACATGCTGGACATTTAGCCCAAACACCTTCAGGCACAGATCTACTTCGAACCGTCGTTCTAATTTTTGAAGGAATCAATTTTTCAAACCAACTCATAATCTTTTACCTATCAAACCTGTTTATTTACTTGCCATATCACGTGCATTAATCGCATGACGCATTTCAGCTAACAAACCAGCGATAACAGCTGGTAAAGCTTCAGGATCTGCTTCATGTTCTGCAATGCAATTAACCAAAGTACTACCCACTACAACAGCATCAGCCACTTCAGAAACAGCCGCTGCTGATTTTCCATCACGGATACCAAACCCAACACCCACTGGTAATTGTGTTTGCTGTTTTAACAACGCTAATTTCTCTTCTACCGCTGCAACATCAATCACTGCAGCCCCTGTTACACCTTTTAAGGAAACATAATATACGAAGCCTTGTGCATGTTCAGCTATCAATGCCATTCGCTCAACTGACGTTGTAGGTGAAACTAGAAAGATCGTATCAATACCGGCTTCTTTTAAAATAACTAAAAACTCTTCTGACTCTTCTGGTGGCATATCAACAGTTAAAATACCATCGACACCCGCTTCTTTTGCTTCAGCTGCAAACTCGCGATAACCCATAGCCTCTATCGGATTGGTATACCCCATCAACACAATTGGGGTTTCCGTATCTTTTTCTCTGAACTGCTTCACCATATCTAGCACATGGTGAATCGACATTTCATTTTTTAAAGCTCTTTCACACGCTTTTTGAATGACCGGACCATCAGACATAGGGTCTGAGAATGGAACGCCTAATTCAATAAGGTTAGCACCTGACTCAACTAATGCATGCATCATGGGTACAGTCACCCACCGCGCGGGATCGCCAGCAGTAATATAAGGTATCAAGGCTGTTTGGCCATCTAATTTTAAACGTTCAAAACATTGACTAATTCGACTCATCTTTAATCCCTTAAAAATTCAAGCCAGCTAAAGCCGCGACTGTATGCATATCTTTATCTCCACGACCAGACAAATTGATTATCAGTGATTGCTCTGGTGACATTGTCGGCGCCAATTTGCTTGCATAAGCTAAGGCATGACTTGATTCTAAAGCAGGGATTATACCTTCTGTTCGCGTTAAATCGTGAAAAGCTTGTAATGCTTCATCATCAGTCACGGATACATACTCAGCACGACCGATATCTTTCAACCATGCATGTTCAGGTCCAACTCCTGGGTAATCTAAACCAGCAGAAATAGAATGTGTTTCTGTAATTTGTCCATTTTCATCTTGCATTAGATACGTTCTATTACCATGCAAGATACCAGACGTGCCAGCACACATCGGCGCAGCATGTTGACCCGTTTCGATACCATGTCCAGCACCTTCAACACCATACATTGCGACACCTTCATCACCAATGAATGGGTGAAATAAGCCAATCGCATTTGAACCACCGCCGATACAAGCTATAAGTGCATCCGGTAATTTTCCTGTCACGTTTAAAATTTGCTGGCGTGCTTCATGACCAATAATGGCTTGAAAATCTCTAACCATCGCTGGATATGGATGTGGCCCTGCAACAGTTCCTATAATATAAAATGTGTCATCAACATTCGTCACCCAATCACGCAAGGCTTCGTTTAGGGCATCTTTTAGTGTCTGAGAACCGGATTCTACAGGAATCACCTCAGCCCCTAGTAACTTCATGCGATAAACATTCATCGCTTGCCGTTTAACATCTTCAGCGCCCATGTAGACAACGCATTCCATACCGAGTCTCGCTGCAACTGTGGCTGTAGCGACACCATGTTGGCCAGCGCCGGTCTCAGCAATAATACGTTTTTTACCCATTCGTTTAGCCAATAAGGCCTGACCAATTGTATTATTTACTTTATGAGCACCCGTATGATTAAGATCTTCACGCTTTAAGAATATTTGAGCTCCGCCCAGTTGTTGAGTCCAATTTTCTGCTAAATATAATGGTGATGGTCTACCCACATAATCCGCTAAGTCTTTGTCCATTTCGGCCTGAAATTCTGGCTCAGTTTTATAGCGATTATAGGCTTCCTCTAATGCATAGAGTGCTTCCATCAATGTTTCACCGACAAACCTACCACCATAAGGACCAAAATGTCCTCGTTCATCGGGATAGCTGTCGTAATAATTATTTTCCATTTGTTTAGCCATTTAAAACCTCTTGCATAAAAGCATCTATTTTTTCTTTATCTTTAATGCCTTTTTCCATTTCCATCTCAACCCCACCGCTGACATCAACAGCATAGGGTTTAACTTGCTGTATAGCCGACGCAACATTTTGCGAATTAAGCCCACCAGCCAAAATAATCGGCTTCGCCACTTCTTCTATCCATGACCAGTTAAATGTTTGACCCGTTCCACCAGGAACACCTGGCTGATAACTGTCTAACAATAAAGCTGAAGCACCTTGGTAACGCTTCGCTACAACTTGTAACTCAATACTCTCATGCATTCTGACTGCTTTTATATAAGGACGTTCGAATTGATCACAATATTCAGGACTCTCATCACCATGAAATTGCAATAAATCTATTGTCAGGCTAGCTATACATTCATGGACAAATTCTGGCTCGGCGTCTACAAATAGTGCCACAACAGACACGAACGGCGGTAATAGTTCAATAATGTCTTCAGCTTGCGCAATAGTAATAGCCCTAGGACTATCAGCATAAAACACTAAACCAATCGCATCAGCACCAAAATTAACTGCAAATTCAGCATCTTGGCAACTTGTTATACCGCAAATTTTAACGCGTGTTCTCATTCTCTTTTTCTAACAAAGAAATTTAAACAACTACTCTACCAGACCACTGGGAAAGCCGACACTGTAGGAAGCGCGTATTGCTGCGGATACTCTACATTAACAAAATATAAACCATCAGGAGGTGATGTGATTCCACCTTGTCCGCGTTGTTTACTCTGCAATACCTTTTCAGCCCATTCAACAGGCTGTCTCCCCTCACCAATTGGCACAAGAACACCGACTAAGTTACGTACCATATGATGTAAGAAGGATTGTGCTGTTACATCTATTGCTATGCAATCGTCATGTCTTGTTACAGTGATTTTTTCAACTGTTTTCATGGGGCTTTTTGCTTGACATAACTTTGCACGAAAAGCAGAAAAGTCATGATGGCCAACTAAAATATCTGCAGCTGCTTGCATTCGCTGCTCATCGAGCTTTTGAAAATACCACCACATTTTATTATTGTGTATTGCAGAACGACTTATTCTATTTAATATCAAATAACGATAAGTCCTTCTCACAGCAGAAAAGCGTGCGCTAAAGTCATTATCAACAGGGCGAGCCCAAACCACATTAATATCACTTGGTAAGTTCGTGTTTAGCCCTAAAACCCAACTTCGCTCATCTCTTGAGGCATCTGTATCAAAATGCACTACTTGTTGTAAGGCATGAACACCAGAATCTGTTCGACCTGCCGCAACTGTTCTTACAGCCTGATCAGCAACAACACTGATCGCATGTTCAAGACATGACTGAACCGTTCTTTGTTCAGGTTGTACTTGCCAACCTGCAAAATGTGTCCCGTCATATTCAATGCCTAATGCAACTCTCACTAGTTACGACAAATTATCTAAGAGAGCCTGTGCCCGTGATTTTTGTTCTTCACTACCCTCTTCCAGTACTTCTTCTATAATATTTCTCGCACCTTCTGAATCACCCATATCAATGTAAGCAGAGGCCAAGTCTAGTTTTGTCTCAGACTCATCAACTTGATCAATGTCACCTAAATCAAATTCCAATTCATTATTTTCAGAATCGGCATCTAGCGCTTCTGTTGCTTTTTGTAACTCCTCTTCTGATACTTCTGGTAGGTCTAAAGTATCACTAATATCAGATTCAACCTCATCTTCAGATGGCAGTTCCAGATCAAATTCAAGTGTGGCTGAATCATCTGAAGCACTATCACTTTCAGAGTCCTCATTGTCGTCAGCTTTTAATTCACTCTGTTCAATATCATCAGAATCAGTAATAGAGCCAGGATCAAACGCTAATAGATCATCATTATCATCTGCTACCGGTGTTGTTGGTTCAGAATCATCTTCATCTAAGTTAAATTCTGGCACATCATCTTCTGCTGGCATCTCGAGAGCAGAATCATTCTCAGCTTCAAGCATTTCATCCGTTTGTTCCTCTGAAGTTTCTTCAGTTTCAGCTTCTTTAAATAATTCATTATCGGGTGCTAAATCACGGCCCCAAGCACTGATTTCTAACCACTCTAAAGAATCTTCTTCTGCTTCAACTTTCTCGGCCAATTCAACAAACTGATCAGCCTCACCTTGTTTGAATAAAACAAATAACAGTTTATGAATTACTGATTTATTGTCAGGTTCATCTTTACGTGCTTCTTCAAGTGATAATTTTGCTTTATCAAGATCGCCATAACTAACAAAAATATCAGCATCCTTGATTAGCTCTTCAACCGTTTTAACCTCTTCGACTTCTGTTTCTTCACTGACAACAGATGCGCTTGCTACTGGTTGACTACCTGTGAAGTTAGGCATTGGAACATCTTTTTCTATTTCTTTAACCGCTTCATCCCATGTTTTTTCACGTCTAGATAGACCACCTGATCCCCCACTTCTACGTCCCAATAGTAATAAACCAATAAGTAAGACAAGTGCTGCGGACATCGATTCAACTTTATTTTCTAAAATTAACGCTTTTGCTTTATCTAAAAAGCTCAATGGCTCAGCTGGTGCCATCGACTGTTCGCTAACCGCTGAGTTTGCTTCATCTTCGACTGCTTGAGTTTGTTCTTCAATAATCTCTGGTGATGCTTGATTATCTAATTCATCAGCAATTTGTGTATTTTGTTGATCCGCTACTAGGTCATCAGATCCACTATTAACAGCGTTATTGCTATAAGCCTCTGGCTCTGAATCAAGCTCTTGTTGAATAGCACTGGCTTCTTGGTCTGTTGATGTAGCTAATAACTCATCAGAAAGCTGTTCCAGACTGTCATCCCCTTCTAATACTTCATCTGCTTGCTCTAGCTTTCCTTGCAACTTCGCTAGACTTGGATCTTGTATTGAAACTAATTTTCGTAATGTCTGGATTTGTTCTTCCATCGCAGCCATTCTTTCCTTGATTTCATCGTTTTCCAAAGCTTGATTGTCAATCGTTTCTTGGGCTAGGGTTAATCGCTCCATCAAAGTTTGTATCTGTTCGCCACCAGGCCCTGATAAAGCTTCATCACCCAGTAAACTCTCCTCATCAGGACTTAACAGTTGCAATCTAGATACTGGTTCTCCGAGTTTTTTTTCTACAGCCGGTGCCTCAGCAACAACTTCTGCATCTGCTGTTGTATACTGACTACTACTCACATCAGCCTCAGTTACTACAGTTTCAGGTTTAACATTACGGTTTTTCCACAGATTGTTTTGTTCTCTAACTGCGGCAAGGGCCTGTGCTTGTGTCAGCTGTTTAATCTCACCTGCTGATGGTATTGATAAGGTCTGCCCCGCTTTTAATCCATTGATGTTGTTGCGTATAAATGCCGAGCCATTTTCTTTCAATAACGCCATCATCATCTGATTAACAGATACTGAACTTTCGGGTCTTGTTTTTAAAGCAATATCCCAGAGTGTATCGTTTGTTCTAACATCGTACTCTGTCGCCGTAGAAGGCGTAAAACTAGGCTGCGTATTCTGAAATTTTGTAGGTGCTTGCTGTTTAATTGACTGTGTGGGTGATTTAGCAACAGGTTTTGAAGCAAACTTTTCTCTAAAAATACTTTTAGGAGGATCCAGCAGCACGGTATATTCACGAATTAAATGACCGTTGCCTGTTGTGACTGATAATAGAAAATCAAGTAACGGCTCTTTCACTGCTTCTTTCGAGGTAACAGCTATGACAGTCTTGCCATTCTTCTGTTTAATAGCGAACTTGAGTTTTAATAAAACTGACGATTTAACAAGCCCTGCTCGCTCAAACTCTTCATGAGACGCTAATTGAACCTGCAAATTACCCGCTTCGTTTTCACTTAAAGAACTAAGAGAAATTTCAGCCTGAAAAGGCTCATTCAATGCTGATGATAATTCGAGATTACCCAAGCCTAAAGCATGTGCAGGTATCGCAGTCATTAAACCTAAACTTGCTGCTACAAATGTACTCGCATATGTTTTAATTTTCATTTAGGACACCCTTCCCTTTAATTACATCAATCTTATTTTACAAGTATTTCTCAACTAATAATTCTGCTATTTGAATACTGTTTAATGCAGCACCTTTACGTACGTTATCTGCCACTACCCATAAGTCTAATCCATTTTCATGAGAAATATCTTCTCGCACTCGACCAACATAGACAGGGTCAGAGCCTGAAGCTTCCGTTACTGCAGTGGGATAACCACCATCTTGGTGCTCATCAATCAATTCAATTCCATCAAACTTCTTGAACAATTCTTTTGCTTGTTGTGCTGTTATTTTTTTATCTGTTTCAATGTGTATTGCTTCAGAATGACCATAAAAGACAGGAACACGAACCGCTGTCGGATTAATCAAAACAGTATCATCTTCTAAGATTTTTTTCGTTTCCCAAACCATCTTCATTTCTTCTTTTGTATAACCATTATCTTCAAACACATCAATATGAGGAAGCACATTAAATGCAATCTGCTTAGGATAAACTTCGCTTTCTACTGAACGGCCATTTAATAAATCCGCAGTCTGTTTAGCCAATTCTTCCATCGCAGGTTTACCAGTACCAGACACTGCTTGGTAAGTACAGACATTAATTCTGTTAATGCCAACTGCATCATAAATTGGTTTCAAAGCCACCATCATTTGGATAGTTGAACAGTTTGGGTTAGCAATAATGCCTTTATTTTTATAATTGGCTATAGCATGCGGATTAACTTCAGGAACCACTAATGGCACCTCATCGTCATAACGAAACTCAGAGGTATTATCGATGACGATACAACCTGCTTCAGCAGCTTTAGGAGCATAAATTTTCGACACACTGGCACCAGGTGAAAATAGTCCTACTTGTACTTTTGAAAAATCAAATGTAGCGAGATCTTCAACAACTAAAGATCTGTTACCAAAACTGACCGTATTCCCTGCCGAGCGTTCACTCGCCAACGCATAAATCTTTCCAACTGGAAATTGTCGTTGATGGAGAATATCCAACATTGTCTCACCAACAGCACCCGTTGCTCCTACGACTGCGACATCAATTTTTTTACTCACAAATTCACCTATAATTTATAGTTTTTAAAGGGCTGCAACAATTGCATTACCCATTTCAGATGTAGTCACTTTTGTCATACCATCTGAATAAATGTCACCTGTACGCAGTCCGCTATCGAGTACTTTACTCACTGCATTTTCTATCCTATCGGCCATAGTGGCTTCATCCAAACTGTAACGAAGCATCATAGCGACTGATAAGATTGTAGCTAGCGGATTGGCCAAATTTTGGCCTGCAATATCTGGCGCAGAGCCATGTATAGGCTCATACATACCCTTACTATTTTCATCTAATGATGCCGAAGGCAACATACCAATCGAACCAGTCAGCATAGAAGCACAATCTGACAAAATATCACCAAACATATTGGTTGTTACCATAACGTCAAACTGCTTAGGGGCGCGAACAAGCTGCATTGCCGCATTATCAACATACATATGACTTAGCTCTACATCTTCATAATCAGCTGCCATTGTTGCCATCGTCTCACGCCATAATTCAGTTGCTTCAAGCACATTGGCTTTATCTACTGAACACAAACGACCTTGGCGTTTACGCGCTATATCAAATGCAACCTGACCAATACGGTTGATTTCACTTTCTTTATAAACCAAGGTATTAAAACCTTCTTTCTCACCGTTATCTAATGAGCGAATACCACGTGGTTGCCCAAAATAAATACCGCCCGTTAATTCACGAACAATCATTAAATCAAGACCAGCGACGACTTCAGATTTCAATGTAGAAGCATCAGCTAATTGAGGATATAAAATGGCAGGACGTAAATTGGCAAATAAATTCAATTCACTACGGATTCCTAGAAGCCCTTTTTCAGGCCTGACACTGATATCTAGCTCTTCCCATTTATAACCACCAACAGCACCCAATAAAATAGCATCGGCTTGTTTTGCTAAGGTAATCGTCTCGGCAGGTAAAGGCGTACCGACTTCATCATAGGCGGCACCGCCTATAAACCCATACTCTAGTTCAATATCTAATCCATCACTTTGCAAAGCCTGCATCACTTTCACGGCTTCTGCAACAATCTCTGGCCCTATACCATCCCCAGGTAAAACTGCAATTTTCTTTGTCATTCGTTATTCACTATTTAATTAATGCGATTATTTGTTCATCGCTGTTTCTGGAAACAGCCACGGTGCTTGTTGTTGGCGCTTTTGTTCATATTCACGGATTTCTTCCGTTCGTTGTAGCGTAAGACCAATATCATCAAGTCCATTTATCAAACAGTGCTTTTTGAAAGGGTCAATTTCAAACGATAGCGTTTTACCATCGGGCAATAGGATATGTTGTGCTGGTAAATCAACCTGTATTTCAAAGCCCGATTGTTTAGCAACCTGATTAAACAAATCATCAATAATCTGTTCATCCATTTTTATTGCCAAAATGCCATTTTTGCTGGTGTTGCTAAAAAAAATATCAGCAAAACTAGGAGCTAGAACAACTCTAATACCAAAATCCTCCAATGCCCAAACAGCATGTTCACGACTAGAACCACAACCGAAGTTTTCTCTGGCCAATAAAATACTGCCACCTTGATAACGCGCTTGATTAAGCACAAAGTCTTTATTTAATGGTCTATCCTGACAATTTTTTCCTGGCTCACCTAAATCTAGATAACGCCATTCATCAAATAAATTTGGCCCAAACCCACTACGTTGGATTGATTTTAAAAACTGCTTAGGGATGATTGCATCCGTATCAACATTGGGTCGATCGAGAGGTATGACGATACCTTTTTCTACACTGAATTTTTGCATTAGTTTTTATACTACCTAGCTTGAAAGTTAAGCTCTTTTTACTCGAGTTTAGATAAATTGTTCACTGAATTAACGCTATTCAGCATACAAACTTTCTATTATAAAAAACTAAGTGACTAAACGATAGTAAAAATACCTAAAAACCTGATTTTATTACTCTTCAAACTCAGTAATTTGTCCTTCAACAGCCTCATTGGACTTGTTCAATTGCTCAATTGAACGTGTTAGTTCTTCTTTAAAAGAAGATTTGAGCACAATAATTTCGACACGGCGGTTTCTAGCGCGATTCTCCGCTGTATCATTGGGCATTAAAGGTTGAGTTTCAGCATAGCCTTCCAATACAAACCGATTGGCAGGGATTTGTCCTGTTTTCAGAAACTCATGGACCACAGATGTGGCTCGTGAGGTCGACAACTCCCAATTGGAACGATAGCGTGGGGTGTTGATAGGAACATTATCGGTATGGCCAGCAACGGCAATAGTACCATCTGTATTCTTTAACACATCATGTATTTTATCTAAAATCGGCACAAAGCCTCTATTTAAGCGTGCATTACCCGATGGGAACGAACCTTTTTCCCTAATCCGAATAACAATTCGTTGATATTGTGTTTCAACATCAATCAAGCCCTGCGCAATTTCACCTTCTAATGCCTCTTTAAACTTTTGAGCCTCTTCCAATAATTCTTGTGCTTCACGTTCTGAAACGGCTTTGGCATCCATAGTGACTTTCAATGACTCTTTTGTTTCATCCATTGAGTCTTGTCTTATTTGATTCAATGGCGTTGGACGCGGCTCACCTGGACTAAATTCTTGAGCAATAATACTCGTCCCTTTCGGGATCTCATTGGCAGCAATTTCGCGCTGAACACCAAAAGCATTATCTAAAGATTTGACAACCATCTTGTATTTCAATGCATCCATTTCGGCAAAAGATAGCAGTAAAACAAAAAAGCACATAAGCAGTGACATCAAGTCTGCAAAAGTGCCCATATAGGCAGGTAAGCCTTCCTCGACCTTTTTATCCCTAGGACCGCTATCTTCTTCGCTCATAATTTAAATCAGCTATTCTTCAGCCACAGCTTCATCACCATCACCGAGTTCTTGATCGCGTTTAGAAGAAGGTAGGTAATTTTTCAATAACTCTTCTAAGACTTTCGGATTTTGTCCTTCCTGAATACCCATCACACTCATGATTATGATGTTTTTATTCATCGTTTCTTCAGCACTTCTTAATGCTAATTTGTCTGATATAGGCAAAGCGAACATATTCGCTAACATGGCACCATAAAGCGTTGTCAACAAAGCAACAGCCATCGCAGGCCCTATCGATTTAGGATCCGACATATTCGATAGCATCTGAACTAGACCTACTAAAGTCCCAATCATGCCCATCGCAGGCCCGGCATCGCCAATTCGTTTAAATATATCCTGACCAATATTATGGCGATTTACCGTTTCGTTCATTTCTGTCGTTAAAGATTTTCTAACAATCGCTGGCTCATGACCATCTACCAGCATGCTGACACCCTTGGCTAAAACTGGATTGGTAATTTCTCTACCTTCTAAGGCTAAAAGGCCTTCTTTTCTGGCCACCGCAGCCAACTCCACAACAGTAGTAATTAACTCTTCTGCACTTTCTGCTTTATAGAGAAACGCCTTCATTGCTGTTTTAATCGATCCGATAAACTGACTGAGAGTAAACCGCATCAGAACCACAGCAAAAGCGCCACCAATGACAATCATAAATGAGGGAGCGTTAACAAAGACAATGGCACCAGAACCTAACGCAATAGTTGCTATGATAAGTGCCCAAGCAGCTATAAACCCAATGAGTGTAGCTAAATCCACAAAAAATTCCTCTCAGCTTTCCAACGCGCCACGTCTGATATTTCGACCAAAATGATTCTACCTAATACCCATAAAAAAGTCTTTATTTCTACTAACTTAAATTCATTTTTGAATGTTTTCTATAACGATACTGTAACCATGCGGGTAGTAATAATAAACTCAATACCAAAAAGACTATCGCTATTGGCCATAATATCGGACGATTCCACTTTTCCTGTAGCTCTGTTCTTTGTTTTGCATCAATCCGTTTATATTTCATCGTGTTATTTGCCATCAAATTTGGCTTAATATTTTTATTCCACTCATGATAAAGGGAGAATTGTTTAGGATGAAACCCCCAAATCCAAGGCGCATCTTCCGTTAAGATGACTAACATTTTTTCAATTAGCTTTTTCCTTCTCTCAGTATTGGGCATCACTTTCATTTTCTCAAATAAGCGATCAAACTCAACATTTTTATAATTGGCCGCGTTTTCACCACCAGTATCAATTTTACTATTAGGTCCATATAGTAAAAATAAAAAATTCTCTGGATCAGGATAATCAGCATTCCAACCCCACTGAAATAACTGGGCCTGACCATTACGCATTTTATCTTGAAAACGATTATAGTCAGTACTGCGAATAACCAGTTGAACGTCTATTTTTTGAAATTGTTTGCGTAACCAATCAAATTCAGCTCTCGCACCAGGACCACTGGCAGGCACATCAAAATTGAGTGTTAAAGGCTCACCTGTTTGTGCATCTCTACCATTTGGATAACCTGCCTCTAGTAATAGCTGTTTTGCATCCTCAATTGGTTTACGCTGAGGTTGTTTACCATCCCATTGGTAGACATACTGATTGATTCCTTCTTCTCCAGACTCATATCCAAAAATACCCGGTGGAATTGGACCTTGAGCAACAATGCCTCTACCATTTAGGAATATAGAAATATATTCTTCGCGATCAATTGCAATTGAAATTGCTTGACGTAATTTTTTTGCTTTTTCAGTCATACCACCAACTAACGGATCTTGCATATTAAAGCCAATGTAGTAGGTAGATGTACCGACTGCCGTTCTCAGCGCTATCCCCTTCTCCTTCATATCATCACTGAGTCCAAACTCACCACTACTTGCGACTTGAATAGCCTGTTCAAAACTATCAGAACTGATACCACTGGCATCGTAATAACCTTGAAGGAATTTATTCCAATAAGAAGTAGATTCTTTTTCTAATAAAAAGACAGCCTTATCGACAAAAGGAATTAATTGGTCAGCGTCATCTAACAAGCCATCTTCTACATCAGAAGGCTCGCCTTCCGTTGGATAATATGCTGCCCGATAATTTGGATTTTTTTCGAGGACCATCCGACTATTAGGGTCATTTTCAGTAAGCTGATATGGTCCGGTACCAACAGGGAACCAATCTAATGTAATATTTTTTTCTATTAAGGCTTTCTGGCTATAAAAATCATCCGCTTCCCAAGGCACTGCTGAAAAAAAAGGCATCGCTAACCAATAACGTAACTGGGGATATTTACCTATCACTTTTATTTGATATCGATAGCGATCGAGCACAGTCACACCTTCTAGTTCTTTATCACGTAGGTTTATCCTGTCACCATCCTCTGCGTGTTGACGTAAGTCTTTAGCATAATCTGCAAGTCCCACGATATATTCACTCATCAACCCTAAAATTGGAGAATGTAACTTTGGGTGCGCTAATCGCTTGATCTGATATACATAATCTTTTGCTGTCAATTCACGACTAGCCACTTGTTTAAAATCAGCCAATGTCGATATTGACTCTAACTGCTGTGAATTTAGTTCGTGATATAAAAATTCGCCCTGTTTATCCTTAACAAAAGCGGGGTGTGGTTGAAATAAAATATTTTCTTTTATCGAGAGGGTATAGACACTATAAGCCACCTTTTCGGTCTCAGCAGTATCATCCAATCTCACCCCTTCTGTATCAAAATAATCAACTGTAGGTAATTGAGTTGCCGTTAAAGGTTCTAATTCATAGGGACGTTTTAAATAATGGTATTGCAGAGGTGGTTCGTATATTTGACCTGTAAAACTGGCCTCATTAGAACTGTATGATCGCGCCGGGTCTAGATGTTTGGGTCGCAATGTAAACGAACTATACAAAATACGTTGATCAGTTTCATCGACAGTATAAGGTGAATTAATCGCAGTAAATTCACAACCTGATAAGCAGCATACAATCGCAATAATAAAATACGATAAATATCGCATAACATTCCTAACAAAGATCGATAATGGTGCTTATTATAACGACTTCAAGCAAGCACCGCTCTTTCAGAAATAGTTAAATTACGGTAGCTTTATATGTTTATTCTATAAATCAGGAGATAGCTCATGGGGTTTTTACAAGGCAAACGCGTTTTAATTGTTGGCGTTGCCAGCCCGCGTTCCATTGCAGCTGGCATCGCACAAGCAATGGCCAGAGAAGGTGCAGAGATTGCTTTCACTTACCAAACAGAAAAACTCAAATCCCGTGTTGAAAAAATTGCAGAAAAATGTGGCTCTAACCCTGCGCATATTTTCCCTTGTGACGTTGCCAATGATGATGAAATAAATAATGTGTTTGAACAGTTATCACAACACTGGGATGGCCTCGACACTATTGTCCACTCCGTTGGTTTTGCACCACGCGAACAATTACAAGGCAGCTATGTCGATAGCGTGACACGTGAAGGTTTTGCAATAGCACACGATATCAGCGCATACAGCTTTGCCGCGCTTGCTAAAGCCGGGAAAGCAATGATGGCAGGACGCAATGGCTCTTTGCTGACTCTAAGTTACTTAGGTGCTGTTCGTGCAATTGAAAACTACAATGTGATGGGTGTCGCTAAAGCTAGCTTAGAAGCCAATGTTCGTTATATGGCTTATTCACTAGGTGAAGAAGGAATTCGTGTTAATGCTATTTCTGCTGGGCCTATCAAAACTTTAGCTGCCGCAGGAATCGGTGATTTTGGCAAAATGCTCGCTTATGGTGAACGTAACTCCCCTCTACATCGTAATGTCACCATCGAAGAAGTAGGTAATGTTGCTGCATTTCTATGTTCAGACTTAGCATCAGGCGTCACAGGCGAAATTACCTATGTTGATGCTGGCTATAATATTATCGGTATCGGTGATAAATAGAACAGCTAATTATTTCGCCCATAAAAAAAGCGCTGATAGCGCTTTTTTTATGGGTACAAGTAATTATATTAGTTAATGGCTGTCGACATAATTTTAATATCAGCATCTAACTTCAAACTATTAATAAATGTACTTAAATCATTTTGTCCACTACTACGTGCCAAATAGGCTGCTAAGGCATCACGATCTTCTTGTGTTGCAGCTGTGATATCACCTTCTATGACTTCATTTAGTTTTACAACAATGTAATTACCATTACTTGCCATAAACCCACTATATTCTGGAGATGTTTTTGGTTTTTTTATGGCAAAGACCGCATCGATAATTTCCTTATTCAAAGAGCCTTCTAAACGACTTATTGTCTGACTTGCCTGCCAAGCGTTATCAGGGAATAAAGACTGCGCCTCAGCGCCGTTGCTTAATTGTTCGATATAATCTTTACCTAGTTCTCGTGCTTTTGTACGCGCTTTTCTTAATTTCAAACCCTCTTTAATAGCAGCAGAAACAACATCGAACGGCAATTGACTCTCTGCAACATGTTCTTTTTTATGTAGCACAACAAGATGTGATTTATCTATTTCGATAACAGAACTATTTAAATCATCTACAAGAACTTCATCGCTAAAAGCGACATTAATGACTTTCCTATTCTCAGCTATCCCATTACCGCCATCTCGCGTAAAAATATCTGTTGATTTAATATCTAGCTCAAGATCTTCTGCAACAATATCAAGGCTATCGGGATTCTCGTAGCTCAAATTAGCTAGGCTCTCCGCCTTTTCAAAGAATAAATCTTGTGCTTGTTGACGCTTAAATTCTGTCAAGATTTCATCATAGGCCTCTGCAAAGATTTTACCCTCTGGCTTTTCTATCCCTGTTAATTTAATCAGGTGGTAACCAAACTCTGTTTTGACAGGTTCACTCACTTCACCAGTACTATTCATCGAAAAGGCTGTTTCTTCAAAGCTAGGGTCCATCACGCCTCGCTCTATTAAACCTAAATCCCCGCCCTTTTGACCAGAGTCAGTATCTGCCGAAAATTCTGCAGCAAGACTAGCAAAATCTTCGCCTTGCTCTATACGCTGTTGAATACTCGTAACAGTCGATAAACTGGCGTCATCATCACCTTCAATAAGAATATGACTCACGCGCCGTTGCTCAGGGCCAATGAATTGATTTTTATTATCATCGTAATACTGTTGAAGATCAGCATCGTTAACTTCAATCGTTTTTGCTATGTCATCTACAGAAAGCTCTACATAGCTGATCGAAACACGTTCTGGAGAACGATAAACCTGTTTATTATCTTCATAATAAAGCACGGCCTCTTCATCATTAGTTGTTATATCTTTTGTGAGTAATGCCGCCTCAATAACACCAAATTCAATGTTACGCTTTTGTTTTTCAAGCTCTAGCAGTCTATTAACAGTATCTTCAGTAGCAAATGCTGTTTTCTGAATAGAATCGTTTAATTGTGAAATAAGTATGTCAGCACGTAATTGTTGCTCATATCGGCCTGGCGAGTAACCAGATCTGGCCAATAAAGATTTATATCTATCTGTATCAAATTGGCCCTCTGTTTGAAAAGCAGGCGTAGCTCGTATTATCTCACCAATAGCTTTATCACTAATATCAAGCTTAATTGATCGTGCCGCTGAATAAAGTAATTTTTGTTCAATTAATTCATCCAATATGCTTTGTTTAGTTTGTGCATTATCAAACAATTCAGGATCAAAACTATCACCCATTGAGTTTCGCATACGATCACGATATTGCTGTAATGCTTTTTGAAACTCTAATTGCTTAATATCTTCGCCATCAACAGTTGCAATAACGACGTCTGTTGCACCTGTTAAATATGAGTTCACACCCCACAAGGCAAACGGGATCGTAATTAAACCGACAATAAACCAAGCAACCCAGCCTTGAGCTCGTTCACGGATGAAATGCAGCATATAAGAACCTTCGAGAAATTTTCTATGGTAACTGATTAATTAAGCAAAAAAAAAGGCGCATCAAATGCGCCTTTTTTCAAATTTGGCGGAGCGGACGGGACTCGAACCCGCGACCTCCGGCGTGACAGGCCAGCATTCTAACCAGCTGAACTACCGCTCCATTTTTTCCTGGTGGGTGCTGAGGGGATCGAACCCCCGACCCTCGCCTTGTAAGGGCGATGCTCTCCCAGCTGAGCTAAGCACCCGGCAAGAAAAAAAACGCTAGTTTACAGCATCCTTTAAGGCTTTACCAGCTTTAAAAGCAGGAATTTTAGCAGCTGCAATTTTGATTTCTTCACCTGTACGAGGGTTACGTCCAGTGCGAGCTGCACGGTCACGAACAGAGAAAGTTCCAAAGCCAACTAACGTAACTTGATCACCGTTACTTAGGGCTGATGTCACAGCTGATGTCATACCATCAACAGCTAATGCTGCTTTGGCTTTAGAAATATCGGCAGCACTTGCAATTGCATCAATCAATTCTGATTTATTCACACTTAGTTCCTCATGTTAATTAGTTATAGTTTATTTAAACAGCGTCGCTTAAGCCCACAGCTGACGTGGGAAGTATGTATCTAACTACAGCGAATTCCATGTGTCAAGATAACAATTAAGCTTTTCGTCGATTAGAACGAACTTTAGTAATTGTACTCTTTGGTTTACTTAAGTCTCATTTAGCTAATTGTAATTTCTTTACACCATTTCTATCATTTATTTGTAGCTGACCATGCTCTTGTAATTGCAATATATTGTTCTATAGAAAGTGTCTCTGGCCGCTGCTGTAAATCAATATTTAGGCTTTGCAAAACAGTCTGAGACATCATGTTTTTCAAGGTGTTAGAAATGGTTTTTCGACGCTGTGAGAAGGCTTTTGTCACCACAGTATTAAGATCACTGATGGTAATTCCATCTGCATCTTGTTTTTGCAATGGTCTTAAATAAACGATGGCCGACTCTACTTTAGGCTGTGGTTCAAAAGCCTCAGGCGGGACAATAAACAACTGACTTGCTTCACATTGATATTGAATCATGATACTCAAACGGCCATAAGTTTTGCTGCCGGGTTGCGCACAAATCCTCTCTACAACCTCACGTTGAAGCATAAAACACATGTCGTCTATACACTGTGATTGAGATAACAAGTGAAATAATAATGGCGTTGTAATGTTATAGGGCAGGTTTCCAATTACTCTTAGCTTTTCTGAATTTTTGGCTAATGAAGTAAAATCGAATGCCAATGCATCTGCCTCATGGACTACCAGTTGTTGAAACTGTTTGAACTTACTCTTTAGTTTTGGAACAAGGTCACGATCGATCTCTATAACATCTAATTGTCCGGCTTTACGGAGTAAAAGCGCTGTTAATGCACCATGTCCAGGGCCAATTTCAATGATGTGTTGGTCTTCTTTAGGATCGATAGCAGAAATAATATCAGCGATCACCATATCATCTTGTAGAAAGTTTTGACCGAATCGCTTGCGTGCTTTTATAGGCTTTCGCGCCATGATTTACCCCAAAGTTCTATTTAAGGCAGTCTGCACTGCCATATCGAGCGCAGCTTGTAAGCTCCCTATATTTGCTTTGCCTGTCCCCGCTAAGTCCAGTGCTGTACCATGATCAACCGATGTACGAATAAATGGCAACCCCAATGTCACATTAACCGCCTTTGAAAAACCCGCATGCTTAAGTACGGGCAACCCTTGGTCGTGATACATCGCTAAAACAACATCAAAATCTTGTAATTTATCTTTAACAAAAATAGTATCTGCTGGCCAAGGTCCTGATACCGCTATTTCTCGTTGTTTTAATTCTTCTATAACGGGTTCTATGACATCAATTTCTTCACGACCTAGATGACCATCTTCCCCTGCATGAGGATTTAAACCACATACTGCAATTCTTGGCCTAGTAATGCCAAATTGTGTTTGTAAGCTGTCATGCAAGATCATCATCACTTGTTTCAACGATGACTGGGTTATGGCATTGCTAACCTCTTTAAGTGGTAAATGTGTTGTTGCCAATGCTACACGGAGCGATTTTGTCGCTAGCATCATGACCACTTTGCCCACGCCCGACCCATCAGCAAAAAACTCGGTATGCCCACTAAATTGATAGCCAGCAGTATTAATAATACCTTTATGGACAGGACCTGTTACTAAAGCATCAAATTGCTTATCCAAACAACCATCTAATGCTGTTTGCAAGGATGCCAACACATAAGCAGCATTTTTTTGTTCTAAACGACCAGCCGAAACAGGTGCCGCTAATCGTTGTGATTGATAGCGAATAATACCTTTAGGGCTGATACTTGGAGTGACAGTTAAATCTGCTTCTTCTAACGTGATAGGCAAACCTAACTCTACTGCTCTTAGTTGTAATAACTCAGGATCGGCTATTACAACTAAGTCACATATCTGTTGTTGTTGAGCGAGTTGTATACATAAATCAGGACCGATGCCAGCAGGTTCGCCTGCGGTTAAAACTATCCTTGGGCATTTATTCAAAGATCACGGTACTCAACATAAGCTTCATCACGCAAAGCACGTAACCAAGCGTCAATTTCTTCTGCAGACTTACGACTATGAATCAGTTCTCTCGCCTTACTACGTTTAAATTCATCAGCCATATTTTGTTCGCGTCGTTCATGCAACATAATCAAATGCCAACCGAAACGACTCTCAAAAGGCTCACTCATTTGATTACTATCAAGTTTGTTCATTTCTTCTTCAAACTCGGGCACCATCGCACCAGTCGTCGTCCAACCAAGACTTCCACCGCGTAAAGCCGAAACGGTATCATCAGAATGCGCTCTGGCGAGTTCAGAAAAATTTTCACCTCTAGATACACGATCTCTTAACTGAGCCAATTTGCCCTTAGCATCTTCATCGCTGACCAATTCGTTGGTTTTAATGAGTATATGACTGGCACTCGTTTGTTTTACCATATGCTCTTCTTGGCTTTTTTTATCGACTAATTTGATTAAATGAAAACCACTGCCACTACGGATCACATCACTTATTTCAGAAACAGCCATAGTAGGAACGACCTTTGCAAACAAGCTCGGCAACTCACCTTGGGCGCGCCAGCCAATGTCTCCCCCTTCTAATGCATTTTGTCCATCAGAATAACCAGATGCGACTTCTGCAAAGTTTGCACCATCACCTAATAGGGATTGCACAGTATCTAATCTTTTTCGTGCACTTTGAACTTCTTCTGGTGATGCGGCTTGTGGCACGCTAATTAAAATGTGTAAAAGATGATAAGAATCTTGCAACCCACCTTGTGCTTGTTGTGTCGCTAAAAAGTCATCTATCTCCCGTTTAGAAACGATGATTTTGTCCGAAACTTGTTTTTTATGGAGTCTACTGATGATCATATCGTGACGAATAGACTCTCTGAATATTTCATAATCGAAGCCATCACGCTCTAAGACGTCACGAAATTCGCTCAACGTTAAATTATTAGTATTGGCAATTTGCCGTAATGCAGTATTCACTGCATCGTCACTGAGTCGAATACCCGTCTTGGCGGCTGTTTGTATCTGCAGTTTTTGTAAAATCAAACGTTCTAATACTTGTGTTCGAAAAATATCAGCGGGAGGCATTGCGGCTTGTCGCTGGCGAAGTTGCTGCTTTATTGTGCTCTCCATATCATGAAGTTCGCTTTCTAAAAGGACTTCATCATTAACCACTGCGATAATACGATCGAGCGATTGAGCCCATGCTGAGCTCATAAAAAGTATGGAAATAACTAAAAATTTAATCATTGAAAAACCTAGCTGTAAATTTACAAAAGGATAAATAACAAACAATCTGTCATATCATCAAAAGAGACTATTACTGGCGATAATTAGTTCTTATTATTCAGCACCATAACCCAAAATACTGCGTTCAAGTACTGTCTCAGCCTTTTGACCAAAGTTACCTAGGCCTTTTAACTCAATTTGAAACATGATTGCCACATTACGATCATTATCAGATACATCGTTAATATAGTTTCGAACAACCAGACGTGATGCCCAGCAGCAACTATCGTATTCAATACCCGCTAAACCTTCTAGGGTTTTACTGTCTTTGATTGAGTGATAATAACGGCCGACAATATTCCACTGATTATTAATGGGTAATGCCGCAGAAACATCAATTTGCTCTAACCCTTCCAGATCAGTCACACCATCACGTCGATAACGGTGTGATAGATTAAAGAGTCCACCATTATCTCCTCGATAGCGAAGTTGTGCAGCAGACATATTCGAAATATCGCTATTAGTATCCCACTGAACCTGACCTCGTGCAGTCCAGTTATCAGTAATACTGGCTCCAACTTCAGCAATCATATCGGACTCTGAACGAGTCCCTTTTATACCAGCAGGTAACGTTACATCACGATCACGGAAATAACGAATTTGACCTAGGCTAACACTTAAATTCTCCTTACCCGTTTCTTCATCAATAATTCTGGAGGTCAACCCTAAAGACAATTGATTCGCATCACCAATTCTGTCACGACCTACAAATCTATTATGACTAAATAACTGCGTCATATTGAATGTTTTTAAATTCGTATCAAAATCTGGAAGATCGCTCTGATTACGCTCAGGGATATAAAGATAAAAAGCACGGGGTTCTAGTGTTTGAATAAAATCACCACTAGCAAAATTCAAATCACGCTCAAAAAATAGACCACTATCAACGCTTACAATGGGTAAAGTTCTATTCGGTGTTTTATCAACTCCAAGGGCGACATTGTCATCTAAGTCATAACGCGTATGTTTTAAAGCAACGCGAGGTGTCAAAAATGTCGCTGCTGTTTGCAAAGGTAAGCTTATTGCTGGCTCAACATCAAAACGCTGACCCGCTACTTTATCATCATGATCAAAGTCAACATACTCACCTGACATTTCATAATTTAAACCGTAAGCTTGGTCAGGTAAACTGCCTTTGAAACGTAGTTGTGGTAGACGTTGATATGGCTTAACCCTATCTGTAATTGTCTGGTAGCCCTGCAAACGCCCTCTAAAGCTCCAATTAGTAGTGTTATACCCCACATCAAATCGGCGATTTAAATGGGTAGTACTTGCCAAGCTCAAACTAGAGCCAAAATCTTCTAAATAATCATTATCAGAAATATAGTTATAATCAGTATCACTGTACCAGTTAGAGAGAAAATTGCTCTGGTGTTTTAATGAAAAATGCTTTCGATCTTCACCATAATGGGGATTAATATCATCACTATGATTTTTTAAATCATCACTATTCAAAAAGCCAGCATTAATTTCGCCTTCACCTTGTTCATACAAAAATCTATATTCACCGCTTAATAGCAAACCACGTTCAGACATATAACGTGGTGTAATCGTCGCATCTCTATTAGGTGAGATATTCCAATAATAAGGTGTGCGCACATCGAAACCGGTCTCATCACTGCTACCTATTGAAGGTATTAAGAAACCAGATTTTCGCTCATCATTTAATGGGAAAGAGATATACGGCGTATAAAAAACAGGGATATCAGCTAACTTAATAATGACATCTTCTGCAGTGCCGACAGCAGCTTCATGATCAAGAGAAACCTCTGTTGCCCGTAATACCCACGAGTTATCACCTTCATTACACGTCGTATAGGTAGCTTGTTTTAAATCGGTTTCAGATACACCCACCCTGAACACATGATCCGCTTGACCTCGGGCATGCATTTCACGGAGTTGATATTGTGCATCAACCAAGGTCCCTTCATCTCTGTTTAACGACCACTCAGCTTGATCAGCCTTTAAAATAATATCGCTATCACGCATCTGCATACGGTCAGTTGCCGTTATTTGCCCAGATACTTGATTGTAAGTGACTCTTTGAGCTGTGAGTTCTTGACCATCTTTAACAATAATCACATTACCCGTAAATACCGATGTACCTTGCTCAACTAATTGAGCATCATCAGCTTTAACATCAACCAACCCTGTTGGATTCATTTCAACCTTTGGCATAAAGTCAACTCCACGAGAAAGACCACATTGTTGCCAGGTTGATGATTCAGCCATAGTCATTGAACTAAAGCTCGTTAAAGTTACTACATAAAAAGCGGTCAGTTTGCGCATGAGCGTCCTCAAGATCCATACCGAAGTATTATTCAGTGTAGCTGGATGAAAATTTATCTACAATTTATCGCATAGAAATGGCTTTTCATCAAATATCCTTACTTAATATATACGTAACTTAATACCATCTCCTTGGAATATCAATAACTTAGTTATTATTTCTATAACTAACGTAACATGCTATAGATTATTACTCCGTCACCAAATTAAAAAAACAAACCGGAATGCAAAAGTATTTGTTGACAGTCAAATTCGAAATCCCTATAGTATGCGCTTGCTTTCGGGGCTATAGCTCAGCTGGGAGAGCGCTTGCATGGCATGCAAGAGGTCGGCGGTTCGATCCCGCCTAGCTCCACCAGTATAAAGCACCATTTTAGGTCCCCATCGTCTAGAGGCCTAGGACACTGCCCTTTCACGGCGGTAACAGGGGTTCGAACCCCCTTGGGGACGCCATATAAAATAACCGTTTAGGTAAAACTAAGCGGTTTTTTTATGTCTGATACTTTAATCAATGATTAGGCCCCCAGGATGACTAGTTATTTCTTATCTTGTTTAGCTTGTATCTTATTTAATATTTCTGCCCTTGAAACTGTCATTCCTTCCGGCACTTCGATTTTAAGACTAACCTGGTTATTTTTGATTGAGAAAACTGTCACTTTTATACCGTCCTCATCAAATATGATCTCACCAGATTGTGCCGATAAAATATACATAATAATCTCCATATTATTGTGTAGAGTAAATTTTGAAGTACAAATGAATTATTCATTACATAAAATATGTACCCCATAAAAAGGCCAGCTTTCCCGCTGGCCTTAATTTGTCATTTTAAACTCGTTTTTAGTAAATAGAAATAATTTTAACTATCACTATCCTCTCCACCAAAGAACTGCCACCATCTACGATTTGTTTTTTCTACACCATCGTTATCGTCATCGCGCTCTTTATCTTTCATTTCCTTTTCATGCTTATCTTTTGACTTTTTTGCTTTCTTTTCTTTTTTGTCTTTATGCTCTTTTAAATCTTTCTCTTTATCCTTCATTTTGTGCTTCAGTTCATCATCAAACTCTTTCTTATGTTGCTCAGAGACACCACCAGCATTGTATTGACGATGCTCAGCACCCTGCTCACTAATGTGATCTGCCGCCACACCACCAACGCCATGACCTTTGCCTTTACCCTTATCACTAGCAATGGCCGTACCCGCGCTGGTAAATAATACGATAGTTATTAATGTAATTAATTTATGATTTTTTTGCATTTTACTGTCTCCTTTATTGAATAAAATATTACAGTACAGATTTAACACAAGAAACATGAACGCTAACTGAACTTACTTCATAGTCAAACTATAAAAGTTAATGTATTTTCCTCATTAAATAATAACCGATACCAGCAAAAATCAGGGTGGGTAATGATGCTGCAAGCATCGGGAAAACACCAAAAACAAGGCCAATATGTTGGAAACTTTGATTAAATAAATGAAAACTAATACCAATCAAGGTACCGGCAACAATGCGCCCGCCCATTGGGGCTGAGCGTAATGGGCCAAAAACAAAAGGTACTGCTAAAAATACCATTACCGCAGAGCTCAACGGCATCATAACCTTCATCCAGAATGCTAACTGATATTGACCGACAGCTTGTTGATTATCCTTTAAGTAATCTATGTACTCAACTAAACCCCAAACAGGTAGAAAATCAGGTGGCACAATAACCACATTTAGTAAGCCTGGGTTTAACTTTGACTTCCACCTAGCATACTCTACAGCCTGTATTTCAACACCATCACTATCTAGAATACTTTGTTGTACATCGGATAAAATCCAAACATCATCTTCATATTTAGCATCTTGTGCTTCCGTAATAATCCTTAAGCGATTTTGTGCGTCAAATTCATAAATAGAAATATCTGAAAAACGACCATCCGGTAAGATACGGCTGATGTGGTTAAAATGCTTACCATCACGTGTCCAAAAACCATGATCTGAACGTGACCCGACAGTGCCTGTTTGTGCTATAGACTGAAGTTCACGCGCTTTTTGCTCTGCAGGTGGTCGTATGACCTCACCTACAAATACTGCTACCAACATTAAAGCAATAGCAACAATCAAAACAGCTTTACTAATACGCTGAATGGAGATGCCAGCGGCACGCATTACCACCAATTCACTTTGTGTCGCTAGATGCCCTAAACCTAAAACACTACCCAGCAAAGCAGCAACAGGTAATAATTCATAAATCCGTTTGGGCATAGACAAGAAAATATATGACAATACCTCAACGATTTGGTAACTGCCCTTACCTAAATCATCCAGCTCGGTAACAAAGTCCATAAAAGTATAAAGACCCAGTAATACCAACATGACTAGGCCTGTCGTACTCAATATTGTTTTAGCAATATAACGCTGCAGAATGGTCATGTTGCCATTCCTTTTTGTTTTTTATACTCCTGCCAAAAATAGTAGATTTTCTGGCGATTGAATAAGGCTAGTAAAATAATTATCATTAGTAGATGCACCCAAACACCACCAAACCAGGGTGCAAGCGTACCTTTAGCTACCCATGCTCTATTTAGCCCTAGTAAATTGCTATAAACAATGTATATCACTATAGCAGGGAAAAAGCCTGCATAGCGTCCTTTTCGTGGACCTGTTTTAGATAAACTAATTGCAAACAAACATAGAATAATGGTCATTAAAGCAGTGGACACTCGCCAGTGCACCTCGGCTAAATCTTTATTTGTGCCTCTTTCCAACAGCTTGGCCGTTGGTAGAGACTTATGGCGTTCTCTAAAGTGCCCTTTTTCGCCCTTCTCAACTAGTAAATTATGCTCTTCGAATTGAGCAATAACAAAATCTTTCTCTCCTGCATTGCCTTGATAACGATAACCATTTTGGAGTATTAAATATTTATTGCCAGTATCATCATCAATTTCGAAATGACCACGTTCTGATCTAAAAATCATCGGTTTATCTTCACGATCAATTTCTATGAACACACTTTCCATCGTTTGATTATCATTCGCTAGGCCTTCTGAATAAAAGGTCCAATCACCATTTCGGCTTTCTTTAAAATTACCTGCGACTAAACCACTGGTATCAGCAGCAATTTTAGCTTTTTGTTCTAATTCATAGCGCCCAGATAATACTTGAGGCACCACTGCTAACGACAGTATTGCAACAATAAGAGCAATAACGATGGAGAAAACCGCCACATTACGCACAATCCGTTTATCGGGAATACCGCACGCTGCAATCACCGTCAATTCACTCTCAGAGTTCATACGTCCTAGTGCCAACAGCACTGCTAGAAAAGCACCTATCGGTAATAGCAGAGATAGTGCGCCAAGCGAGCTATAACCTAATAAAGAAAAAATAACTTCGCTCGGCAGGCTTCCAATTGCGGCTTGAGCTAAATAACGAGCAAATCGAGTGGCAACATAAATCAGCCATAGCACAGCAATAACAGCAATTAAGTTGACTGAAAACTCACGTAACAAATAGCGATCAATAACAGAAAAATAGTGATGAAAAAATTGGCGAAGTGCGGGCATTATTTAGTGGTCTTCGTTACAATGGTAAGACAAATTAAGTATGAACATTTTAATTGCTGGCTTAAAGCAGCTTGGAGCAAAGTCAAATTGTTCATCGATATACTCGTCATAGGTAATTACAGTCTAAATCATCTTGTCTCATAGGAGAAATCAATGCAGTATTTTGTCACAAGCAGCACACCGGAAACAGAAAAAACCGACTGCGTTGTCATTGCCGTTTACGAAGAGAGCCAACTAAGCCCTAGCGCTAGTACTATTAACACTAGTTCAAATGGCCAAATTCAAAAGCTAATTGATCGTGGTGATATTACAGGCAAAATAGGCCAAACGCTAATGTTACAAGACCTTGATGGTATGAACAGCCCAAGAGTTCTGATAGCAGGTTGCGGCAAGCAAAATGAAACAACTGAAAATAGTTTTAACACCATCATTACATCAGTGATAAAAGCCTTGGACGCTTCAGGCGCAAACACTGCGACAAGTTATTTGAATGAAATTGATGTTAAACAACGTTCAGCTTCATGGAAAACAAGTCAAACAGTGATTGCTGCAGAAGCCTCTCTTTATATATACACCTCAACAAAAAGTACTGCTCCATCTAGTGAAAAACCTATTCAATCAGTCGCTTTTTTCTCTGAAAGTAGTGAAAAGGAAATTCAACAAGCAGCAATGCAAGGACTTGCTATTGCAAATGGTATGGGCTTAGCTAAAGAACTCGGTAACTTACCTGGTAATGTTTGCACGCCAAGCTATCTTGCAGAGCAAGCGCAATCACTATCAGAGCAATTTGGTTCGGTTACCACCACCATTCTTGATGAAGAAGAAATGGAAGAACTCGGCATGGGCTCACTCTTATCTGTCTCTAGAGGCAGCCGCCAACCAGCAAAACTAATCACAATGAATTACCAAGGTGCTGGCGATGAAAAACCCGTTGTCTTCGTGGGTAAAGGCCTCACATTTGATGCCGGAGGCATTTCATTAAAGCCAGCTGCTGGTATGGATGAAATGAAATACGATATGTGTGGTAGCGCCAGTGTATTTGGAACAATTTCAGCTATTGCAGAACTTAACTTACCGATTAACGTCATTGGCATCGTACCTAGTTCAGAAAACATGCCGGATGGTGACGCTAACAAACCAGGTGATATCGTCACCAGCATGGCAGGTAAAACCATTGAAATATTAAATACCGATGCTGAAGGTCGTTTGATTTTATGTGATGCCTTAACTTACAGCGAACGTTTTGATCCTGCTGTCGTCATCGATATTGCCACATTAACAGGTGCCATCATTGTCGCTTTGGGCAGCAAGACAACGGGGTTAATGGCTAATGATCAAGCGCTTGCAGATGACTTATTACAAGCGGGAACCGATAGCCATGATCGTGCATGGCAGCTTCCGCTATGGGATGACTATCAAGAACAGTTAGACAGTAACTTTGCTGACATCGCTAATATCGGTGGTAAAGAAGCTGGTAGCGTCACTGCAGCTTGTTTCCTCTCTCGCTTTACTGAAAAATTCACATGGGCTCACCTTGATATTGCAGGTACTGCATGGAAAAGTGGCGGTAAAAACAAAGGTGCAACAGGTCGTCCTGTACCTATGCTTGTGCAATACCTACTCAATAGAATTGATGCTAAATAAATAGTTGTCAACTTCATGACACGTATTAGCTTTTACATTTTAAAAGGTTCAGAAGAACATGACCGACAGGTCTTTGCCTGTCGGTTAATCGAAAAGGCTTATTTACAGGGAAACCATGTCTATGTACATGCTGCGGATGAGCAACAAGCCGAACAACTGAATAACGTGCTTTGGTCATTTCGTCCTGATAGTTTTGTGCCACACGAATTGATGAACGAAACACCTGATACAAATTGCCCCATTCTTATCGGGCACAATGCAGCACCACCCCGCTTAATGAACCTACTGATTAATTTAAGTCCTCAACAACCGCTGTTCTTTAGCCAATTCGAACGGATGGCCGAGTTTATTAATGATGATGAACACATTAAAAATAGTGGTCGTGAACGCTATCGTTTTTATCAACAGCGCGGTTATGATCTAGAGAGCCATAGTATTTAAGCAATAAATCGAGCCGCAATAACACTTTGCCTAGCGCAATTTATAATCACTCAACAGATAGCATAAACAACACGGTATAATGCCGTTCTTATTTTTAAACTCGACCTGCAAAACTATCATGGAAAAAACCTATAACCCTGACCAGATTGAACAACGTTGGTACCAGACATGGGAACAAAATGGTGAATTCACGCCATCTGGTGAAGGTTCACCCTACGCAATAATGCTGCCGCCACCAAACGTGACGGGTAGTTTGCATATGGGCCATGGTTTTAACAATACCATTATGGACGCACTGACTCGTTACCATCGCATGAAAGGTGAGAACACCTTATGGCAGCCAGGTACTGACCATGCAGGTATTGCAACGCAAATGGTCGTAGAGAGACAACTTAACGCACAAGGCCAAACTCGACATGACTTAGGTCGTGACAAGTTTATTGATCGAGTGTGGGACTGGAAACAAGAGTCTGGTGATAACATCACCCGTCAATTACGTAGGTTAGGATCTTCTCTAGACTGGTCTCGTGATCGCTTTACCATGGATGAAGGTTTATCAGAAGCAGTTAAACATGTCTTTGTCCAATTACACAAAGAAGGCTTAATTTATAGAGGAAAACGCCTCGTTAACTGGGATCCTGTTCTACATACAGCAGTGTCCGATCTTGAAGTGCTCTCAGAAGAAGAATCAGGTCACTTATGGCACTTTCGTTATCCGTTGACAGATGGTTCAGGCCACCTTGTCGTCGCAACAACACGGCCAGAAACCATGCTGGGTGATACAGCTGTTGCCATTCATCCTGATGATGATCGTTATAAACACCTTATCGGTAAAACAATTACCTTGCCTTTAGTCGGTCGTGAAATTCCAATCATTGCTGATGATTATGTTGATCTTGAATTTGGTACTGGTTGCGTAAAAATAACACCTGCTCATGACTTTAATGATGCCGAAATGGGCCAGCGCCATAATTTAGAACAAATCAATATCCTAACTATTGATGCTGCTATTAATGACAATGGGCCGGAAAAATACCAAGGTCTAGATCGTTATGAAGCACGTGATGTAATCGTTCACGATCTAAAAGAGTTGGGATTATTAGAAGATATTAAAGAACATAAATTAATGGTGCCAAGAGGCGATCGTAGTGGTGCCGTTATTGAACCCTTCTTAACAGATCAATGGTATGTCAAAGCTGACGTGTTGGCAGAGCCAGCTGTTAAAGCTGTTCAAGAAGGTAAAATTAAATTTGTGCCGGGCAATTGGGATAAAACATTTTATAACTGGATGGATGGCATTCAAGACTGGTGCATCTCAAGACAAATCTGGTGGGGCCATCGAATTCCCGCTTGGTATGATGAACAAGGCAACGTCTATGTCGCCAACGATGAAGCAACCGTTCGCCAAGAAAATAATCTGGATGATACCGTATCGCTTACCCAAGATGAAGATGTATTAGATACTTGGTTCTCGTCTGCTCTTTGGCCTTTTTCAACATTAGGCTGGCCTGAAAATACTGAAGCCGTTAAAACTTGGTATCCAGGCAGTGTGCTTGTGACTGGTTTTGACATTATCTTCTTCTGGGTAGCCAGAATGATGATGATGGGTCTTCATTTTATGGATGATGTGCCGTTTAAAGAGGTTTATATTCATGGCTTAGTGCGTGATTCTCATGGCCATAAAATGTCTAAATCTAAAGGCAATGTGCTTGATCCCATCGATATTATTGATGGTATTGATTTAGATACACTAGTCAAAAAACGTACGGCAGGCATGATGCAGCCTCAATTGGCTGCCAAAATAGAAAAAGCCACTCGTAAAGAATTCCCAGATGGTATCAACCCACACGGTACAGATGCCTTGAGGTTTACTTTTGCTTCGCTGGCTTCGACAGGTCGTGATATCAATTTTGATATGAACCGCATTACAGGTTATCGCAACTTTTGTAACAAGCTCTGGAATGCAGCACGCTATGTGCTAATGAATACAGAAGACCAAGATACTGGTGTCGACAATGATGAAGTCGAACTTAGCTTAGCTGATCGCTGGATTATTTCTCGTCTACAAACAACCGAGCAAGAAGTAACCGCAGCGATGGATAATTACCGTTTCGATCATGCCGCTCAAGGTATTTATGAATTTATTTGGAATAATTACTGTGACTGGTATTTAGAATTATCTAAGCCGGTTTTAACAAATGACAATGCTTCGGAAGCAGCCAAACGCGGTACGCGTAGAACACTTGTTCGGGTATTAGAAGCCATTTTACGCTTGGCTCATCCTATTATTCCCTTCATTACCGAAGAGATTTGGCAAACAGTTTCACCACTGGCAGGTCAGGTTGGTAACAGCATTATGAGCCAGCCCTACCCTGTAGCTGATGAAAATTTAATTGATGAAGCTGCAGTGGCTGATATGGAATGGATGATGGAGTTTATTACGGGTGTCCGCTCCATTCGTTCACAAATGAATATTCCGCCTAAAAAACAATTACCCGTACTTTTAAAAGATAGTACAGAACAAGACCAAATTAGATTAAATGCTAATCAAAACTTTTTAAGCCGCTTAGCCAATTTAGAGTCTATTGAAATTTTAACTGATGATGCACCTGCTGCTGCAACCGCATTGGTGGGCAAAATGGAAATCTTGATTCCATTAGAAGGCCTCATAGATAAAGAAGCCGAAATTAAACGCTTAGACAAAGAAACAACCAAGCTTGAAAAGGTTATCAAGCAATCATCAGGCAAACTGAGTAATGAAAACTACGTCGCTAAAGCACCTGCTGATGTTGTTCAAAAAGAACGTGATAAATTGGCAGAAATGGAACAGGCCTTATCGCAGCTACAGCAGCAACGCCAATCTCTAAATTAGCCAATAACTAAGTCCAGCGTATTACTACGCTGGGCTATTATCACTGCTATTTATCAACTTTCACTTTAATTAATTTAGGTTTTGCTTTTTCAATTTTTGGAATCGTTAAATCAAGCACACCGTCTTTAGTTTTAGCTGCAATTTTATCTAAATCGGCAGTATCAGGCAGTGTGAAACGGCGCATAAAGCTACCACTAAAACGTTCTATCCGTTTATAGTTATCTTTCTCTTCTTCCTTCCTGCTTTCACGCTCACCTCTCAGTGTTAACACACCACTTTCTGCAGTAACATCAATATCATCAGGTTTCACACCAGGCAAATCAGCATGAATGACAAATTCATTCTCTGTTTCGGTAATATCGACGGCAGGTGACCACTCTTCAGTATCAAAATTGGATTCTAAACTAGGCACATTAAAAAGTGACGGCGCCTCTTGTTGAAGTCGATCAAATAAGCTCAAAGGTCTATATGTTTGAATAGCCATTTTCTCTCTCTCCTTTTCATTAAAAATAAAAAAGACAACTAGGGACTATACCCATAATTTTAATATGGGCTTACCCAGCTAGAAAATCAAGGGAGAAAATTAAATTTTCTTTATTGCAAAAATAAAGGGGCTTATAGCCCCTTTATTTGATACTTTAATAAAATGAATTTTTAAAGTAAGTGTGTACCGTGAGTTAATGCTGCACCAGCACGTAATGCTGTAGCAACAAATACAGTTTCTGATAATTCTTGCTCAGTTGCACCTGCTTTCTTAGCAGCTGCTTTATGTACTTCTAGGCAGTAAGGGCATTGCGTTGTTAAGGCGACAGCCAAAGCCATTAATTCTTTATATTTTACCGGAATAGCGCCTTCAGCAAGTGCCGCTTTGTCCAATGCTTGGAATGCTGCTAAAGCATCTGGCGTATTTTGTTGTAGTTTCGCTAATTTATCCAGGTTTGACATATCGTACATTTTTGATCCCCCAGTGGTAGTACATATAATTTAAGTAGTATTAAGTTGTTTTCCTCTAGTGGAAAACTAACTCTGCTAAGACTAGTAGATTGCCAGATTAATATCAAGCAAACTGGATGATTAATATATTTAGGATAGATATCTGATATCAGTAATTAACTTAACTTACGATAGCCGATCAAGCCGCCATTAATATATTTAGCGTTGTTATAACCCATGCTCTTTAAAGTTGCAGCTGAAAGTGCGCCACGATTGACAGCATTGCAGTAGCATAAAATTGTTGCATCTAAATCAGCAACTTCACCTTCAATATTCATTTCCAACTTACCACGACTCACATTCAATGAACCCTTAATATGATCTGCAGCATGCTCTTCACTATCACGAATATCTAAGGCTATGGCACCATCTGCTAATAAAGCATCGACCTGATTAGGTAGTACACCTTCGACTTGTGCACACGCTTCATCAGCTAGTTTTTGAAACTTCTCTGTATAGGCCATTTGCGGCACTCTCTTATGAAAATCAGTCATTATAGCCTCCAAATTGTATAAAAAGGCATGCTAATTTTCTCTTGTGATACGACTATTTATAGAACTCAACAAAGAAACGAACTTTACCTAATGGCCTCACCTCATGTCGAATAGTGGGTTCAACAATCCCAACATTACCTGAATCAAGAATAATGCTCTCGTTTTCTGGCTCATTGATTGTGTACTGTAATTTACCATCAAGAATAATAATTTTTCCCCAGACAGATTCTTTTGTCTGATGCTCTTTCAACAAACCTTTGGGCACCGACTGTTCATCAAAAATGGGGGTTCTTTTATAAGGCACTACATCACTCGGTAATTGCTTCATAGCTAATCTCTTCCTTGTTAAGCGACAAACAAATTATTGTTTTTTCACCTCAACTGACTATCTTTACTCCCACGACGATTAATACTGTTTGACTGAGTTTGTTGTTCTTCTAATTCAGATTGACAGTTAATACAAAGTCGAACGCCAGGAATAGCATCACGACGAGCCTGAGGAATAACACTATCGCATTCTTCACAATGCGCTAGGCTCTCGCCAATATTTAAACGACTTCTTGCCAGCTCTACTGCATCCTCAACACTGGCATCAATTTGATCTTGTACAGCACCATCACGTGCCCAACCACCAGCCATTATTTCCTCCTACTATTATTTCTTTGAACTATACAATCAAGTGTCAATATAAAACCATTATACATAGTGACCGAATTGCCGATTTCTCAACCGTATTCTCTAGGCATATTTATAGATTTGATGTCGACTCAGGAGTAAACTTTTTATATCAAAGCAAGATAGGAGATATGCTATGAAATTCTCTATCACAAAACCATTCCCCATTTGTTTACTCCTCTGTTTACCACTCATAACAAATGCCCACACAGATATTAGCGACGAGCGCGAACTAGGGACTGTAAATTTTCCTGTTTCCTGTAATGAGAAAGCGCAAAAACTTGCAGTACGCGGCCTAGCACTGATGCACCATATGACTTATGAAGATGCACGATCCTCATTTATTCAAGCAAGCGATGCTGATCAAAGTTGTGCCATGGCCTACTGGGGAGCAGCAATGACCTATATTCATCCACTTTGGTCCGATCCACCTAATGCAGATGAATATACAACAGCACAATCTATGTTAGCCAAGGCAAAAAAACATGGTCAAAAAACTAATTGGGAACACGACTATATCAATGCTTTAGACACATACTTAAGTGAGCCCTGGAGTAAAAACGAAAAACCACGGCTAGAACGATTCGCGAAGGCATGGGAGGAAACTTACCAACGTTACCCTAACGATACTGAAGCAGCCGCCTTTTATGCCCTATTTTTTCTTAGTACTGCCGATCCTGCAGACAAAACTTACAGCAAACAATTAAAATCGGGGGAACTAGCCGATATCGTGTTAACCAAACTCAAAAATCATCCAGGGGCGCATCACTATCTGATCCATTCTTATGACTACCCGGAATTATCTGGGCGAGCAATCGAAATCGCAAATAACTATAGCAAGATAGCCCCGGAAATTCCGCATGCTCTACATATGCCTACGCATATTTTTACTCGCGAAGGTATGTGGCAGGAATCGATTGAAGGTAATACCCGCTCAGCAGAAGAAGCATTGAAAATCTCAGTTAATGACGTCGTATCATTACATTACCTACATGCCATTGATTGTCTTGCTTACGCTTATTTGCAAACTGGCCAAGATAAAAAAGTGAGAGAATTACTCACTACAATACAAGCAATTGATGGCCCGATTCAGTCACATATTGCATCAGCCTATACCTTAGCAGCCGTACCTGCACGCATAGCTATGGAGCGCCAGCAATGGACAGACGCTGCTGCATTAGTTGCTCGTAGCCCAGCGCATTATGACTGGGACAATGTGCCCGCAATGGAAGCGATCGCTTATTTTGCCCGTGCATTAGGTGCTGCACATAGTGGTGATATAAATCAAGCAAATGCAGATATTAAGATGCTGGAAATGCTGAAAAATAAGCTACCCGAGTCAGCTCAATACTGGGCAACTCAAATAGAGATTCAACGACTCTCTGCTATCGCATGGCTGCAATACCAAACTGATTCTGAACTAGGTTTACAAACCATGGAAAAAGCAGCAAATATAGAAGCCTCTACCGAAAAACATCCCGTTACACCCGGTGAAGTCATACCAGCACATGAATTATTAGCTGACATGTTGCTCGATTTGGAGCAATACGA
Source organism: uncultured Gammaproteobacteria bacterium (assembly GCA_905479075.1). GTDB lineage: Bacteria > Pseudomonadota > Gammaproteobacteria > Nitrosococcales > Methylophagaceae. Next base: position 123,248 of record CAJQLA010000012.1, on the reverse strand, counting down.
AAATGCCTTGGCAAAATACCAGGCTACGTTAAAAAGAAACCCCAACCGGCTTAACAGTTTGTTTGGTGCAGGGATAGCCAGTGAAAAAATAGGAGATACGGAGCAAGCTAAAGTCTATTATCAACAATTACTAACATTGACTCACAAGGCCGATAGTTCTTTGGCTAGAGTGGCACACGCTAAAGAGTATCTCAGTAGTTTAAGTACTTTATAAATGACATGATTGATACGCGCCGTACAGACTATGTGCGGCGCGTATCATCACATTAAGAACTGGAAGGTTGAATCTTGTCTTTCTCGCTAACTTGTTATTAATTGCATTGTGGTGAGTCTGAGCTAGCTTGTTTTAAAATCCCTTGAAGACTTTGAGTAACCCAAGCCTCATCATTGGCCTTAAACCTAACTAAGTCTACCTCTTTTAAATGCCCATTTCTTTCAAAAAATGAATGGACAGTATCATTAAACTTAGTGATTACATCCTTATTCTGGCACAAGTAGTTTGTATGCTCTCCGCCTGATTCAATACAAGACATAACAGAAGTAGAGACGTTATCTAAACTCCTCTGTATCGCGTTTAGTTCTGCAATCATTTTAGAATCTTCAATTAATTGCTCTTCATTTGCTATGACAGTAGTAGAGAGCAATAACATGGAAATTAATATCATCAAATTTTTCATTTTCTTTTCATCTCGCTTAATAGAATGTTCAGTCTTTTGAAGCGATTCTGGTCAAGGCAGGATCACCTGGACGCACATCAGAGAATGAATTAATACCAAACCACGTTGGCATTGTCTTCGCTAGCTGTTTATGGCCTTGTACAAGAATTTTTTCATCATGCAATGCAGACTGCAATGGTAGATCTCCTTCCCACACTTCGACCATCGTACGCAATGAACTGCGGATATAGAGATCGACGTCTAATCCCTGATTTTCAGTACATAAGTCGACATTGCCATCACGAACGATAAGCCACCAATTATTGTAGCGGTCAATATCACTAAATATAAAACAAAGTACTGTTTCACCATCCGGTAATTTATCAAGTTGCAGGCGGCGTTGAATATCCCACATCAGGAATTCAACATCAAGCTCGTCATCTCGTAATTGACCACGTGCTCAACACATACCCCAAACAGCAAGGTTTTCTATTAGTGGTTGCAACTCCTTGCCTGCTGGCGTCAAATAGTATTCATGTCCTTTACGCCCTCGCTCCGTCTTTCGCACTATGATCCCGGCTTGTTCTAGCTCCTTAAGACGCTTAGTCAACAATGAAGGGGAGATCCGTGACAAACCCCGTTGCAACTCACTATAACGATGTGATCCAAGAAATAATTCGCGTAAAATAAGCAACATCCAGCGTTCACCCAGCAACTCGGTTGCCTTGGCAATTGGGCAGAATTGTCCGTAGCCCATAAACACTTCCCCCTACGAATTTTTATAGGTCATTGAAAAGTATACTACTGATTTTGTAGTGCTTTACTACATTCTATGATGTATCAGTCTAAACACTATGCGAATAAGCTTTAACCATCGATGCAAAAAGTCGATCTTAAAACTGATTCTATAGGAGAATAATCATGACTAATACAGTAAAAAAACTGGATCACATCGTCAATGGTGTTAATACAGATGCCATTGTAAATATTGCTACCCACATGGCACAGGATGATAACTTTGGTCAATTTCGTTTCCGAGCCGATAATCAGTGGATTAATGGTAGCCCTAGCCGTACATCAATTAAAAATTTTTATGCTGGAAACGGTGAACAAACTGAACGGTCACAACCCTTGGTCGTGCATGCAGACCAACCCACGTTCCTAGCTCGAGAAAACACGGCACCCAATGCTGTTGAACATTATCTAAATTCTCTTGTTAGTTGCCTAAACACCACTATCGTTGCACATGCTTCAGTACAAGGTATTCAGAGAGAAACGCTTAATATCACCGCTGAAGGCGAAATGGATGCCCGGGGCTTCTTTGGTGTATCAAATGAGGTCAATAGAGGCTATAACAAGATTAACGTCGATATCCGAGCTAAGACTGATACCGATGAAGAAACTTTGAGAAACATGCTTAACTATTCACCCGTCTACGAGATGGTATCAAAGGCTATTCCGGTTGAAGTCAAAATAACCATTGAATAGTGACAAATCAGGCAATATTTAAAAGCGTTTGGTGGTATCGGAAGTTAAGTTAATATCTATGCATACTTCATATATCATCAAGCTCTTTTTACCTAAACCCATCCATTAAACTAACATCAATCGGGGCTATTTCTATTTAATCTTCAGTGCCATTTTTCAGATGATGGATGCCCTGTATCAACATTGAAACACCACAAATAACAGCTATGATGCCGATAAAAAGTATGGGTAAATACCAAAATATAAGTGATTGATCGGGATCACCCATTCTTACAATGATTGCTTCCCAGAAATACATAAAAACAAACGCTGCTCCACCAAAGGCGATTATCCCTCCAAAAAATAATAAAACATATGTCAGCAGCTTTGTCATTTCAAGTGAACAGCCCTTTAAACTTTGTTATACCTCTACCTTACCTTTAAAGTGATTATAACTAAAAATACTCAAGTGAATTGCACCCGCGGCATAAGCCAATAAACCCACTAACTCAGCTTGGTAAGCGAATATAAGGCCAAGCCATGCAATAACAGCCATGATGATCAATATTATGCTGGAGCGAGGTGCTAAAAAGATAATACCTAAAGCAAAAACTAAGTTAGCAATGAGAAGAGCAGAGTTAAAAATGATCGTCTCTCTACCCTCTGGAGACTGCCAAAACTCAGCTATGTATTCTAGTATCGTCAAATGGTCAGACGCAGACACAAAAAATAACACCCCGAAAACGCCAAGGTGAAGAATCACATTTAGAAAATAATAGAGTGATCCCACCCAGAGTTTATTCATTTTTTATACCTGAAAAACGAAGCCTAGCCTTTTAGCGGTTTATATTGCCGATATTCAGGTGTCCAAAAATTAGCTTCAATGGCTGCTAATAAATCTTCATCTGCCATCTCGTCTGCCAGACCTTGTTGTTGTGCTTTTTTACCGACAGCAAAGGCAATATGCTTACTCAGTTCACCTATCTCTGCCAATTTAGGTAATAAACCACCCTCTCCCGTTTTGATAACAGGCGACGCATCGGCTAAAACTTCACCCGCAACAAGCAGCATCTCGTCGCTAATAAAGCGAATTTTCGCAGCAACGACTGCAAGACCGAACCCAGGGAAGATGTAGCTGTTATTACATTGTGGGATGGTATACGTTTCACCTTGATACTCAATAGGTTCAAAAGGACTTCCTGTGGCAATAATCGCTTGACCCTCTGTCCATTCGATCACACGTTGAGGAGTCACTTCAATATGTCTTGAAGGGTTACTCAGTGGCAGAACAATAGGTCTTGGACAACCTCCATACATAGTTTTAATAACATCTTCTGTAAACAAACCTGCTTGTCCTGATACGCCAATCAATATGGTCGGTTTGGCATGGCTAATAACATCTAATAATGATGGATATTTCCCTTGATATTGCCAGTTAGCAATCGTTTGTTGGCTATGTGCTAAAGGCTGTTGGAAACTTAATATTTCTGGCATTTCGTCAACTAATAAGCCATGGCGATCAATCATAAATACTTGGCTTCTGGCTTGTTGCTCTGAAATACCTTCTGCACACATTTGGGTAATAATTTGTTCGGCGATACCACAACCAGCTGAACCAGCACCTGCAAATACCACTGTTTGTTCACTGAGTTTGGCTTCTTTTAAGCGACAAGCTGCCAAGAGTGTGCCTACTGTTACCACTGCTGTGCCTTGGATATCATCATTAAAACAGCAAATTTCTTCACGATAACGATTAAGTAATGGCAAGGCATTAGTTTGATTAAAATCTTCAAACTGCAACAACACTTCTGGCCAACGTTTTTTTACCGCTTTAATAAATAAATCTAAAAACTCATCGTATTGTTGTTGTTCAATTCGCTGATGATGCCAACCCATATAGAAAGGATCATCCAATAAGGTCTGATTATTAGTGCCTACATCCAACATAATTGGCAAAGTATAGGCTGGGCTAATGCCACCACAAGCGGTATATAAAGATAACTTGCCGATAGGAATACCCATACCACCAATACCTTGGTCACCAAGCCCCAAAATTCGGCTACCATCGGTAACGACGATCACTTTTATCTTATTTTTAGTGACATTGGCTAACATTTCATCAATACGATGTCGGTCTGGATAAGTGATAAATAAACCACGTGTCCGACGATAAATCTCGGAAAAACGCACACAAGCATCACCCACAACGGGTGTATAAATGATAGGCATCATCTCTTCAATATATTGCTGCACCAGCTTATAAAATAGCGTTTCGTTGCTGTCTTGTGTCGCTCTCAAATAAATATGTTTATTGATCGGCTCATCAAAGCTTGAATACTGCTTATAAGCACGATCAACTTGCTGTTCAATAGTTTCATAACGCTGTGGCAACAAGCCTGTAAGGCCAAATTCTTCACGCTCTTGCTCGGAAAAAGCACAACCTTTATTGAGCAAAGACATGCTGAGTAGTGTTGGGCCTGAATAAGGCAGGTAGACGGGTCTTTTACTGTTGCTTAATGTGGTCATTATCTCAATCTAAATTGTAAGGTTTCAGGCGCTAAACAAACCTGTTCATTACAAGCTTGTAGTTTCAAATTAAAGCGAATGGGCTTGGTCATCTGTTCTGGTGTTAGTTCAATATCAGTTGAAATAACGATGTTTTCTTCATACAAGGCTAAACGTTTTTGGCTAAAACCTAACGTTTTCTCAACCGCTTGTGGATAGAGCACCTTGCCCAATTGTTGCGTCATTATATCTGACAGAACCAGCTCAGTCGCGATTAAGTCTTTATCCAATGGTTTGTTAGCATTGATATGCCAATTTGGTTGAATATCCAGCGTTAGAACAAGCTGTCTTTTCTTAGCTTGCTTGCTTATAGCTGCCTTAACCGAGACTTCACCACGGGCAGCATATTGTCGACTTGATAATTCGCCGTTTCGCTGTTTTTCTAAGACATGGAGCATATAACCATAGGCAGCGGGCGCTCGCATTATGTCATCTGCAAAAGCGGCTATCGTGGCCGATGCCTTGCTATCGTACTCCAAGTTATCAGTGCGCTTGCTCAGCATACTCAATACATGAAAAGCGATCGAGTTACCCGAAGGAGTAGCACCATCACTACTTTGCTTGACTCTCGCCATAGTCGGCACATCGCTCACAGTATTCATATAAAAACCGCCAGCATCTTTATCCCAAAACAGATCCAACATGGCATCACTTAATTGTTGGGCACGCTGTAAATAAACTTTCTCCTGGCTTGCATCATAGAGTGCAATCATCGCCTCAGCTAAATAAGCATAATCTTCTTGGGCTGCTGGAATCGATGAACTGCCTTGCATATGGACACGCCATAATTGACCTTGTGTATTTCTATTCACTTTCCATAAAAAATCTGCGTTTTGCTTCGCAGCTACAAGGTACTTTTCATCTCCTAAAATATCGTTTGCCAATGCCAATGTCGTTATCATCATGCCATTCCATGCAGTGATGATCTTATTGTCACGCAAAGGATATTCACGCTGCTGCCTTACTTCTCTTAATGTCTTTAAAATACTGTCTAGTCGATTAAGGAAATGTTGGTAATCAAGTCCGTACTGTTTAGCATAAGCCTTTAAACTTTCAGGAAGGTATAAAATATTGTGACCTTCAAAATTACCTTCATCAGTCACATCAAATAAGCTAATCACTAAGTCTGCATCTTGCGTTGATAAAACGCTTTTCAATTCATCTTTAGACCACACAAAAAAGGTGCCTTCTTCACCTTCGCTATCTGCATCTGTGGCTGAATAGAACCCACCCTGTTCCGATGTCATATCACGCAACACATAGTCCAATGTTTGACGTGCTATACGGGCATAAAACGCATTTCCTGTTAACTCATAGGCATACAGATAAACTCTGGCTAAATGAGCTTGGTTATAAAGCATCTTTTCAAAATGAGGCACCAGCCATTCGTTGTCGGTTGAATAACGATGAAAGCCACCACCGACTTGATCATAAATACCACCTTGTGCCATTGCATTTAAAGTCGTTTCAACCACCTCGAGTAATGACTGATCTTCATTACGTTTAATGGTATCAAGCAGTAGGAATAAGTCAGCCTCATTAGGAAACTTAGGTGCTTGTGAAAAACCGCCCATAAGCTCGTCATAACCTTGCAATAACTGACTAGCTGCTTGTTCAACAATATCTGGGCTAATCTGAGCACTTTGCTGTTTGGTCGTGTTTATTTTCTTAACAGCAGCTGCTATTTCATTTGCCTGCGCATCAACTTGACTGCGATTTTCCAACCACGCAGTTGATAGGCCATTTAACACTTTGCTAAATTGCTGTGGTGGTAAATAAGTGCCGCCCCAAAATGTTTTACCTTCTGGTGTTAAGAAACTCGACATAGGCCAGCCTCCATGTCCGGTCATTAAGCTCACGGCTGTCATATAAAGCTCGTCTAGTTCTGGACGCTGTTCTCGATCGACTTTGATATTGATGAAAGACGTGTTCATCTGTTTAGCTATCACTTCATTATCGAAGCTTTGTTCTTCCATGACATGGCACCAATGGCAGGTTGAATAGCCGATGGATAGGAAGATGGGTTTATCTTGCTGTTTTGCTGCTGTAAATGCTTCTATTCCCCACGGATACCAATCCACTGGGTTATGGGCATGTTGGTTCAGATAAGGTGAGTCTTCCAAGATTAGACGATTGATATATTTGGGTTGACCGTCCGGATTGAAATGTCGGGTTCTAGGCTCGTAGCTTGACCCTTTGTTTTGGTAGGCTTGAAACCATTGAGGATCTATCTCGGCTGCAGTTACCGTCATAAGGCCTCCTAACAGCGTTATAAAGCTTAATAATTTTTTTAACATTCACCGCTCCTTACAGATTGGTGAAATGAAATGGCTAGAACATACCCAATTGTAGTTGTGCCGCCTCACTCATCATATCTTTTGTCCAAGTTGGTTCCCAAACAAGCTCAACATGACATTCAGCCACGCCCGGGACTGTGCCAACTTTAGCCTCAATATCACCTGGGAATGATTGTGCAACTGGACAGCCTGGCGCTGTTAAGGTCATTTGGATATCAACGATAGACTCATCACTGACTTTAATATCGTAGATTAATCCTAGCTCATAAATATTCACTGGGATTTCTGGGTCGTAGATGGTTTCCAGCATCTCAACCACATCTTGTTTCAATTCTTCTGGGCTTGCTTTAAAAAGTTCTTCCGTCATCTTACTGCCCTATTCTGTCGTTACTGATATATCGTGGTCATTCTCCATTGCCGTGTGCATCGTATGCCATGACAACGTCGCGCATTTTACACGCGCAGGAAACTCTCGAACACCACCTAATACTTCCAATTTTCCTAATAGAGCAGGATCAGCATCTTCGCTTGTCATTTGTTTATGAACCTGCTGATAAATTGCTTCGGCTTCAGCTAAGGTTTTACCTTTAATGCTTTCTGTCATTAATGAGGCTGATGCCATTGAAATTGCACAACCACTACCCTGAAAGCTGACATCCTCAATCACATCCCCATCCATTTTGACAAAAACAACTAAGGCATCACCACACAAAGGGTTATTACCATGTGCTAAATGATTGGCATCCAGCATTTCACGAAAATTTCGTGGTTTTTTGTTGTGATCCATGATCACTTGTTGATAAAGATCTCTTAAATCAGCTGAACTCATTAGGCAAATAGCTCCTGTACTTTCACTACCGCAGCAGCAAGTGCATCGACTTCATCCATCGTATTATAAAAAGCGAACGAAGCACGCGCTGTCGCGGGTATACCAAAAAACTGCATGACGGGTTGGGCACAATGATGTCCCGTACGGATAGCGACACCTTGTTGATCAAATATAGTCCCGACATCATGAGGATGAACACCCTCAATTAAAAATGATAAAACACTGGCTTTGTGTTGAGCTGTTCCTATGAGACGAACACCCGCCATATTACTTAATTTATCTGTAGCGTAATCGAGCAAATCATGTTCGTGTTTTGCCAGCTTCTCAACGCCTATACTCTGCATATAATCAATCGCAGCACCTAGACCAATAGCCCCTGCAATATGTGGCGTTCCAGCCTCAAATTTATAAGGTAATTCATTGTACTGGGTGTGCTCAAAACTCACGGACAGAATCATATCGCCACCACCTTGCCATGGCGGCATCTCTTCTAATAAAGCTTGTTTTCCATACAATGCACCTATGCCTGTCGGTGCAAACATTTTATGGCCTGAAAACACATAAAAATCACAATCTAAATCCTGCACATCGACTGAAAGATGCGGTACGGCTTGTGCACCGTCAATCAATACTGGGATGTTTTTAGCATGGGCTTTTTCAGTCAGCATCTTCACCGGGTTAATCGTACCTAGGGCATTCGACACCTGCCCTATCGCTAAGATTTTTGTCTGTTCAGTTAATAAATCATCTATGCCTGTTAAATCTAGTTCACCTTGTTCCGTCATTGGAATAACACGTAACTTAGCGCCAGTTTGTTCACACAACATCTGCCAAGGAACAATATTGGCATGATGTTCCATATGACTAATTAAGATCTCATCACCGGCTTTTGTCTGGGGCCGAACAAAGCTTTGAGCTACTAAATTAATGGCTTCTGTTGCACCTCGGACAAATACAATTTCTTTGTCTGATTTGGCATTAATAAAATCACGAACTTTAGTTCTCGAGGCTTCATAAGCATCTGTAGCACGTTGACTCAAGCGATGTACGCCACGATGAACATTGGCATTATCTTTTCGATAATAATGATCTATCGCCTCGATCACCTGAACCGGTTTTTGACTACTCGCGGCATTATCTAAATACGCTAAAGGTTTATCATAGATAAGTTGATCTAAAATCGGGAAATCCTTACGGATGGCTTCAATATCAAACGCTGCCATGACTATTTTTTACCACGAGGAAGACGTTGCTCAATCACATTAGATAATGCTTTTCTAATATGTTCTGAAGGAATACGTTCTAATACTTCAACTGCAAATGCATGGGTTAACAGACTTCTTGCTGTTACCTCGTCTAAACCACGAGCACGCAAGAAAAACAACTGATCCATATCGATCTGCCCTACTGTACTACCGTGACCACACTTAACGTCATCGGCATAAATTTCCATTTCTGGCTTAGTATCAATTTCGCAATTACGTGACAATAATAAATTATGGTTATATTGATTAGAATCTGTTTTTTGAGCATCTTTGTGTACCATCACCTTGCCATTAAAGACAGCATGGCTACTGCCATTTAGGACACCTTTATAAAGCTCATTACTGGTCGTGTTGGGTACGAAGTGATCTATACGGGTATGGTTATCAATATGTTGCTCATTATCCAGTATGTACAAACCATCCATCGTAGTATGCGATTGTTCACCAAATAATTGGCTATGGATATCATTACGCGCCAGCTTTGCACCCAAATTAATATTATTGGTATGCCACTGACTTCCTGTTGCTTGTTTAGCTGCTAATGTCGCTATATGGAAGGCATTATCAGATTCTTGCTGCAATTTATAATGAAAAAGTTCCGCTTTCTCGGCCAGGATGACTTCGCTCACCACATTGGTCAGACACGATGTGTCCGTCAAACCAACATAATGCTCAATCACTGTCGCTTCTGCATTATCATCTAACACGATCATATTCCGTAGATGTGTGGCTAAGTTATCTGTACCACCTGTGTTGATGACCAGGAGCTCAATTGGTTTATCGATGATTTTATCTTCAGCGATATGAACCATCACACCTTCTTTCATCAATAAAGTATTTAAGGCTGTTAAACCTTCTTTTTCAATCGATACTTGTTTTCCTAATTGCTGTTGAATACGTTCTAAAGATTGTGAGAAAGGACCAACTGTTAGACCTTCTTGTAAAGAAGTCAATTTTGATAAGTCAGCAGAAAATACGCCATCAACGATAACAACACGATAAGCATCTTCCAATAGAGCAAGCTGTTCGCAATGCTGTTCACTAACTTCTACAGGCTCAACAAGGTGACTGAATTGCAGTTGCGTCAGTTCCCATAAGCTGGTGTACTTCCAATCTTCCACTTTCTTCGATGGGAAACCAGACTGATTAAATTGTGCTAATGCTTGCTGACGTATTTCCTGTATCCAGGATAAATCTTGCCCTGGCAGATCAATACTGTCTGCAACACTTGTAAATGATGTCGTTAATTCGGTTAATTGCTTCATGCAGCAGAACCTTCCACATGCTCTTTAACCCAGCTATAGCCCTTATCTTCAAGTTCTTTTGCTAATTCTTTATCACCTGATTTCACGATGCGACCATCAGACAGGACATGAACAAAATCAGGCTGTATGTAATCCAACAGTCGCTGATAGTGAGTAATCATTACAATCGAACGTTCTTGCGAACGTAAGGCATTCACCCCTTCTGATACTGTTCGCAAAGCATCTATATCAAGACCCGAATCAGTCTCATCAAGTATGGCTAGTGCTGGTTCTAACAGGGCCATTTGTAAGATTTCATTGCGTTTCTTCTCACCACCAGAGAAACCTTCATTAACGCCACGGTATAAAAACTCTTCATTCATATGAACTAGCTGCATTTTTTCCCTAACTAACGCAAGGAAGTCCATTGCATCTAATTCATCTAGACCTTGGTGTTCACGCACCGCATTTAAAGCGGCTTTAAGTAAATAAATATTACTCACACCCGGAATTTCAACAGGATATTGGAAGGCAAGGAAAATACCACGACGTGCCCGCTCTTCAGCTTCAAGGTCTAATAAGTCTTCATCTTTGAATATTACCTCACCTTGTGTGATTTCATAACCATCTCTACCTGCTAAAACATTAGATAAAGTGCTTTTACCAGCCCCATTAGGGCCCATGATGGCATGCACTTCGCCCGCATTGACGGTTAAGTTGATACCCTTAAGAATTTCTTTTCCATCAACACTGGCATAAAGGTTTTTAATTTCTAACATGTTTTATCTCTTTAAATAATTTAATCATCGTCTATCGCTAATCGCGGTACTAAAAACGAATGCGGTTTAACCAACAGAGCCTTCTAACGATAGGCCTAATAGATTCTGGGCTTCTACTGCAAATTCCATTGGTAACTGGCGAATCACTTCCTTACAAAAGCCATTCACAATCATTGAAACTGCATCTTCTGTATCCATGCCACGCTGTTTACAATAAAACAGTTGATCTTCACTAATTTTAGAAGTTGAAGCTTCGTGTTCAATTTGAGCAGTCGGGTTTTTCACTTCTATATAAGGGAAAGTATGAGCTCCACAAGTGTCGCCCATTAATAATGAATCACACTCGGTATAGTTACGGGCGTTTTCTGCATTAGGTCCAACACGAATCAGGCCACGATAGGCATTTTCAGAACGCCCAGCCGAGATGCCCTTGGAAATAACTGTCGAACTGGTGTTTTTACCCAAGTGAATCATCTTGGTGCCAGTATCAGCTTGCTGCATATTATTAGTCACAGCAACCGAGTAAAACTCACCAATCGAATTATCACCTTGCAAAATAACACTTGGATACTTCCAAGTAATCGCTGAACCTGTTTCTACTTGCGTCCAAGACACTTTAGAACTAACACCTCGACAGGCTGCTCTTTTGGTCACAAAATTATAGATGCCACCTTTGCCATTTTCATCGCCTGGATACCAGTTTTGGACCGTAGAGTATTTAATTTCTGCACGATCTAAAGCAACCAGTTCTACTACCGCAGCGTGTAATTGATTTTCATCACGCATCGGTGCTGTACAACCTTCTAGATAACTAACATAAGCATCATCTTCGGCAATAATCAGGGTACGCTCGAACTGTCCTGTATTGGCTGCATTGATTCGGAAATAGGTTGATAATTCCATAGGGCAACGTACACCCTTAGGAATAAACACAAATGACCCATCACTAAACACAGCTGAATTTAATGCGGCATAAAAATTATCTCGATATGGCACCACACTACCAAGGTATTTTTTTATCAATTCTGGATGTTGTTTAACCGCTTTTGAAAACGGCATAAATAGGATGCCTTCTTCGGCTAATTTATCTTGGAAAGTATTAGCCACTGAGACACTGTCAAAAACAGCATCAACAGCGACACCTGCAAGACGCGCTCGCTCTTCTAACGGCACACCCAATTTTTCATAGGTTCTTAATAATTCAGGATCAACTTCGTCCAAGCTTTTCGGTCCATCTGTTTTCTTCTTAGGAGCTGAGTAATAACTGATGTCCTGATAATCTATTTCTGGGTAGTGGACATGCGCCCATTTAGGCGTTTCCAATGTTAGCCAATGACGGTATGCCTTCAAGCGCCACTCTAACAGAAACTCAGGCTCACCTTTGATGGCCGAAATTTGTCGAACCACATCCTCACTCAAACCCGGCGGTAAACTATCCGCCTCAATATCAGTGACGAAACCGGCCGAATATTCACTCGGTACGAACTCTTCTATTTGCTGTTTTTGCTCAGCCATGGATCTCACCATCCTGTTGTATTTCACTGTCCAACTTGCTCGAAGTTGGATAAAAATGGATTGGACTTACACCTTTATTATGAGCATCAGGAATTAACATGTCTGACAACTTCACTTCATCTAAGGCATGGTAGACAGCGCTATTTATGCGTTCCCAATTGGTTTGCACTGCACAATGAACTTCCTGATCACATTGGCTTTCGCTGCTCACACATTCAGTTAAAGCAATAGGGCCTTCGATAGCTGTAATAATGTCGGCAATTGAAATGTCTTTTGCTTGACGGCTTAAACTATATCCACCATGTGCACCACGTTCAGAATCCAACAAGCCATTTTGTGATAGTGCTTTTAACACTTTCCTCACCGTTGGCTGAGGCATATGGACTGCGTCAGCTAAAGTGTGCGCGTTGTAGTGATCCTTATTATTTCTGGCTAAATAGCTCATTAAAACTATGCCGTAATCTGTCAATTTTCCCATGCGTAGCATGCTATGCCCTCCTAATTGATACCATTATAGTACCAATTAAACCTATAACCAAGTACTTTCCTAGGTTATTATTTAAATTATTTTGCTTAAAATTATGAGAAAATATCTGTTTGAACTTTTTCGATTAGAAAATTACTAATGCTCATATAATGTTATGAGCTATTTACGCTATACCTTATTACTCAATAACCCCTAGGGACCAATACACATGAAATTAAAAAACCTCGCGATCCTGCCACTATTGGCCAGCGTTTCTTTAGCTAGTCATGCAACACCTTTAGAAACTGAAAAACAAAAATTAAGCTATATTTTTGGTGTTCAGGTTGGTCAAGGCGTCGTTGCAGAAGGCGTTGACATTGAAATGGATGCTTTTGCTGCAGGCATCAAAGACATGCTAGAAGGTAATAAGCCTCAGATCGATGCAGAAACAGCACAGACATTGGCTGCTATGTATCAAAAGAAAAAACAAGATGAGTTAGCAAAAACATCTCAATTGAAAGAACAGGAATCCGCTGTTTTCCTAGCTAAAAATGCTACAGAAGAAGGCGTTAAAATCACCGCTTCTGGCCTACAATATAAAGTCATTGAAGCAGGGTCAGGCACAACGCCAAAATCAACAGATAAAGTTGTTGCACACTACAAAGGCACATTACTAGACGGTACCGTCTTTGACAGTTCTTATGAAAGAAAAGAACCTGCTACTTTCCCTGTTTCTGGCGTTATTCGTGGCTGGCAAGAAGCTTTACAGATGATGAAAGAAGGTGCCAAATGGCAAGTCGTTGTTCCAGCTGAATTAGCCTATGGCCAACGAGGTGCCGGTAAACTAATTGGTCCTAATGAAACCCTGATTTTTGATATCGAACTTATTTCTGTTGCTGCAGCAAAATAAGTAATTAAATCTAATTTTTAAAGGCCACACTTTTTAAGTGTGGCCTTTTTAGTTTGTCGTTATAAAAAACAGCAACACAAAATTCAAAACTAATAGCATCAAAGCCAAACCTTTCCAGAAACCAAGCGGATTTCTTTCCATTAAAGGTAATTGCTCTTCTTTTAAAAACTCAGGATTGGGTTTACGTAAATCACTTTCAAACTCTGATAATTTTTCATAGCGTTTTTCAGGGTTGATTTGGACTGCTTTCTTAATAGCCTTATCGACCCAATGCGGTATCGTCTGCATATAATTGCTGATTGACAGATAATTTAAACGCTGGAAATCGGCCTCACCTGAAACTTTTTCTAATTGGTCACTATAAGGTAAGCGACCTGTTATCATTTCATACACGATACAGGCTAAGGAAAACATATCTGATCGGTTTGTCCCGGGGTTTCCTATCAAATATTCAGGCGCTGTGTAATGTCGGGTTCCTAACAACTCTTTCCGCTCTACGGGTGTTGCTATTTCAGCAATCCCAGCAATCTTAGTCGACCCAAAATCGACTATCTTCACGATACCTTCTGGCGTCATCATAATATTGCCTGGCTTAATATCTTGATGAAGCATGTCCAAACGGTGGAATGCACGTAAACCTGAAACGACTTGGGACACGATATTACGGATTGCGGTTAAATCTGGCTCTTCCTGATCGAGGATCCATTGTTCAAGTGTTTGTCCTTCTATGTATTCCATAATGTAATACATAAAACGGCGAGGCGTTTTCTGTTCTATTGTTCTAATAACATGTGGACTATCAATTCGACGACCTACCCACTCTTCTAGCTGGAACCTTTCCAAGTAAGCTGGATCATCCTCAAAATTAACTGAGGGTGTTTTAATTACTACCTTTTGATTTGTTTCATTATTAACGGCTAAATACAATTGACTTGTAGAGCTTGCATGTAATTCTCTTATTACACGATAGCCATCTAAAATCACACCCTCATACAACTCAGGAGGAAAAGGATTACTAGTCAACTGTGAAAATACTTCATCAGGATCTTGTGATGGCAGTTCAGTTATTTTTAGTAGCTGACAACTCACATTATCATCGCTACCTTTTTCTAAAGCACGAGCCACAACTTGTTCGCATAATGCATTTAATTCATTATTGTTAATATTAATTAATGATAATAACTCTTTGTTATTTAAGTAATCATGGATACCATCTGTACAGATAAAGAAAACATCTCCTACCTCTACAGATAGAGATTTATAATCAATATCTAAACGAAAATCTACACCCATCGCTCGACCCAAATACTCCCTTTCTCCATGCATTTGGATACGATGATCTTGGGTTAACTGTTCAAGATCTTGCCCTCTGAGTAGATAAATACGAGAGTCACCTACATGAAATAAATGTGCTGTCGTTGACTTGATTACCAAGCCACAAAAGGTACTGGCCAAGCCTCGCGAAATATCTCTATATTGATTGCTTTGGCTGTACAACCAATTATTGATCGCCGTTAGAACCTTACCACCTGATTTTTTAACGGACCAAGAGTCTGGCGTACTCATATAATCTTCAATAAAACCTGTGACACAGCATTGGCTAGCCTGCTTGGCTTCTTCACTACTACTGATGCCATCAGCCAATGTGCAGACAATACCTTTTGACGATAATAAAGCCACATTGTCAGGCACTAAATGGCCTAAAGAATCCTGATTCTCTTCCTTTAGACCCTTATCAGTGTAGGAACCAATACTGGCTTGTAATTTAGCTGCCATGTGGTCTTCTATACCGTGTCTGTGAGTAATGATTCAATACAAAATACATTTAATGAACATCAATCATTTGAACAGTTCCATCAGGTAATATTTCAGCCATTTGTCCTTGAGGTTCATCCATAAATTGTACAGCAATCAGCGTCACCACTGCTGTTGAAGCAATCACCAAAAAGAAAGTTTGTGCTGACACAAATGATAATACAGTTAAGAATGTAACCGCGCCTACATTTCCGTATGCTCCAGCCATTCCCGCTACTTGACCTGTTAAACGTCTTTGCACTAATGGCACAACAGCAAATACTGCACCCTCACCCGCTTGTACAAAGAAAGAACAAAACATTGTAGCCACCACCGCAAGTAAAATATACCAATCAGAGGTGATCTGACTCATTATGAAATAACCAATAGCCAAGCCCGTGATACAAACTGACAGTGTTTTCTTTCTACCAAACCGATCACTAAATAGACCACCAATTGGGCGAGACACTAAGTTCATAAATGCAAAACCAGATGCTAACAAACCAGCTTGAACTGCACTGATATCAAATGTGTCGCTAAAAAAGAGTGGCAGCATCGAAACAACAGCTAATTCAGAACCAAACGTAGCTAAATAAGCTAAATCAAGCACGGCGACTTGTTTAAATTTATAGCGATGAATCTCAGGAACAGCTTTAACGAAAATATCCTTGTTAACTTGATAGATATGGTAAGCCTGATAAAAATACAAAATGACTAAACCAATATAAATAGTTTGCGTAACACCTGTTGTCAGTAAGCCAACACCACTAGGCGAAAGTTTCCAAGCAAGTAAGGCTAAAGCCGTATACATTGGGATATTCATGATCAAATATAAGATCAAGTCGCCTTTACTAGTGACTTCCATACCACCCGATTTTTTCGGTTTAAAATAGGTTGAACCTTTAGGTGTATCTGAGACGCT
This sequence comes from uncultured Gammaproteobacteria bacterium, assembly GCA_905479075.1. Classification (GTDB taxonomy): domain Bacteria; phylum Pseudomonadota; class Gammaproteobacteria; order Nitrosococcales; family Methylophagaceae. Next base: position 106,539 of record CAJQLA010000012.1, on the reverse strand, counting down.
ATTGTAATAAATAAACGCATAAACCAATGCAATGGCACCTGTCAGGGCTACCGCATAACGCCAGCCATCTTCGCCTCCAAACATGAGTGCAACTGTCGGTAAAGTCATTGCAGCGGCCGCTGAACCAAAGTTACCCCAACCGCCATAGATACCCTCAGCAAGCCCAACTTGTTTAGCTGGATACCATTCAGAAATCATCCGTATACCGATAACAAAACCAGCACCAACAAAACCAAGCATGAAGCGGGCAGCAGCAAGTTGCTCGAAACTATCTGCTATTGCAAAGAAGAAACAAATAAAACTAGATATTCCCAATAACGAGGAATACATGATTTTAGGACCATATTTATCCACTAACATACCTACGACAATACGCGCTGGTATCGTTAATGCCACATTTAATATGAGAATAGTTTTGACTTGTTGATCAGTCAATCCGAGTGTTTCACGAATTGATATCAGCAAAGGTGCATGATTGAACCAAACGACAAAGCTAATAAAAAAGGCCATCCAACTTAAATGAAGGATACGAGTATTACCACTAAACGATAGTAGTTTGAGTTTTTGTGCTGACATTGCAAATCTCTCTCAAAGAGCTAAAACCAACATTGGTTACTCACCCTTTAGCGTAAACCGTGCCATAATTTAACCTATTGTTTTTTTTGAAATTTTAATTTATTTATGAATAAAAAAAGCACTACCATGAAGCATAGTAGTGCTTGATTCGCACAAGTTAAGTGCAATATGTCTGCGTCGCTAGTGCACGACATACTGACCTGCTTAAGATAGATATTCTAGGCGACTTTTTTTGCATGCCGTTCATGCAAAAAATGAATCACTTCTGAGCGAAAATGATTGTATTTTGGATCATCAGATAGATAGAGTCGCTTACGAGGGCGTTCTAAATCTACGTGCATAACTTCACCTATAGAGGCTGCAGGCCCATTTGTCATCATGACTATTTTATCTGACAGTAATACGGCTTCATCTACATCGTGTGTAATCATAATAACGGTGTTATTTAACTCCGTTTGAATTTCCATCAAAGAATCTTGTAAATGAGCACGTGTCAGTGCATCCAACGCACCAAAGGGCTCATCCATCAACAGTACTTTTGGTTCCATCGCTAAAGCTCTAGCAATCCCAATTCGTTGTTTCATCCCACCTGAAATTTCTGCTGGTAACTTGTTTTTAGCATGAGACATATGGACTAAAGCAATATTATGATCTACCCATTCTTTCATCTCTTTAGTTGACTTTTTCCCTTTGAATACGGATTTAACGGCTAAGTCCACATTCTCGTATGCTGTCAACCATGGAAATAAAGAATGGTTCTGAAACACGATAGCCCTGTCAGGACCAGGTTCATTAACTTCTCTGCCCTCTAGAATCACACCGCCCTCTGTCGCCTGATACAAGCCGCCAACAATGTTCATAACTGTTGATTTGCCACAGCCAGAATGGCCAATGATGCTAACGAATTCCCCTTTGTCAATTTTGAGACTGACATTATCTAACGCTTTGAATGGACCGTTAGCCGTTGGGAACTCGATACTCACGTGATCGATATTAAGATATTTTTCCATAATTTTGTCCTAACGCACCACGGCGTTTTTATCGTAAGAAAAAGCTTTTTGCATGACTAACATAATGCGGTCAAGCATAAAGCCGAGGATACCGATCGTTAATACAGCGACCATAATTCGACCTAAAGAAGAGGAACTGCCATTTTGGAACTCATCCCAGACAAACTTTCCTAATCCTGGATTTTGAGCCAACATTTCAGCAGCAATCAATACCATCCAACCAATACCTAGAGAAATTCTTAAACCTGTAAAAATCATCGGTATCGATGATGGAATAACTATTTTAAAAACTGTTGTGAAATAATTTAGACGCAGCACTCTGCCCACATTAATTAAGTCGCGATCAATAGATGACACACCTACAGCTGTATTAATGAGTGTTGGCCATAAGGAACACAATGTCACGGTGATAGCAGATGTGATAAATGATTTAGAAAACATCGGATCTGCTGTCACATAAGTCGCACTCACCACCATGGTGACGATAGGTAGCCAAGCCAATGGTGAAACTGGTTTAAATATCTGAATTAGTGGATTAAGTGCTGAATATAGCGTATCGCTTAAACCACTTACTATCCCAGCGGGGATTGCAATAATACTCGCTATCAAAAAGCCAATAAAAACGGTAAATAAGCTAGTTAAAATTTGATCAAAATAGGTTTCTTTACCTGTATAAGGCCTAATTTTCACCTTTGCATCTGGGTTTTTTGCAAGCTTTTCAGCATTTCTTTTCTCTTGTCTCTCAAGAAAAGCTTGGGCTTTTTCACGCTCTTGGTAATGCTCATCAATTAAGCCACCCGCCTGTTCATAAACTTGAACAGGGCCTGGCACTTGTCCCAAGCTGGTGACGACTTTAGCGGCGCCGATATGCCATAAACCTAGGAAAAGTATAAAAGCGACTGCAGGGACACCTACCATCTTGCCAAACTCTGCCAATTGTACTCTTGGGGATTCGCCTGACACCAGTTTGACCAAAGGAACAAACCAGGTGAAGCCGATCATCTCAAATCCATTTATTAATTTATCTTTCATTGAAAATTCTTTTTTAGTAAGTTACATATGTTTACGGCCCACTCATTCTTAATGAATAAGCAGGCCGTAAGCTAGGAGATAATTAATCTATGACTGTGTCGCCTTTCAAACCAATCGGAAACTGCTCTAAATAAGCATTAGGTTGCGTACCATCGAAGGTGATTTCATCAATAAACTCAGTCTGTGCTGGTTTAAACCCTGTTTCTGTTGCGAAATCTGGGAAATCTTTCGCTTCAACTTTACCTTCTGCGATCAATTCTTTAGCAGCAATGGCGTAGATATCAGGTCGATATACTTTTTTCGCCATATCCATAAACCAACTATCTGATTTAGGCTCTGCAATTTGTCCCCAACGACGCATTTGCGATAAGTACCAAATCGCATCACTATAGTATGGGTATGTTGCATTATGTTTATAGAATACGTTGAAATCAGGCACTTCTCGTTTATCACCTTTTTCGTATTCAAATGTACCTGTCATACTATTTGCGATAACGTCGTAATCAGCACCAACATAGTTACTTTGAGATAAGATTTTTACTGCTTCAGGACGATTAGCAAGATCATTCGCATCTAACCATTCTGCAGCCCGAATTAATGCTTTAACGACTGCAATATGTGTATTAGGATTTTCATCAGCCCATCCTTGACTGACACCGAACACTTTTTCTGGATTATTTTTCCAAATTTCATAATCGGTAATCACAGGTACACCAATGCCTTTAAATACAGCCTGTTGATTCCACGGTTCACCTACACAGTAACCGTAAATAGTGCCAGCTTCCATCGTGGCTGGCATTTGTGGTGGTGGCGTAACAGATAACATCGCTTGTGCATCAATTTGTCCACTGACATCGCCCTTATGCGGTGCGTAGTAGCCTGGGTGAATTCCACCGGCCGCTAACCAATAACGTAGTTCATAGTTATGCGTGGAAACAGGAAAGACCATACCCATATTGAATGGCTTCCCTTCATCAATGTATTTGTCCACTACGGGTTTTAAAGAAGAAGCACTAATCGGATGTATAGGTTTACCATCTTCAACAGGTACATGTGGTTTCATCTGATCCCAAATATCATTTGAAACAGTAATCGCATTACCATTCAAATCCATACTAAAGGCTGTAATGATGTCTGCCTTCGTACCAAAACCAATGGTTGCACCAAGAGGTTGGCCAGCAAGCATGTGTGCGCCATCTAACTTGCCATCAATAACGCCATCAAGTAATACTTTCCAGTTCGCTTGGGCTTCCAAACTGACATACAACCCTTCATCTTCAAAAAATCCTTTTTCATAAGCAATAGCCAACGGTGCCATATCGGTCAGTTTAATAAAGCCAAATTTAAGGTCTTCTTTCTCCAATTCACCTGGTGCGGCTAAAGCTATGGTCGCGTGTGTTAGACCTAAGCCGATAGACATACTCGCTATCGCCAATGTTTTAATAACCTTTCTTCTTGAAAACACAAAATTCTCCAAAATAATTTTCCAATAAAAAAGGCGTCTATTTGGGAATAGGATTCCCAAATAGACGCCTTTGTCTGAATTCTTTTTTACCTCACTTATTCCACCGTTAGAATAAATGTGCTGTCTTATACAAAGCAGATATTATGCCAACCATCAGAAGCACAGATAAAACACAATAATTACAACTAGTTATATGCGGTAAAATATTAGGAAAAGACTTACGGTTGTACTGCGTTATTTTTAAAGAAGGTTACGCACGAATTAAGTGCAAATGAAGAGAGGTGAAGAGCGCTATTGGGTCATTATAGCGATAAGGATTTATTAGGGCGTCGTGAGTAGGTCTGCTGTATCAACAAGGTTTTTTGCTAGGACCGCAATACGCGTATTCTGGCTCATAGCATTTGAACGCAAAAGTTTATAAGCTTCATCCTCAGTACAACTTCTCTGTTGCATAAGAATACCTTTTGCCCGGTCTATGATTTTTCTATCATCCAAACTTGCTTTAAGTTCTTTAAGTTCTTTCTTAATGCCCTGATACTGCCTAAAGCGTGTCACTGCTGTTTTTAAGATAGGTATAATGCGCTGTTCGCTTAAGCCATCAACAACATAGGCGCTCACCCCTGCATCAATAAATTGTTCAATAGCCTCTTCTCTATCATCTTTTGCAAATACCACTACCGGTAAAGGAAACTGCTGATTGATCAATTTGAGCTGCTCTATTAAAGATAGATCTGCTTTTTCAATATTAATGATGATCAGTTCAGGCGGTACTACAAAAGCCTGCTTCAGTAGGCTTTGAAGAGATGAATCATTAAACACTATTTTATAGTCACTTGAGCTCAATACCTTTTCAAGCATCGAATTAGACTCATCGGCGTCACTCACAACTATAGTATTAATTTTCATCGTGATTACTCAGTAAGTTAAGCGTTTTATTCATCATTAAAATATCGTTTATTTGCAACTTTTCAAAGTCCATTATATTTTTCAAATGGCTTTGTTATTATCTAAGTGATAATAACTATAGCTACCGATGCATAAGTTATACCACCAAAATATTTTTATATTCAATCACTTAAAAATCAATAATGATGACTTACGCATCAATATAGACAAGCTCATCAAAAAACGAACTGATTAAGTGCATCATTAAAAATGCAAGGGGACTAAAATCCCCCCGCACTTTATTTTTCAATTAAAAATTAACTTGGCCAAATACCCAGAATTTTTCTGTATCTACTTTGCCAGCAAGATCTCCAGCATCATAATCTGCATACTTCAAACCAACGGTATAATGTTTTGCAAATTTCTTAGCAAGAAGAATATCGAATTCGTCACCCGCATCAATACTATCTTCGTCGGTTTCAAAATCATGATATGCCATGACTAATTTTGCTCCTAGCACGTTACCAACCACTGTTACGTATGTATCTTCTAAACCTTGAGCCGGTGTTGCTAGAAACTGATCTGCCCAGCCTTGATAAGCGTGGTTTGTTCCTAAACGCGTTTTGAAGCTCGTTGTCCCATCACCTTCTTGTACTTCATGTGACAATTTGGCCAACCAACCTTTGTACTTACCGCCTATTTCAGCAAGTATGTAATCATGGTCTTCTTGGGTTCCATCTTTATAATCATCTTGTTGTGCAAATTCAGCTGTATAAATAACTTTAAAATCTTCTGTAACGGCTTGGGCACCATTTAAGCGCACACCAATTATTTTATTCGATATAGCTTCTGCATCTTTATAATCGACTAGGTGTGCATACGCTGACAAAGTACCGATAGGTAAACCTGAATATTGTGCACTTAATAAATGACCTTCAACATCAATATCACCATCTTTGATTATCCCGGCATTACGATCATCTCCAAAGATTGTATGGATTTCATCGATGTATGCATACTCTAGCTTTGTATCAGATAAAGCCTTGCTGGTGAGACGTACGCCATCATAAGACTGGTGATTCTGACGCCATAAAACATTACCTACAAAGCGATGAAATGGCGCCCCTCTAAAAGCAATTTCTTGACGACCAAACTTTATCTCATTAGCACCAAACTGATAGCCTAAATAAGCTTGGTTCACCTCAGTTCCATCAGGATCTGCTATGACTGAATAAGTACCATTACCATTGGTTGTACTGTTGTAATCATCAGAACCCAGCTCCGAAACATCTTCAAATTCAACAAAGCCTGTAAAGCCGTGAAAACTTCCAGTCTTATAGCCGAATGTGGTTCTTAAAGTCAGCGCATCAGCATCTTTCAACCCATTATCTTGATCAACAGACTCATAGCGTGCTCGTGCTGAAAAACTGATTTTACCACCAGTTAATGCATCATAAAACGTATCACTTGCATACGTTGGCGTAGCCACTAAAGCAGCACTTAATGATGAAGCTAAAATCGTCATCGCCAGCGGTTTTTTAATATTAGACATACTTCCTCTCTTTAAAAACAAAAAGCCATACCTCGCATTTCACGAAATATGGCTCCATTACCATCAAAAAATTTTATTTATAACTACTTCTTTATAGCTAGTCCTGTAATAAAAGCAAATACCAGACCAAAACTGTAAGTTGTTGTATTAGAAGTAATTATTGTAAAAGTTTTGGATTGTAGTTTATTTTGGTGCACCACCATATTTCAGTCAATTCATACGGTGCACAAAAACTATGCTATTTATGTCCCGTGGGTTTGAACCAAATTTTTCAATTCAGGTAAACATGAACCACAGTTTGTGCCCGCTTTAAGACACTCCCCTATTTTATCTACAGAGGTTGCTTCCCCACTCTTGATTTTCTCGATAAGGGTATTCTCTCCTACGCCAAAACAAGCACAAACTATAGGCCCCGTGTCAGGTACCCCAGCACCTGGCTTTCCAGCGAGTAATCCTGCACGCATTTCCTCATCCAAGTTCGGCTCAGAAAACAGCTGACTAACCCAGCTTCTTGCTGGCAAGTGTTTATTCTGAGAAAACATAGCAACAAACTGCAATTGCTCATGACTAAGTTGGGCAACTCGGTAAACTCCATTAGCTGAATCTTGATACTCAATACAGTCGTCTAGCTGATCTGTTAAAAGCTCAATTAATTTTCCTATATCAATAAGCGCTTTTTCGCCTGCTAATTCATAACGCCAAAATTGTTGGCCTTTTATTTTGACCCAGTAATCAAGTTTTGATGTACTCAGTAACGGCTCAATGTCTTTTTGTTGTCTCGATAAAATAAACCCATACCATTTAGCTTTAAAAGGTTCGAGTGATACCGGTGTTTGTTTAAATTCTGGTTGACCAGAAATAGGGTCCACTTCTGGCGCGATTAAGGTTCCCACTTTTGCCAATGAAGCGAATTGGCCATTCCAATGGATAGGAATAAAAACATTACCTTTATTTTGTGAGCCCGTTATTTGTACACGTGCCAAGACCTGTCCTCTATCACTTTTTATCTTAGCCAAATCGCCTTGTTGAAGGGACAGTTTGTCGGCATCTTCGGGATGTACTTCAACTAAAGGCTCAGCAATATGTGCATTCAACTTTGCACTACGGGCTGTTCTTGTCATCGTATGCCATTGATCTCGCACTCGCCCAGTATTTAATAATAAAGGATAGCTTTCACTGACTTGGTTTACATGAGGTCTTGGAACAATAGCAATCATCTGAGCACGTCCCGTTTTAGTGAAAAATTTCTTATCAGTAAACAGTCGTTCAGTTCCTTTATCAGCTATTGCAGTAGCTGGCCACTGTATTGGTTTTAAAACATCATAATCAATGTCGGTAATATTGCTAAATAGACTGATATCAAAATCTCTACTGCCATTGTTTTCATAACCGGATAATGCAGCATGCTCACAGAAAATATCGTTGCTATTTTGATAAGGAAAGGCATCAGAAAAGCCCATTCTTTTCGCGACTTGGCTAATAATCCACCAATCAGGTTTAGCTTCTCCAGCAGGAGGTAAAAAAGCACGTTGCCGCGATATTCTTCGTTCAGAATTGGTCACTGTGCCTGATTTTTCACCCCATGCTAATGCAGGCAATAAAACATCGGCACAAGCTATGGTATCTGTTTGGGCTTCACAATCAGAAACAACAACCAATTCACATTGCTGAAGTGCAGACAATACATGGTTAGCATTGGGCATACTGACCACTGGATTTGTTGCCATCACCCAAATTGCTTTAATCTTTCCAGAGGCTATATCGTCGAACATATCAACCGCTTTAGCACCAGCCGTGAGTGCTAAATTATCCGTTTGCCAAAAGTCAGAAACAATTTGTTGGTGTTTAGGATTATCCAATTCCATATGAGCCGCTAATTGATTACTCAATCCACCCACCTCACGCCCCCCCATTGCATTGGGCTGTCCCGTGATCGAAAACGGGCCCATTGCTGACTTACCTAAACGCCCTGTTGCTAAATGACAATTAATAATACCATTCGATTTATCTGTGCCCGATGATGACTGATTAACCCCCTGAGAATATAAGGTCACGACTTTCTCTGTATCTGCAAACCAGTCAAAAAAACAATTAAGTTCTTTCTGAGTTAAACCACATTGTTCGGCAAGACTCTCTATATCCCCCGTTGATTCTATAGCTGCCCTAATAGCTTGCTCAGCACCGTCGACATGATGCTCTAAAAATTCATCATCCAAATAACCCTTATCAGATAAATGAGCTAACAAACCGTTAAATAAAACCGCATCGCTCCCTGGCTTTAGAGCTAGATGTAGATCGGCAATATCACACGTCGCCGTTTGTCTCGGGTCAATTACGACCACCTTCATATTGGGTCGTTGTTCTTTCGCCTGAACAATTCGTTGGAAAACAATAGGATGACACCATGCTAAATTTGAGCCTGTAATAACAAGTAAATCAGCTTGTTCTAGATCATCATAGTTGCAAGGAACAGCATCAACACCAAAAGCACGTTTGTAACCTGCAACAGCAGAAGACATACATAGTCTGGAATTAGTATCGATATTGGCACTGCCAATGAAGCCCTTCATCAACTTATTGGCGACATAATAGTCTTCTGTCAATAACTGTCCTGAAACATAAAAAGCGACTGCATCAGGGCCATGCTCCTTAATCACCTTGCTAAAGCCATCACTCACTGCTGCTAATGCTTCATCCCAACTTGCTTGCTTTCCAGCCACTGATGGATGCAATAAACGGTTCTCGAGTGCAATCGTGTCTGCCAATGCAGATCCTTTTGAACAAAGCCTACCGAAATTGGCAGGATGTTGAGGATCACCTTGAACACTCACTGTGCCATCACTTTTTTGGCTTACTTCTACACCGCACCCTACCCCACAGTAAGGACACGTTGTTTTAGTTATTTTGGCACTACTCATTAGGGAGATATCCCTTCAACAGGTTCTATATACTGCTGACCAAATAACATTTCATTTCTAATAGCACTGATATCATCTTGTTCAGTTAACATTGAAAAATACCAATTACCATCTGATGTATCTCCATATAAAACAACACCTAAGATATGGTCGTCTTTAATAGTTAACTTTTTATAGATAAACTTGGCAGGATCTTTATAGACAAGCGTTTCCGTTGTTTCATCACCCTTAAAATCACCTGCAGAAAATAAATTAATTCCTGTGACTTTAAGTTGCGTCGCTGTGGTTGCTGTCAGATAAATTGCGATTCCATGTTCTGCCAAATGATTAGCACATACTTTTGCTTGCTCATATAGCGGTGCAACTAACCCAAAGGTTTGAGAACGATGTTGCACACATTCACCCACAGCATAAATATTAGGTGTGAATGTTTGTAAAGTATCATCGACAAGTACGCCGCGATCACATTGCAATCCAGATAGGTGTGCTAATTCCATATTAGGTTTAACACCAATTGCCATCACGACTAAATCTGCCTCTATTTCGGAGCCATTCTGAAAACGAATTTTTTCAACTCGGTTTTTCCCAAGCAAGCCTTCTGTTGAATGCGACATTAAAAATTTTAAGCCTTTGGCTTCGAGCTCATAACGCATCAGCTCAGATGCTGTATTATCCAACTGTTGATTCATTAACGTGCCGCTTCGATGAACCACTGTTACGTCCATACCTTGCAACATTAGGCCGTTGGCTGCTTCTAGGCCTAATAAACCGCCACCAATCACAACCGCTTTTTTATGCGTTTTAGCGGTTTCCAACATAACATTAACGTCTTCAATATCTCTAAAACTAATAACACCCTCTAAATCATGACCGGGAATCTGTAAATTTACTGGGTTTGAGCCCGTGGCTAAAAGAAGCTTGTCATACTCAAGTTCAAGTGCTGAATCAGTCGTTATCGTTCGGCGGGCTCTGTTTATCTTAGTCACCGTTGTATCACTATATAAAGTGATGTCATTATCCTGATACCACTGCACATCATGCGTCATAATGTCATCAATCGTCATATCACCAGCAAGGACAGGAGATAACATAATACGATTGTAATTTCCATAAGGTTCAGCACCAAAGACGGTAATATCATATTTATCTGGTGCTAACTTCAGTAATTCATCAATAGTACGCATCCCCGCCATACCATTGCCTATCAGAACTAACTTTTCTCTCATCATTTCGACTTATCTTTAAATAACAAAATATTTAAAGATACATTTGTCCTTGAGCTACTATCACGGCTTCTCCACCTATACGCAAAGCCAATTCCGTTCCAGGCTTATTATCCATTTCTATATTAATGACACTACGTCGACGTTCTTCATCACCCCGATCGACAGCAAAGGTATGCGTCCCTTGTTGTGTGAAATCAAATGAACATAAATAACTGGCAAACGCCGGCATAGCCGTACCCACTGGTGGGTCTTCTCTTAACCCTATGTTCGGGCCCAATAACCGGGCATTGAAGTTAGCATCCTGAAATGGTGTTTTAGGGGAGAATAATAAAATTTCTTGTGCTGCAGTTTGAGGTGCCGCAGATTGACTCCAGGCTGCCAGATTAAATCTGGCATTCCTAACAGATTCGTAATTCCAAACAGGCACAATGAGATAAGGGAAACCACAAGAGACCAATCTCGTGCTGTACTTTTTATGATCTAATTCTGCAGGTGTAATCGATAAAAAATCAGCAAGTTCACCATCTAAAGGCGTGAAACGATCAATGACTGATGAGACTTTGCTAGAAAACTGTACAAACTCCGCTTTGCCTTGCTCTGACGTTGTCACATTAACTTCAACTGCACCTTTCTTTTGTTGCAGGCTAAGTTTAGTATTTGTTCCTGTTGGCTTTACAGCACCTGACTCTAGTAAAACAAACCCTGTTGCAATAACTGGATGTCCTGAAAACTCAATCTCTCCTAATGGCGAAAATACCCGCATTGTACGTTCATATTCATTTTTGCCCTGCTTAGAAACAAACACGGTCTCTGACAAATTCATCTCACTAGCAATAGCCGTCATCATTTCATCTGACAAATTATCGGCATCTGGAAAAACCGCAATTTGAGCACCTGAAAAAACTTTATTGGTAAACACATCAGTAATGTAGTAATTCTGACTCATTGACCTGCTCCGGATAAATTAATTTCAACACGCTCGCCATTAATCCTTGCACCGTAAGCTGGAACTTGTACCGTTTCGTCTTCCAAACATAGTCCTGTTTTCAAATTGAAGTGTTGTTTATATAACGGCGATGCCACCATTGGCTCTCCCTTGATATCACCAATCATCCCTCTAGAAAGCACGTGTACTTTCCCAAAGGGGTCATAATTATCTATAGCATAAACAAGCTCATCTTCAGCTAAATAAAAAATAGCCACTTGCGTCTCGTCAACGAGTGCACAAACACCAGAGTCTGGTTGTAGATCACTCACATTACAAATATCCACCCACTGACTCATCATGCCATCTCCGCTAGTTTAAGATGTTCACGCTCTTCCATATTAGCGGGTCTCACTTGACCACGTTCTTCAACAAAAATGATATTTTCATCGTGCTTATCGCTATTAACAAAAGTACGGAAACGTTTTAGTTTTCTCTCATCTTCAATCGTTGTTTTCCATTCGCATTGGTAAGTTTCGACAACACGTTCCATTTGGTCTTCTAACTGTTCACAAACACCCAATTTATCATCGATAACAACTGAACGTAGATAATCTAAACCTCCTTCCATATTTTCCATCCAAACAGATGTACGCTGCATTCGGTCAGCAGTCCGGACATAGAATGTTAAAACTCTATCGATATACTTAATCAGTGTTTCTTTATCAAGATTCGTTGCAAATAAATCACCATGTCTCGGCTTCATCCCACCATTACCACAGACATATAAATTCCATCCGCCTTCTGTGGCGATCACACCAATATCTTTACTCTGTGCTTCGGCACATTCACGTGTACAACCCGATACCGCAAACTTAATCTTATGTGGTGCTCTCAAGCCCTTATATCGGTTTTCCAACTCAACTGCCAAACCAACGCTGTCATCAACACCAAAACGGCACCAAGTGCTACCGACACATGATTTAACTGTTCTTAATGATTTACCATAGGCATGACCACTCTCGAAGCCAGCATCAATAAGACCCTTCCAGATTAATGGCAATTGATCGACACGGGCACCGAATAAATCAACCCGTTGACCACCTGTCACTTTGGTATAAAGAGCATACTCTTTAGCTATCTGACCTATTGCTATCAAACCATCTGGTGTTACTTCCCCACCCGTCATTCTTGGTACGACAGAATAAGTCCCATCTTTTTGCATATTGGCTAGAAAAGTATCATTGGTATCTTGCAGGCCTAAATGCTGATCTTTAAGAACATACTCATTCCAATGAGATGCCAAGATTGAACCTACGGCTTGACGGCAAATCTCACAACCTCTACCGCGTCCATGGCTTTTAATCAATTCATTAAACGTTTTGATCTCTTCGACCATTACTAAGTTATATAAATCTTGACGTGTATAAGGGAAATGTTCACAAATATCGGTGTTCACTTCTATACCCGCTTTTTCTAATTCACAATCTAAAACAGATTTTAATAAAGCCACACAACCGCCACAGCCTGTTCCCGCCTCAGTATCCGATTTAAGAGCAGCTAAACTGGTATTACCATTTTCTATTGAATTACAAATATCACCTTTCGACACGTCATAACACGAACAGACTTGTGCTGACATCGGTAAGGCATCAGGCCCTAAGCCGACAGATTCATCAGAACGAGAAGGTAATATCAGTGAATCCGGGTTTTCCGGTAGCTCAATACCATTTAAATAATATTGCGACAATGTTGGGTAACCTGACGCATCACCGACCAACACAGCACCCAGTAAATGTTTTTTGTCTTGGCTAACAACAAGACGCTTATAAACTTCATCAACACCATTTTGATAGGTGTAGACTAAAGAGCCCGGCGTGGTTGCATGGGGGTCACCTATACTAGCGACATCGACACCATTCAATTTTAGTTTGGTGCTCATATCGGCGCCGGTGAATGTCAGCTCCCCTTCTGATAAATGATCAATAACAGTACGGGCCATGGCATAACCCGGCGCTACTAAACCAAATATTTGCTCATTCCATGAGGCACATTCACCAATGGCATAAATATCTTTGTCTGATGTCATGCAATGATTATCAATAACAGTACCACCTCGCTCTGCTATCTTTAAACCACATGTCGTGGAAATTTCATCTCTTGGACGGATACCTGCAGAATACAACACCAAATCCGTTTCTAATTCCGTGCCATCTGCGAAAACCATTTTATGCTTACAATGCTCACCGTCCACTATCTCTATGGTGTTTTTATTGGTATGAACCGTCACACCCAAATCTTCAATTTTTTGCTTGAGCATGCCTGCACCGCCGTCATCTAATTGGGCTGACATCAAGCGTGGACCAAACTGAACTACATGAGTTTCTAAATTGAGGTCTTGCAACGCTTTTGCTGCTTCAAGCCCTAATAAGCCACCACCGACTACAGCACCCACTTTTGATTCCTTTGCTGCTGCAAGCATCCCATCAAGATCTGCAATAGTTCGATAAGGAATACACTGGTCACGATCATGTCCACGGATAGGAGGAACAAAGGCTTTTGAACCCGTTGCTAGCACTAGCTTGTCATAGGCTATTTCTAAGCCTTTTTCAGATTTAACTATTTTGCTATCACTATCTATAGAAATCGCCTTATCTGCCATATGTATAGTAATGTTATTTTCTTCAAAAAACCCTGGAGCGACTAACGATAAATCCTCAGCTGTTTTACCCGAAAAATACTCACTTAGGTGAACACGATCATAAGCAGGGATAGGTTCTTCACAGAAAGTAACGACTTGATAATGATCGCAAATATCGCTGCTCATTAAATTGGCTAAGAAGTATTGACCCACCATACCGTTACCAATAACGACCAATGTTTGTTTATTGCTCATGCATGCCTCATTGCAACTACGTAATAAAGCAGAGGCACTGCACACATCATGCCTAATTTATAAGGCACTGAAAGTAAAAGATTAATTAGTTTTCAACAAGAAAAATGTCTTGGAGTTTCGCACCAAGCTAGTGCGTATAAACAATACCTTGGTGCAAAGTTTTATTCATGGCTAATGCTAGTAGCCACAGCACTGTCAACCGCATGACCTTAGCCATTCAATATCTATTTTATGTTTTAAGCGCTACTCATTATCGGTCTCAATTCATGAGTTCTAAGTTTTTATTTCCAATTGTTGACGAACATGTTCAGCGAAACCCGCACCTGCTTCAGCATAGAAATTAAAACTTTCATGTACCCCCACAGCTTCTAACGCAGCGCGATCATCATCATATTTAGCCACTGCCGCGATAGTGCCGCTATAGTTAGAGTCGTTGAGAAATTTAACAGCTTGCTCCATGTCACTTAACTTCGGCATCGCTAGCATTACCAAATTTAAATCACTGATATCGACATCGTGCCAGAAATCAATATCTTCGGCATCGCCCAATATCACATTATGTCCTGAGCCTTGATGGCTTCTAACCTTATCAATATCTGCATCAATTCCACAGACTTTGTCTCCATAGGTTTCTCGCATTGTCAGATAGGCACCACTGCCTACTCTACCCATCCCCACAACTAAAATCTCTGCGTCACCAAGGTCGGGCTTAACATAACTCGCTTGCCTTTTCTTTGTTTCAAAACGATGCAGATACCTTTCAACTGAAGCATATAGACTGTGTGCATTGGCATTCACAACAGAGCCAATTACAAAACTGAATGACAACGCTATAGCAATAATCATTAGCCACTGCTGATCAATCAAGCCTGCTCCAGCGCCTACTGCAGCGACAATCAAGCCAAATTCACTGTAGTTTGCAAGACTCGCAACACATAGATAACCCGTTCGCACCCGTACACGAAACCTGGAAAGAATGCCAAAAAATAGTACCGCTTTGATTGGTAACGCTAACATCACTAGACCAAGCGCAATAAATATATCCGACAAAGTCGGTAATGAATTAATACCAATAGAGAGAAAGAAACCGATTAAAAATAGATCTTTGAAGTTTAATAAACTCCGTGATAATTCGCCGGATTTAGCTTGCCCACTCAGCATAATCCCTATAATAAGCGCACCTAAATCTGCCTTCATGCCTACTAGCTTAAATAACTCACCACCACCGATTGCCATGAACATACCGAACAAAATCAACACTTCACCATGACCACTACGTTCCATGAAGTGGTTAAATACTGGTCGAAGTAGAGGTAAGCCGAGTAAAGCTAAAGCCCAAAGAGTGGGAGATTTATCCGTTGCGAATGTCAAAAATATTACAGCAACAATATCTTGAATAATAAGAATACCAATTGCTACTTGCCCATGGCGAGACTTCATCTCACCCCTTTCTTCCAATGTCTTTACGGCAAAAACAGTACTACTAAAACTGAGTGCGAAAGCGATAACCGCGGCTGCTTGCCAACTCAAAGCACCTAACCAAGATAAACCCATTAAAGCCGGTATCATGAGTAAGCCAACAAGCACTGCAATAAATACCGCCATGTGCATGGTTGCAGTTCCCCATACTTCAGGTGCTAATAAATTACGCAATCGTAATTTCAGACCGATAGTAAAGAGCAATAAAGTCACACCCAAATCGGCGAATTTTTCTAATACTGGGCCACCTTCTATACCTAAGGCGTGTAAAGCAAAACCGGCACCCAAAAAACCCACTAGGGGTGGTAGACGAATTTGTTGAGCAGTAAAGCCAAGAATCAAAGCCACTAGTAACCAAAGAGGATCCATATCACGCCTTTTTAAAGTCTTATTATTAGAGTTTTAGCTTGAAGTAAATATATAATGAACTCATTAATTTGCCACTAATTCCTTTCTGCAGATAAAATACTTCGCCTTGACTACAAGGAATGCTAGATCATAATAGGAGTTTACCTTACGAACGGTTTCTTGCCCGTATTTCTAAAGCTTCTATTCTGTCTTCTATCGGTGGGTGTGAAGAAAACAAAGCCATAATTCCTCCTTTATCATTAATACCGAAAGCGGCCATTTGCTCTGGTAATGGTGCAGGCTCAACTTGTCCTAAACGTTTGAGTGCATTTATCATATTTTGATGCCCAGCTAAATCAGCACCACCAGTGTCCGCAATAAATTCACGTCTCCTAGAGAAGTACATCACAATCGTCGAAGCGAGTATCGACAAAATCACCTGAGCCACCAATACAGTAAGAAAGTAACCAATCCCATGACCATGTTCATTCTTCAAAATTACGCGGTCAACAACATGACCGACCAAGCGCGATAAAAAGACAACGAAGGTGTTAACTACACCCTGAATAAGCGCTAAAGTGACCATATCACCATTAGCAATATGGCTCATTTCATGACCAACAACAGCTTCAACTTCACCCTTAGACATATTATCTAAAAGCCCTTGAGATACTGCCATAAGTGAATTGTTTTTACTGGCACCCGTCGCAAAAGCATTCATGTCTGGAGATGGAAAAATGGCAACTTCTGGCATTTTGATACCGACGGTTTTTGCCTGACTTTCAACTGTACTCACCAACCATCTTTCAATATTCGTCGTTGGGTTGTTAATCACGACTGCACCCGTCATCCGTTTAGCCATCCACTTCGACATTAGCAAGGAAATGAATGAACCACCAAAACCGATAACACCAGAAAGAATCACTAAAGCTTGAATATTAAGATCTGAGCCATTTTCAGCCAAAATACTGTCAACGCCCAGCAATCTTAAAGTGATGCTCAGCACCACCATAATCGCTACATTAGTCATAATAAACAAGAAAATTCGCTTCATTTTTTTATTCCATCTTAAACTTTTAGAAAATGTTAACTTCGTTCATTTTTCCATCTGATTACAAAGCCACATCCGTAGTACATTTGAGTAGACAGTTCAACTTAAAAACAGTTTTATTATATTAAAATATTTTACATATTAAGCAGCATAAAATTATCTAAGTCTAATTAATTTTTCTCTGCGATGTGCCTGTTACTTGACTGTGCATTTTAAAATGAAAACACTGTTTCTAGTTACGACTGAATAAATTACATAGTCACATTTTTTGCTATGATTAGCCACCTGACTGAGTTTTCTGGAATCACCCATGTTAAAAGCCCTCTTCCTCGATTTAGATGAAACCTTGTGTGACACATTGGGAGCTAATGAGAGGGCAAAACAATTAATGGCTCAAGATCTTGAAACTCAATATGGCTCTATGTTAGATGGTCAAGCCTTTGCTGATGCTTATGTCGCAGGAATTTATCGCCAGTGGAGTGTCGACCAGCATACGCGATATATGCCCATTATCGAACAGCAGAGCGAGGAAGACTTTCGGCTACAATTGATTAAGGACTTATTGACTGAACGCGGCGCGAATAATATCAGTGATGTAGCTGCACAAGCCCTCCAAGATAAGTTTGATAGTGATCGTCTCGAAAGCTTTGATTTCTACCCTGGCATTGTCGAGTTCTTAGCAGAAGCACGTAAACTATTTACCCTTGTGGTTATCACTAACGGTCCTGAGTTTTCACAAACGCCCAAAGTAGAACGAGTGCATCTTGCTGACCATGTCGATCACATCATTATCGGTGGTCAGGAACCCGAGGAAAAGCCTGCGATTTCGATCTTCGATAAGGCGTTAAAGCTTGCTAATTGCCAAGCCCATGAAGTGATCCATGTTGGTGACAGTCTAGCCTCTGATATTGCTGGTGCACTCAATAGTGGTATTACCGCGGTATGGGTTCAGCATCAGCAACCATTAGATGCGGAATTGGGGATCAACCCGCACCATACAGTGCTACATCCAAGCGAAATACCAGCGCTCATCAGTCAATTGCATCAGGTGTGAGTCAAACTACACCGCATTAGTCTCTAGCTTAAGAGCTTATCGCAGAGTGCGACACTACCAGAGAAATTGAATCATGTTGGCGGGCTTCTTAATTTACATTTTTAAACTAAAGACTCGGTTTTTAATGTTTTGAAATAGATAGACTATTTTTTCAGCCATGCTATTAATATTTTTATCTGGACATCATCAAGGCGTGTATCGTAAGCAGGCATTTCTCCTTGACGACCATGAGCGATACTTTCACTTATTGCTGCCATTGAACCGCCATACAGCCAAATATCATTGATCAAGTTTGGAGCACCAATTAATGGATTCCCTTCGCCTTTTTCACCATGACAAGCCATACAAAATAGATTGTACTGTGCCTGTCCAGCATGACTTGCTGAATCACTCGTTCCAAGCCCGTTTAATATATAATCGCTGACGTTCTCGACACCTTCATCTTTAAGTGCCGTCTGCCAACTCATCATTACCGCTTTGCGGCCATGGCGGATTGAAGTCTCAATTTGTTCAGGCGCATCACCCCACTGCCATTCATCATCTCTTAGACTCGGAAACAGTGAGGCTTGACCTTGCGCTTCATAGCCATGACAAGCAGCACAGTTTTGATTGAATAAATTGCCCGCTGTTTTCATCACTTCGGGCCGAGCTTGAAGATCCGCTAATGAAGAGGCAATAATGTCCTCACTAATAGTCGAAAACTTAGTCGCGTAGTCTCGTTTATTCTGTTGTAATTCGTGTCCCATAGACCAACGAAGTGCACCACTAAAAGAACCGAGGCCCGGGTATAGCATTAAATACGAAACACTAAATACCATCGTCGCCAAAATCAGCCAAAACCACCATAATGGCGGAGCAGTATTGCCTTCCCTTATATCACCATCCCATACTGGCTCATCGCTTGCTTGAGTTTCACTTTGAGGTGTAAAGTAGACACTCAGTACAAGCCAAATAAGTCCGATAAAACTGACTGCTGTTAATAGAACAATCCAGCCACTCCAAAAATCATTAGGCATATCAGCCATGGTCTTGTTCATCCTCTAATGGTATTTTACCTGCTTCATCAATTGTTTCATCAGAGCTTTTGAAAAATACCCATGCAACCAAAACAATCATAAATAACATGACCAACATGTCACCAATAAAAATAAAATATGTCATCAATGATGTCCTTGTTCTTCACTAGTTTCAGCGGATGTTCCCAACACTTGCAAATAGGCGATTAAAGCATCCATTTCTGTTAACCCATCTAACATTGATGGCGCTGCTTCAATCTCTTGTTCAGAGTATGGATGGCCTAATGTCTTGAGCACCTGCATTTTTTTCTGAATATCCCCTGCAGCACTTGCAGGCTCATCTTCCAACCAAGGATATGCAGGCATAATAGAATCATTTACCACACTACGTGGTTTAATTAGGTGAATGCGATGCCAGATATCAGAATACTTACCACCTATTCTATGTAAATCAGGCCCAGTCCGCTTAGAGCCCCACATAAATGGCCGGTCATAAACAAATTCCCCAGCACGTGAGTATGGCCCGTAGCGTTTCACTTCGGCTAACAAGGGTCTGACCTGTTGTGAATGACAAGCATGGCAGCTTTCACGTATATAAATATCTCGGCCCTGCAACTGAACAGCGCTATAAGGGACTGTATTCGCACTCGCAGTTTTCAAGGAATCCTGGAACAGCACAGGCAGAATTTGGACTAAGCCACCAATTGAGGACACAAATAAAATACCAAAAATTAATAATCCAGCATTTTTCTCTAGTTTTTTATGTAATGAAAGACCACTCATGCTGCCACCTCACTCGCCTTAACAATGGTAGGTGGTTTCACTTTGACAGTCTTTTTCCCTTTTATGGTCATAAACAAGTTAAAGCTCATCAATATTGTTCCAGATAGAAACACCAAGCCTGCAATTAAACGTAAACCATAATAAGGTTTCATGCTCGCCATGATGTCATTGAAGGTATAGTTAAGCTGACCAAGTTCATCAATACTCATCCACAATAAACCTTGTGAAACCCCAGCTGCCCACATGGCAAGGATATAGAGGATAGTGCCACTTAGCGCTAACCAAAAATGAATATTTGCTAGACGAAGACTATACAACTCACGGCCGGCTAACCGTGGTACAAGGTAATAAAAAACACCATAAGTAATCATGGCATTCCAACCCAATGCACCTGAGTGCACATGTCCAACAGTCCAGTCGGTAAAGTGGCTGACCACATTAACACTTTTTATTGACATCATCGGACCTTCAAAAGTAGCCAATCCGTAAAATGCTAATGACAATACAATAAATTTTAGTGCGGGATTATTATGTAATTTAACCGAAGATTTACTGACGGTCATGATCCCATTAATCATTGACGCCCAGGAAGGTGCTAACAGAATCAAACTCATCACCATCGCTAGAGACTGTACCCACTCAGGTATTGAGTTGAAGTGTAAATGATGTGGTCCTGCCCAAATATAACTATAGGTAAATGCCCAGAAAGACACTACAGACAAACGATAGCTCCAAATGGGCTGGTTTGACATTTTAGGTAAGAAATAATACATCATCCCCAAAAAGCCGCCCGTCAATAAAAAGCCTACCGCATTATGACCATACCACCATTGCACAACAGCATCTTGTGCACCAGCATAAAGCGAATAAGATTTATCAATACTCACAGGGATCGCTAGATTATTTACAATATGTAGCATCGCAATGACGATAATTAAACCGCCAAAGAACCAATTGGAAATATAAATGGTTTCTATCTTACGACGTGCAATTGTGCCGAAAAATACCACGCCAAAACACACCCATAAAATAGTAATTGCGATATCAAAAGGCCATTCTAATTCTGCATACTCTTTTGTTGAAGTCCATCCAGCCAATAAGGATAACCCACCGAGTAACACGACAATTTGCCACGCATAACAACAAAACCACGCCAACTTTGGCATAAACAAGGGAATATGACTGGTACGCTGTACAGTATAAAAAGCCGTAGCCATTAGAGCAGACACACCAAAACCGAATATAATGCCATTGGTATGCAAAGGTCTTAAACGTCCAAAAGACAACCAGAACTGTCCAAAATCTAATTCTGGCCAAAGTAATTCTGCTGACAGATAAACACCAACAAACATCGCAACAATGGCCCAAATCAGTGAAAACTGAACCAATCGTGTCACGACCTCATCATGATAAAACTGCTGACTCTCTTCTTTCATTTATGGTATTCACTCATATAACTTGTCCTTAAAAAGCATACGTCATCAAACTACGACTGCGACTTGATAACTAAATACCCAAAATAACCATCGCACCATTCATCCAGAGACTCACGCAAATGCCCAACAAACTCACCGCTGCTACTAACAACCAACCCACCAATGATGACGCCATTAACATACCTTGATCTGATGAAATCCCAAGCGCTATTGGCAAGCCTTTATAAAGCAAGGTAATACTCCAAACTAAAGCTGGAACTAATATCAATACATTGAAAAAAACATCTGGATACAGATGCGCCATACTTGCTACGACTAAAGGCAAACAAATAACTGTAAAAATAGAAAGGTGCAGTGACAGTGACGATTTTGCACCGTAAGTTTTTGCCATCCACTTACTGATAGCAACAGTGCTGATAAAACCAATACAAAGCATGATGAAGTAAAATAAACTAAAAACAATGCTGCCCGTTGTGTCAAAAAAAACAGGTTCAGATCCCCCTAGTCGCCAGCCTAGTTGATTACCACCTATCCAAGAAAATATGGGCGGTAATAACGGAATCAAAATAGCAAAACGCGTGATAGATGCCATCGTCTCAGCATTTTCTTTGGACAATTCATCGAAGATTTTACTGGGATGAAAAAGTGTATCTATTAACATTTTTTAAGCCATATTTTAATAGTTGCAACAAAAATTTGGCAGACCAGGATCATCTATTGGATGCCACATATCACCTATTTACATTGTTCTTAATTTTGGTGTAGTTAAAAGATCCATTGTATTTACATATTTTAATATAGCCAAGGCTTTAACTTGATCTAGATCAAGTTATCTTCTCTTAAACATGAACGATAAGTTCACGCTAACATTCATTAGCCTAATCTAGGTATAAAATGAGCATTTTTATGCTTTCTAGATGATAGCACCTGCCTTCAAACTGACAATGTACTTATTTAAAAATTAGACTTTCACCTGATTCAAAATATTGACAACCCATGCGCTCGTCCATCAATTGTAAAAGCAATAAATCTAGTTTAGGAAACTGACTTACTCGCCGAAGGTTTAGAAAGTAAAGAGGAATATAATTTCTTAAACGGTATTGGCATCTCACGTTATCAAAGGGGTTTCTTTGCAAAACCTGACTTTGAATATTTTGCCGTAGTTAAGAAAAGTTGTTTCGTACTATAAAACAACTTGAAAGTGCCTTTACGCCACCTGATTACCAATACGATTAGCTTACTTATTCACGAAACTATACAGCTTTTCCCAGTCAAAATAAGGCCCTGGATCGGTTTTTCTATCAGGTGCAATTTGTGAATGGCCTCTGATTTGCTGTGTATTCAGTTTTGGATACGTTTCGCATAATGCGATAACTAATTCAGCTAATTGCTCATACTGTTGCTGCTCAAAATACTGATCATCACAGCCTTCTAGCTCTATGCCAATGGTGAAGTCATTACAGCAATTAAACCCATCCCAATTTGATTCCCCAGCATGCCAAGCTCGTTGATGAAACGGCACATATTGCACAACTTCGCCATCACGTCGGATCAAGGCATGTGCTGAGACTTTTAAATCTGCTATCTGTTCGAAATAAGGATGAGCGGATGGATCAAGCTGATTTAAGAATAAGTCATTAATCCAGCCACCACCAAACTCACCTGGTGGCAGACTAATACTATGAATAACAATTCCTAAAATATCATCACAATCAGGCCGTTCGTCCTGATTAGGTGACGCTTGATAGTCCACCCCCTCTAACAAGCCTGTCTGTTTATTAATATTCATTGTTATTTCCTCACACCATGTAAGACCATTCTTATTAAACTCACGATAGCCACGATAGAAACAAGATCACGTGCACTGTTTAAAAAATACCTGAAAAAGATAGAAAATTGTGCTTTCACCAGTTACCCTTAGTTCCTTTACAATTTTCTAATACAAATGGCACACACAACTATTCCATCGCAGCAACAAATATCCTCTCAAGTAAAACTAGCACTTGAAGAAGATATTGGTCAACACGATTTAACAGCTGATTTAATTCCAATTTCAAATCAAGCTACTGCCACGATCATTAACCGTGAGACGGCCACCTTATGTGGCCAGCGCTGGCTTGAAACTGTTTTTCAACAACTTGATCCTAGTATCTCGGTGCAATGGTTTTATGCTGACGGTGATGTCATCCCTACAGATAGTATCATCTGCCAATTACAAGGCTCCGCACGCTCATTATTAACAGGTGAACGCACCGCTATGAATTTTTTACAAACACTGTCAGCAACAGCTACACTCAGTCAGCGTTATGCGGACGAAATCGCTGGTTTGCAAGTTAAGTTATTAGACACACGCAAAACAATTCCTGGCTTTCGATTAGCTCAAAAATATGCCGTTGCCTGCGGTGGCTGCCACAATCATAGAGTCGGGCTTTATGATGGGATTTTAATTAAAGAAAATCACATCAATGCCAGTGGTTCTATTAAAGCTGCAGTAGAGCTAGCAAGGCAATTACACCCTGCTATCACCATTGAGGTTGAAGTCGAAAATTTTGACGAATTTGACCAAGCATTAGCCTGTAACGCCGATATTATTTTACTTGATAATTTTGATATTCCAGCATTGGAAAAAGCGGTCGCTGTCAATCAAGGTCAAGCCAAACTAGAAGCATCAGGTGGTATTACTTTGGATACGGTTAGAGCAATTGCAGAAACAGGCGTTGATCGTATTTCTACTGGTGCCTTAACTAAAGACATTAAAGCGATTGATTTATCGATGCGCTTTATCTAATCAACTTTTATTTTCTACGTTAAACCACATCAGGCTATCGTGTAATTTCACTACTTCACCAATGATGACCATTGTCGGTGCAACAGGTTGCTCTCTTTCAGCAACAGCAGGTAAATCTGCAATGGTACTCACCCAAACTTCTTGATGTTCCATTGTACCCTGCTGTACTAGAGCCACAGGCATATCCGCCGCCATACCATGTTCTTGTAGTCGTTCACTCAAAACGGCTAAGCCACCTAGCCCCATATAGACGACTACGGTTTGATGCGCTTGTACTAAAGCAGGCCAATTAAGATCTAAATCGCCCTCTTTTAACTGCCCCGTTACAAACACACAGCTTTGCGAATAATCACGATGCGTGAGTGGGATACCTGCGTAACTTGCACAACCTGATGCCGCGGTAATGCCGGGGACAACTTGGAATGGAATTTTTTCAGCTGCAAGCGTAGCAATCTCTTCACCACCACGACCAAAGATAAAGGGATCACCGCCTTTTAACCTGAGTACCCGTTTGCCTTTTTTCGCTTGTTCTAAAAGTAACTGATTTATTTCTTCCTGACGAACACTATGCCATGCTCGTTGCTTACCGACATAGACCTGATCTGCTTCCTTTCGTACCAGATCTAATACTTCTTTGCTCACCAAGCGATCATAAAACACAATATCGGCCTGTTGCATAAGGCGAAGTGCTTTAAAGGTTAATAACTCAGGATCGCCTGGTCCAGCACCTACTAAATAGACTTCGCCTGTATCTAAACTGTTTGGATCGGTATTTTCAATTGCCGTATTTAATACTGATTCTGCAAGACTATCTCTCCCAGCTAAAACATGTTCAGCGACAGGACCTTGTAAAATTGATTCCCAAAAACGTCTACGCATTGCCAACGTTGAGAATTTCGCTTTTACCACTCCACGATAGCCACCCACTAATGAAGCCAAATTGCCATAACTTTTAGGAATAAGGGTTTCGAGTCGTGCACGTAATTGACGAGCCAATATTGGCGATTTACCACCACTCGATACTGCAACGACTATAGGCGATCTATCTAAAATTGACGGTAATATAAAATCGCATAGCTCAGGTTCATCAGCCACATTGACCAAGACATGATGTGTTTTAGCATAGTGATAAACCTGTCTATTAACTTCATCGCTATCTGTCGCTGCAATTACTAAACTGAAAGACATAACGATATCATCTGAAAAGTAAGCACCTAACCAATTTACTAAACCATCATCAATCAAGCTTTTACTACTTTCTGACACTTCAGGTGCAACGATGGTGACGATGGCACCCGCACGAATCAATAGCCCTGCTTTACGAGCTGCTATATCACCGCCGCCCACAACCAAACAAGACTTGTTTTTTAAATCCACAAAAAGGGGTAAGTAATCCATATTATCTCTAGTATTAAAGTCCTACTTTCGCTTTATAACGCTGGCATCTGAAATCACTGCCAATTCACGCATTACCGCGGTAGCATAGCAACCAGCTGGCAGGTAAAAACATAATTTTAGTTGATCAGTACCTAGAAACCGGCAATCAAAATTTTGGGGAAACAAACGTAATGCGCGCCTTTCCTGTTTCAGTCCAGCTTTTTCTAGACCTTGCCGCCAAGTGGACCAGTCCTGCAATATCGTTGTCTCTAACCGCTCGGCTTCCGCTTGAACTCGTTGCTTGCCCTTCCCCCATAATGGCCCTGTCGGATGGATATCCATCTCAGAAAGTCGTGCTTTGATATCGTCATTATTTAAGTCAGCACTAAACAAGCTCGCTCTTGTCCCAGCTAACAGCATGACATCACCTATCAAGGCTGTATTCCAAGTTTTATCCTGTACTCTATAATTTAATACTAAGTTAAATAGCCATGAACGCGCTGCGGATAAATAAATACTCCTTTGATTTCTTTTTTTAGGTGTTTTGCCTGTATTAAACCAATGGTCTGCACGCACTAAATTACCCGCAGAATGACCAAAGCGCTGTTCAGCGAAATAGTTCGGCACACCATGTTGTTTAATCGTCTCAAGGTTTGTCTGCCATGTCTGTTTATCGCCGCTTAATTCTGTCAGTGTCAGCGTAAATGTATTACCCAATAACACACCACGTTTAAGCTTTTTATTATGTCGTGTTTGCTCAAGGATTTGAATATCTTCAGTTTCAAACTCAGCCCATTCAGGCTCTGTCACACCTTCCATATTGATACTAAACCATTGAATGGTAATAGCATGTCTATCTTTCATTCCTGCATAACCGACTGCGACTGACGGTACTTTCGCAAATTTGGCTAATTCCAACGCCAGCCAGTCAGTATTAGTATTTCGTTTTTTGATTCTTAACCAAACATGTCCCCCTTCACCATCAGGTTCAAAAGGTAGTTGTTCATCAACTTGAAAGTAATCCGGCTTACTTCTAATGACAGCAGAACATGAAAATGCAGACGCGTTGATCCTCGCTAACGAGGCAAACTCATAGTGAGCCAAGTTAAACTTCCGCTACTAATAACACAACGGCATGTGCCGCAATACCTTCTTTACGACCGGTAAATCCTAATTGCTCTGTCGTAGTAGCTTTTATATTTATGACGCTTTCATCAATGTCACAATCTGCTGCTAACAAGGCCCTCATTTGAGGTATATAGGGAGCAAATTTAGGAGTCTCCGCGATGATCATGCTATCAATATTGCCTACATTTAACCCACGCTCATCTAAATCACTGATCACGCGTCTTAATAATATACGGCTATCCATATTACACAATGCTGGATCAGTATCAGGAAAATGATGACCAATATCCCACAAGCCAGCAGCGCCTAATAGTGCATCACAAATAGCATGAATTAATACATCACCATCAGAGTGTGCCTCCAAACCCTGCTCATAAGGAATAGTGATACCACCAATAATTAAAGGCCTACCATCACAAAACTTATGCACATCATAACCATGACCAATACGCATTAAACGTCTCCACGCTGTTGCTTAAGGAACAACTCAGCTAAGGCCAAATCTTTAGGTATCGTAATTTTAATATTATCTGCATGCCCCTCTACCATTTTGGCTTCAAGCCCACAGCATTCAATGGCACTAGCTTCATCTGTCACTGTCACACCTTGCTGCTTTGCCTTGTTTAAGGCTTCTACCAAAGTATTTAAGTGAAACATCTGTGGTGTTGAAGCACGCCATAAACGTTCTCGCTCTACTGTTTCAAGAATGACATCATCATCATTACTACGCTTAACTGTATCGTTAACAGGAATACCCAGTATACCGCCCACAGGATGAGTCGATAATTCGCTTAGCATATAGTCAATATCACTATGACGTAGACACGGTCTAGCCGCATCATGAACGAGTACCCAAGGATCGTCATTTACTAGTTGTTTTAAAGCCTGTAGCGCATTTAAAACAGAGTCAGCACGGGTGTCACCGCCTTCAGCGACATCAAACTCACACCCTAAATCTAATTGTAATTCGGACCACCAGTTATCACTTTTAGCTATAGCGACAACGATTCCGTTAATACGTGGATGACTTGCCAAACGTGAGAGTGTTTGCTCAATGACTGTCTTATTTTCTAGCTTCAGATACTGCTTGGGTTTGTCTGACTGCATACGCTGACCAACGCCTGCTGCTGGTACAACGGCCCAAACCCCTTCACTTTTCATCATCAGGCTCGTCGATAATTTGGAAGAATGTCTCGCCTGGCTTCACCATACCTAATTCACTACGAGCACGTTCCTCAAGCGCATCTAAACCACTTTTTAAGTCTTGTACTTCAGCAGCTAATACCTGATTACGTTCTTGTAAAACAGCATTATCCTGGCGCTGTATCTCCACAGAACGGTTTAAATGTAATAAAGAAGGCAACCCATCATGACTAAACCATAGGCGATACTGCAAAAGTGACAATATCACTGCCAATAAAATCATAATGGGTTTCATTGCTCGCTAATTAAGCCTGATTAAATGCCTTCATACCAGGATAACTAGCAGCATTTCCTAACTCTTCTTCAATACGAATTAACTGATTGTATTTAGCAATCCGATCAGAGCGTGATAAAGAACCTGTTTTAATCTGACCCGCATTTGTTGCTACGGCTAAATCAGCAATGGTTGTATCTTCAGTTTCACCACTACGGTGCGACACAACAGCAGTGTAGCCAGCTGCTTTAGCCATATCAATTGCAGCTAGAGTTTCAGTCAACGTACCAATTTGGTTCACTTTGATCAGAATAGAGTTAGCCACGCCTTGCTCGATACCTTGAGACAAGATCTTAGTATTAGTCACAAATAAATCATCACCCACTAACTGACAACGATCACCAACGCGATCGGTCAATAACTTCCATCCTTCCCAGTCATTCTCATCCATACCATCTTCGATACTAATGATTGGATATTGGCCCACCCATGTCGCTAATAAATCAGCAAACTCAGCAGAGCTTAATGAACGATTTTCAGACGCCAATACATATTGACCATCTTCGTAAAACTCAGAGCTAGCCGCATCAATGGCAAGCATGATGTCTTTACCAGCAACATAACCTGCATTATCAATCGCAGTCAAAATCGCTTCAATAGCCGATTCGTTCGACGGTAAATCCGGTGCAAAGCCACCTTCATCACCTACCGCAGTATTCATACCTTGTTCGCTCAATACTTTTTTCAGAGCGTGGAAGACTTCAGCACCATAACGAATAGCTTCTGAAATACTATTTGCACCGACAGGGACAATCATAAACTCTTGTAAATCGACGCTATTATCAGCATGTGAGCCACCATTGATGATATTCATCATCGGCACTGGCATCACGTTGGCATTGTCACCACCAAGGGATTTAAATAAAGACACGCCCGCATCGTTTGCTGCTGCTCTTGCCGCTGCCATTGAGACCGCTAATAAGGCATTTGCACCCAAACGACTTTTAGTATCGGTACCATCTAATGCTATCATTTTCTCATCAATAGCTGTTTGCTCTGATGCATCCATACCAACAATCGCGTCACGTAACTCGCCACTAACAGCGGCAACCGCATTCAAAACACCCTTACCTAAATAACGACTCTTATCACCATCACGCAGCTCAACCGCTTCACGTTCACCGGTCGATGCACCCGACGGCACTGCCGCACGACCCATCACACCATTTTCTAAAATAACATCTGCTTCGACCGTTGGGTTACCACGTGAATCAATCACTTCACGACCGACAATATCAATAATCTTACTCACAACACTCCCCCAATAACTAGCTTTAATATTACATTGTAACTAACTAATTTATAATTACTTTAATATTTTATTATATTAAAGAGTCCTCAATAAAATCTTGTTGTTTCACAGCTGCATCCAATGTCATCAAGGTTTTTAATAAGGCTTCCATTTTAGCCAACGGCCATGAATTAGCCCCATCACTTAATGCCTGTTCTGGATCAGGATGTGTCTCCATAAAGACACCTGCTACGCCCACTGCCACTGCAGCACGTGCCAGTACCGGTACAAACTCACGTTGGCCACCAGAAGAACCACCTTGACCACCTGGTTGTTGAACTGAATGTGTTGCATCAAAAACAACAGGACAATCCATTTTACGCATCACGGGTAACCCCCGCATATCAGACACCAATGTGTTGTAACCAAATGACGTACCACGATCACATAACATAATCTGTTGATTGCCCGTTGACTTCGCTTTTTCTGCCACATGCGTCATATCCCAAGGGGCCAAAAATTGACCTTTCTTGATATTAACAGGTAAACCTTGCTCAGCTACTTTTAGAATAAAGTTTGTTTGACGACATAAAAAAGCCGGTGTTTGTAACACATCAACAACGCTGGCAACTTCTGCCAATGGCGTATCTTCATGTACATCAGTTAAAACAGGCAAACCGTATTCTTTTTTCACTTTTTCTAAAATCGCCAGACCTTTTTCCAAACCTGGTCCGCGATAACTTTTTGTTGATGTCCTATTTGCTTTATCAAAAGAGGATTTATAGATAAAAGGAATACCAAGACTCTCTGTCATTTCTTTCAAACGACCCGCTACATCCATCGTCATTTGTTCACTTTCAATCACACAAGTACCCGCGATTAAAAATAAAGGTTGTTTCCCCCCGACCTCATGTCCACATAACTGCATTAGCGATCTCCTCGTGTGGCTTTATTTTTTTTAGCCGCGTTAATAAAGCCATTAAACAAAGGATGACCATGTCTAGGCGTCGATGTGAATTCCGGATGAGACTGACAAGCCACAAACCATGGATGGCCAGGGATTTCAATCATTTCCACTAGGCTTTTATCTTGTGACATCCCAGAGAAACGAAGACCTGCTTCATCCAATGTTTGTTTATAGTTATTATTAAATTCATAGCGGTGACGATGGCGTTCTACAACTTCACTCTTGCCATATGTTTTCTGTGCGAGGCTACCTTCAGATAATACACATAAGTAACCGCCTAAACGCATCGTCCCACCGAGATCAGAATCATGATCACGCAGCTCAATGCTCCCATCTTCTTTTTGCCATTCTGTAATTAAACCAATAACAGGGTCCGGTGTATTTGTATCGAATTCGCTGCTATGTGCGTTTTGAAGATCGGCCATATTACGTGCATATTCAATAACGGCAACCTGCATACCTAAACAAATACCTAGATAAGGTACTTTATTTTCTCGGGCATATTGGGCCGCTAATATCATTCCTTCAACGCCACGCTCACCAAAGCCTCCAGGAACAAGTATCGCGTCCATATTAACAATAGCATCAGTTCCTTGCTGCTCAAGCACCTCTGAGTCGACATAATGAACATTAACTTTTGTACGTGTGTGAATACCCGCATGAATTAAGGACTCAGATAATGATTTATAAGCTTCTGTCAGGTCCATATATTTACCCACCATGGCAATATCGATTTCGCCTTGTGGATCATTTAAGTTGTCGGTTACTTGTTGCCATTGCGTTAAATCAGCAGGTAAGGCATCTAGTTGTAACTGTTTAACCACAATATCATCTAGATCTTGTTTGTGTAAATCGATAGGTATCTTGTAGATACTACTCACATCCACTGCCGAGATAACCGACTTCTCAGGCACATTAGTAAATAATGAAATTTTTCGGCGTTCTGACTCAGGTAATGGGCGATCCATACGACACAACAAAATATCTGGTTGTATACCTATCGTTCTTAATTCTTTAACAGAGTGCTGTGTAGGCTTAGTTTTAATTTCACCTGCAGATGGTATATATGGTACTAAAGTTAAATGTAAAAATAAGGCATTATCACGACCTAACTCTGTCCCCATCTGTCTAATTGTTTCTAAGAATGGTAATGATTCGATATCACCTACTGTGCCGCCAATTTCAATTAGAGCAACATCCGCATCACCGGCACCTTCGTAAATACAGCGCTTAATTTCATCGGTAATATGTGGGATAACTTGTACCGTGTTTCCTAAGTACTCGCCTCGGCGTTCTTTACGAATCACGTTTTCGTAGATCTGCCCTGTAGTGTGATTATTTTGGCTGGTCATTTTTGCGTCGACAAAACGCTCGTAGTGGCCTAAATCAAGATCAGTTTCAGCCCCATCTTCTGTTACAAACACTTCACCATGTTGTAGCGGGCTCATCGTGCCAGGATCAACATTGATATAAGGGTCTAGTTTGACTAGGGTAACTTTAAGGCCTCGGGCTTCAAGAATAGCAGCTAGTGATGCCGCTGCAATGCCCTTACCTAAGGACGATACAACACCACCAGTTACAAATATAAATTTAGACATATTTTGGAGAATTCGAATAACATGGCCCCACCAGAATAGTGTTGCCTAAATAACTGCATAAACTACCAGAATTGCACTTTTCTCTCAATGTAATTCTGATCATTAAGCTTGTTTAATTATTGGTATATAGCGCTGTTGTTTAGTTCCACTTACTGCGTCACTCAATGCATAGCCCACTACCACCAACAACTCATCTTCACAAAATAACAATGGAATGCGGTCACGCTGCCATGGTGGAACAGCCCACTCTTGCATCAAATGCTTCAAACTATGGTGTTGTCCATGTATTTTTATCTTCTCTCCACCTTGGCGAAAACGCAGCTGTAAACCCTCTTGAATAATGTCATCAGTCAATCCCTGTTGCGACGTTTTCCAAGCTAGTATTTTGCCCTCTCCAATCGCTAGCTCATGTCGATCGTTTATTTGCAAAGAAAACGAAACATCAAAACTGTTCATTGGCGCCTTAATGTATAGTCGATTTCTATAACGTCTTACTTCAACACCCTGCCACTCAACAAGTGGTATACCGTCCTCTTTTGCCAAACAGGCTTCATTAATAACCCTCTGTAGTACATTGGCCGAAGGTAATGGCAAGGCCAGTGTAGAAATAAGATGACGTAATACATTGCGACGACGAGACTCGGTTAAGCCCAGTAGTTTACTAACGGAAAGTGAAAATGACTGTTGCTCAAAGTCGATTGTCAACGCATCCAACTTAGCAAGTTCTGTCATCAATTCATCTGCTTCTGCGCAAAGTGTCGCACTTCGCGATATCGTTTTTGCAGCACTTGACCAGCGTTGCTCAATAACCGGCCAGATTTCATGACGAATATAATTACGGTTCCAACGGGTTTCAACATTACTCGGATCATCTAACCAATTTAACTGGTGTTGTTTTGCATAGGCCAAAATTTCTTTTTTAGAAATAGCTAAAAATGGCCTGTATAACTGTATCCCCATTAAAGTGGATTGGCTTGCCATTGATGACAAACCTTTTGGGCCTGCACCACGCAATAGTTGAAGTAAAAAGGTTTCAGATTGATCTTGTTGATGTTGTGCCGTTAATAACAACGCATTTTCTGGTAAATATTGGGCAATGGCTGTATAACGCGCTTCTCTGGCAGCAGCTTCCACGCCCACTGACTCAATATTATTAACATCTGCTTTAATGTCTTGACAGACAATATTCAGTTTTTCAGCAATAGCTAAGCAATGTTGCGTCCATTTCGATGATTCACTGTGAAGGCCATGATCGATATGAATGGCTTTGATGGTTGAAGACTTAGTATCTAGCTGTGTCGCGAGCAAATGCAGTAATACGTGTGAATCAACACCGCCACTATAGGCTACCCAAATATCTTTACCTTGACACGTCGAAAGAATTTGCTCTGCTAGTTGTTGCGGTCTATCGAACACTAGCTATCACTAGCCCTCAAATTCGCCATAACTTAATAAGCGTTGTTGGCGTTGTTCGACTAAGACATCGATAGACAAGCCTGCAAGTTCAGTCAATTGAGCTTCAATAGCACTTTTCACACGTAGTGCCATCTCATTTGGATCACGATGCGCGCCACCCAATGGCTCAGCAATTACACCATCAATTAAACCTAGTTCTTTAAGACGATCTGATGTTACACCCAGTGTTGCGGCAGCATCAGCTGCTTTCTCAGCACTCTTCCATAAAATAGAGGCACAACCTTCAGGAGAAATGACAGAATAAATACTGTATTCCAACATCAATAAATGGTCGCCCACACCAACGGCTAACGCACCACCAGAACCACCTTCACCAATAACAGTGGTGATGATAGGTGTTTTTAATTGGGCCATTTCAAATAAATTACGCGCAATAGCTTCACTTTGCCCACGCTCTTCTGCACCGATACCTGGATAAGCACCTGGCGTGTCAATAAAGGTAAGTACAGGCATTGAAAAACGCTCCGCCATCTTCATAACTCGCAATGCTTTTCTATATCCTTCAGGTCTAGGCATGCCAAAGTTTCTGGCTACTTTTTCTTTTGTATCACGCCCTTTTTGATGACCAATAACAACAACTGATCTACCATTAAAACGACCAATCCCTGTAATTAATGCAGCATCATCTGCATAAGCCCTATCACCATGTAATTCTTCAAAATCAGTGACGATACGTTCAATATAATCCAAGGTATAAGGGCGTTCTGGATGACGAGCCATTTGAGTGACTTGCCACGGCGTTAATGATGCAAAAATAGAGCGGGTTAACTCGACACTTTTATCCTGTAATTTTTGTATTTCCTCAGTGATATTTAGATCAGTATCACTACTCATGTGTTGCAGCTCTTCAATTTTTGCTTCTAATTCAGCAATCGGCTGCTCGTAATCGAGGAAAGTTTGTTGCATTTTTTCTCTACCTTAATTTAAAATTTTGTACGAATTATACACTGGCTATAGTAAAAATGACTTAGCTCATTATTAATTCACTATCTTCATCTTGCGATTTACTACCTGTTCCCATGCGTATTGCCAAATTAAGGTCATTTTTGGAATCTGCATTTCGAAGTGCTTCTTCCATGGTTATTTTTCCTTCCCTATACAATTTCAATAAGGCTTGGTCAAATGTCACCGTTCCTTCCTCAGTACTCTCTTTCATGGCTTCTTTTATTGCACCAATTTGACCTTTTAAAATCAAGTCTGCAATAAGAGGCGTGTTCAACATCACTTCAACAGCAGGTATCCGCTTACCTTCAATGTCAGGCAACAACCGCTGAGAAATAATGGCTCGAAGATTTAAAGATAAATCCATTAACAGTTGTCTTTGGGCCACATCAGGGAAAAAGTTTGTAATTCTATCCATGGTTTGGTTCGCATTATTCGAATGCAAAGTGGCGAGACAAAGATGTCCTGTTTCCGAATAAGCAATCGCGTGCTTCATGGTTTCCATATCTCTAATTTCACCAATCAGAATGACATCTGGCGCCTCCCGTAAGGCATTCTTTAAGGCATTTTCATACGTTAATGTATCAATACCAACTTCACGTTGTTGGACAATCGATTTTTCGTGCGTATGAATAAACTCTAAGGGATCTTCTATCGTCAGGATATGTGAATTTGAATTACGATTGCGATGGCCAATCATGGCGGCAAGTGTTGTCGACTTACCGGAACCTGTAGCACCAACAACTAAAACTAGTCCCCTTTTCTCCATGATGATATCACCTAGTACAGGAGGCAAATTCATTTCTTCAAAACGAGGGATTGTGGAATTGATATAACGGATAACAATAGACACTTCACCACGTTGCCTAAAAATGTTGACACGAAAACGACCCAAGCCAGATACTGGAACAGCAAAGTTCATTTCAAGTGTTTCGGCAAACTCTTTGGCCTGGTCTTCGCTCATCAACGAAGCAGCCATTTCAGTCACATCACCTGGTAATAATTTCTTAGCACCAACTGGACGTATCACGCCTTCAATCTTGATTTGTGGCTCAGTACCTGTGCAAAAGAATATGTCAGAAGCTTTTTTTTCTGCCATTAATTTCAGATACGGTGTCATATCCATAATCGAACTCCCAGATTAATCTCAATCTATATTATAAGCGACGCCAAATTTCATAAAATACAGCCATTTTTTAAATATATTTCATTCTTACTGATGTCACTATAGGTGATGAAGCTAGATCCGACAATAGTGCGTCTGATGGCTTTATCTTCCATTCCTCTCCTAACGAAAGTAATGTACGTGCTTTTTGATTAGTATAATCAACCTCGAGTGGAATCAAACCATCTCTAAACGGTACCAATATTTCTCTCAAAGCAAGTACCCAATCATCAGTTCCGGCATCATTAGCAACAGATACAACCAGAGATTTACCACACATTTCACGCGCTCTTGTCATATCGTAAACGGTTTCAGCGGTAGCCGCTAATCCACCGGTAAAATTGTCCTGACCTATTTTCCCTTGAATTACTACCAGCTTATCGGGCTGAAGTTGTTCTTGATATTGTTGATAAACCTCTGCAAAAACTCGAACTTCTAGCCGAGCCGTTTGATCATCTAGCGTAATGAAAGCCATGCGACCACCATTTTTATTTTTCATTGTGCGTATCGCCACTATCAAACCCGCAGTGATAACCGGTATTTCATTACGTTGATAGCCTTTGGACTCAGGCGCCTCCAATTCATTTATTTTCTTTGGAATAAAGCGGCTTAATTCACTTGCATAACGGTCAATAGGATGTCCACTCAGGTACAAACCCAAAGTTTCTTTTTCAGCAGCTAGCAATTGTTCTTCCGTCCATTCAGCTGCTGTTATTAACGGTTCATCAACAGTTTCATTATCGGACTCATTAACCGACATCAAGCCAAACATGTCATTTTGACCACTATCACTATCACGTTTGTGTTGTTCTGCAATCTGTAATGCTTTTGCTAAGCTAGCTTCCAAACTCGCCCGATGGCCTCCCAAAGAATCTAAAGCACCTGATTTAACTAAGGAATCCATCACTCTACGGTTGATTTTTTTCATATCAACACGCCGACAAAAATCAAATAAATTAGTAAATTCAGTGCCTTGTTGACGGTTTTCGACAATACCAGCAAGCGCTGCTTCACCCACACCTTTAATTGCACCCATACCATAGCGAATCGTATTTTCATCAGCCACTGTGAAACGGATCTTACTGTGGTTTACATCAGGTGGTAATACAGTCAGATTCATATCTCGACATTCGTCAATGAGACCAACAATTTTATCTGTATTGTCCATATCAGCTGATAACACAGCAGCCATAAACGCTGCCGGATAATGTGCTTTTAACCAAGCCGTTTGATAAGCAACGAGTGCATAGGCGGCTGAATGTGACTTATTAAAGCCGTACTCAGCAAATTTCTCCATTAAATCAAAAATCGGTCCTGCCGTTTTTTCATCAATACCACGGCTTTGTGCTCCTTCTAAGAAAAACTGCCGCTGCTGTGCCATTTCTTCTGCTTTTTTCTTACCCATCGCTCGTCGCAACATATCGGCACTACCGAGACTATAACCTGCGAGCACCTGTGCAATCTGCATAACTTGTTCTTGATAAACAATAACGCCATATGTCGGTTTTAAAATGGGTTCTAAATCAGGGTGTGGATAATCCACCTTTGCCCGACCATGTTTCCGATTAACGAAATCATCGACCATGCCTGACTGCAATGGGCCAGGGCGAAATAAAGCTACCAGGGCAACAATATCTTCAAACGTATCTGGCTGTAGACGTTTAACCAGCTCTTTCATACCACGAGATTCAAGCTGGAAAACGGCTGTAGTTTCACAACGCTTTAATAAGTCATAACTGGCTTTATCATCGAGCGGTAAATTGGTGATATCGATTTTGGCAATTTCGTCAGCAGGCAACGTCTCACTAAGGTTTTTAATTGCCCAATCTATTATTGTCAGTGTCCGCAGACCTAAGAAGTCGAACTTCACCAGTCCTACACTTTCGACATCATCTTTATCGTATTGCGACACTAAGCTGGCGCCATTATGTTCGCAATAGATAGGCGTATATTCAGTCAATACTTTTGGTGCAATGACAACACCGCCAGCATGTTTACCGACATTTCGAGTCAAACCTTCTAATTGCAATGCAAGATCAATTAAGGTTTTAACATCTTCTTCTTTATCGTAGCGTTCTTTTAACAGCGGCTCTTGCTCTAAGGCTTTAGTCAGCGTCATTTTCAATTCGAACGGCACTAGCTTTGCCAAGCCATCAACTAAGCCATAAGGAAAGCCTAAAACACGACCCACATCTCGTAGCACCGCTTTGGCGGCCATCGTGCCGTAAGTAATAATTTGAGAAACATGATCACGGCCATAATGTTGAGATACATATTCGATTACCCGATCACGGCCTTCCATACAGAAATCAACATCGAAATCTGGCAGTGATACCCGTTCTGGATTCAAAAACCGTTCAAATAACAAATCATATTGCAAGGGATCAATATCGGTAATTTCTAAGGCATAGGCCACTAAAGAACCCGCACCTGAACCACGACCTGGGCCCACAGGAACACCATTCTGTTTTGCCCAATGGATAAAGTCGGCAACGATAAGGAAGTATCCAGGAAACCCCATTTCATTAATAACATCTAGCTCTATCTGCAGACGATCGTCATAAGCAGGCCGTTTATCTTTTAAGGTATCAGGCTCTGGAAATAACACAGGCAATCGCTTTTCGAGTCCCTCAAATGACTCTTGCGTTAAAAACTCTGCGATTGTCATACCTTCTGGTACAGGAAAATCAGGTAAGAAATGTTGATCTAAGGTTAATTCAACCGTACAACGCTTAGCTATTTCCACCGTATTTTCTATAGCTTCAGGAATATCGCTAAACAAGGCGATCATCTCATCCGGAGTACGCAGGTATTGCTCTGGTGAATACTGCCTCTGCCTTCTAGGATCGTCCAATAAACGACCTTCATTGATACACACTTTAGCTTCATGTGCCTCAAATTGTTCAGCCGTTAAAAATCGAACATCATTTGTTGCGACTACAGGTAAGTCATATTGTTCAGATAAATCCAAAGCAAGATTGATATATCGCTCATCATCTTCCCGACCTGTCCTAATCAACTCCAGATATAATCGGTCTGGAAACAGTTCCTGCCACTGGCTAATCGTTTTATTTGCCTCTTCCAATTGATTATTTAAAAGTGCTTTAGACACTAAACCATCACGACTAGAGGAAATACAAATCAAGCCCTCTGTTTGATCTTGTAACCACCCCATATCGAGCATCGGCACACCTAGATGCTGGCCTTCCGTATAAGCTTGTGATAATAAGCGACATAAGTTTTGGTAGCCAACCATGTTCTGACATAACAAAACAAAGCGTCGACTGCTTTTTGCATCATCGGGATCGTGTAAACGTAAGTCTGCACCAAGAATAGGCTTAATCCCTGCTTGTTGTGCTGCACTATAAAATTTTACTGCTGCGAAAAAGTTATGTTGATCGGTTAATGCAACTGCAGGCATCCCCGCTTCAGCAACTGCTGCAATCAACGGTTTTACTCTAACAAGTCCATCAACAAGCGAATAATCACTGTGAAGATGTAGGTGTACAAATTGTTTTGACATACTAACTATGTAGACTCACTAGAAAGACTAATTAGGAAACTTAACTGGGTCAGGACGAACATCTAAACCTGTTGTTGCCTCTACGATCGATTTCGCTTCTCGTTGTCCCATAGCAAAGGCATCTTCCTGTGTCATATCTGGCGCAAATGAATTGGCTGATGGTATCGCTTCATCTGTTTGTTTTAAATAAAGCGTTTGAGTTGGATAAGCAAACTCAACTTCTAGTTGTTTAGCCAGCCGTAAAATATCCAATAAAAAACGATGGCGTTCACGTAGCTCTGTGTTCCAGTCAGGTGTTTGCCAAAATACATAGACCAAGACATCCAAAGACGCGGCACTATATTGATTGAAATACACTTGATAGTAGTCTTTACGCATATATGGATGCAATTGAACTAATGAGCGAACACCTTCACAAAACGCATCGATTTTTTCTGGTGGCGTATCATAGGTCAAACCTAACATCATTTTCATCCGGCGATAGCGACGCGCACCCATATTATCTATTTTAGTATTTGTTAAAATCGAATTGGGTAAAGTAATTAATGAGTTATAAAAAGTCCTAATTCTGGTACTTCTGAAACCCACTTCTTCTACACTTCCTTCAACATCACCAATAACAACCCAATCGCCAATTTGAAATGGTCTATCAAGAACAACCGTTAACGAACCGAAGAAATTACCCACCAAGTCTTTAGCCGCTAAAGCGAAGGCTAAACCACCTAAGCCAAGACCTGCTAATAAACTAGTGACATCAATATTCAGATTATCAGCTGAGAAAATGACACCTAGGACTATGACGAATACTTTGAGACTTTTGATCATCATCGGGACCAATAGATCATCAAATTTGTTATCTGTGCCACGGGCTTTATTAGTCAATAATGCATCAATAATATCGACTAATCTGAATGCACTCCAGACAGCGGATAGACTCACTAACACTTTAACTGCCACTGACAGAATAATCAGCGCCGTATTAGGCAAACCCAATAAACCAATTAATGACCACCAAATCAAGGCCATGGCCATTAAACCCAAAGGTCTTAATATATTGCTATCTAAGCTATCGAATGCTGGATGGTTTCCTTTCCATCTGATTACATTCTTGGCCAAAAACCAAGCCACAATTTTATCTGCGATGGAACCAATTAGAATGACGAGGAATATGCTGAGCCATTGCCAATACTCAAGCAAAAACCCATTTTTCAATACAGGTGGCATATAACTTCTAAGCTGAATATAAAAAGGCAAAGCTACATGTGAGTCCTGCAGGCCGGCGTTTACAGGTTGTTTGATCAGACCTTCTAGAATATTAGGCAATGCATTTAAAGTCGCTTTACTAAATAACCAGCGGCCATCATTAAGTTTAATGAGTTCTAGTTTGCCCTGAGTATATTTGGCAACAACATATTGTCCCGTTTTGGATGCCGTTGGAATTGATTTCAATTCAATTTTATTACTACGTTCTATCACTGAATACAACGAATAGGCTAATTCGCTACCCTTATCTTTTTGGATAACTGTGGCGAGATCGCTCAAATCCAAAGTAGAGCTTGCTACTATTAGTTGTTGTTTATCGCCTTCTGTTACGGCCTGCATAGCCTCAATAAATGTCTGCATCGTGGCTCGCGGGTTAGCCAGCTCACGAGGTATTTCCACTGTGGTTTCAACACTTTCAGAATTCGTTTCTTGTTCAGCTTGAACAAATGGAAAAGGGCTTAGTAGCCCTATCATTAATAAACATCGAAGCAGCATTATTTTCATGCTAAATCAAACTCCATCTCAGGATCAGGTGCATAACTTAAAACCGTTTTCGCGGCTTGTTTCCATTCTTGGCTAGCGAACAAATCATCACGAACCATTGCATGACGCCCATGAAGACGAACTAAACGCATATGCCTAACAGGATCTTGCTGGCATTTCAGACCGTCGATGACTTGAATCACACTATCAGGATTATTGCAGAGTAAAACCATGTCACAACCCGCATCAAGTGCTGCTTCGGTGCGGGCTAAACTATCACCGATAATAGCAGCCCCTTCCATACTCAAATCATCACTCAAAATAGCCCCTTGAAATCCCAAACGAT
The DNA here is from genome assembly GCA_905479075.1 of uncultured Gammaproteobacteria bacterium. Lineage (GTDB taxonomy): Bacteria > Pseudomonadota > Gammaproteobacteria > Nitrosococcales > Methylophagaceae. Next base: position 65,123 of record CAJQLA010000012.1, on the reverse strand, counting down.
CACGCAAAATTTCTTTTATCCAAAATGGTGAAAAACCTGCTGGCAATGTATCGCATTGCTCATAGACGATATGTGCCGGCATGATGCCCGCCAAATCTTTGTGGCAAAGTTGTTGAAACGGCAGCATGTCTTCCCGCAACATATCCTCAAAATAACGGTTATCAACGGGCAGGCCAAGATGTGAATCAACTTCAACAGCGCCATGTCCTGGGAAATGCTTACCCACTGCTGGCATCCATGCGCGTTTCATACCTTGAATATAGGCTCTTGCAATAGCGGTTACCGCCTCAGGATCACGATGAAAAGAACGGTCTCCTATAACCTCGCTAACGCCATAATCTAGGTCTAATACGGGTGCAAAACTAAAATCAACACCAACAGCACGCAATTCAGCCGCCATTAACCAACCCGTTATCTCAGCACGTTGTAAGGTTAAATTAGGCTGTTGCATATAATGCTTACCAAGCGCACCGACAGGGGGCAATCGTGTAAAACCTTTACGAAAACGCTGTACACGTCCACCTTCGTGATCAACCGAAATAATTAAGTGGGGATCGCGTAAAGCTCTGATACTTTCAGTGAGTGCTGCTACTTGCTCTGGCGATTCATAGTTACGACTAAATAAAATGACGCCACCCACCAACGGATGCTGCAAAATTTCACATTCTTCTTGGCTCAACTCAGTGCCAAGCACATCGACCATTAACGGGCCTAGCGTCATAAAATCAATACCTTATTCGTGAATCATTACCTTTGTACCTGGATTTACCAAGTCAAATAAAGCTAATAAGTCTTTATTATGCATGCGAATACAACCATGTGATAACGCTTCGCCCATGGGCAAGTCATCAGGACAACCGTGGATGTATATATAGCGTTGCATTGTATCAACATTTCCCAAACGATTGTGACCAACTTCAAGGCCACTCAACCACAAAATACGGGTCAAGATCCAATCTCTATCGGGGAATAGCTTGGCTAAATTCTGATTATAATATTCACTAGTTGGACGCCGAGCTACGAAAACCGTATTTTCAGGCTGTCCAGTACCAATACAGGCACGGATCACATGTAAACCTCGTGGTGTACAACCACTGTCTTTCAGCTCACCAGGCCCATTTTTGGCTGTAGATATCTTTGCCTCAAATAAACATTGATCACGTTCTAATACGCGACAATTTTGCTGAGAAATTGATATATCTATACACGGCATACTGACACTGATTCAATAAAAATATCCAAGTTGACAAGTATACCTTGCTGTTAATCAACAATGTCAGTATCCCAGTTTATTATCAAAAACCATCATTCATTAAGTCACACCGTGGCCATGGCCGTGGTGGTGTGTGACATGAGATTCAGGATCAGTCACTGCAACAACCAACATTATGCCGATACCCATCACAAGATAGTAAAGTGTTGCGATACCTGAAAAACCAAATAGCAATGGCCAGATAACAAAGACAATACCTGCGGAAAAATCAAATGCTAAATGAACTTTAAAGGGAATAGCTTTGACTATGCTTGCTTCATAATCTGTGAATAAGCTATATAAAATCAAAAGCCCACCGACAATCACTGACAGCCAATAAGCAAATGCTGAAACCTGTTCCAGTTTTAGAATTGTAGGTGCAATGAGTAGCACAAAAGCAGCGATATAATCCAAGAAACCATGAATGGTGGGTGTTAAAAATCGAATATTCATACGACTACCCTCCTTAATAGGCACCACGTCTAGCATAGACCTGGTACAGCCTATAATATATAGACAATAGCTACTTTTATGAGGTTCTCTCTATTTGATCGAATTGTCTCTTGAAAAACTCTCGTACCCGCTTGTCTATCCAGTATTTTGGCTTTAAAGGGTTAGCACCATAAATAAAACCAGCATGGCCACCCGCCTGAGTTAGTTCCAAAATGACATTCGCTGACAACTCTGCTCGAGTTGGAATGGCTTCGGGTGTCATAAACGGATCATTTTGACTATGTAAGATCAAAGTCGGCACTGTGATATCTTTCAAAAATTGTCGTGCGCTAGCACGTGCATAATAATCATCAGCATCTTTAAAGCCATGTAGTTGTGCGGCAGCATTATCAACATGGTAAAAAGTTTTGGCTTTAGAAAACTTATCCATATCAATATCTAAAGGCATTTTTTTATGTTTTTGACTGACCTTCTTACGTACTAATCTCACTAAGTGCGTTTGATAAACACGTGAAAACCCCGTCGTTAAGTGATTAGCTGTATTTGAGAGATCAAAAGGGACTGAAATCGCCATAGCAGCAGATAAGGGGCATTTATCACCTTGTTCACCCAGATATTTTAATAAGGCATTACCCCCTAATGAAACGCCAACGGCACCTAATGGCCTGCTTGGATAACGCTGCTTTAGAAATTGAATGAAATGATTAATGTCCGGGCTATCACCAGAGTGATACCAACGTGGCAAGCGATTATCTTTTTTGCCACAGGATCTGAAATGCATCAAAACGCCTTGCCAGCCCAACTGATGAATTGTGCTTAAAATACCCCGTGCATAACCTGAATTAACCGATCCTTCCAAACCATGAAACAGCGCCACGATGGGACCCGACTTTTTAATCTCTGTCCAACTCAATTCGACAAAGTCACCATCTGGCAACTCCAATTCTTCTTCTGTTAATTTGAGCGAAAAGGGCCTTCTAAATAATGTTGGATATAAGGTTTGACTATGACGGTCTGGCAACCAGTAGGCAGTTTTGAATTTACTTTTAAGTATCGAACCATGTGTCATGTCATGATTTTACACAATCTAAATTTGGATTGTACAAACATTATTTAATAAACCCTGATATTGACGGAATATCTTGGTGCAGTTTAAAGTGCAGTAATTAGTTATAAAAAAGCCTGACAAGTTTTAAACTGGTCAGGCTTTTATCATAAATTACCCGCTATTAAGCTGAAACAGCTAATAACTCTTTTAGCTGATTATCTATAAATGCAAAATCTTGTGGGAAAACACCAAACATTGCAAAGTGTCCCCATGTTGAAGGGATCGGCTTATGCTCACAGTTGGAAATCATTGCTGAATCATCACGACATTCTACTTCCGTAAACATCATATCTTGCTCAAACGGCATATTGTGTACTACTGCTGTAATTCTGCCTAAAGCAGCTGCTAAATCACCACCCGTATTTTTTGATACATCAGCATGCTGCCATTTATCCAACATTGTCACTAAGGCATTCGGATCCATCGGTCTGAACCACGCACTCCAGAAATCAAGCAAAAATTGTTTCACTGATTCAAAACCTGCATCACGCCAATGTTCTTTAGCATAAAACTCACGACTCGCTCCCACAGCCGCGAACATAACAGAAAGATGACATAGGCCTTTATTGAGATCCTCACAACAACTGTATCTTCCTTCATTAAAGTTAATAGCAGTTCGCAAAGCACCGATAAAGCCTTCTACCATCACTGTATTATGATCTGATGTTTTAGCCGTACCACCGATAGGTGCTGCACGTTTAACCATATCTGGATAACGTACTGCCCATTCGTAAGTCTGTTGTGCACCCATCGACCAACCTAACACTAGCTGTATTTCACTAATGCCAAATTGCTCAGTTAATAAAGCATGCTGTGCACGGACATCATCACCAATTGAAATCTGTGGAAAATCGCACATAGAAATAGAGTCATCGTCAGTATTATGTGGTGAAGTTGAGATACCATTACCAATTTGATTGGGGAAAATAATAAAGTATTTCGAGGGATCTAGTGCTTGACCTTCTCCAACATAAGCTTCTAAGCTTTTGCTCGTTCCAGAAAACATATGAGGGAAAAGAATGACATTATCTTTAGCTTCATTTAGTGTACCGTGTGTCGAATAAGCAATCCGACAATTGGCAATCTTACCGCCATATTCTAATTCAAAATCTTTGATATCAAAGAACTCATATGGCCCTTGATTCTCCTGTGAATAATAATCGTTGTTGATCATAAATACCGCCCATTGGAAATTAAGATTAAGTCTGTTTCGTATCCATTATTGCTGTGTAACAACACCTTACTATTAGGTTCGATGCCAAAAAATCAATAAAATGATTAAAAGGTGGATACTAGAACGAAGTTTGATTTGCTGTCAATGCGTAGAAAACACACTAATTTTAGTCCCTGGTTTATTTGGACTGTTATTCAATGTTGATTTCAAAACAATAAAAACAAATTAAACAATCTTTATAAAGAGGGAGATTTAATCTTCTTCTTTTGTAAAATTGAGTTCTGCAATACTATCAAGCATCGGCATCGCGTTAGCTGATATGCCCTGTAACTCTCCACAGACTGACAACATTTGATCTGAGATTCGACCGATCTGCATTTCACGTTTTTTCCACAACCGTTGCATCGCTGCTTTCTCTTTTTCCAGATCAGAACGCATTGACTCATAATTTTCAACCACGGCTCTAATGCGCTGAGCAAACTGATTACTAGTCACATAATCAAACAATGCTTCCATCTGTTCATGTTTGCCTACGCTGACTGATTTCTGACGTTGTGACTCAATTAATACAGTTCGCAAAGCAGCAGACAAACCTGACACTAAATCGGGACGAACCAACCACACGTTTTCGTATTGCACAATGGCTTCATTTATATTCGCTGGAAAGACCGTGCTCACCAGTACAGCGATGTCCCCTGCCTCTCTTTGCATATCTTCTTTTAGTTTGGGGATCCAATTATTCGACCAATTCTCAGCACGTTTAGTCTCCCAAATAATCGTACCGCAAAGTCCACCAGAACGGAGTTTAACTCTATGGATGACATCAGCACCCCGTGCTCCTTTCCTAACGGGTTCAATATCATCAAATAAGTATTGCTGGGCTAATAAAGATTCCAACTCAAGTTCCAACACCTCGCCTTGTAGTTGTTGTGATCCTTGCTCCAATTTACGCGTCAACTCATCGTTCGCTTTTTGGGCATCCGTAATCTTCTTTTTCCACTCAGCCTCTTTGAATGAATAGGACTCATTCACCTTTTTCTCGAGCAATGTCCTTTCTTTGTCTAATTTACGTTCAACCTCTAATGCCAATTCAGATTTTTGTTGTTCAACTAACTTTTTTTCATGCCGTAATTTAAGCTCCGCTTCACGAAACGCTACAAGACGCTTTTCTTGGTTTTCCACCTCTTGTTTCAGGGACTTAACCTCAATTAAGGCATCTTGTCTCGCCTGCTCAGCGGCTTTCTTAATCGCTGTTTCAATTTGGCTTTTAGCCTTGTCTTGTGCTTGTTTACTTTCTTGTAGTTGATCTTTTAACGCATCGAGCTTCGCTTGATATTCTCTAGTTGATTTGCGTTGCTGTTCTTTGCTGACACGCTGCTCTAACTCTGCCCGCTCTTTTGCCAACATCGCATCATATTCATTTTCATACTGTTCGATTAAATGATGAGAAAGGCCATCTTGCAATGGGAACTGTTTTTCACAGTGCGGGCATGAAATAGTATCCTCACTGTTTAATATGATTTTTTGGCTCACTTGTAGCTCCATTGTTCGTCAGTTTAATGGTCATAATAAAACAAACGAAACAATGTGAGTCAAAAAAAAGCTGATGGTGTTCTTTTACAATCAAGCCATCGGCTAATCAAGGCTTACCTTTGAAATATATCTCTAGCTGTACCTTAAAACAGGATGGTCAATGGTCGCTAGAATATATGGAAAACGGATGCCGGACGCGGGAAATAAAGCAGAAAAGATTTTTGGATCATTTTTGAGGAGCATTAAGGGGTACTGTAGGTGCTATATCAAGCTGTGAAGCCGCATTAGCCTAGGTATATTGGTCGGGACAGTAGGATTTGAACCTACGACCCCTTGCACCCCATGCAAGTGCGCTACCAGGCTGCGCCATGCCCCGACACATGATATAAAGGATTTAGAAACTTTCATCACCGAAAGCAATGTTTATATCAGGGTGCAGATCCTAGCAAATATCATTAAGAAGAGCTATCTCATACTTGATTCTAATGACTTTCTCAATTAACCCTACTGTGTATCAACTTTTCTTCGGGCAAAATAAAACCCAAGTAGCCAATAAAGTCTGCTTGGGTTTTAAAAGTAATCTTAGTTCGTATTTAAGCTAATAAAGCACGAATTTCAGCTAGCTCGCTTAACATTTCATGGATGATCTGTTTTTTATCAGTCGGTGTCACTTCTGGTTTAGTTTCGTTTTCTAAACGTTGGCGTGCACCACCAATAGTAAAACCTTGTTCATACAATAAGCCACGAATTTCACGAATGAGCACAACATCGTGACGTTGGTAATAGCGTCTATTACCTCTACGTTTTACAGGCTTAAGCTGTGTGAACTCTTGTTCCCAGTAGCGTAAAACATGTGGTTTAACACCACATAATTCACTCACTTCACCGATCGTAAAGTAGCGCTTACCTGGAATAACTGGTAATTCGTTGTTATTACTTGCTTCTAGCATAGCCATCAACCCTCGCTTTTAATTTTTGACCAGGGCGAAAAGTCACTACACGTCTTGCTGTGATTGGGATCTCTTCACCAGTTTTAGGGTTTCTTCCTGGTCTTTCGCTTTTATCTCTTAATTCAAAATTGCCAAAACCTGACAATTTAACGTGTTCACCTGCTTCTAAAGCGCTGCGAACTTCCTCAAAAAACATTTCAACAAGCTCTTTTGCTTCCCGCTTATTAAAGCCTAACTCATCGTAGAGTTGCTCTGTCATATTGGCTTTAGTGAGTGCCATGTATACCTCTATTAAATCTCATTTTTACTTATTGGCTTACGAACGAATCGTTGCACCGATGTTATTTTCTAACTGTTCAGCTATGGTCTGCATAAGGTCATTAACCTCATCATCCATCAGTGTTCTTTCCACATGTTGTAGGTGAAAAGCGACTGCAATACTCTTGTATCCCTTCTCGACACCATCTCCACTATACACGTCAAATAGTTGAATTTCTTTAAGAATATCAGATCTAATGGTGTTCAAGCAATCCTTAATTTCTGCTGCGCTTATCGTTTCAGCTACCAGTAAGGCTAAATCACGTCTTAAGGCTGGAAACTTTGATAAAGGTGCGAAAGAAGGTATTTCTGCTGCTAATACTTCTGATAAGACTAATTCAAAAGCATAAACCCGATTATTCAAATCAAGTGCTTTGTTTAAACGTGGGTGAATAGCACCCAACCAGCCAATGGCTTTATCTCCAGCATAAATCCTTGCTGATTGTCCTGTATGAAGTGCTGTATGTTGCTCTGCTACAAAGCGAATATCAGATTGCGAGCCTAAAGCTAATAATGCTTCTACATCAGCTTTAACATCGTAGAAATCAACTTCTTTTTGCTTTTCTGACCACTGTTCAGAATAACGGCTGCCACAAACAACGCCACCGATATGTCTGTGTTGCTCTACATCATCACTTGACCCTGTGAAGATGCGACCTACTTCAAATAGACGAACGCGTTCATGTTGTCGGTTAACATTGTGAACCAAGGCTTGGATTAATCCTGGCCAAAGTGATGTACGCATAACAGATAAATCTGCTGAAATAGGGTTGGCTAATGCGATAGCCTGTTCACCTTCTAATGCCAAGTGCTGTTGAACGAGCGGATCCACGAAGCTATAGGTAATCGCTTCCTGATAACCTCTGTCAACGAGTAATGATTGGAGACGATGCGTTGCCAACATGTTTTCAGAAATACTTGTCGTCAACACCGTGCCTTGAGGGCGTGTTTCTGGCAATTTATCATAGCCATATAAACGGCCTAACTCTTCAATAAGATCGACTTCTATCGCGATATCAAATCGAAAACTAGGCACCGCCACCATCCAACCATTATCAACTTCGCTTACGGTTAAACCGAGACGTGTTAATTGTTCTTCAACTTGTTCAGCAGGTATCGAAATGCCTAATACGCGTTTAATACGATCAGCACGTAAATGGATTGCCTGCATGATGGGTAGATTATCTTTAGAAATGACTTCAGTAGTTGGACCTGCTTGACCACCAACGATGTCTAGTAATAGTCTTGTCGCTCTCTCAATAGCCTGTGTAGCTAATTCCGGATCAACACCACGCTCAAAGCGGTGAGATGAATCAGTATGCAAACCATAACTACGCGCGCGTCCAGCAATTTCTATTGGTGTAAAAAAAGCTGATTCCAAAAATAAGTTTTGTGTATCGTCAGTAACACTCGAAGCCTCGCCACCCATTATTCCAGCTAATGCTAAAGGCGATGATTGATCTGCAATTAATAACGTTTCGTTAGTCAGAGTGACTTCTTGGCCATCGAGCAGCGTTAACTTTTCATCTTGTTGGGCGAGACGTACATTGATACCACTGTCTAATTTATCCAAATCAAAAGCATGCATCGGTTGACCCAATTCCAACATGACATAGTTTGTTACATCGACAACAGGACCTAAACTACGCAAACCACTTCTACGTAACTTTTCTTGCATCCAAATAGGTGTTGTTGCTTTGACATTGACGTTTTCTATAACACGGCCTAGATAACGTGGGCAGGCGGCTGGCTCCGCAATAGTGATTGGAAATACACGTTCGCTTGTTGGTTCAACAGGGGTGGATGACACAGTGGTCACATCACAGCCTGTTAACACACCGACTTCACGTGCAATACCTGCAATACCTAAACAGTCACTACGGTTAGGTGTTAAATCAACATCTATAGACAGATCATCTAACTCAAGATAATCTCTGAAATCCTTGCCTACAGGCGCATCTTCAGCCAATTCCATTAGACCATCGATATTATCGACCATGCCCAATTCTTTTGCTGAACACAACATGCCGAAAGAAGGAGCACCACGTAATTTAGCTTTTTTAATTTTGAAATTACCAGGTAACACCGAACCCACTACCGCAACAGGTATTTTCAAACCTTCACGGACATTAGAAGCACCGCAGACAATTGATAAAGGTTCATCAACTGCGATATCAACTTGGCATAAACGCAATTTGTCGGCATCTGGATGTGCTTCGACAGAAATAACTTGGCCTACGACAACACCTTTAAAATCACCAGCGACACCCTCAGTACCGTCGACTTCTAAACCTGCTTGCGTTAACTTCTCAACCAGCTCATCACTTGAAAGCTCTGGGTTAACCCACTCACGTAACCATTTTTCACTAAATTTCATTGTGTTATCTCAAGCTTAATTAAACTGGCGTAAAAAGCGCAGATCATTTTCAAAGAAAAGACGTAAATCATTGACGCCATAACGCAGCATGGCAAGGCGTTCAACACCCATACCAAAGGCTAAACCTAGATATTTTTCACTATCTATATTGACGTGTTCAAACACTTTAGGATGAACCATGCCACAGCCAAGTACTTCTAACCAACCTGTATGACTACAAACACGACAACCTTCACCATTACACATCACACACTCGATATCTGCTTCGGCTGAAGGCTCAGTAAACGGGAAATACGATGGACGAAAACGAACATTTAAATCTTTTTCAAAAAAGGCTTTTAAGAAATCAGCCAAAATGCCTTTTAGGTCTGTAAAGCTAACATGCTCATCAACCATTAAACCTTCTACTTGATGGAACATCGGGGTATGAGTCAAATCTGAATCACAGCGATAAACCCGCCCTGGCGCAATAACACGTAGAGGCGGTTGCTGTTGTTCCATTACTCTGACTTGTACAGGCGAGGTATGCGTTCTTAACAATGTTTCAGCATTGAAATAGAACGTATCATGCATTGCTCGAGCAGGATGATGTTCTGGAATATTTAAAGCTGTGAAGTTATGCGTACTGTCTTCAATTTCAGGCCCTTCGGACACTTGAAAGCCAATTTCCTGAAAGTATTGTTCTATACGATGTAAAGTGCGCGTCACAGGATGTAGGCCACCTGTTTGTTCGCCACGGCCAGGTAAGGTGACATCAATCTTCTCTGCTTCTAAAGCGGCATTCATTGCTGCTTCAGCTAATGTTTTTGCTTGTACATCAATTAAACTTGTCACTTCTTGTTTAGCAAGATTAACTGACTTGCCAATCACAGGGCGTTGTTCAACACTGACATTACCCAACTGTTTTAAGTAAGCTGTTATCTTGCCTTTCTTACCTAAATATTCAATACGTACAGCTTCAAGGTCTGTATTTTCTTCAGCATTGTTAATCGCTGCTTTTGCAGTTTCAACAATCTCATTTAAGGCTTGTAACTTATCTTCCAGTTCAGCCATATTCTCACCTACCAATTCCAACAGAAATAAAAAAAGGGCCGCAAAACGGCCCTTTAATTAGCAATACTTAATTATTACTCTACGCGAGTAATAATATTAGTCAGCCAATGCAGCCTTTGCTTTCTCAGCAACTGCAGTAAATGCAGCCATGTCATTCATTGCTAAATCAGCTAAGACTTTACGATCAATTTCAATCGCCGCTTTTTTCAAGCCATCAATCAATCTGCTGTAAGACATGCCGCATTCACGTGCACCAGCATTGATACGTGCAATCCATAATGAACGGAATTGACGTTTTTTCTGGCGACGATCACGGTAAGCATATTGACCTGCTTTTGTTACCGCTTGAACGGCAACGCGATATACGTTTTTACGGCGGCCACTATAACCTTTGGCCTGCTTGATAACTTTTTTATGTTTGGCGTGAGCGGTTACGCCGCGTTTTACTCTAGGCATTTTTCAACTCCTTAATTAAAGATTAGGCAACATTTTACGAACAGACATGTGATCAGCTTTACAGATCATCAATGTAGAACGTAACTGGCGTTTCCGCTTTGTGCTTTTCTTAGTAAGGATATGGCTAGTAAACGCTTGTGAGCGCTTAAACTTACCGCTTCCGGTTTTTTTGAAGCGCTTTGCAGCACCACTATGTGTTTTTAATTTTGGCATTTCGAACTCCGCATTCGTAATTTTATAAAATATTATTTTTTACCTGGGGCTAAAACCATAATCATTTGTCTACCTTCTTTCTTAGGATGCTGCTCGACAACAGACAATTCTTTAAGATCTTCAGCTACCCGTTCAAGTAACTTCAATCCTAAATCTTGATGTGCCATTTCGCGTCCACGGAAACGAAGACTAACCTTGGTTTTATTCCCCTCTTCTAGGAAACGTGTCAGGTTGCGTAGTTTTACCTGGTAATCCCCTTCTTCTGTCCCTGGTCTAAATTTAACTTCCTTCACTTGTATTTGCTTTTGCTTTTTCTTAGCAATTTGTTTTTGCTTATTAGCCTCAAACAAATACTTGCCGTAATCCATAATACGGCAAACCGGTGGTGATGCCTGTGCAGATATCTCCACCAAATCCAAATCTGCTTCTTCTGAAAGCTCCATGGCTTGTGCTAGAGGCACAATGCCAAGTTGCTGACCATCTGCGCCTGTTAGGCGTACTTCTCTAGCTGTAATTTCACCATTCAGCCGTTTATCATCAGTAGCGATTTTTTTAGTCCTCTAAAATAAGTCGACCGCGGCTAGCGACGTCCTTTTGCAAAATTTCTGCGAACTCTTCAAGTGTCATGACACCTAAATCTTCGCCCTTGCGAGTACGTACAGCCACGGCGTTATTCTGCGCTTCACGATCCCCAACTACTACGAGATAAGGTACCCGGCGCAATGTGTGCTCGCGTATTTTAAAGCCTATCTTCTCATTTCTCAAGTCTATATCGGCTCTAAATCCTTTATTTTGCAAATCTTTTGTGATTTTTTGGGCATATTCAGCCTGATGTTCACTAATACCCATCACGACAACTTGTCTTGGTGCTAACCATGTTGGGAATGAACCCGCATATTCTTCAATCAAAATACCAATAAAGCGTTCAAGAGATCCTAGAATCGCGCGATGCAACATCACAGGGACTTGCTTAGAGCCATCATCAGCAATATAAGTCGCATCTAATCGGCCAGGCATTGAGAAATCCACTTGAATCGTACCGCACTGCCAGACCCGACCGAGACAATCCTTAAGCGAAAATTCAATCTTAGGACCATAAAAAGCCCCTTCACCGGGCTGTAAATCCCAGTCAAGCCCTTTATTATTCAAAGCCCGTTCTAGTGCATGCTCAGCTTTATCCCAAACTTCATCACTACCTACGCGATTTTCAGGACGCGTCGATAATTTGACAATAATTTCATTAAAACCAAAGTCAGCATAAACATCTTGCAGTAAATCCATAAAGACAGACACTTCTTCTTGGATTTGATCTTCTGTACAGAAAATATGCGCATCATCTTGGGTAAAGCCACGTAAACGCATCAAGCCATGTAAGGTACCAGATGGTTCATTACGATGACACGAACCGAACTCAGCCATTCGCAGAGGCAAGTCACGGTAGCTTTTTAAACCTTGGTTAAATATCTGGACATGGCATGGACAGTTCATTGGCTTGACAGCATAGTCACGGTTTTCAGAATGAGTACTAAAAATCATGTCACCAAACTTATCCCAATGACCTGATTTTTCCCATAATGAACGGTCAACAACTTGAGGGGTTTTCACCTCTTGATAGCCATTGTTTTGTAACACATCGCGAATATAATTTTCGACTTCGCGATAAATCCGCCAGCCATTGTCATGCCAGAAGATCATGCCAGATGCTTCTTCTTGCAAATGAAATAAATCTAAGTTCTTTGCAATTTTCCGATGATCGCGTTTTTCAGCTTCTTCCAAACGTCTTATATACTGCTTTAACGCCTTTTTATCAGCCCATGCTGTACCGTAGACACGCTGCAACATCTCATTATCAGAATTACCACGCCAGTAAGCACCAGCAAGCTTCATCAATTTAAAGGCTTTTAACTTACCCGTACTTGGTACATGAGGACCACGACATAAATCGATGAAATCACCTTGTCCATATAGAGATAAGGTTTCTCCTTTTGGAATGTCTTCTAAAATTTCAGCTTTGTAAGCTTCGCCCATCTCACGAAATTTCTCGATGCCAGCTTCACGTGAAATTTCTTCACGGATCACAGGGATATCTTGTTTAACTAGCTCTGCCATACGCTTTTCAATACGTGACAGATCATCCGGTGTAAAACCATCTTTATATGAAAAGTCGTAATAAAAACCATCTTCAATCACAGGACCAATCGTCACCTGTGCTTCTGGAAATAGCTGTTTGACAGCTTGAGCCATAAGGTGTGAGGTGGAGTGGCGAATAATATCCAGCCCCTCTTCATCCCTATCAGTGATAATAGCAATATCAGCACTTTCATCAATAATATGTCGAGTATCAACTAACTCACCATTGACCTTGCCTGCTAAAGCCGCTCGAGCTAAACCAGTACCAATATCATTGGCAATATCATAGATGGAAACCGGGTGATCGAATTGGCGTTGACTGCCATCAGGAAGTGTTACAGAAATCATGTCAGAATCTCTCTGGTTGTGGCCGATACAAAGGGCCTTAAAAACCAAAAAAGCACTTACAATTTAAGTGCCTCTATATTATAGGGATGTAAGAAGTTTTTTCTAATTCAAACATGCCATTGAAGCGCTGCACTATACACTATCTAAATTCCTTGTCAAAACAAGCATATTTCAAGCAAGTATAGAAACGGATCGATTAGCTGCATCGAAATAAATTTTTATTTCAATTTTTCTTAAAAATCAGATATTAATCGCCGCTTCGTTGGGCTGAAGTTACTGCTGGTAACTCTTGTAATTGTTGCAATAAGCGACTGACTTTATCTAGACTTTCTACCTCTATTTTCAACTCTACTTTGAGTAGCTGTGCTGACTTGCTCCATTGACTAGTCATGTTCAATAGGTTTGTTTTTTCGGTTACAAATAAACCCGTAATATCATGCATCAAGCTACCACGTTCTAAACAATACAATTGTAGGTCTAAAGTATAGCCTGACGCTACACCACTCCCCCAACTAACTTCAACTGCCCGTTCGCCATGTTCCAATAATAAATATTCTAATTGCTCACAATCATAGCGGTGCACAGAAATTCCTCGGCCATGGGTGATAAACCCTAAGATTTTGTCACCTGGGATCGGCTGACAACAACCCGCTATATGAGTCAATAAATTACCCACACCCTCAACACAAATTTCACTTTGTTTCTCGCCTCGAGCAATGGGAGGATGCTTAGCAATAAATTCAGTCTGTATTTCTTTTGTTTGGCCTCTTCCCTGTAAAGCTTTTATCACCTGACCAACTTTAATATCACCAGCACCAATAGCCGCTAATAAATCATCGAATTGTTGAACGTTAAAGTGTTTTACCACTTTTCCTGCATCAGATAATTTCATATCTATAGCTGCTAACTCAGCTTCTAGTCGTTCCTGACCATTTTGCTGATGTTTTCCTTTATCTAGTTGCTTGAAATAATGTTGCACCTTGGAACGAGATCGGGGTGAATTTAAATAGCCGAGATTAGGATTTAGCCAGTCACGTTTAGGGTTGGGCTGTTTGGCGACAACAACTTCAACTTGCTCACCATTCTGTAAGCGATAATTAAAGGGGGCAATACGGCCATCCACTTTAGTACCAATACAGCAATGACCCACTTGACTGTGAATATAATAGGCAAAATCGAGTGGTGTGCAACCTGCCGGCAAATCAATTACATCACCCGTCGGCGTGAACACATAGACTCGATCTTCAAACACCTGGCTGCGAATATCGGCTGCCAAAGAGCTATTATCTCTAACATCTTCTTGCCAACTAAGCAGCTTTCTTAGCCACAGTACTTTTTCTTCAAAGCCTCTAGCTACCTTTTTAGCACCTTCTTTATATTTCCAATGTGCTGCAACACCTAATTCAGAATCATGATGCATTTGCTGAGTACGGATCTGAATTTCTACACTTTTACCATCATTGCCTAATACAACAGTATGGAGCGACTGATACCCATTGAGTTTAGGGTTGGCAACATAGTCATCAAACTCGCTTGGAATGTGGTGCCACAGGGTATGTATAACTCCCAAAGCACCATAGCAATCCTGCAATTCATCGACCACCACTCGAACCGCTCGGACATCATGCAAGTCTGAAAAACCCAATGACTTTTTGTGCATTTTTTTCCAGATCGAGTGAATATGCTTCGGTCTGCCATAAACTTCTGCATGGATATTTTCTTGCTGTAACATCTGTTGTAGTTGCTCTACAAAATCCGCAATATAATCTTCCCGATGAATACGCTTTTCAGCCAATAAGCTGGCAATTTTTTGGTATGAATCTGGGTGCAAAATACGAAAAGAAGCGTCTTCAAGCTGCCACTTTAATTGCCCAATACCCAAACGGTTGGCCAAGGGAGCATAGATATCGGCTACCTCACGAGCAGCTATGACTAGACTATCTTCACTTTGCTGTTTGATTGCCTGTAGAAAACAAACCCGCTCTGATAATTTAATCACCACAGCACGCACATCTTCCACCATAGTCAGTAACATACGTCGGAGATTATCTGCCTGCTCTGAGGTCAGTTGTCGATTGTGGCCTTGCAAAACGCTAAACACCTGCATTTGCTCAACATTTTGTAATAACAGTAATGTCGTCGGTGAGGATTGTTCAGATATCCGCTGAACTGATTCAGCATGCCGTGAATAAAAGGGCAACAGAATAGCAGCAATAAAGGTTTCACAATCCATAGAGAGAGTGTGAAGAATTTCAACAATCTGTCGCCCAGCTTCCAACAGTTGCTCGCCTTCATTAATTTGGCTAGCGAGTTGTTGACAACTTTCAGCAGCACGTCTTAACCGTTTTGTATCCTCTGAGCTTAACTCAAAACCCTGAATCCATTGTTCAAAATCAAAAGCGGCTGGGACTGTTTTCTCAATCACATTTCTCATTCTAATTTTATCTCTGACCCTGCTAGCCTTCAAAACTGTTATCCATTCTAAAATTGGTTAAAGCTTTTTCAAATGAGAAAAATAGTATTTTAATCTGGAAAGCAAGCACGAATTTATTTAACGGAAACTGTTTTTCCTGTTATTGATATGAAGATATATTCGCGAAATCTGGCAACTACGCATGCGCCTAAAATTAGGGCATAGAGTACAAACTGATTATTTTTGGGAAAGCTAAATATCGAGACAATATTATAGGCGTTTTTTCTACATCAGTTAAGCCGTCGTTATTTAGGTTTAACTGGTAGGCACGAGTGGATTCGAACCACCGACCTCTACCATGTCAAGGTAGCGCTCTAACCAACTGAGCTACGCGCCTGTCGTTAAGCGGTTGGATTATACAGAGGTCTATATTTAACGCAAGAGTTTAAGCCGATTCAGGACCCAAAGCGACTGAACGAATATGTTGTATTTGATTACGTAACTCGGCCGCTTCTTCAAACTCAAGGTTTTGGGCATGTTTATACATTGCTGCTTCCATTTGTTGTATGCGTTTAGCAAGCTGTTTTGGCGTTAAGGCCGCGTATTTAGCTTGCTCTTCTGCAACTTTTGCAATGTATTTTCTCTCTTCGCCTCTCTCGGTTTGTTTATCATCAATACTATTTCGGATCGCTTTTTCTACACCCTTCGGAGTAATGCCATGTTCTTTATTAAATTCTTGCTGCTTATTACGACGACGATCGGTTTCATCTATTGCACGTTTCATAGAACCCGTGATTGAATCAGCATAAAGAATCGCTTTACCGTTTAAATTGCGAGCAGCACGTCCAATAGTTTGAATTAATGAACGTTCAGAACGTAAAAAACCTTCTTTATCAGCATCCAAGATAGCAACCAACGATACTTCAGGAATATCGAGTCCTTCTCGTAATAAGTTAATTCCCACTAGCACATCAAACTCACCTAAACGTAAATCTCGTAATATTTCTACCCGTTCGACAGTATCAATATCAGAGTGTAAATATCGCACACGCACGCCATGGTCGCGTAGATACTCTGTCAGATCTTCTGACATACGTTTAGTTAATGTTGTCACTAAAACGCGTTCATTAACTGCTGTCCGCTTATTAATTTCGGATAACAAATCATCAACTTGCGTGGTTACAGGGCGTATTTCAATTTCGGGGTCGATTAAGCCCGTGGGGCGTACCACTTGCTCAACTACTGAACTGGCATGTTCTTGTTCATAATTAGCAGGGGTTGCTGAAACAAAAATGGTCTGTGGCGCCAACTTTTCCCATTCATCAAACATCAGCGGTCTATTATCCAAAGCAGACGGCAGTCTAAAACCATAATTCACTAAAGTTTCTTTACGAGATCGATCGCCTTTATACATCGCACCAATCTGTGGAACCATAACGTGGCTTTCATCAAGTACCAGCAAAGCATCAGCGGGCAAGTAATCAAATAAAGTCGGTGGACATTCACCCTCTTTTCGGCCAGATAAATAGCGTGAGTAGTTTTCGATACCCGCACAGTAACCTAGTTCTAAAATCATCTCGATATCAAAGCGAGTTCGTTGCTCTAGGCGCTGTGCTTCAACTAATTTATTTTGCTCTGTTAGTTCTGCAAGGCGAAGTCGTAACTCTTCTTTTATCCCTTCAACCGCAGCTAATAATTGTTCTCTCGGTGTGACATAGTGCGTTTTGGGGTAAATTGTTACTCGACTCATGCGTTGGAATACTTCGCCCGTTAAGGGGTCGAAATAACTAATCTGTTCCACTTCATCATCAAATAATTCGACACGAACAGAATCACGTTCAGACTCAGCCGGAAAAATATCAATCACTTCACCGCGTACACGATAAGTACCGCGATGTAGCTCGACATCATTACGTGAATATTGCAATTCTGTTAGCCGTCGCAAAATATCACGCTGATTGATCGTTTCACCAACACTTAAGTGCAGTACCATTTCCAGATATGAATCTTTATCACCCAGACCATAGATACATGAAACACTGGATACGATGATTGAATCTCGCCTTTCCAACATCGCTTTCGTGGCAGATAGACGCATCTGTTCTATCTGCTCATTTACTGACGCATCCTTATCTATGAACGTATCAGATGAAGGCACATAAGCTTCAGGCTGGTAATAATCATAGTAAGAAACAAAATATTCCACCGCATTGTTGGGAAAGAATTCTTTCATTTCGCTATAAAGCTGAGCAGCCAATGTTTTATTAGGCGCCAAGATCATCATAGGCCGTTGAACGTGCTGCGCAACATTAGCGATGGTAAACGTTTTACCCGAGCCAGTTACACCCAATAAGGTTTGCCACATTTCACCATTTTCCAAGCCTTCGACCAATGCTTCAATCGCCGTTGGCTGGTCTCCAGCTGGTGAAAAGTCACTTATTAATTCAAATTCTTTAGCCATACATCTTCTGCATAATTCATCTTTGGCGTATATTACCTGACATCTCTTTAATTTGTGTTTTCAGAAGGAAAGATTTTGGATATCAAGCTCTCTCAACGCGTTCAAAGTATTAAACCCTCTCCTACTCTTGCTATCACTGCCCGTGCAGCTGCCCTTAAAGCCGAAGGTAAAGATGTCATCGGTCTTGGTGCTGGTGAACCTGACTTTGATACACCTGAAAACATCAAACAAGCGGCTATTACTGCGATTAATAGTGGTGCAACTAAATATACCGCTGTTGATGGCACAGTCGAACTTAAACAAGCTGTAATTGATAAATTATCGCGTGATAATGGTCTTGATTATCAACTGAATCAAATTCTAGTGTCTGTCGGTGGTAAGCAAAGCTTTTTTAACCTCTCCCAAGCACTATTAGATAAAGGCGATGAAGTTATTGTCCCCGCGCCCTACTGGGTTTCATACCCTGATATGATACTACTAGCAGAAGGTGTACCTGTTATCATTGAAGCAGGCCAAGATCAAGCATTTAAAATAACACCTGAGCAACTCGAATCTGCCATCACACCTAAAACACGTCTATTCGTTATAAATAGTCCATCAAATCCATCGGGTATGGCCTACAGTGAAGATGAATTAAAAGCCTTAGGCGAAGTATTACGTAAACACCCTAATATATTAATCGCCACGGATGATATGTATGAACATATTCTTTGGTCTGATAAAGGCTTCCATAATGTGGTTACAGCTTGCCCAGATCTTTACGACCGTACAATGGTGTTAAACGGCGTATCCAAAGCCTATTCAATGACAGGCTGGCGCATCGGATACGCAGCTGGCCCAGCACCACTCATCGCTGCCATGAAGAAAATACAATCTCAAAGCACATCAAACCCTGCTTCAATCTCTCAAGCTGCTGCAGTTGAAGCTTTGAATGGTGATCAACAATGTGTGCAGGACATGTTAGTCGAGTTCAAAAAACGTCACGATATGGTCGTTAAAAAACTCAATGCTATTGATGGTATCGAATCATTACACAGTGATGGTACATTCTATGTTTTCCCCAGTATCAGTGGTGTACTCGACCGTATGTCGAATGTGAATGACGATCTGGAATTTGCTGAAACACTACTTGTTGATAAAGGTGTTGCTGTTGTTCCCGGTACCGCATTCGGTCTAAAAAACCATATCCGCTTATCAATTGCTACCAGTGAGCAAAACCTAGAAAATGCATTACAACGGATTGCAGAGTTTATCGGTTAAATAAATTACAGTTCTTGCTTGACCCGGCAAGTCCAAATCTCTATCATAGCCACCTTTCTGTTCCCCGATAGCTCAGTTGGTAGAGCAAATGACTGTTAATCATTGGGTCGCTGGTTCGAGTCCAGCTCGGGGAGCCAAAGAATACAAAGCCTCAGCAATTTAACACTGCTGGGGCTTTTTTTGTTTGGGTGATCGAGTAGCTTATTGATGGTTAAGTTACTCACTCCAAAACGAAATAGACTCCTTGGCTGGTATATATCAAGGAATAAAACAGCTCAAAGTTCTGTCAAAGTTATATGGGTTTAAAGTTTGGCATATTAACTATAGCCTGATTTACAAGGGAGGTGGCTATAATGAAAGAGTCTGAACGCCACCCGAATCACTCTGCAAATATTAGCCGCGATAGTTTGCTGAACTTGATACGCCAGTTAGTACTGGAACTGCACCCTCAACGCATTCATTCCCTGCAAATAACAATGCACAGTTCATTGGGTCGCGACTTAGGTTTTGACAGTCTATCAATCGTGGAATTATTGCTACGATTGGAGAACAGTTTTGACATCGAGCTACCTGAAAACCTGTTATTGACCGCAGAAACACCACAAGATTTATGGCTTGCCATACTTTCAGCTAGTGCTGAATCAGATAAACATCTAGCAACAGAGATTAAACCAGTCCCTATTGCTGATGAAGCATGCACACCACCTCGCTCAACAAACACCTTGCTTGAAATACTTGACTGGCATTTGATTCAGCATGCTGATCGGCCGCATGTTTATCTTTATGGTGATACAGAGCAAGCAGAATTGATCACATACGCCAACTTGGCTGACGGTGCACATGCAATAGCAAATGGTCTGCAGGAACAGGGCCTTTCTCCAGGTGAAAGTGTGGCCATTATGTTGCCGACAAGTCGTGAATATCTATTCAGCTTTTTTGGCATCTTAATGGCGGGTGGTATACCCGTCCCTATCTATCCACCACTTCGCCCATCTCAACTTGAAGATCATCTGTACCGCCATGCCAAAATTCTTACTAACGCTGAGGCGGTATTAATGATAACGGTTTCAAAAGCTAAGCGGTTAGCACGATTACTAGGCGCGCATGTTTCTACATTAAGAAATATCGTCACCCCTGAACAGCTCTCTAGCGCCACTGACAACTGTAATAACTACCCAGCACAGGCAGGTGATACCGCTTTCTTACAATATACCTCTGGCAGTACAGGTCAGCCCAAAGGTGTCATATTGACGCATGCTAATCTGGTAGCCAACATCCAAGCTATGGGAGAAGCCATACGAGCTACGCCTAGTGACGTTTTTGCCAGCTGGTTACCTTTGTACCATGATATGGGGCTGATTGGTGCCTGGTTTGGTAGTTTATATTACGGTATACCCCTGATATTACTGTCACCCTTATCTTTCCTCACCAGACCCTCACGCTGGTTAAGAATGATTGATAAGCATCAAGCTACATTAACGGCAGCGCCCAATTTTGCTTATGAATTATGTTTAAGCAAATTACAAGATAGTGATCTTAACAACCTTGATTTAAGCAGTCTGCGGTTGGCTTTTAACGGTGCTGAACCCGTCCGGCCGAACACAGTTCGACGTTTTCAACAACGTTTTGCTACTCACGGCTTTAAGCCACAGGCCATGGCACCCGTCTATGGTTTGGCAGAAGCAGCTGTCGGTCTTGCTTTTCCCTCACCTGATTGTGAGCCGATAATTGATCGTATTCAACGTGATCCCTTCCTATCCATGGGAAAAGCACAACAAACAGCACCTTCAGATAACAGTGTGTTGGAATTTGTTTCTTGTGGACAGCCATTAGCCGGCTACCAGATCCGTATTGTTGATAAAACGGGGCACGAGCTACCAGAACGTCAGCAAGGAAGACTAGAATTTAAAGGACCATCAGCAACCAAAGGTTACTTCAATAATGTCAAAGCAAGCTTACGCCTTTTTGATGATGCTTGGCTGGATACGAACGATTTAGCTTATATCGCAAATGGTAATGTTTATCTCACAAGCCGTGTTAAAGATATTATTATCCATGCAGGCCGCAATATATCTCCTTATGATGTCGAAGAAGCGGTCGGCGAGATTCCAAGTATACGAAAAGGCTGTGTGGCAGTATTTGGCACACTAGACCCTAACACAGCTAGCGAACGAGTCGTTGTGGTAGCAGAAGCACGTGAAAACGATCCACATAGATTAGAAGCATTGCAACAACAAGTTCAAGGTATAGCGACTGATGTGCTTGGAATGCCGCCTGATGACACTATTATTGCTCCGCCACATACAGTATTAAAAACTTCAAGCGGTAAAATCCGTAGAGCTGCTGTCCGTGAACGCTATGAACACGGTCAACTTCATGAAAAGCCACGGGCAGTCTGGTTACAGGTTCTGCGCTTAATGGCAACATCATTCAAGCCACAACTCACTAGCTTATGGCAGCATAGTGTCAAATTCAGTTACGCACTCTATGCAAAGGTCATATTCTGGCTGCTTGTTATCCCGACCTGGTTGTTGGTTATCCTAGTACCGCATTCTGGCTGGCGCTGGTCGATTATGCAGACGAGTGCACGGCTACTCTTTGCTTTAACTCGGATACCGATAAAATTCGAAGGCTTTGAAAAATGGTCTTGGGATAAACCCTGCGTCATAGTTTCCAATCATGCCAGCTACCTTGATGCAATAGTTCTTGTAGCAGTCTTACCTTGTAAGATTTCTTTTGTAGCTAAAGCAGAATTGGCCAAACAATATTTTGCTAATTGCTTTCTATGCCGGATCGGTACGGTATTTGTTGAACGTTCCCATATTCAACAAGGTGTAACCGATGCTCTACAAACGACTGTTAAAGCAAAAGCAGGCCAATCTCTATTATTCTTCCCCGAGGGCACTTTTACCCGCGTGCCTGGACTTTTGCCTCTGCACATGGGTGCATTTATTACCGCCGCACAAGCTGAACTACCAATCTTACCTGTAACGATTAAAGGCACGCGCTCAATATTACGCGCTGATTCTAAAATGTCTCATCATGGAACGGTAACTATTATTGTTGATGAGCCTATTGTGCCTACTGCAGCCGACTGGGCTGCCGCCATTGCATTACGTAATGCCACTCGCGAGGTGTTTATCAAAAATTTAAACGAGCCAGAATTAACTCCTCATGACATACCCTAAGAGTTATTATAGCCATGATTAGTTACTCCTTGCTACACCTCAGAGTTAAAGGATGACAATACAAAACAATATAAAAACGTTTAGTGATTAAAATTTTATCTGTTCACGTGAAATGGCATTCAGTTTCAAAATATCACGTCAAAAGATCTCTACGATAAATCAATTTTTTACTTGCTAAGCAGCTTAGGCATCCGTATAATTTCGCTCTTCTTAGCCGGTGTAGCTCAGTTGGTAGAGCATCTGATTTGTAATCAGAGGGTCGTAAGTTCAAGTCTTATCTCCGGCTCCAGATATATAAAAGCCTCAGCAGTATTGCTGGGGTTTTTTTATTTTTGTAAGATTCAAAATTGATAGTTGATACCAGTATAGAAAGAGCGTCCCATACCCGGAACAGTGATACCCCATGGGACACCGTTTGCTGTTAGCGTTACACCTTGTCCAGTATAGGCTCCACCCAATGGTTCACTATAGAACTTGTCAAAGACATTTTCGATGCCAAAATCGATACGAACATTGTCCCATTGATAGCCTGTTCGTATATGCAATAAGCCATAGCCAGAAGTTTGCTGTTCGTTACGTTCATCGCTGACTTTATTTTTAGCTGACACAAGTTGCCATTCGACCGTGTTATGCCAGTCACGCATAGTGTGTTGCAGTGAAAATGTAGCATTCAATGGCATTATGTTATAAAGATCATCACCATTATCACGATTTTTACCACGTACATAATTGATGACAGTTTCACCTTGTAAGGCACCTAGTTTTTTCGACTGATAAAGATGTTTATGTGCAGAAAAATCTATTCCATAAAGTTTTGCCGAGATATTCTGATACTGTAAATAGACAAAACCATCGATGCGAGTTAGGTTATCTGCTATGCAAAGGCTCATCATACCGCCGCCGCTACACCTTTCTGCATCAATATAGTCATCAATGTAACTTATATAAGGTGTCAAAGTGACTCCCCAGTCTTTTTGTTGGCTATCATGCCAATCTGTTGTCAGGCTGAAAGTGTGAGCAACCTCAGGTTCTAAATCTACATTCCCTACATAACCATTTCCGTCGCCGGCCATGTTAACCAAACGCATGGGCATACCCGCTCTGGACCAAGCATAACGTTCATAAAGGTTCGGGGAACGCGTTTTTTGTCCATAACCGAACTCATAGCTTTGTTCATCAGAATAAGTAAACTTAGCAAGAAGCGTTAAGTCAAGGTTATTGTCTGTTTGACTACGATCATTGTTATTAAAAGCATCAGCATCTGCTTGGAACATAGCGTTGTATCCTTGAACCTCGCCTGTATCCATTTTTACTGTTTCGTGGCGAACCCCTGCAAGGGTCCTCCATTGACCATTCCAGTTTGCTTCCCACTCGGCATAAACACCATAGCGATCCCTCTCGCCACTATTGATATTGATAAAAGTATTAGGGGACATCATTCCACCACCTGATGCTTCCCAATAATCATCAAGACGATAGCGTTGTGCTATGACACCCACACGAAATAAATCTCTTTCATTGACAATAATTTCTGTTTTGAGACTGAATCCGCGATTATCGCCCTCTGTTTCCATTGGCATGCCTGGCGCATTACCCATGATGGCATAAAAGAATTGCTTATCTTCACCAAACTGCATTTTATGATGCGTTTTTTCACGGTATACAGCCGATTGAACTGTTCCCCAAGCAAAATCACCAGTGTAAGTCAGGTTGAGTTGGTTACTACGATTGTTGTCCATATCCATTCGTTGGTTAGGCCAGTTTTGCTTTGGTATATCTTGATGGGCAAATTTAAGTTGTAGTATGTGATTTTCATGAAGTTTTAAACCTAAATCAATCGCGTTGTTACGCGTGTTATACGCCGTTGATCCCACTTCATCAGCACTTAAAAAATTACCATCAATAGCCGTATTGCCAGCAGCTTTAAAGTTATCACCTACATCGTAGTTATTTGCTTTAGCAGTAGAACCACTATATTTAAGGCTAAAGTTCTGCGTAGCCATACTGGCTGACAAATTGGCACCGCGCGCATCACCATTGCTACGATAAAAAAAACCAATCTCCCCTTTAGTCAGAATTTCGTCTAAGTCAGTAGCAAAATCAGGAGTGGAAGATCCAGCTAGTATGGTACCGCCTATACTATCGCCCCCAACGCTAACAGGAGAAATGCCAGGATAGACTTGCAGCTCATTAATACGATCGGGTGTTATATATGACAAAGGTGGATTCATATGATTAGAGCAGGCAGAAATAAGATCCATGCCATCGATTTTAATACGCAAGCGGTCATCTGCCAGACCTCTAATCACTGGTAAACTTGACACTCCCCCGGCTCCAGACAAAGAAACACCCGGCAGTCCTTGCAGCAACGAAGCGCTATCACTGGGATCGCATTGCCTTGACATTATTTTGGCTCACATTAGCTGTACTGTTTGGCAAAGGTTTTGGTGCTGATACGGTAACTTTTTGGAGCTCGGTCGGTACGTCATAGAGCTCTGCAAAGGCTATGCTCGGAATCCCTAGTGCAATGACTTTGCTCAGAAATAAAAATTTCTTTGACTTCATATTTTTCCTTATCTATGTTTTTTAAATCATGTTTAGACGTGTCAAATAGCTAGCCAATTATCTAACTTAACCAAGCCAATAACATTTTGGAACTAGTTAATAAAATACGTTTATATCAGATTCCTGACATATAAAGTCCCAGTAAAAATACTAAGGTGTTTTATTTAACTATTTATGATCGCTCAGCTTTTATCATGTGTTTGGATAACCGCTTTAGCCAACTCTTGTTCTGTCTTTTCATCAATGTGAAGTTGTGAACTGATGACAGCACCGGCATGGCGATCATTGTATACGCCGAGATCTAATTTACCTTCGCTTTTTGCCACTATGCTGCTGACAACAGCATCGCCTGACACATTGACTGCTGTCCTTATCATATCCATCAATCGATCTACACCCAGTATAAGACCAATGCCTTCAACGGGCAGGCCCACTTGAGTGAAGACCATTGATAACATAACCAAACCAACACCAGGTACACCAGCCGTTCCTATTGATGCTAATACTGACATTAATATGACTGTTAGATAATCAGCCGTAGTTAAATCTAGTCCATAAAGATTGGCAATAAATACGGTGGCCACACCTTGCATGATTGCTGTGCCGTCCATATTAATCGTAGCACCAAAAGGTACCGTGAATGATGCAACAGAATTATCAACGCCTAATCGCTCGGTCGCTGTGCGAAGCGTAATTGGGATAGTGGCATTAGAACTAGCCGTACTAAATGCAAAAACCTGCGTATTACGTATTTTTTTGATAAACATGATTGGACTTAAACCGGAAAATAGCTTCAAAACAA
Organism: uncultured Gammaproteobacteria bacterium; assembly: GCA_905479075.1. Taxonomy (GTDB): domain Bacteria; phylum Pseudomonadota; class Gammaproteobacteria; order Nitrosococcales; family Methylophagaceae. The sequence goes on along the minus strand of CAJQLA010000012.1, from coordinate 39,069 downwards.
TCATCAAAGTAATAAACAAATGTATAAATAATGATCCTATCAATATAGTGGCATAGCCTGCTAAATGGCTAAGTAAGTCGATACCCAATTGTGAGATTGATCGTGCAATTAAGGCAAACACAGCATAAGGTGCAACCGCCATAATGATAGAGACCATTTTCATCATGATCTCATTAGCAATTTCAGCACTTTCGGCAAATTTACTCGCCTTTTTGCCGACTAATAGGATACTGATTCCTACTAAAATGCTGAAAAATATCAATGGCAACATATCGCCATTAGCCATGGCTTTAATCGGATTAGAAGGAACAATATCGATTAATACATTCTTAAGGGGTGGTGCTTCTTTTGTTTCAAAGCTTGTTGCTGCTTGCAACTCCATGCCCTGACCCAGTCCAACTGACGCAGAAATACTGATGGCAACAGCAATAGCAACAGCTGTAGTGAGCATATATAGAGCAAAAGATTTAGTGCCTACTCGACCCAGCGTATTAATACTTCCAATACCACAAACACCACAGATTAAAGAAAAGAATACCAAAGGAACGACTAACATCTTCAGTGCATTGACGAATAATTTACCAACGACAAAAAAGAGTCCATCAACAATATAAACATTGATAAAACTGCCTGTTGTATTCATATCCGTGAAATTAATAATTAAGCCGACGATAATACCAAAGAACATGCCTAATAAAACTTTTACAGTTAAGCTCATTTTTCTGTCATTTGACATGGGTATGTGGTCCTTAAAATCTGATTCGATATCGAGTTATCGCTATTTTTGCATAACTACCATGAATGGGTAGTAAAAAATTGATCTAAGACAAGTCATCATCAAAAAGTTTAACTGAACAAAATATAAACAAATACTGGCTCAGACCGCAACAAACAATTTCCTTGCAAGTGATTCCGTATAAAGAAACATGTTATGGAACTATTTTTTTAATAGCTTAGTCACAGCTATGTAATTGTTTTTATTATTTGTTTATTAAGCCGATATATGACTAAGTATCTAGAATAAAAACATAAATTATTCTGGCCTCTACAATTCTGTTCAAAATCAATGGTTAAAAACTGACCAAATATTTGATCAAGTGCAGCTAGAATAACCTTTTTCATTTAAAAAAATGATTATTTTTTATGACAAGAAACCAAAACTAACTTATAATTCGCAGTGAAATTTTTTTATAAAAGTACTACTAAATCACGGTAGGCTGAGATTAAAAGTCAAGGGAAACTATTCATGCGTCAAATTATGCACCTATTTGGTATGGCTCTTTTGGTTAGTTCAGGAAGCGCATTAGCGGCTTGGGAACTTAATATGCCTCGAGGCGTTACTGAAACAAGCCATACCGTTTATGACCTTCACATGCTAATCTTATGGATTTGTGTTGCCATAGGGGTCGTCGTCTTCGGTGTGATGTTCTGGTCAATTTATGCCCATCGCAAATCGAAAGGTGCACAAGCTGCACAGTTTCATGAAAGTACAACTGTTGAAGTTATCTGGACTATTATTCCGTTTATCATCCTTATAGGTATGGCCATCCCTTCAACAACTACCCTAATCGACATGTATGACTCCAGTGAATCAGATATCGATATCAAAGTAACAGGGTATCAGTGGAAGTGGCATTACGATTACATTAATGATGGCGTTGATTTCTTCAGTGTTTTAAAGACACCGAAAGAAGAAATTTATAACGAACAAGAAAAAAATCCAAATTATTTGCTAGATGTAGACAATGAACTTGTCGTTCCAATCGATAAGAAGATTCGTTTCCTATTCACCGCGAATGATGTACTTCACGCTTGGTGGGTACCTGAAATCGCTATTAAGAAAGATACTATTCCAGGCTTCATCAATGAATCATGGACACGTATCAAAGAGCCCGGCACATACAGAGGTCAGTGTGCTGAATTATGTGGTAAAGACCACGGCTTCATGCCTATCGTCGTCAAAGCTGTAACCCAGCCAGAATACGACAAGTGGCTAGCAGATCAAAAAGCTGCAGGCGCTGCTAAAGCAGCAGAAGCAGACAAAGACTGGACGCTTGATGAGCTCGTCACTGCTGGTGCTGCCGTTTATCAGAAAAACTGTGCAGCTTGCCATATGCCTGATGGTTCTGGAATGCCACCAGCATTCCCGGCATTAAACAACAACCCAATGATGCAAGGTGATGATGTTACTGCCCATATGGAAGTCGTCATTAACGGTGTTCCAGGTTCAGCAATGGCAGCTTATGGCAAGCAAATGACTGCTGTTGATTTGGCGGCAGTAATTACCTATAAGCGTAATACTTGGGAAAATAAAACAGGTGGCATGGTTTCACCTGCCGATGTACAAGCATTCATGGATAAATAGTAAGTAGAGGCATTATGAGCGAACTAACAATGACTACCGATCATCACGATCACGGACCAGCCAAGGGCATTGGCCGCTGGCTATTTACAACAAACCATAAAGACATCGGTACAATGTACCTTGTCTTCAGCCTTATCATGTTTTTGATAGGCGGGTTGTTTGCATTTGTCATTCGGGCGGAATTATTCCAACCAGGCATGCAGCTTGTTGATCCAAATTTCTTCAACCAAATGACCACAATGCATGGTTTGGTAATGGTATTTGGTGCCGTTATGCCCGGTTTCGTGGGCTTAGCAAACTGGCAGATACCGCTTATGATTGGTGCGCCAGATATGGCACTACCTCGCATGAATAACTGGAGCTTCTGGATTCTTCCATTTGCGTTCTCAATGTTAATTGCGACTTTCTTCATGGATGGTGGAGCCCCTGCTTTTGGGTGGACATTCTACGCACCGCTATCGACGACCTATGCGCCGCCTAGCGTCACATTCTTTATCTTCGCAGTTCATATGATGGGTATTTCATCGATTATGGGCGCGATGAATATTATCGTTACTATCTTTAACATGCGTGCACCAGGCATGAGCTTGATGCAAATGCCAATGTTTGTTTGGACATGGTTAATTACAGCCTTCTTATTAGTTGCGGTAATGCCCGTTCTAGCAGCAGTTGTCACCATGATGTTAATGGATATTCACTTTGCGACTAGCTTCTTTAATGCCGCTGGTGGTGGTGACCCTGTATTGTTCCAGCATGTATTCTGGTTCTTCGGTCATCCAGAAGTTTATATTATGATTCTGCCTGCCTTTGGTGTGGTATCTGAAATCATTCCGACTTTTGCACGTAAAAAACTATTTGGTTACCACTCAATGGTTTACGCAACGGTTTCTATCGCTGTGTTATCGCTTGTTGTATGGGCCCACCACATGTTTACAGTCGGTATGCCTATTGCTGGTCAGTTATTCTTTATGTTTGCGACTATGCTTATCGCCGTACCAACGGGTGTAAAAGTATTTAACTGGATTGCAACCATGTTTAAAGGTTCTATGACCTTCGAAACACCAATGCTATTTGCAATTGGTTTTGTTGTGTTATTCACAATTGGTGGATTCTCTGGTGTTATGCTAGCGATTGCTCCGATCGATTTCCAATATCAAGATACTTATTTTGTGGTAGCTCACTTCCACTACGTGTTAGTCCCTGGTGCTGTATTCGGAATCATGGCTGGTGTTTATTACTGGTTACCGAAATGGGTTGGCAGAATGTACGATGAAGGCTTAGGTAAAATGCACTTCTGGTTATCATTTATTGGTTTGAATATCACATTCTTCCCAATGCACTTTGTTGGGCTTGCAGGTATGCCACGTCGTATTCCTGATTATGCTTTACAGTTTGCTGACTTCAATATGATGGCGAGTGCCGGTGCCTTCATCTTTGGTACTTCCCAGTTGATATTCGTTTACTTAATTATCAAGGCTGCTAGAAGTGGTGAAACAGCAGATCAAGTGCCATGGGAATCAGCAGAAGGCCTAGAATGGACTCTACCTACGCCATTGCCATATCATACTTTTACAACTCCACCTGTGATTGAGAAGTAAGAGAATATGAAGCTTTCGTCCCCTACTGGGTTAGTATCTGTCGTAGTTTTTATGTTTGCATTTGGCTTTATGCTCGTGCCTTTATACGACGTTATTTGCGAAGTAACAGGACTTAACGGTAAAACCGCCGGGCAATATGAAGGTGAAATAGCAGGCGATACGAGCAAAAATAGGGATGTCAAAATCCAGTTTTTAGTTAATCGTAACGCGAACCTTACATGGGGTTTTTCTCCAAACACAGTTGAAATGAAATTACCATTGGGTGAACGACGTGAAACATCTTTTCGCGTCGTCAACACCTATAGAAAAGATGTTGTAGCTCAAGCCATTCCAAGTGTCGCACCAGCAGAAGCGGCACCTTATCTTCATAAAATGGAGTGCTTCTGTTTTCAGCAACAGCCATTAACTGCTGGAGAAACTAAAGATATGCCTTTGGTATTTTTTATTGACCCAGAGTTACCGGACCATATCACTAAACTGACGTTGTCATATACGTTATTTGATATTACCGATACTGTTGCTAAAACCAAAACTGAAAAACCCGAAAGTAAAATTGTAGACCACAGTTAAGCAAAAATAGTTAAAGAGGTAGAAATTTAAATGGAACATTCTTCAAACTCCTATTATGTACCTGATCAAAGCCATTGGCCCATCGTTGGTTCGATTGCAATGATTCTATTACTGGGTGGTACAGGACTGACACTCAACGATATACAAGCGTCTGGTGAAGTTGCTCAAATGAGTAAATACATTACCTACACAGGTGCAGGCATACTAATTTTTATGCTGTTTGGTTGGTTTGGCACTGTAATTTCAGAGTCACGCAGTGGTAAATATTCTCCACAAGTTGATACATCATTCCGCTTTGGTATGTCATGGTTCATCTTTTCTGAAGTCATGTTCTTCTTTGCATTTTTTGGTGTTCTTTATTATACCCGTTCATTCTCTGTGCCTTGGCTTGGTGGTCTGGGTGACAAAGGACTGTCACATATGCTATGGCCTGACTTTCAAGCCGCATGGCCTTTATTGACACCTCCGGATGCGAGCTTGTTTACACCTATCAAGGAAGTTATTGATCCTTGGCACTTACCACTGATCAACACCATTTTACTTGTTACATCAAGTTTTACGCTGACATTCGCTCACCATGCCCTCATCGAAGGTGACCGTAGCAAGGTTAAAATCTGGTTAGGTACTACACTCTTATTTGGTATCGCATTCCTTATTTTACAAGGCTATGAGTATGTAGAAGCTTACCAACATTTAGACCTGACTTTAAACTCCGGTATCTATGGTGCGACATTCTTCATACTAACTGGTTTCCATGGTCTACACGTTACCATTGGTAGTATTATCCTACTCGTGATGCTGATCCGCGTATTCAAAGGTCACTTCACTGCAGACAATCACTTCGCTTTTGAAGCAGGTGCTTGGTACTGGCACTTTGTTGATGTTGTTTGGTTATTACTATTTATGGTTGTTTATGTATTCTAAAGCAACCTTCACTAAACTTTTTTAGTCTATATTCCCAGCTATATTTTTAGCTGGGAAATAGAGAGAAATTTTTAGTGGCTGTTAACCGTTTAGTCTGGTCTATTTTTAATTGGAAAATATCAGTACAAATACCCTATTTAATATTTGTTTGCTTTGCCGTACTGCTATGCATCACTCTAGCAAATTGGCAATGGCAACGTGCTCAAGCTGCTGATTCTTTATTTTCAAGTTACCAACTTCAAGAATCACGTCCTGAGTCTATACTTTCTAAATCACCAGAGGCTTATCAGAAAGTAGTTGTGACTGGGGAGATAAAGAATCACTTTTTCCTCGACAATCAAATCTATAGAGGTTTTGCTGGTTGGCACGTTATCGCGGAGCTTGATACAAAACAGTATAAATTACTTGTTGATCTTGGATGGCAGCCCAAAAATGATGATTTTAAATTAAGCTCTCCTCTTCCTGAACTGGTCGAGATCCGAGGTCTTATAAGACAGCCACAAAAAGGGTTAATACTACAAAGTGTTGATCAAGACCCAAATTGGCCAATACTCCAACAACAAATTGATATAGCCTTATTAAATAAACATTTTGGCTATGAGCTATTCCCTTTCATTCTACATGCTGAAAACCAAGTAAGCAGCTTGATACCTCAGCCTATAGAAATGGAAAATAAATATTTTATGCATATAGGTTATGCCATCCAATGGCTGCTGATTGCTGCAGCATGCTTCATTGGCTTTCTCTATATCAGTCGAGCAGAGCAAAAAGAATATGAGCGAAAAAAATAGTAATTGGTTAGTTAAATCTATCTTTTTAATTACCCTAATTCCCTTAGCCCTTGCTTATTTCATGGCTTATACCGGTTTTGGTTTGCCTGAAGGGACAAAAAACAATGGCGAACTCATGCCTGCAGGGCTGACAGTTCCAAGTAGCTTAATCACAGATGAAGATCGGATATGGCGTCTTGTAGTCGTCAGTGATAAATGTGACGATCTTTGCCAACAGCAAGTCTATAAACTTCAACAGCTCTATATTTCTATGCCAAAGCAATCTGAACGATTAAAAGCTGTTTGGATCTCTAATGATGATGACTTTGAACCAAACAATATGACTGCTGACGTAGACTTTAATCATGTCAAACTAAGTCATGATAAAGCTGTTTTTAATTGGTTTAACGAACAATCATTACCTTGGCAAGATCAAAGTATTTGGCTAGTCGATCCTAATGGGATTCTTGTACTTAAATTTCCACCTGATTTGAGTGGCCGCGCTATGATTTCAGATATTAAATGGCTATTGAAAGCATCTCGCCTTGGTTAGTAACAGAGAAAACTATGATTAAAAATTTATGTAAATTAGCCTTTGTATTGGCTCTCATTGTTGTGACACTTGGTGCGCTAACACGTTTAATGGACGCGGGCTTAGGTTGTCCAGATTGGCCAGGCTGCTACGGACAAGTTATACCACCTGAACATGGCACTGAGATAGATGATGCAGTGGTACATGGTGGTAAAGCCTGGATGGAAATGATCCATCGTTATGCTGCTTCCGCCTTAGGTTTGATTATTCTTATTATCGCATTCAAAATTCAATCAGATAAGACTGTATCAAATAATGCGCGTTGGTTAAGTCGTTTTCTACTTTTACTTGTTATCGTACAAGGCTTATTTGGGATGTGGACAGTGACATTAAAACTGCTGCCACAGATAGTGACACTCCACCTACTCGGTGGGTTTGCCGTTCTATCATTACTGTTTTTACTTATCTTATTACTCAGTCCGGCAAGATCCATATCAGGCAATAAAAAGCCTGTAAATTTAGCCATGCTGGTATTAATCTTATTATCAGCTCAAATAGCATTGGGTGGTTGGACTAGTAGTAATTATGCAGGTTTAGCCTGTACAGACTTCCCTACGTGTGATGGTCAACTTCTTCCTCCTTTAGATCTCGAAGCTGCATTCCATCTTACAGAATTTAGCGATCGAAACTATGAAGGCGGTTTATTAGAAGCCGAAACACGCGTCACTATCCAATACACACATCGTGTAGTTGCTCTTATTGTCTTTACATTCTTGTTAATTTTATTTGTCAGGCTGCTTCAACTACCTGAACTTAGAGGCCATGCAACGATGTTGCTTGGATTTACCGTATTGCAAGTTATGCTCGGCATTACCACAGCTATCATGATGTTGCCTTTGCCGCTCGCATTAGCCCATAATACAGGGGCTGCATTATTACTCTTGGAAGTAATTTATATTAATTACGCCTTATCCCCGAATAACCAAAATGTAGCGATCGGTTCAACGACAGCTGTATCATATAATTCTTAAGGTGGCCTGATGGACGAATCAATAACGACCTCAAGCCCATCAAGTCGGGCTACATGGAAAGATTACTACGTTTTATGTAAACCTAATGTAGTTTTGTTAATGCTTTTAACAGTACTTGTTGGTGCATTATTAGCCGTTCCTGGTCTGCCGGACTTGACCCAACTTGCTATCGCTTTAGTTGGTATCGGTGCTTCTGCTGCAAGTGGTGCTGCAATCAACCATATGATTGATCACCGCCTAGATTCGACTATGGCTCGTACCCAAAGCCGACCCATTGCAAAAGGTAGAGTGTCTCCTGTCCAAGGTCTTACCTTTGCTTTTATCCTTGCTGTCGTCGGTTTAGGTATGTTGTGGATTTACATTAACCCTTTAACTGCTTGGCTGACACTATTTTCTTTAATTGGCTATGCCATTATTTATACGCTATTCCTAAAGCGTGCAACACCTCAAAATATCACTATTGGAGGCTTAGCAGGAGCCACGCCACCATTATTAGGCTGGACAGCGATGACAGGGCAAGTAGATTCTGATGCTCTGTTACTCGTATTAATTATATTTGCCTGGACACCGCCCCATTTTTGGGCCTTAGCCATCCATAAAAAAGATGAGTATGCAAAAGCCTCTATTCCAATGCTCCCCGTGACGCATGGCGAACACTTTACACGTATTCATATTGTTCTATATAGCTTGTTGATGTTTGCGTCGACACTATTACCATTTACATCAGGTATGAGTGGTTGGCTCTATTTAGTCGGCATGCTAATCCTTAATGCCAAACAGTTTGTCATGGTAAAAGCTTTATTTAATACTGATGATAAAGAAGCACCTATGAAACTATTTAAATATTCTATTCTATATTTAATGTGGCTTTTCGTAATTATTCTTATTGATCACTATACAATTGGGAGCAGTTTAAACGTTTGAAGGTTCCAAACGTAACGAATTACAGTCATTCATCAACACTTTTAACTGATTACAAAGTTTAAGCTCACTAGAAAAATGAATAAATGATTACCAAGGTTAGATAATCTTAAACATCGAGGTTTTCTTATGTATTTTCAGCATGTAATGGGCTTATTCTCCCAGCCCAAACTCGAATGGAAGGTGATTAAAGATGAACGTCATAACATCATTCAATTGTGCTTCATACGGCTCAGTATTCTAGTCGCTATTCCTGCTGTAGCATTATTTTTCGGTGTCACTCAAATTGGCTGGAGTTTCTCTGGCGATGAGTTTCATACATTTCCAATAATGAAAGCCCTTGCCACCACCATCGTCTTCTTCTTTTCGATGTTGGTAGGTGCTCTTGTTATGGCTTACTTTATCTTCTGGCTCGAAAAAACCTATGGGGCAAACGCCAGTTTTAAACGCTGTCTTATCTTTATCACCTACACAGCCCTTCCCATGTATATGGCAGGCTTAGTTGCCCTATTACCTATTGTCTGGTTATGCGTAATCGTCATCATGAGCGCAGCATTTTATAGCTTATATCTACTGTATGTGGGTCTACCCATATTTATGGAGATTCCAGAAGGTTTGGGCTTCATGTTTGCCACATCCATCATAATGGCTGGATTATGTACTTTGGTAGGCTGGCTAGCGGTTACTGCAGTTATATGGGCTAATTTTATAATGTAGCTTAGTTAATAAAAGTCCATCAACGAACTAAGGAAACTAAACAAATCTGCAATAAGAAAATGGAGGCTGAGGTCGGAATCGAACCGGCGTACACGGAGTTGCAGTCCGCTGCATGACCACTCTGCCACTCAGCCTATATCAAAACTAAAAAGCCGCGATGGGTCGCGGCTTTTTGGTATCTGGAGCGGAAAACGAGGTTCGAACTCGCGACCTCAACCTTGGCAAGGTTGCGCTCTACCAGCTGAGCTATTCCCGCTTTGAAGGAGTGCCATTATAGGGACTTAATAATTTATGTCAAGCTCAAAGAGCTAGGAAGTTAACATCGGCCACGCTGCTTTCAGATAACTCATCATCGAGCTAATTGTTAAGGCTGCAGCGACATAAAGTAAAGCGACGCCAATATCAAAAATCGGCAAGTCATAGATAGGTGTATAGAAAATCAAACAGACAATTGAAAGCATTTGAAATGCTGTTTTCAATTTACCAATATATGATACTTTCACTGCATTACGTTGACCCAATTCTGCCATCCACTCTCGTAATGCCGATACTGTAATTTCTCGACCAATAATCACCACAACAGGCAATAAAATATACCATGTGGGTGTTTTATAAAGTACCAGCACCAAAGCAATTGCGACTATCAATTTATCTGCAACAGGATCAATAAATGCCCCAAAAGGTGATGTCTGATCCCATTTTCTAGCTAAATAACCATCCAGCCAGTCCGTCACTGCTGCTACGACAAAAATGCCTGTTGCCCAAGCGGATGCCGATTCATATGGTAATAGGAAAACGACCATCAGCACGGGTATCAAAACAATACGCAGTAGACTCAAGGTATTAGGTATATTCGGCATAACTCATCTTTACAATTAAATTTCTAGCTAATTTTAGCACCTTACCATGCTTATTTCTCATCATGAAAAGCATCATAGATTTTTTGAGCTAAAGATTGGCTGATACCTTCAACACTCGCAATGTCCTCAACACCAGCTCTCTGAACCTCTTGGAGTCCTCCAAACTGTTGGAGCAACTTTTGTCGGCGTTTAGGCCCCATCCCTTCAACTGCTTCTAATGGTGAGGTATTGCGCACCTTAGCTCGTCGTTGTCGATGTCCAGTGATTGCAAACCGATGTGCCTCATCGCGTACTTGTTGCAGCAAATGTAAAGCGGGGGAATCTGCAGACAGGTTGACTTCTCCAGCTTGACCTACGAGAAATAATGTTTCTTCGCCAGGCTTTCTTGCTGGACCTTTTGCTATTCCTAAGATATCAATATCAAGTTGTAATTCAGTCATTACGGATATCGCTTCTGTTAACTGTCCTTTACCCCCATCTATTAGCAATAAATCAGGTCGTTTCCCCTCGCCTTTTTGTAGTCGTAAAAACCTTCTACTAAGGGCTTGGTTCATAGCGGCATAATCATCACCCCCCGTGATTCCTTCTATATTAAACTTGCGGTAGTCACTTTTTATAGCACCTTCCAAGCCAAAAACAACACACGATGCGACTGTCTTTTCACCGCTTGTATGACTAATATCAAAACATTCGATACGTTTTGGCATTTCTTCTAAATTCAATGCTTCTTGCAAAGCTTCAAATCGTTTTAAAAAGTTGGAACGACTACTTAATCGTTGCACCAAACTAATTTCAGCATTAGTCAAAGCCATTTTCATCCAACGAACACTATTACCTCGTTGCGGACGCCTAATCACTACTCGATGTTTTGATTCTGTTTTTAATACTTCTTGTAATAGCGCCATATCATCAAAGTTATGGCTAACTAAAATTTCTGATGGTACGTTTTTGCCCAAATAATATTGTGGGATAAAAGCAGCTAATAACTCTTCCTCGGAACTATTACCCGATCCTTTTGGAAAGTAACTTTTACTACCCAGACTACGCCCACCACGAATAAAGCTCACTTCAACAACAGTAATACCATCACGTACTATTGCAGCTAACACATCCAAATCACCTTGTTCTGAGGTAATATATTGACGCTCTTGCACTCTTCTTAGACTAGCTACTTTATCCCTGATAATTGCAGCCTCTTCAAATTCCAAGCCAGCTGATGCCATGGCCATTTGCTCTGATAAATCGTCCAACACTTGTTGATTCTTACCTTCTAAGAACAAAATTGTATGCTCAATATCACGTTGGTAGTCTTCTTTAGACACTAGGCCAACACAGGGCGCAGTACATCTTTTTATTTGATACTGCAGACAGGGTCTTGAACGATTTTGATAATAACTATCATCACATTGTCTTACTGGAAACAATTTTTGCAATAAATGCAGGCTTTCTCTAACTGCGCCAGCACTAGGGTACGGACCAAAATAGCGCCCTGCCTTACGTTTTGCACCACGATGAAGTCCAATTCTAGGGAAAGGGTCATCGGAAATAAATAAGTAAGGATAGGTTTTATCATCTCGCAACAAAATGTTGTAGCGCGGCATCAATTCCTTGATTAAATTATTTTCAAGAATCAGAGCTTCATTTTCTGTATGAGTAACGGTGATTTCAATATTCGCTATTTGCGATACCATCACCCTATTTTTTGAACTGAGTCCACTAGCACGAAAGTAGCTTGATACTCTTTTTTTGAGGTTTTTTGCTTTACCCACATACAAAACCGTATTGCTAGCATCTATCATTCGATAAACACCAGGTCGGTTTGTTAATGTTTTTAGGAATGCAACAGAATCAAACGCTGATTCTTGTTGAATTTCTTGTTCTGTCATAACACGCTTCTATCAGATTATTAATTGAATTATCACATATTCAAAATTAAGGTTAAATGAATAGCATTATCTATTCTTGCACTGAATTAATTGTATTTATACTTTGTAATTATGTAAGAATATCCTGTTTTATTTTTAAAGCATAAAAGCTACATGTCTTCACCTGTTCAAACGAGCCCACTTAGACCTAATTTGCCCCAGAAAGCGGGTGAACTTTTTTATGCTGGCCAATTATATGGCAGTGCTCAAGGTTTACTTCTTGCAAAAGCAGCGCTTCAACATGAAGGTCCTATCTTAGTTCTAACAGATGATACATCCAGTGCGCATAAGCTAGAAAATGAAGCCCGGTTTTATTTAGGTGAGAATGAGCTGCCTATATTGCATTTTCCTGACTGGGAAACACTGCCCTATGACACTTTTTCACCGCACCAAGATATTATCTCAGAGCGCTTAGAAACCTTACACCAACTCCCTAATTTTTCTCGTGGTATTTTGCTGGTTCCTATTACCACCATTATGCATCGTATTTCGCCGCCAGAATTTTTATCCTCCACAACCTTATTTTTAAAAACAGGCGATATATTTGATATTGAAAGCTGGCGCACTAAGTTGGAAAAGTCAGGTTATCGATACGTTTCACAAGTCATAGAACATGGTGAGTTTGCCGTTCGCGGTGCCATAATTGATTTATTCCCAATGGGCAGTAGACAACCCTATCGAATCGATTTGTTTGATGATGAAATAGATACATTAAGAACATTTGATCCTGATACACAGCGCTCGATTGAGACGATCGAATCAATCGAACTATTACCCGCACGTGAACTTCCTGTTAATGAAGACAGTATCAAGCATTTTCGACAACAGTTTCGTAATAAATTTGAGGGTGATCCTCAGAATTACTTTATTTACCGAGAAGTCAGTAACGGTAATATTCCCAATGGGATCGAATATTATTTACCACTGTTTTTAGATAAGACCAGTAGCCTCATCGACTATTTACCTAGCAACACTTTGCTGTTTAATATTAATGATCCTTACCAAGCAGCTCAACATTTCTGGCAAGAAATTAACGAACGTTATGAACATTATTCTTATGATAAGGAACGTGCCAATTTACCACCTGCGGATATCTTTTTCCCTGTTGAAGACTTATTTGCACAATGCAAGCAATATAAACGCATCCAAAGCCAGTCATTTGAGCTAGAACCTGCTGTTGGCAAACAAAACTACTTTTGTACCATTCCACCACAATTAACACTTAATGCACGTCAAGATCGTACTTGTGATGCCCTACTTAACTTTATCGACAATTTTGATGGCCGCATTCTATTTGCTGCTGAAACTGCTGGTCGCCGTGAAACATTATTAGAACTCCTTCGCGACAACGATATCATTCCTAAGGTTTTTCCAACTTGGGATAGTTTTGTAAGCGATAAAGCACCTTTAGGGATCACCATAGCCCCCATTGAACAAGGGCTCGTTTTAGTTCAAGAAAATATTGCTGTCATTGCTGAACCACAGTTATTTGGTCAGCAAGTCATGCAACGTCGGCGTCGTAGTCGTAAAAAACGAGACTCAGATGCCGTTATACGTAATCTAGCTGAACTCAATATTGGTGATGCCGTCGTTCATGAAGATCATGGTGTTGGTCGTTACTTAGGCCTACAAACACTTGATGTGGGAGATGTCGCTACAGAGTATGTAACACTAGAATATGCAAAAGGTGACAAGCTCTATGTGCCTGTTGCTGCCCTAGATCTCATCAGTCGTTATTCGGGGGCTGCGCCTGAACTTGCTCCACTACATAAGTTAGGTTCAGAACAATGGCAAAAAGCTAAACGCCGTGCTGCTGAAAAAGTACGGGATGTTGCTGCAGAATTACTCGAAATTTACGCTCAACGCGCTGCTTACAAAAAGACGCCTCTAGATTCGCCTGACGAGCAGTTTGCTAACTTCACATCCACCTTTCCATTTGAGACAACACCGGATCAGCAAGATGCCATCGATGACGTTATAAAAGACATGTCTTCAAATTCACCAATGGATCGCCTTATCTGTGGTGATGTAGGTTTTGGTAAAACGGAAGTCGCTATGCGTGCCGCTTTCTTAGCCATCCAGTCTAATAAACAGGTGTTAGTGCTTGTACCAACAACATTGCTTGCCCAACAGCATTATGAAAACTTTAAAGATCGTTTTGCCGATTGGCCTGTTCATATTGAAGTTATGTCACGTTTCCGCTCAAAGAAACAACTTGATTCTGTTAAGAATGCCCTAACAGAAGGTACTGCTGATATTGTGATTGGCACCCATAAACTACTGCAGCATGACATTATCCCTAAACAGCTAGGCTTGTTTATCTTAGATGAGGAGCACCGCTTTGGTGTCACTCAAAAAGAACAAATCAAAAAATATCGTGCAGAAATAGACGTGCTGACCTTAACAGCTACACCCATTCCTCGCACCTTGAACATGTCCATTTCAGGCATTAGAGACCTGTCTATTATTGCCACGCCACCAGCACGGCGTTTGGCGATTAAAACCTTTGTTCAACAATGGAATCCTGAACACATTCGTGAAGGTATGCTCCGTGAAATAAAACGAGGTGGACAAGTCTATTTTCTTCATAATAAAGTCGAAGATATTGAGCGTGTTGCCCGAGAAATTGAGCAAATCATACCTGAAGGAAAAGTCGCAATCGCACATGGTCAAATGCGAGAACGCGAATTAGAACAAGTCATGCTCGACTTCTACCATCAGCGTTTTAATATTCTGGTTTGTACCACCATCATTGAAACAGGAATCGACATTCCTTCTGCTAATACTATCTTCATTGATAGAGCAGATAAATTAGGGTTAGCTCAACTTTACCAAATTCGAGGGCGAGTCGGCCGATCACATCACAGAGCCTACGCCTACTTGATTGTACCGCCACAAAATGCGATGACTAAAGATGCCGTAAAACGTCTGGAAGCAATCGAATCTATTGAAGACTTAGGCGCCGGTTTCACACTAGCAACACATGATATGGAAATTCGTGGCGCAGGAGAATTGTTAGGTGATGATCAAAGTGGCCAAATGCAAGAAATTGGTTTTGGTCTTTATAATGAGCTCCTTGATCGGGCGGTCACCGCTCTCAAATCGGGCAAAGAACCAAGCCTAACTATGTCTGATCGCAACTTTGTTGAGATAGATCTACATGTCCCAGCATTAATTCCTGACGATTATCTCCCTGACGTCCATACACGTTTAGTATTGTATAAACGGATATCTGCTGCAGCAGATAAAGAAGCGCTCAAAGAACTTCAAGTTGAGATGATCGATCGGTTTGGTCTTTTACCAGAACAAGTGCAAACACTTTTCGCTATTCACGAATTACGCTTCAAGGCAAAAAACATTGGTGCGCGTAAAATTGACGTTTATGATCAAGGTGGTCGTATTCTGTTTGATAAAGAACCGAAAGTTGAGCCAATGACCATCATACAACTCATTCAATCTGAACCCGCTCGCTATAAGTTAGATGGCCAAGATAAATTGCGTTTTATTGAAACAATGTACGAAGCAGATGATCGCATTGTTTCATTATCTAACTTACTTGATAAACTGAGTGTTACTATCTAAATAAACTCGCTTTTTACTCACCCGTTAAATACTAGGTTGATACAGGTTTAACGCTCATGACACTGAAATCAAGTAATAAAGGCCGTGGTTCACTTAGTCAGCCTAATGACCGTTTTAGCCAACTCAATAGACACGCTGTTGATGACGGTTGGTTTAACGAGCAAGAAGGCAGTATCAAAACGACTACCCGTTTAGAAATTGCAAAAACCATCATTGCAACTAACACATCACCTGATGTCCCTTTTGAACAATCCATCAATGCCTACCGCGGTTGTGAGCATGGTTGTATTTATTGTTTTGCTCGTCCTACTCACGCCTATTTAGGTTTGTCGCCTGGATTAGACTTTGAAACTAAATTAACGGCTAAAACTAACGCGCCAGAACTTCTAAGGCAACAACTTCAAAGTAAAAATTATCAGTGTAAACCTATCACTTTAGGGGCTAATACCGATCCCTACCAGCCTATAGAACGACAACATCAACTGACAAGACAGCTATTACAACTATTTAATGAATTTAATCACCCTTGTTCGATTACGACAAAATCGAGTTTGATTGAAAGAGATATTGATCTCATTGCTGAAATGGCAGGAAAAGGGTTAGTGAATGTTAACCTCTCTTTTACCACTTTAGATTCAGAATTGAGTCGTAAATTAGAACCGAGAGCCACAGCACCACAAAGACGATTGCAAACCATTTCTACATTAAGTGATACCAATATCCCAGTCGCCGTTTTATTAGCGCCTGTTATCCCTGTATTAACTGATCCTGAAATGGAATCTATTTTAAATGCCGTAAAACAAGCTGGCGCTTTAGCAGCCAACTACATATTACTTAGATTACCACTTGAAGTAACTGAACTGTTCATTGAATGGCTCAATCATTACTACCCTGACATGGCAGATCATGTGATCAATCAAATCAAATCGACTCGTGCAGGTAAGACAAACGATGCTCGCTTTACTTCTCGCCAACAAGGGCAAGGTAGCACAGCAGAGATGATCGCTCAACGATTTAAACTCAGTCATCAAAAACTGGGACTAATGTCTAATTTAAAGCCGCTCAATGAACAATTATTCACCCCACATCCAAACCAATTAAACTTATTTTAAACCTTAGTTTTATCCCGTTAGTATCATAGAAATATGACGACAAATATTTTTTAATTAACTGAAATTAAAGATTATTGTTTTTGTGGCGATAACTATTTTGTTAAACAAATATGGTTAATTGCTATGATCGAAATACCAAGAACTATTAATCCTCTTGTCAGTACATCAGCTAAGACGGCAACAAAAAATGTACGTTTTCAGGCTATCTCAGATGAAGATATAGCGCCTATTATCGAGATTGAACGAAGACGTTCACCTTCAAGGCGTAAACCTTCCCCTGAAAAGCAACAAATTGAACGTCGGGTTTCTTCTGATCGTCGCCGTAGTGCATTTAGCAGCAAGGCATAAGTTTATACCTGATTTTATATAGTTTCTCTTTGAGCCGTTTCAACAGAACGTAAAGCCGCATTAATTGCCTTACAGTTTGCTCTCGCATCATCAATGGATAACATAGGTACTTTTCCATTTAACACGCAATCACTGAAATGTTCTATTTCAGCCACAAAATGATTAGCAATATCGAGTTCGACATCGTGTTGCTCTCCCGCATCTGTCCACCAAGAAACAACGGGGGCATCATCTGGATTTTGCCAAACAGTGTGGCATTTTATCCCGCCTAAAGTCCCAATGATTTCATACTCACTGCGACGTGCACGTTCAAAACTCATATCAAATTGAGCAAATCGACCATCGTCATAATCAAAAATACCGCTGAGACTGACATCAGCACCGCTATCTAATAACTTGGCCATTGCGACGACCGACTTAGGTTCCTCATCAAACCATTTTCGAGCTGTATGAACTGCATAAGGACCGATGTCCCACATTGCACCACCACCGTTATCAATGTCCCGTTCTAAGCGATACATTCTCGCAGGCTTCATTGGAAATGAAAAAATAGTTCTGACAGTTCGCACTTCGCCAATAGTCCCTGATTTTATGAGCTCATCGACATAACCATGCTGTGGGTGAAAACAATACATAAAGCCTTCCATAACAGTGACTTTATGTTGCTTTGCAGCAGCTTCAATTGCATCAATATGCGCTACCTTTAAGGCCATGGGCTTTTCAATTAAGACATGTTTACCTTGCTCAATCGCCTTAAGCGCCCACTCAGCATGTTCCTCATTCGCCATCGGCAAATAAATGGCATCGATATCAGCACTTTGTAGCAACTGCTCAGGTGTATCTTGGGTCCTCACACCTGACTCATCGGGAGCGTACTTTACTAACGTATCCGCTGCGGCACCTTGACGCCGACTCGCTATTGCCACTAATTTGGCGTTATTAGCTTCTAGAATAGCGGGCAATAAGCGTTCATTAACGCGCGCCGCACCTAATATTCCCCAGCGTAAAGCAGTGTCTGTCATCTTTTAATCCTAGCAATAATTTCTAGTTATAATTTAAGGCATCTATCATAACCACTAACCGACCCAGACATCAATTTAATAAACCCCTGAAATTGATGTGTTTTTATAGTGGTCTTTTTAGCCTATGCTTGTAGACATATTTCTCACTTAATAAGAGGCTAAATCATGACTATCGAAACAGGACAACAGCTACCTACTGGCGAACTAACTGAAAGTAATGAGTTTGATTCAGAAAATAGTTGCCCAACCAATCCGCAAGCAATTGATGTACTTGAAGCCACTAAAGGTAAAAAAGTAGTCATTTTTGGCGTGCCTGGTGCATTTACACCCTTATGTTCAGCACAACATTTACCCGGCTATGTTGAGTATGCAGATCAAATCAAAGCAAAAGGCGTTGACGACATTTGGTGTATGTCAGTCAATGATGTGTTTGTTATGGCTACGTGGGGACAACAACAAAATGCTACTGGTAAAGTAAGAATGATGGCCGATGGTAGCGCCAAATATACCAAGGCGTTAGGACTCGACCGCGATTTGACAGGTGGTGGAATGGGAATTCGTTGTCATCGTTTTGCCATGATCGTCGAAGACGGTACAGTTAGCTATATTGGTGTTGAAGGATCTGGGGAATTTGGCGTTTCAAAAGCTGAAACCATTCTAGATTTACTATAAGAAGGACTATCAAAGACCAGCTAAACCTTTAGCTGGTCTCTTTCCATTGTTGCTCAAGTTCAGAATGATCATTACCAATAAAAATAGCTGTTGCTAACTGCTCAAAAATACCGTGCTCGACAACACCCGGTACCGCGTTAAGCATATTATTTAGATCTCTGACATCTATCGCTTCATCAAAAATCATATCTAAAACTAGACTGCCATGTGATGTCATCGCCAATCCATCACCAGATGCCGTTTTCCTAAGCTGTCCTTCGCCCCCGAGTTTTTTGATACTTTCCAAAACAATCTGCCAAGCAAAAGGCATCACTTCTATAGGAATTGGAAAGTTTTGACCAATGCGATCGACAAGTTTACTTTTATCTACCAGCACATAGAACTGATCACTAGCACGTGCTAATAACTTCTCTCTAACAAGGTCAGAACCACGCCCCTTGAGCAAAGTAAGTTCAGGACTGACCTCATCAGCACCATCGACATAAACATCTATTGAACTTAAATATTCAAAACCAACTTGCTTTAAGCCTAATTCAGCTGCTTTTATAGTACTCACCACGGAGCTTGCCACTGTACTCACATCTAAACCTTGCTGCTGGCGTAATGCTAAAGCTTCAATAAAATAATTGGCTGTTGAACCTGTACCTAAGCCGATTATCATTCCATCTTTTATTAAACTAGCAGCATGCCTCGCGGCTTGCTGTTTGGCATTCATGACAATAGACATAAGTCTTCTCCAATAAAATTTTGACTAGCACCATTAACCTTGTCAGCATAGCATTTTGAATTCGATATATTTTAAAACTAAGGATGTTTCATGGCTAACTTTGATCCGATTGTACGTCATATTGAACAAGCCACTGGTCAATCAATACAACAACGGCAATTAACATCGGTTAGTGGCGGCGGTATTAATAGCAGCTATCATCTAAAAACCGACAGCAATAGTTATTTCTTCAAAACAAACAATCCTAATTTATCTGCGATGTTTGAAGCAGAAGCACAAGGGTTACAGGAACTTGCTTCTCTTAATTGCGTGCGAATCCCCGATGTTATCGGCCATGGGAAAACTAAAGAATACAGCTATATAGTTATAGAATATATTGATTGCCACAGTCTAAGCCAAGCAAGCAATAAAATACTTGGACAACAGTTGGCTCAATTACATCAACATCCACAAGCCTATTTTGGTTGGCATATCGATAATACTATTGGAAGTACGCCCCAATACAACGATAGACATCATGACTGGATCGACTTTTTGAAACGACAGCGCATGCAGCCACAACTAGAATTTATAAAACAAAAAGGCTTTGCCTCCCAACTCTACGAAAAGGGACAACAACTGACAGCAAGCTTAGATGTTTTTTTCGACACTTATTCACCACAATCTTCACTATTACATGGTGATTTATGGAGTGGTAATGCCGCAGCAGATCCACTGGATAAACCCGTTATTTTTGATCCGGCTTGTTACTATGGTGATCGTGAAGCAGATATCGCAATGACCGAATTATTTGGTGGCTTTGATGGTGATTTCTACCGGGCCTATCATGCGGAATATCCATTAGATAATGGCTATAAAACACGAAAAATACTTTATAATTTATATCACATTCTTAACCACGTTAACCTTTTTGGCGGTGGTTATGCCGGTCAGGCTAGTAGTATGATTGACCAATTATTAGCAGAAATATAGGAAGTAATTAAACAATGAATCAAATTAAGGTTCTTTTCGTTTGCATGGGCAACATCTGCCGTTCACCGACTGCCGAAGGTGTATTTCACAAGCTTATAAAAGATTTAGAAATGGCTGATCATTTTATGATCGATTCTGCTGGCACCCATGCTTATCATGTTGGTGAGAACCCTGATCACAGAGCTCAAATGACAGCTAAACAACGCGGCGTTAACTTATCACAAATACAAGCAAGAAAAGTGCATGCTAATGATTTCGAACATTTTGATCATATCTTGGCAATGGACGGCGACAACTATCAGTTACTTTTTGATGCCTGCCCTGAACAATACCAGCATAAAATAAAACTATTTCTCGATTACGCCCCTGAACATCCCGAAACAGATGTCCCAGATCCCTACTTTGGCGGTCAGAATGGTTTTGAGCATGTTTTTGATCTCGTTGAAGATGCCTCACGCGGGTTCTATCACTCAGTGATAAAATAATTACTTATAATCATTGAACTAAAAGTACAGCCGTAATACTGTTTCAGCAACACAGGCAGCACGTGAACTTTTTTCAATCTCCATTCGTACTTCTCGGACAATTTCAAGGCCACGTTTTAGCGGTACTAATTTAATAACACGAGTGCGTGCCCTAATACGTTTCCCAACTTTAACTGGATAAGGAAAAATAACCTTATTCATTCCATAATTTACAACCATTCTAGCTTCTGGATAAATGGTGTTGTCAGGGTCAATACTATTGGTCAACATTGGTATTAAGGATAATGTTAGAAAACCTTGCGATATGGTTGTTTTAAAAGGAGACTCTTCATTAGATCTCTCAGGATCAGTATGGATCCATTGATTATCACCCGTTACTTTTGCAAACTGATCTATGCATTGCTGATTGATTTCAAACCAATCACCCACAAAAGTTTCTTGATTAATATCCTGCACTAAACGTAAGTAAACGGTTTTTAAATCTGGACATTGATTGATGAACTTTTCTGCCTTTTCGGTCTCCGGATCAAAAAGATGCAAATAATGACCTAGGTAAGAATCAGTACCAAATGAATCAACAAGCTTTTTATTTATTGATATTGGCCAGTGTCGAATATTTGACTCTAATCGCTCTATCAATCTATTTGAAACAGTTGTATTCTCTTGCGGCATTGGTTTTTTTGATCCCATAGTAGAACTCCCTTTCAATTTTAATTAACCAAAATAATGACACTGTTCATGTGTTAATTTAGAGAGAAGCATTTTTTATACCAGAAAATTATGACGCTTTTTTTGAGATCCAAATAACTTGCTGATATAGCACATAGCTAAAACCCTGTAGTGCAGGTAAAATAGCCTCTTTATTACTGCAGATAATGAGTATCAGCTTCTATGCTATATAGCACTGACAATTTACGTATCGCTGGCACACAGAAGGTTATTCCTCCTGTTCAGTTACATAATGAATTACCGATCACGGATAATGCTTCTGAGACGGTATTTAATGCACGCCAAGCGACACAAGATATTTTGCATGGCAAAGATGATCGTCTTGTCATTATTATTGGTCCCTGCTCTATCCATGATCCAAAAGCAGCACGCGAATATGCATCACGTTTAAAACCATTAATTGCTGAACTCAAAGATGAGTTGCATATTATTATGCGCGTCTATTTCGAAAAACCACGCTCTGTAGCCGGTTGGAAAGGTTTAATCAACGACCCGTATCTTGATCGTAGTTTTAAAATCAATGATGGCTTGCACTTCGCTCGTAGTCTATTGCTTGACCTGGCTGAGATGGAGATTCCAGCGGCAACAGAATATTTAGATCTAATCAGTCCTCAATATGTCGCAGATTTAATTTCTTGGGGTGCTATTGGCGCACGTACAACAGAAAGCCAAGCTCATAGAGAGTTAGCTTCTGGCTTGTCTTGCCCTGTCGGGTTTAAAAATGCAACCGACGGCGGTTTACAGATTGCTGTTGATGCCTGTTTATCAGCATCAAAACCACATCACTTCATGTCTCTTACAAAAGATGGACACTCAGCTATTTTCTCGACGACAGGTAATCCTGACTGCCACGTTATTTTACGTGGTGGGAAGAAACCTAACTTTGATGCTGAAAGCATTAATGAAGCAGCTGAAACCATTGGCCGCTCTGGGCAGCCTGCAAGATTTATGGTTGATTGTAGTCATGCCAATAGTGGCAAGAGTCATCTCCAGCAAGAAGTTGTTTGCCAAGATGTCATCAAACAAATTGCTAGGGGTGAGAACCGCATTATGGGGTTAATGCTAGAAAGTAATCTTGTTGCTGGTAGACAAAACCAAGAACCTGACAAAGAGCTGGTATATGGTCAGAGTATTACTGATGCCTGCATGGCATGGGAAAATAGCGAAACATTGTTACATGATCTCGCTAAAGCAGTCCGATTACGCCGTCAAAAATAAGCATTTCGTAGATATATTCTAAATTTCATTAAGGCGACTGAACGCTTTATACAACAGCATATTTAGCATGCTTAAACATCGTAAATCTATGTTCTATCAGCTATAATTACCCAAGTTTTGTACCTACTTAAAGGTACACTACTGCCTGATACCTTAATTTCCGATTAATTCAGTAGGTTATTGCATGGCTGATTATGCCCTGATCCTTGTCAGTACCATACTTGTAAACAATATCGTCCTCGTTAAATTTCTAGGACTGTGCCCATTTATGGGTGTTTCAAGAACATTGGAGACGGCTATGGGTATGGGGCTTGCCACCACCTTCGTTCTAACACTGTCTTCTGTCAGTAGTTTTTTAATTAATGAATACTTATTGATTCCGCTGGAAATTGAATTTTTACGTACGATCAGTTTTATCTTTGTCATAGCCGTTGTCGTTCAGTTCACAGAACTCGTTGTTCATAAAACAAGTCCATTGTTGTATCAAGTATTAGGTATTTTCCTACCGCTTATTACAACTAATTGTGCTGTATTAGGCGTCGCTTTACTCAATGTTCAACAACAACATGGCTTTTTAGAATCAGCTTTATATGGCTTCGGTGCCGCTATCGGTTTTTCCATGGTATTAGTAATATTCGCAGCCATGCGTGAGCGTATTGCCGTTGCCGATGTACCCACACCCTTTCAAGGTGCAGCAATTGGACTCATTACCGCGGGCTTAATGTCGATGGCCTTTATGGGCTTTACTGGCCTAGTTAAGGTTTAAGCTATGCTGTCAGCAATTCTTGCCATCACTTTGTTGGCACTTATTTTCGGATTAATACTCGGCTTTGCTTCAGTGCGCTTTAAAGTTGAAGGCGATCCTATAGTCGAACAGATAGACAAACTGTTACCACAAACTCAATGCGGACAATGTAGTTTTGCTGGTTGTAAGCCCTATGCTGAAGCAATTGCTGCTGGCGACGTTGATATCAATCGCTGTCCACCCGGCGGTGAAGCCACCATCCAGGCCTTAGCCAATTTATTAGAAGTTGAAGTCAAACCTCTTGATGATGAATGTGGCGTTGAGAAACCTAAAATGTTGGCCGTTATCGATGAAGATCGCTGTATTGGCTGCACACTTTGCATACAAGCCTGCCCGGTTGATGCCATTTTAGGTGCAGCGAAACAAATGCATACTGTTATCGCCGATGAATGCACAGGCTGTGAACTGTGCCTACCACCCTGCCCTGTTGATTGCATTGATATGGTCACTGTGACTAGTAGTCCGACCAATTGGCGCTGGCCCAATCCCACAGAATTAACCACGCAGTATAAGGAGCAGCAATGACACAGCTTGGCTCTTTCCCAGGTGGTTTATTACTTGATGGACAAAAAAGGCGTTCAACTCAAACAGCTATTCGCACAACACCGATCAGCAAAAAGCTGATTTTGCCTATGCAACAACATATTGGTGAAGCCGCTCAGGAAGTTGTTAGCATTGGCGATAAAGTGCTAAAAGGTCAAAAAATCGCTCAAGCAAATGGTCATATGTCGGTATGTCTGCATGCGCCAAGTTCAGGTACTGTAACCGCCATCGATAAGCAGCCTGTTCCACATCCATCAGGATTATCAGCACCCTGTATCACCATTGAGACAGATGGTGAAGATCGTTGGATTAAACGGCAAGGTGTTGCGGACTATAGCCAGTTATCTGATCATGAAATACGTCAACGCATTCGAGATGCCGGTATCGTCGGTCTTGGCGGCGCTGGTTTTCCAAGTTTTATAAAACTGAACCCAGGCATACATCATGTTATAGACACGCTCATTCTTAATGGTGCTGAATGCGAGCCCTACATCACTTGCGATGACATGATCATGCGTGAACGAGCAAAAGGCATTATCGAAGGCATCATAATTATGCGTTATGCCCTTCGGGTCACCCAGTGCATAATCGCTATAGAGGACAATAAACCAGAAGCGATTGTTGCTATGGAAAGCGCTCTAGAAAAATACCCTGAAACTGACACTATTAAAGTCGTCGTTATTCCAACACGCTATCCCACAGGCAGTGAAAAACAATTAATAGAAGTTATTACTCAAAAACAAGTGCCTAAGAATGGCTTACCACTTGATTTAGGGATTGTGCTTCACAATGTGGCTACAGCCTATGCTATCGGGCGCGCCATTATCCACGGTGAACCGCTTATTTCCCGAATCGTGACCGTCACGGGTACCGATGTAAAGCATGCTGGTAATTGCGAAACACTATTTGGCACACCGATCAGTGAATTACTCAATTTTTGTAACACCCACAGACACAAGGATGTGCCTTTTGTCATGGGTGGCCCAATGATGGGCTATAACTTAACAGCTGATGACTTGCCCGTTATCAAGACATCTAACTGCATCCTTGTCGGTGTCGATAATACTTCACACCAGAGTACCGCAATGCCTTGTATCCGCTGTGGTGATTGTGCTGTGGCATGCCCTGCAAGCTTGTTACCTCAACAGCTATATTGGTATTCACGTGCCAAAGATTTAGATAAAACACGCGAATATAATCTGTTTGATTGTATTGAATGTGGTTGCTGTAGCTATGTCTGTCCTAGTGAAATTCCACTTGTCGATTATTTTCGATTTGCTAAAACCGAGATAATGCATAAACAACAAGAACACCAGAAATCAGATATTGCACGGCAGCGCCATGAAAATAGACAAGCACGCTTAGAACATGAAAAAGCTGAAAAAGAACGACGCCACCTACAGCGTAAATTGGCGCTTGCTGCTACACAGTCAAATAAAGAAAAAGCGGCCACAGGTAATAATGTTGGGGAAAATAAGTAATGGCCTTATTTAAATTAACCCCACCATTTTTATCCGGTAGTAGTCGCGTTACCAAACATATGCTGCAATTACTGGCAGCATTAATACCCGCTATTATCGCTTTGGTCTACTTTTTTGGCCCGGCAGTGATAGTGACGATCATCCTTGCTATCGTTGTGGCCTTACTCGCAGAAGCGCTCATGCTGAAACTCCGCCAGCGACCACTTATGCCTTTTCTAACGGATGGTAGTGCTGTTGTAACGGCAATATTACTAGCTATTGCCATCCCACCCATGGCACCTTGGTGGCTAACCACCATCGGCATTTTATTTGCCATTATTTTTGCCAAACATCTATATGGTGGATTGGGTTACAACCCTTTTAACCCCGCGATGGTCGCCTATGTTTTACTACTTATTTCATTTCCGCTGGAAATGACTCAGTGGTCACCTATCACTAGCTTGGCTGATCATGTGGTAGACATTCCCTCTGCTTTTCAATTTATTTTTCAAGGCAGCTTGAATAGCCAAATTCCTATTGATGCCATTTCTGCTGCTACGCCATTAGATGAAATGAAAACACAAATAGGCTTACTGCAAACGCCCGAACAAATAATGCAAAGTCCTATTTTCAATTCTCTTGCAGGACAAGGTTGGCTATGGGTCAACATCTGGTTTGCTATCGGTGGCTTGTTTCTTATCAATCGAAAGATCATTAGCTGGCATATTCCCTTTTCCATGCTTGCAGCCATAGCAACTATTAGCCTAGTCACTTGGTTAATCTCACCAGAAAGCTATGCGTCGCCACTATTTCACCTCTTAAGTGGCGGCACAATGATTGGTGCATTCTTTATCGCTACTGATCCCGTCACGGCTGCTACTACTGTGAAAGGCAGAATCATTTTTGGTGCTGGCATAGGTTTACTGACTTATATCATTCGCGTCTGGGGCGGTTATCCTGATGGAATCGCTTTCGCTGTCTTACTGATGAATATGCTAGTACCCTTAATTGACTACTACAGTCAGCCTCGCGTTTATGGTGATACCTCCTCATGAATGCTATTCAAAAACATATATTAAAAATTGGCCTTTTATTAGCTTTATTTGCTATCGGTGCGACTAGTTTAGTGGTGATAACAGAACAAGCGACACGCCAAAAAATAATTGATAATGAGCGTGAAGCATTATTGTCAGCATTAAATGCTTTAGTCCCCGCAGAAAAATACAATAACGATATATTATTGGATACCCTCATTGTTCCTGAGAGTTATTTACTTTCTACGACTGAACCAACCACTGCCTATCGTGCTCGCATGGATAATAAGCCTGTAGCCATTGTTTTTACGAGTGTTG
The DNA here is from genome assembly GCA_905479075.1 of uncultured Gammaproteobacteria bacterium. Classification (GTDB taxonomy): domain Bacteria; phylum Pseudomonadota; class Gammaproteobacteria; order Nitrosococcales; family Methylophagaceae. Next base: position 11,829 of record CAJQLA010000012.1, on the reverse strand, counting down.
CTCCCAATGGTTACAATGGAAAAATAAAACTGCTAATAGGAGTCAAACACGATGGTATATTGGCTGGTGTTCGTGTCATTAGCCACAAAGAAACACCAGGCCTGGGCGATAAGATAGACGAAAGAAAAGCGAATTGGATCCATCAATTTAAAGACCTTTCACTAATGAATCCTGATAGCTCAAAATGGCACGTTAAAAGAGACGGTGGCGAATTTGATCAATTTACCGGTGCGACGATCACACCAAGGGCCGTTATTGCTGCAGTCAAAAATGCTTTACACTATTTTGAACGACACCAAGAGCAATTATTCCAAGCAAGTGAACTGACAACAGCTCATGACTGATTTATATAAAACAATTATTAATGATGGTTTGTGGAAAAATAACCCTGCATTGGTTCAATTGCTTGGCTTATGTCCATTACTCGCCGTTAGTAACACTGTCATTAATGGTCTAGGTCTAGGTTTAGCGACGATGCTTACTTTGGTCGCTTCCAACGGGCTAGTTTCACTCTTTCGCCATCAAATTCCTGATGAAGGCCGTCTACCTGTATTTGTCATGATCATTGCTTCTATAGTAACGACTATTGAATTATTAATGAATGCTTGGTTTCATGAGTTATTTTTAATTCTAGGTATTTTCATACCTTTAATTGTGACTAACTGCGCCATTATTGGCCGTGCTGAAGCCTTTGCGTCTCGAAACAGTGCTGGGCCTGCTGTGTTAGATGGTTTAATGATGGGCTTAGGTTTTACAGCTATTTTAGTTTTGCTCGGCGCCTTACGTGAAGTCATTGGTCAAGGCACATTATTAAGCCAAGCGCATCTGATGTTCGGCGATGGTGCGCGTGATCTGACTATCGTCGTTATAGAACAATACAGAGGCTTTCTTATTGCGCTACTGCCACCCGGCGCCTTTATCGGTTTAGGACTTATTGTTGCCTTGAAAAACAGTATAGATGCTAAACAATTATCTAGGGCTGCAACGGTAAGAAGTGACTTAACCGATACCACCGTCACAACCAGTAATCCTTAATTCAGCACTAATTGACGACCATCTTTAGGTAACAGTATTAATGAATCAAGCACAACGCCATGAGTTTTTCGCTCTATTACAAGCTCATAACCCAGCACCCACAACTGAACTGAACTTCAGTAATCCATTTGAATTATTAATTGCTGTTATTTTATCTGCTCAAGCAACAGATGTTGGCGTTAACAAAGCAACAGATAAGCTATACCCTGTAGCTAACACACCAGAAACTATTTTGGCATTGGGTGTGGATGGCCTTAAAAAATATATTAAGACCATTGGTTTGTTCAATAGTAAAGCTGAAAATGTTATCAAAACATGTCGGCAATTAATCGAACTTCATCATAGTGAAGTACCTGAAGATCGCGAAGCCTTGGAAGCGCTGCCTGGTGTCGGTCGTAAAACAGCTAATGTGGTACTCAATACTGTATTCAATCATCCTGTTATTGCTGTTGATACCCATTTATTTAGATTGTCGAATCGCACAGGGTTAGCTAAGGGCAAAACAGTACGAGCGGTAGAAGACAAATTAATGAAAGTCGTCCCCAAAGAATTTATGCAAGATGCTCATCACTGGCTTATTTTGCATGGACGTTATGTCTGTATTGCCAGAAAGCCGTTATGTGATAATTGTGTTGTCTCACACCTGTGTGATGATTTTCGTCGTCGTCAAAGAAAGGCTGAGAAATCCTAATGTTTGGACAAAACCGTCAACAATTACGCCAATATTATCATGATGTCTGGCATAAGCTGCAGTTGAACAGCCCACTTAGCTCGCTAGAAACAGTAATAGCAAAAATCATTAATGATCACCCTGAATACCACCATATTTTCAAAAGTAATGCCAGTTTGGAACAAGAATATTTTGTCGAGCAAGGTCAGACAAACCCCTATCTTCATATGAGTTTGCATATGTCTTTACATGAACAAATATCGACAGATAGACCCGCTGGTATCAAGGCGCTTTATCCACGTCTAAAAGCACAGTTTGGTAGTACACACAATACAGAACATCAAATGATGGAATGTCTTACTGAATCATTGTGGTTAGCTCAACGTAATAATTTACCACCTTCCGAAGAGGCTTATCTAGCCGCATTACATAATCTGTTAAAGACTGAATCATGACTGAAAAGATGAAAACAATAGGTATTCACAAAAGTGAAGATAATTTCTCTCTTGTTGAGCACCCAATGCCAAGCGCTTCGGGACATGATCTTCTGGTTAAAATTGATGCTATTGCCATCAATCCTGTCGATACTAAAGTCAGAGCGAAACTGACTGAAGAAAGCACACAAGCACGTATATTAGGCTGGGATGCTATGGGCATTGTTGAAGCCGCGGGTGATGATACGTCGTTATTTAAAGTAGGTGATAAAGTATTTTACGCTGGTGACATCACTCGACCTGGTTGTTATGCCAGTCACCAACTGGTTGATGAAAGGATTGTCGGTAAAGCACCTAAATCACTCTCTTCTGAAGAGGCGGCAGTGATGCCATTGACTAGTATTACAGCATGGGAAGCCTTGTTTTCTAGACTGAAAATAAACCCAGAACAAGATCAAGGCCGAACTATTTTAATCATTGGTGGCGCAGGTGGTGTTGGTTCCATTGCCATTCAGTTGGCAAAGTCAATTGCAAAACTTAATGTTGTCACTACCGCTTCACAAGAAAAATCACAAGCATGGTGTCAACAGCTCGGTGCTGATCACATCATCAACCATCGTCACGATTTAGTTGAACAGTACCAGCAGTTAGTAATCGCTGAACCTGACTATATTTTATGCCTGTCTGATACCGACTACTACTTCGATTCAATGGCTCAGCTTATCGCCCCTGAAGGCATGATTTGCAGCATTGTAGAAACCAGTAAAGAGCATCAGTTAGATACCTTGAAATCCAAAAGTGCCGGCTTTATTTGGGAGTTTATGTTTACTCGGTCAATGATGAAAACATCTAGCATGATAAAGCAACACCATTTACTCAATAATATCGCAGATTTACTCGATCAAGGTGTAATTGTGAGTACATTAACGGAGCAACTAGGTACAATATCACCTCAGAATATACAAGTAGCACACGATAAAATTCTTACAGGTAGAACCATAGGAAAAATAGCTCTCGGCCCTTTTGAATAAACGTTTTTTATTCATAATTTTACATGGTGCTATTACAAGCATCGTCGTATACTCTGCAATTGAATTAAACTTTATCTAGGTTTCTATGGAAAACCCCAAATCATCAAGCAAATTTTTTGTTGGTAGTTTGGTTACCATCTTCCTACTGTTTTTAACGGTACTGGCTATTCTTACCAGCTCTCAAAATATAGCTAAAAATGCAGTAAAAGCGAATATTACTAAACCCGATACAGCCGCACTCAAGTCAGCTGTTGACGCTTATACCGCTGATCAGCCCATGGACATAAGTAAACTTAGTCCAGGTGAACAGGTTGTCAAACAAGTCTGTTCACGCTGTCATCGCTCGGGGTTAATGCGTTCGCCTAAATTAGGCAAGGCAAAAGATTGGGCTCCTCGAATTGAAAAAGGAGTCGAAACACTTTATACCAACGCTATTAATGGTTTTAATAAGATGCCAGCAAGAGGCGGCCGTGCTAGCTTAAGTGATAAAAAAATCATTGCTGCGGTTGATCATATACTTTCAGAATTAGAATAGCATTACTATGTTTTTACTTTATGATAAAAATTAAACAATAACTATGGATCGCAAAACACTAGAAGCCGCATCTGAGCAACATATTATTGATCCTTCGCAGATTGATCCTTTACTGAATTTTCTAAACAAGGAAAAGGCAACACAAGTCACTTCGAGTCACCTACGTTTTAAGCGTATGTCGGGTGATGTTTTTATTACCTTAGGGGTAATATTTATCAGCGTTTCAGCGGCCCAATTCAACTTACAGAGTTACTTTAACTTACTGCCCATGTTGCTAATGCTTATTGCCAGTGAATGGTTAATTGCAAAACGTAGGCTCGTATTACCAGGCATTGCAATTGTCATATCTCTACTTTATTTTGCCAGTCGCCTCGTTGATTTTTCTTTTACAAATAGTCTTTTAGTTGATACAGCTGTTTTAACATCGCTAGCAAGCTTATTTTATTTACGCTATCGATTCCCTTTTGCTATGCTCGCCATCGGGATTGGGCTTATTACCCTATTCAACAGTTTAATCTCGGTTGAATGGGGGCAATTACAATCCCTCTTTGCTGTTTATGGTTTGTTTATCTTCATGATCGCAATGTGGTTTGATAGCCTTGATACGAAACGAGAGAGTTATTTAAGTGACACTGCTTTTTGGCTTCATTTACTCGCGGCACCTCTTTTTGTTCATGCTGTGATGTCGTCTTTACTGATGACAGCGAATCCTATTGCGAGCAAAGAAATACTAATCATTGTATTTTTTATCAGCTTCTTTCTCCTGGCTCTGTATGTCGATCGACGCGCTTTACTGGTATCAAGCTTTTCCTATGCGGTTTATGCCATCACTAAAATCAGTAATAACGCGGTATACCAAATTGAAAATAAGACTTTCTTACTGTTTATCACTTTAGGCATTCTGATTATCTTTTTCGGCGCTTATTGGCACAAGGTCAGGACAATTGTCTTTTCATTTAGTCAAAATATGGTGTTGTCTAACCTCGTTCCGCCCTTCTCTGATAAGGAATAATTTCACTTTTATCTCTTGCACTTTAATCACCAAGCAATGAAATCAGGTAAACTAATTGTAATAAAAAATGACTAAACACATTATCAAGATTTGCATGCAATCGGGTCTGCATCTCTATTGACGTATTTTTGAGATAGTTATGAACAAATTATTGATTATTTTAGGCCTTATCCTCAGCTTCCAAACCTATACTATTTTAACTCATGCCAATCATAGCCAAGGCCCTTATGATCCTAGCCGTGATCCTTTCAAAGATTTTGAACTTGCCCAAAAGCAAGCAACTGAAGATGACAAGCTCATCCTGATACAAATTGGTGGTAACTGGTGTAGCTGGTGCATCAGACTTGAGCGTTTCTTTGATAAATCACCCAAAATAAAAGAGTTACGTGACGATACTTTTGTTGTGATGAAAGTAAACGTGAGCTCAGAAAATTATAACGAAGATTTTTTGGCTGAAATGCCAGAATTTGAGGGTTATCCCTTCCTTGTAATTACCGATGAAGACGGTAACGTTCTTAATTCCCTCACCTCAGGTAATTTGGAAGAAGGCAGCGGTTATTCCGCCAGTAAGTTTAAAGAATATTTTGAATACTGGAAAAATGCAGAAAATAAATACGTCAACGATTAAAAACACTAATTAAAGAGTACATAATGAAACTTGAAACCTTAGCACTACATCATGGGTATGAATCAGAAGCAACAACCAAAGCAGCAGCCGTTCCTATCTATCAAACCACTTCATATACCTTTGATGATACACAGCATGGTGCTGATTTATTTGACCTGAAAGTCCCAGGAAATATCTATACCCGAATTATGAATCCAACCACTGATGTGTTGGAAAAACGTGTTGCTGAAATGGAAGGTGGTATTGCTGGATTAGCGCTTGCATCAGGCATGGCAGCGATTACTTACGCCATCCAATGTATCTGTAGTGTTGGCGATAATATTATTAGTACAAGCCAGCTTTATGGCGGCACATACAACTTATTTGCACATGCATTGCCTAGACAAGGTATTGAAGTTCGCATGCACACTCATGATGACTTCAAAGGCTTTGAAAAAGCCATTGATGAAAAAACAAAAGCTATTTTTTGTGAATCGATTGGTAATCCAGCTGGAAACGTCGTTGATATAGCTCGACTCGCTAAAATAGCACACAAACATGGCGTGCCATTGATCGTTGATAATACTGTTGCGACACCTTTCTTATGCCGTCCTATTGATCACGGTGCTGATATTGTCATTCATTCTTTGACTAAATATATTGGAGGGCATGGTACCTCAATTGGGGGCATCATAGTCGATTCAGGACAGTTTGATTGGGCCGCCAATAAAGAACGCTTCGCTATTCTTAATGAACCCGATCCTTCTTATCATGGTGTTGTTTATACTGAAGCATTAGGCCCAGCTGCCTTTATTGGTCGTTGTCGAGTTGCACCGCTTCGTAATACAGGTGCAGCTATCTCACCAATGAATTCTTTCCAGATTCTACAAGGTCTCGAAACGCTGGGGCTTCGGATGGAACGCCATTGTGAAAATGCCGTAAAATTAGCCAATTACCTCAATGACCATAAAAAAGTATCTTGGGTGAGCTATGCAGGTTTAAAAGATAGTCCATACTATAAAACCTGTAAAAAAATTACTAAAGGTAAAGCCTCTGGCATCCTGAGTTTTGGTATAAAAGGTGGCGCAGAAGCAGGCGGTCAATTTATTGATGCTTTAGAAATGATCTTACGTCTTGTTAATATTGGTGATGCTAAATCACTTGCTTGTCACCCTGCATCTACAACACACCGTCAGCTCAATGAGGAAGAGCTCGCCACAGCTGGTGTCAGTGCGGATTTAGTTCGTATTTCTGTTGGTATCGAAAACATTGACGATATTATTGCTGATGTGAGCCAGGCACTAGATACTGTTAAATAAACGTAAACCCATTACAAAAAAAGCAACCATGGCTTAGCCATGGTTGCTTTTTTTATGCCCTATCGTCCATAACAATTACAGAACGCTATAAAGGCTGCGTAGAATAAATGGCAAGCTGCATATTTGTAATACTTGATGATATAGCCACATTAATGGACGATGTGGATACCCTGATTAATATTGCTGCAAAAAACCATACGCATTTATTAGTCTAAACCTACCTTTAAACTTCTTGCCGAATTAGATAATCAAAGGCACTTAGGGCTGCTTTAGCACCATCGCCCATTGCAATAATAATTTGCTTATACGGCGTTGTCGTCACATCACCTGCCGCAAATACACCTGGCATAGATGTACTGCCATGGTCATCGACTACAATTTCTTTATAGTCACTTAACTCTACAATACCCTCTAACCAATTCGTATTAGGCAATAGACCAATTTGGATAAATATACCTGCTAAATCAAGATGCTTCTCTGTAGCTGTTTCACGGTCAATATAAATCAACTGAGTCACCTTATTATCATCACCTAAGACTTCTTTAGTTTCAGCACTCGTGATAACAGTGACATTCATCAAGCTTTTTAATTTAGTCTGCAAAATGGCATCTGCTTTTAATTCATCGGCAAATTCTAATAATGTGACATGTTTGACGATACCGGCTAAATCAATCGCCGCTTCCACTCCAGAATTACCACCACCAATAACGGCAACATCTTTACCTTTATATAAAGGTCCATCACAATGTGGGCAGTAAGCAACACCATGGCCTCGATACTCAGCTTCCCCTGGTACGCCTAGCTCACGCCAATTAGCACCCGTTGAAAGAATCACTGATTTACTTTGTAACATCGCACCACTTTCTAATTCGACATCAATATGACCATCTTTGGCATTGGTCGTCATGGTTTTAGCACGTTGTGACTCCATAATATCAATATCGTAGCTTTTCACTTGTTGCTCAATAGCTAACGCTAATTTAGGCCCTTCTGTCTCTTGTACTGAAATGAAGTTTTCTATCGCTAAAGTGTCATTCAACTGACCACCAAAACGTTCAGAAACAATACCTGTCCTAATACCCTTTCTCGCTGCATAAATAGAAGCGGCCGCAGCAGCAGGACCACCGCCAACAACTAATACATCGAAAGGAGCTTTTTGATTAATTTTTTCTGCTGCTTTAGCTTCTGCGCCAGTATCTAATTTAGATACAATTTCAGGTAATGTCATACGCCCCTGGCCAAATACCTCGCCATTTAAATAGACGGTGGGTACAGACATGATTTGACGCTCATCAATTTCTGCTTGATATAAAGCCCCATCTATCATCACATGGCTAATATTTGGGTTTAACACCGACATCATGTTCAAGGCTTGCACAACATCTGGGCAGTTCTGGCAAGACAGTGAAATATAAGTCTCGAAATGGAACTCACCTTGGATCGCTTTAACTTGCTCAATAGTGTCATCATCCAGTTTCATAGGATGACCACCCACATGCAATAAAGCGAGTACGAGAGAGGTAAACTCATGACCCATAGGGATTCCAGCAAAACGAATCTGAGCTGATTTATTGGGTATTGTTATCTCAAAAGACGGCACTCTTTCGCTAACGTCTTGCGAATCAGATAAAGTAACCAAATCAGACATCGACGCAATCTCTTCCAGTAATTCACGCATTTCTGCTGATTTATCACTGTCATTTAGAGAGGCCACAATCTCAATTGGGAGTTTTAAGTTACCCAAGTATGCTTTTAATTGCGTTGCAATCGCTGTTTCTAACATAATTTGTCTACTTATAAATATTTGGAAAGTAATACCCGAGCAGATGCTCGGGTATACTTGAAAATCTAGCTGTATTTAGATTTTGCCAACTAAGTCTAATGATGGCTTTAATGTTTCTTCACCTGGCTGCCATGAAGCAGGGCAAACTTCGCTAGGGTTAGCTGCAATATGTTGTGCTGCTTGAACTTTACGAACAAGGTCTTTAGCGCTACGGCCAATACCTAGATCGTGTACTTCTGCTACCTTGATCATGCCTTCAGGATCAACAACAAACGTACCACGAAGTGCTAAACCTTCTTCTTCGATCATGACATCAAAGTTACGGCTGATAGTGCCTGTAGGATCGCCGATCATTGGGAAGTTGATTTTAGCGATTGTTTCAGATGCATCGTGCCATGCTTTGTGCGTAAAGTGAGTATCAGTTGATACTGAATACACTTCAACACCCATATCTGTTAACTGTTGATAGTGATCAGCAAGATCGCCTAACTCAGTTGGGCAAACAAATGTGAAATCTGCTGGGTAGAAGAAAAAGATAGACCATTTACCTTTAACATCAGCATCACTGACGCTAACATCGCTACCATTATGGTAGGCAGTAGTATTAAATGGTTTGACTTGAGAATTGATAAGAGATGACATATTTTTTTGTTCCTCGCAAATTATGATTATAAAAAATGACGAGGAGATTTTAGAGATCAAATGAAAATTAATCCAACAACTTATTACGATAGAATTAATCGGTAAATACGATTAATTGATTTGTAACTGTTTTTCGCTTTTTGACTACATTGAAAACTATTTCAGTAAGCTTCGAATATTTGATAAATGCGCTTTACCACGTTCTTTGCTTTCTTCAGGATCCGCTTTTGTTTTCTCTGTCGTCCAAATCAAATCATCACCAGGTAATTCACGTAGGAAACGACTTTCTTCACAATCAACTTTTTCACCATAGCGTTTGCGTGTATTAGCCATGGTAAAGACTAAACTACGTTGCGCTCTTGTAATACCAACATAAGCAAGGCGACGCTCTTCTTCGATGCTATCTTCTTCGATACTAGTACGATGGGGCAGGATTTCCTCTTCCATACCGATAATATAGACATGAGGAAACTCCAACCCTTTGGCTGCATGCAAGGTCATAAGGTGTACAGCATCAGCTTGATTTTCATCTTCTTGACGTTCAAGTATGTCCATCAGTGTCAGTCGTGCTGCTATGTCACCAATATTCTGTTCTTCAGTGTCTTTATCTATGATTCGCGTGATCCAACTCAGTAACTCTTCGACATTTTCCATTCGCCGAAGGGCTTGATCGGGATCACCTGTCATCTCTTCCAGCCAAGCACGATAATCAATTTCTTCAATCATATCTTTGATCGCTTCAATCAAATTACCTCTTTTAGCTCTATCAGCAATATCAACTAACCAACGGCTAAAATGGTCGATATGCATCATGGCTTTTTTGGATAACTGTTCTGCTAAACCCATTTCAAAACAGGCCCCAAACAAACTCGTTTTTCGCTCTGCAGCATAGTTACCCAAAGTTTGTAAGGTTGTAGCACCAATTCCTCTGCGTGGTGTATTTATCACGCGCAAAAAAGCATTGTCATCATCTTGATTCGCCAATAGACGCAGATACGCCATGATGTCCTTGACTTCAACTTTCGAAAAAAATGATGTTCCGCCTGTTAAAAAGTACGGGACATTATGTTCACGCAAAATGCGTTCTATTGGTCGTGATTGATGATTACTCCGATATAAGATGGCGTAATCTTTAAACGAGGCTTGATGTTTGAGTTTGTGATAAAGCAGTTCTGAAACCACTTTTTCAGATTCATGATCATCATCTCTACAACCAATCACTCTAATGGCATCTCCCTCTCCCATCGCACTCCACAACTTTTTTTCAAACAAATGTGGGTTATTACTAATAAGCTGATTAGCAACACGCAAGATACGACCCATTGAACGATAGTTTTGCTCGAGCTTGATCATTTTCAAACGCGGGAAATCAGTTTTTAATTGGGCTAGGTTTTCTGGTCTAGCCCCACGCCAAGAATAAACTGACTGATCATCATCACCGACAACTGTTAAGGCTTCTCGAATGCCCACCAGCTGTTTAACGAGTTCATACTGGCAGCCATTGGTATCTTGATACTCATCGACCAATAAATAATGGATCCGAGCTTGCCAACGCTTTAAGACTTCGGGTTTATGACGAAACAGTAAAACCGGTTTTAAAATCAAATCATCAAAGTCAACACCATTGTAAGCCTGCAAGGCCTCAACATAGCGATGATAGACTTTTGCAGCGGCAAGTTGCTTGCCATCTTCTGCTTGTTTCAATGCCTGTTCTGGTAAAACGAGTTGGTTTTTCCATTCAGATATTTGCCACTGGCATTGTTCAGCATGTTCACTATCTGCAGCAAAATCACGCCCCATCAAATCACGAAGAACAGCAAGACTATCTTGAGCATCAAAAATGGAAAAGCCACTTCGATAACCTAGCTCAGCATAGTCACGGCGTAGAATATTTAAACCTAAGTTATGAAAAGTAGACACCACTAAGCCACGGCTAGAAACATTACGTTCTGCCATTAGTTCAGCCACACGGCTTTTCATTTCACGGGCTGCTTTATTGGTAAATGTCACGGCAGCAATATTTCTTGGTGCAATATCACATTGTTCGATGAGGTAGGCAATCTTGCGTGTAATAACGCGTGTTTTGCCACTACCTGCACCCGCTAATACCAATAACGGGCCATCGACATGACGTGCCGCTTCCCGCTGTGGAGGGTTAAGATCCTGCACTTATGGAAACCTCTGTTTTTCGCTGTTTAATCAGCCGGCCATACTAGCCTTATTTTGCGAATTTGTAACGAACAAATCGACTTATTTATATTAACTAATATTGAGGTTGGCTATCCAATCGACGATAAGCAATGGCCTCAGTTAAGTGTCGAGTTTCAATCATGTCACTATCTGCTAAATCAGCAATCGTTCTCGCCACTTTTAAAATGCGGTGATAGGCTCTAGCAGACACGCTAAGACGACTAATGGCCTGTTCTAATATCTGATAATCGCTGTCTTTTAATACACAATATTGGGCAAGTTGCTGATGTTCTAATAGATAATTTGCTTTACCTGTTCGGCTGAACTGACGTTGCCTTGCAGCAACAACTCGCTCACGAACAACGACACTCGTTTCCTCTTGAGAACTTTTACTATCTGGTCTCAACATCGCTTTATCAACAGTCGGTACTTGCACCAACATATCGATTCTATCCATCAATGGCCCAGATATTTTTCCACGATAGCGCCTAACTTGCTCTTCGCTACAGTGACATCTCTCATCGCCTAGATAACCACATGGGCATGGATTCATCGCTGCCACTAATTGGAA
>CAJQLA010000011.1 GCA_905479075.1 uncultured Gammaproteobacteria bacterium | reverse complement strand
GGTTTTACTCACGAACAAATAAACGAAAGTTTTAACATATAAAATAACATGAAAAGTAGCGCAGACATTAGAAAGCTTTTTCTGGATTTTTTCCAGCAAAAAGGCCACCAGATTGTAGCCAGTAGTCCTTTGGTCCCTGCCAATGACCCAACACTGCTGTTTACCAACGCTGGTATGGTGCAATTTAAAGAGCTTTTCCTAGGTCAAGAAACGCGTAACTACACGCGCGCTGTGACTAGCCAACGCTGCGTTCGAGCTGGCGGCAAGCATAATGACCTTGAAAATGTCGGCTACACAGCTCGCCACCATACTTTCTTCGAAATGTTAGGTAACTTTAGTTTCGGTGATTATTTCAAACGTGATGCCATTCAATATGCATGGGAATTTTTAACCGTTACCCTCGCCCTGCCTGCTGACAAACTATGGATTACCGTTTTCGAAGATGATGACGAAGCCGCAGCTATTTGGCTCAATGAAGTTGGTGTTGCACCATCCAGGCTCTCTCGTATTGGTGCTAAAGATAATTTCTGGTCTATGGGTGACACTGGCCCTTGCGGACCGTGCAGCGAAATTTTTTATGATCATGGTTCTGATGTCGCAGGTGGTCCTCCGGGAACACCTGAAGAAGATGGCGATCGCTATATTGAGATATGGAACTTAGTATTCATGCAATATGATCGTGGCACTGATGGTACGCTGGCACCACTACCTAAACCATCGGTTGATACTGGAATGGGTTTAGAACGTTTGGCGGCTGTGTTGCAACACGTTCACAACAATTATGATATTGATCTATTCCAACGATTAATTAAAGCGATTCAAGACTTATCTGGCACACCAAATGCTACACACACTTCACTACGTGTTGTTGCAGATCATATTCGCTCCTGTGCCTTTATGATTACAGATGGTGTACAACCTTCTAATGAAGGTCGTGGCTATGTTTTACGTCGCATTATTCGTCGTGCAGTACGTCATGGTCATAAATTGGGACTTAAAGATGCCTTTTTCTACCAACTTGTTGCGCCATTAGTTGATGAAATGGGTGATGCTTTCCCAGAGTTAGCAAAAGCACAGGCCAATGTGGAACGCACATTGAAACAAGAAGAAGCACGTTTTGCAGATACCTTAGATAAAGGTCTGACTATTCTTGATCAAGTGATTGCCAGCATGGCTGACAAAGAAATCCCAGGTGAAACTGTTTTCTTACTTTATGACACCTATGGTTTCCCTATCGATTTAACTGCGGATATTGCCAGAGAACGCGATCTGACTATCGATATTGCAGGCTATGAACGTGAAATGGAAGCACAAAGAAACCGTGCTCGCTCAGCCAACCAATTTTCAGGTGGCCTATCCAAACAAACCAACATTGATGGTGAAACACAGTTCTGTGGCTATGATCATAAAGAAGCCGCTAGCCAAATCAGTCATATCCTTATTGATGATGAACAGGTTGACCAATTACATGCAGGCCAACATGGCATTATCGTGCTTGAGCAATCACCTTTTTATGCGGAATCTGGCGGACAAGCTGGTGATATTGGCCAAATCACCAGCGGGTCAGCTTGTTTTAATGTTGTGGATACCCAAAAACAAAGCAAAGCTTTTGCTCATATTGGTCTATTAGAAAATGGCAGCCTGACTGTCGGGGATAAAGTCACTGCTCATATTGATGAAACAAGTCGCACAGCGACAGCACTCAACCATTCTGCTACGCACTTATTACATGCAGCATTACAAAAAGTCCTTGGTGATCATGTTACTCAAAAAGGATCGCTAGTTAATGCCCAACGTTTGCGTTTTGACTTTTCACATTTTGAACCAGTCAATGAACAACAGCTTCGCACCATTGAACGGATGGTAAACCAACAAATTCGTTTTAATCACTCTGTTGATACAGAACTCATGGATTTAGAACAGGCAAAATCATCTGGGGCAATGGCCTTATTTGGTGAAAAATATGATGCCAAGGTTCGTGTGCTCAGTATGGGTGACTTTTCTGTTGAACTGTGCGGCGGCACCCACGTTAACCGCACTGGTGACATCGGCTTATTTAAAATCATATCTGAAGCGGGTATTGCCTCTGGCGTTCGTCGAATTGAAGCTGTAACAGGTGATGCTGCACTAGATTATGTCGAAGCCAATCAATCAAGCTTGCGAGCGGTAGCGACAGTTATTAAAGCCAAGCCTGAAAACATCGAAGAAAAAACAGAACAATTAGTCCAACGTGCCCGTCAACTTGAAAAAGAGCTCGATACTTTAAAGAGTAAATTAGCCAGTTCAGCTGGTAGCGATTTAGCCAGTGCAGCTAAAAGCATCGCGGGCATCAATGTTCTCGCATCACAAATAGAAGGTGCTGATGGTAAAAGCTTACGTGACACCGTCGATCAACTAAAAAATAAACTAGCGCCTGCCGCTATCTTATTATCAGCTGTGAACGGTGACAAAATAACACTGATTGCAGGTGTCACAAAAGACATTACAGATAAGGTTAAAGCGGGAGCTCTTGTCTCCCATGTAGCTACACAAGTCGGTGGTAAAGGCGGTGGTCGGCCTGATATGGCACAAGGTGGCGGTAACCAACCTGAAAACCTAGAAAACGCTTTAAATTCAGTCAATGACTGGGTCAACTCACAGTTGGAAAATTAAAACATGGCATTGATTGTACAAAAATTCGGTGGCACCTCCGTCGGTACCGTTGAGCGTATTCAAGAAGTTGCCAAAAAGCTCATCCAATTCCAACAACAAGGTCATGATCTGGTTGTTGTCGTTTCCGCCATGAGTGGCGAAACAAATCGGCTATTATCCTTAGCTAACGAATTGAACGATAATCCTCAGGGCCGCGAACTGGATGTTTTACTCTCAACAGGTGAACAAGTCACTATTGCCCTACTCTGCATGGCACTTGAGCAACAAGGTGTTCACGCCAACTCTTATACGGGTAGCCAAGTCCGCATTCTCACTGACAAGACCCATAACAAAGCACGCATTATGGAGATTGATGACCAAAAAATCCGCAATGATTTAGCTAAAGGTCATATCGTCGTCGTCGCAGGATTCCAAGGCTGTGATGAATTTGGCAATATTACTACACTAGGCCGAGGTGGTTCCGATACAACAGCAGTGGCACTTGCAGCAGCTTTAAACGCCAGTGAATGCCAAATCTATACCGATGTTGACGGCGTTTATACGACTGACCCGCGCGTCGTTGCTGAAGCACGCAGGTTAGATAAAATCACATTTGAAGAAATGTTAGAAATGGCAAGTCTAGGCGCTAAAGTTTTGCAGATCCGCAGTGTCGAGTTTGCCAGTAAATATAATGTACCGTTGCGTGTACTCTCGTCTTTTAAAGAAGGCGGCGGCACACTGATTACCTCCGAGGAAACTGAGATGGAACAAGCACAAATATCAGGTATAGCCTTTAATCGCGATGAAGCCAAACTCACCATACTCGGTGTTCCAGATAACCCAGGTATAGCATCACAAATCTTAGGACCGATTGCTAAACAAAATATTGAAGTTGATATGATCATCCAAAATACTGGCCATGATGGTACAACTGACTTTACCTTCACGGTACACCGAAATGACTACGCTTCTGCTATGTCTATTATAAAAGCTGCCGCAAAAACTTTGAGTGCAAGAGAAGTTAACGGCGATGATAAAATTGCCAAAATTTCGATTGTCGGTGTTGGCATGCGTTCACATGCAGGTATTGCGAATACTATGTTTGAAGCGCTAGCCAGTGAAGGCATTAATATTTGTATGATCTCAACCTCAGAAATTAAAATTTCAGTCGTCATTGATGAAAAATATTTAGAACTTGGCGTTAGGACATTACATAACGCTTTTGAACTTGAACATGAATAATGAGTCAATATCAATAGTACTTTAGGACAATAGCTTTTTCTTTAGCAAAAGCGTAACATTCACGCTAAATGTCCTAAATATTAGGTCAAATGACACAAAGATAACCCATTAATTTGTTGCCGTAAGGCTGAATAAGGAAGTAAGGAGTACAACTATGCTAATTCTCACACGACGTGTAGGAGAGTCACTTATCATCGGGGATGATGTTGTAATTAACATCCTTGGTGTAAAAGGAAATCAAGTCAGAATCGGGGTTGATGCGCCTAAAGAAATCTCTGTACACCGCGAAGAAATCTATGACCGTATCCAAGCTGAAAAAGATCAAGGAAACAGCTCAAGCTAAAAACACAATTTTTACTAGCCAAACGGGCCAGACCTCATTATAATTACCCGCTTTCGCGGAGAGCTGGCCGAGTGGCTGAAGGCGCGCCCCTGCTAAGGGCGTATAGGTTAACCCCTATCGAGGGTTCGAATCCCTCGCTCTCCGCCATTATTGAGATTAGACCTCTAATCACGTATAATTAACAGATTAAGCGCCCGTAGCTCAGCTGGATAGAGTACCTGGCTACGAACCAGGCGGTCGCACGTTCGAATCGTGCCGGGCGCGCCATTAATTTGGAATATAATCAAGCAGTTAGTCACTTAGTGATTAGCTGCTTTTTTGTATTACAAATAACAACTACGGGAAAATATTATTTAGGCTTATACCATTCTTTGTTCCCTAACCCCATCGTAAATAAGATTACAGAAGCAAGACCCCATACCCACCAATATTTCCAGCTCTCATAAACGCCAACTGAAGCCACAATAAATGTGACTACAGCAAGGGCCAAAAGTACATAAGCTATCTTACCTGCGCCTAAAAGATAAGCACCACAAGAATGACATACTGTTTTGCCTGGCTTAAGTTTTGTCTTGCAGAAAGCACATTTCATGTACGGGTCCAAATTTCAGATTGAAGTAAAATTATTTATTTTTCCGTTTCATAGCCCAATGTGCGACACAGTAAAGCTGGTAAAGAACATATGGAATTATGCCGAGTACCAGTGCCTCTATGCCTTGAAGTTGCTCGCCAGACACTACCAATACAATTACAAGTAGCAGTCCAACAATGCCTAATTTAATAAACTTAGTCCATTCTTTGACCATAACTTTTTGCACTTTAAGTCCTTCTCGTCTGGAATGGTGTTACAAGGGGCTAAACTGTCCAGCTGAAAAACAAAACTTCTTTTCCTTCGGTATGAATTGTTTTTAAAAAGGCTATTTGTTTTGGCCACTTTTTGTTGAAAAACCTACATTAACACTAAACTGTAATAAATATGAAGTTTTGGCTGAATCTATAAGCAATCGTTTTTATTAAATAATTAGCCCTTCCAAAAAGCAACTAAGAACTAGGCGGTCGCACATTCGAGTCGTGCCGGGCGCGCCATTAGATAAATAAAAAAGCAGTTAAATATGATTTATAACTGTGATAACTATCATTTGCTTATGCTATTCTGAAAAATCAAGCTGGATGACTGACCCTTTGGTTTTCTTTTTTCTAAATACCAAGCCAGCTTATAACTTCAATCAAAACAAAAAAAGCACTCACAAAAAAGCCAATGATGGGCAGACAGGCAGGAAAGATTTTGACACCCTGTGGATGAGGATCATGCTTTTTTATACGCCAGAGAGATAGGTTAACCATCGAAAAAATGATCAGCATGATAATGGAGGTCGCTTCGGCGAGTGACGCTAGGCGGCCTGTCAGTGCCAGTATTAGTACGAATGATGTAGTTAAGGCTGTTGCTATCAAGGGGGTTCTTGTACGATGATGAACTCGTGCTAACAAAGCGGGCAGCTGT
The DNA here is from genome assembly GCA_905479075.1 of uncultured Gammaproteobacteria bacterium. Lineage (GTDB taxonomy): Bacteria > Pseudomonadota > Gammaproteobacteria > Nitrosococcales > Methylophagaceae. The sequence continues at coordinate 40,695 of CAJQLA010000011.1, read as the reverse complement.
CCACGGGAAGCAAGACCGTACATAACTCTTGATGCCATAATCATTTGAATCAGCGCGCCATTTATTATCGCTAGCATACCGATAATACTAATAATAACCGCCTTGTCACCTGTATGATATTCATAGAGCTTTGCTAGTGGTGCTTCACTCGCTGCTAGTTCTGTTAATGGTAATGACAATATTGCTGAAACGATCACCAGCATATAAATAACAGTAGTGATACCCAGCGTAAGTAGGATAGCTAGCGGAAGATTTCGTTTTACTTCCTTCACCTCTTCTGCAACATCGACCATGTCCTCGAAACCGATGAAGGCATAAAAAGAAAGAATCACACCAAAATAAATCATGCTCCAACTGGATAAATCAGCAGGGGGAACCAATTCAGTCCACCTTTCTGGCAAGATCGTTAACCCTTCTCCGCTAACAAACACAACCATCATCAAGCCGCCTATTTCGATGATAGTGATTAAACTCGCTAGAATGACAGACTCAACAATCCCCCACGCTGCGACAGCACCGAGTAACATCACCACGATCAAGATAGCTATCATACGGTCTAACCCAACAAATTGGTTTAGATAACCAACAAAACCATTAACCAATGCAGCGGCGGACACCAATCCAGCCGTGATGACAAGAAGTCCTACAAGGGTAGATAGACCTTGAAAAGAAAACGCCTGTTTCACGTACAACGATGCGCCCGCTGCTCGTGGAAATCGACTGCTTAGTTCTGCAAAGGATATAGCTGTAAAACTCGCTAAAAGTGATGCTACAAGGAAGGAGACAGGTGCAAAATAACCAGCAATATTAACGATTTCACCGACTAAAGCATATATCCCGGCTCCTATGGTTGTACCAAGCCCGTAAAACACCATCATTGGAAGCGATAGATTACGTTTTAACGTTATTTTTGCCATCAATCACAGATCCTTTCTAATGTACGCGTCTGTCTAAAGCGTAGAGCAGTTTTTATTCGTTGTTATATAAACAATATAGTACTGTTAAAAATAATGACATATAAAACCCTCAGTTCTATAATAGAGATATACCTTTTATTGTAGTTATGGAGGATAAAGTCATGACTATTTCAACTCGTGTTGCAGACTATCTAAAGTCTAAAGATATTCGTTTTGATACTGTTAATCATGAATATGCTAATAGCTCAGTGGGCGCAGCAATTGAATCTCATCTAGCTCCCAAAAATATTGCAAAAGCAGTTGTGCTGCAAGATAACGAAGGTCGTCATTTGATGGCTATAATACCTGCTCATCATAAAATCAGTTTGCATAAACTAAGAGACCAAATGCATGTCATGGACTTACATCTAGTTGATGAGGAAAAAGTTTATGAATTGTTTAATGACTGTGACCCTGGTGCTGTCCCTGCGATAGGCCCTGCTTACAATATGAAGTCAGTTTATGATGATGCTTTGAGTGCTCAAGCTGATGTTTATTTCGAGGCAGGTGATCATAAAACTCTGATTCATCTGACTAACGACCAGTTCCGTAAGCTAATGAGTGATACCCATCACGGTCATTTTAGTGGGCAAATTTTTCATTAATAGTATGACACTGTGTTAATGGCGAATTATTAAGTGTCGTGTAAATAATTTAACACGACGGAAGGCTTGCTTTTGTCTAAAATGGCAACTTAGTGAAAAGAATAGTCTTTACGCCTGACATACCAAGGCCTTTGCTCTGGGTGAACGCTATATAAAACAAAGCCTGTTACTTTGAGCGACAAGGCTATCTTGTTGGCCTTTTGTCGCAAACTATCGAGTAATTTTAAGCTAGGTTGTTTAAGCCGCGTTAACGTAATATGTGGTTTGTATTGACGCTTATCCAGTTCAACGCCATGCTGAGTTAATATTTCTCCAATAAGATCATGAAGCGTAGTTAAGTTTGGATGTTGCTCTATTTTGGCAACTAAGATGCTTTCTTTACCGGGTGACACAAAGAAATCACAACCATTTACCTTGAGCTCAAAGTCTTGCATTTTGATCTTCTGCAAATCCTGCTCAATTGTTTTTGCTATCGCTTCCGACACATTGCCAATAAATTGCAACGTGATATGTTTTGTTTGCTGTATTCTGACTTTTTCGTTTGCCAATACAAACTGATCAAGAACTTTTTCTGTCTCATTTGGCATGGCTATAGCCGTGAATAACCTCGGCACTTTCAATGCTCCAAAAACGCTGACACAGCACCAACTACCGAGTCAACCACTTTTGCGTCAACTGAGTTTATTTTTTGTTCATCACCCTTTCGGTATTTTCCCGTCTTAACTAACACCGCTTGCAAGCCAACTGATAACGCACCATTGACATCAGCTTCGACATCATCCCCAATCATCAATGTTTGTTCAGGCCTACAACCAACAGAGTCAACTGCGGCCATAAAAAAGCTTGCGGAAGGCTTGCCAATAATTTCTGCTTCAACGTCGGCTGCGTATTCTAAAGCAACAATAAAAGGCCCAGCATCAAGCATAAATTTACCGCCTCGTTTGAAATACTTATTGCGCCCGATGCCCAATAATGGCGCACCATTCAGTAATAGTTCAAACGCGCTGTTAAGTTTAGAGTAATTAAACTGCTCGGCAGCATCGGTGACAACAACTGCATTGGGTTTGTCATTATCAGAACTGATAAATTCTGGTTCCAGATTGGGATGAATGATGCAAAACGGTGTTAAGCCTCTTTCTTTTAATAGATGCTTGAGGGCAGTAGTTGGTGTGAATAATTGTGATTTTTCAATATGAAATCCGAAATTTGTTAATGAGGTGTAAATCATTTGCTCTGTCATTTGTGAACTATTCGTCACAAACAGTAGTGACAACGTTGACTCTTGTTGCAATTGATTGACAACATCAACAGCTCTTCTAATAGGTTTGTTATTTTCATAGAGTACGCCGCTGATATCAAATAGGATTAATTTAATCATCACAGCTCCCTCCTTGCCAGATACTTCACGATTAATTAGCCTAACTACGTTTGATATTTCAAAATATGACAACTTGTCGCCTTGCGCCCCAATTCCCCCTTTCGTGTTCAAAAATACCTGAACACAGTGTTCCGCAAGCAAGACATTGCCCTTGACTATCCAAATTCCAATCGCTCAACTGATACCAATCTCGGCCTATCAACAATGCACCACAGTGGTGACACCAGGTGCTATCCCCTTCTTTATCATGAATATTACCCACATAGGCATAACGAACCCCATTATCCATGGCTATTCTACGTGCTCGTTTAATCGTCTCGGGTGGCGTCGCTTTTTTGTCCATCATTTTCCACTCAGGATGAAAAGCTGAAAAGTGCATCGGCACATCTCGACCCAAATGTTCTACAAGCCATTGAGTCATTTTATGAATTTCCTGTTCAGAATCATTTTCATCTGGGATAAGTAATGTCGTTGTCTCTAGCCAAACATTTGTTTGCTGTTTTATATATTGTAATGTCTCTAAGACATTACTTAGGTGAGAGCCCGTTATTTTGTGATAAAAGTCATCATTAAAAGCTTTTAGATCGACATTGACAGCATCCATGTAACGATAAAACTCTTCTCTAGGTTCAGGACAAACATAGCCTGCAGTCACTGCAACATTTTTTATACCCCTTTCTCTACATGCTTGGGCTACATCTATAGCATATTCATGGAAAATAACAGGATCATTATAGGTATAAGCAACACTACGACAGCCAAGTTGAACAGCTCTGTCAGCTATCATTTCTGGCGTGGCTTCCGCCATCAAGGTATCCATTTCACGGGATTTACTGATATCCCAGTTTTGGCAGAATTTACAAGCCAGATTACATCCCGCTGTTCCAAATGAAAAAATGGGAGTGCCTGGCAAAAAGTGATTTAATGGTTTTTTTTCAATAGGATCGACAACAAAGCCACTAGACCGACCCCAGGTTGTCAATACGACTTGATCATTGTCGTTAGCTCTAACAAAGCATAAGCCTCTTTGTCCCTCACGCAATTTACAAAACCTTGGACATAAATCACATTGAATTCGGCCATCATCCAGTTTATGCCAATAGTGGGTTGGAAAAGCATCTTTAAAGTGTTGATTTTGACTATGAGATTTTTTCATTTTGATAACACCTCAGGTGTCAAGATGAAACTATTGCATTACTCATAATACAGCGTAATACTAACTATTATATTACTCCAAAAATGGAGGTAAACAATGGAAAAAATCAGAACTGCAGCAGTTGCTGGCTTTTTTTACCCTGATGACCCTCAGGTTTTGACCAATAGCATCACTCAATTATTAAACCAAGCTGATGTCGATAATACTTTGCTGCCACCCAAAGTCATTATTGCACCGCATGCTGGTTATATCTATTCCGGCATAACAGCAGCAAAAGTATATAAACAACTTGCGCCTTTACATCATATTATTAAGCGTGTTGTTATCATAGGTCCAGCACATCGTACTGCTTTTACCGGGCTTGCTTTAAGTGACGCTGACTTTTTTGATACGCCGCTCGGCAAAGTCCAAATCGATAAAACAAATAATGATGACTTACTGATGCTGGAAGATGTTAATTTATTTGAACAAGCCCATCTAGAGGAACATAGTCTTGAAGTACAGCTGCCTTTTTTGCAACAACTTTTAGAACACTTCTCTATTATTCCTATTGTTGCTGGACATAAATCAACTAATCTAGTTGAAAATGCTATTGAAACGCTTTGGGGAGGGAATGAGACATTAATCGTGATCAGTTCAGATCTAAGCCATTTCCATGACTATATGACAGCACAACATATTGATGCTGAGACATCACATGCAATTTTAAATTTTGATTTTAATTCTATTGGCCCGAAAGAAGCTTGTGGTTGTTACGCTATTAATGGCTTACTTAAATTTGCACAACATCATCCTCTTGATGTCAGCTTAATTGATTTGAGAAACTCAGGTGATACTGCTGGAGATCACAACAGAGTTGTTGGTTATGGCTCTTATTTATTTCACGAAAAACAACCATGTTGAGTGACAAAAATAAAGTATTACTTAAATCCTTGGCTATACAGTCTATTGAATACGGCTTGAAACACGACAAACCACTGTCAGTAACATTAGACAATCAAGATCCAGAATTAATAAAACACAGCGCTAGCTTTGTAACTTTGACTAAAAATGGTGAATTACGTGGTTGCATAGGTAGCTTAGAAGCGCATAGAGCCTTGATCGAGGATGTCGTTAATAACAGTTTTTCCTCAGCTTTTCGCGATTATCGTTTTAGTCCTGTCACTGAACAAGAACTCAACAATCTCGATATTATCCTTTCCATTCTCAGCCCACCACAACTGATGGAATTTGTTTCAAAGAATGACTTATTAAACCAACTAAGACCAAATATTGATGGACTTATTATTGAAGACCGGGAACATAGAGCAACATTTTTACCTTCAGTCTGGCAATCCTTGCCACAAGCTGAACAATTTCTAACGCAATTAAAATTAAAAGCGGGATTAAACACTAATTACTGGTCCCCACAATTACAGGCTTATCGTTACACAACAGAAAGTTTTTAATCAAAACTATGGCAATAGGCGTCGCAGTTAATTTAAGCTAAACTAGAACTAGAATTATTAACTACGACTTGTTTTAAGGACGCTTCAAGATGCCTGGCCTACGTAAAAATAATAAAATAAAACCCGGCATAGTCAATGCGTTGACTGCTTTTGGATTCATCCTGTTGTTATCGTCGTGTAGTAGTCCACTCCCAAGAGGTCAAGATACCATTAAATCTCCATGGAATAATTTTGCTGAAGTAAAAGAAGCTTACGACAAAATTATTTTACACGTAACGGACAAAAATGGACTACAAGAACTTGGCTTTGATCCCTACAGCACACCCAATGTTAGAATATTATCTTATTTAGATATTATTGATAGGTTCAGCCCCAATAGCTTAGTTAAAAAAGAGGATTTACCACCCAGCGTTAAAACTTGTCTTTCTTTTCGTGAACAGTGTATTGCTTATGAAGCTTCACCAGGTGTCAATAAAACTGAGCGAGTGGGAAGTCTTTTTAAAGATCTATTAAAGTTTGAACGAAAAGAGATTGAAACAGGTTGGTCTTTTAATGCACTGATCGTCATTGATCGCGATATTGCCGTTTACAAAATCTGGAATGGTCTCCCCATTATTGATCGTGAAAAATCGCGTAAAAACCCGCTGGGTCCACTACAAGGTTCTACAGGTTCTATAGCGAAGGATATGGCAGGGTTTTAAGCTTCCCTATGGGCTGATAGCTAATTAAAGAAATCAATGAACCTTCAGATGCCTCATTCGATTGATTGTAGCCACAAGTTCATATAAACGCGGCATCGCCAATGTGCCAATAATATAAGGGCTAATGCTATCCAATCCTTGCTTCTCAACTTGAGCTATGACCTGTTGTAAAACTTGATTTAAATCAGTCGCTTCAACATTAAAGTCATGATGATTGAGATACAAGTACCGCATTAGATGGGCAATCGCGCTCAATTGTCCTTTATCGACCAATTGCTCCACTTGGGATACATCCACTTCCGCTTTTCCATAACGTAAAATTCGAGTCTCCAAAGCCTGGAGCTTTTCTTTATTCTGTTCGTTATTGGGATTAAGTGATGAAATGTCTAAATAGCGCTTATTTTTAGCGACAATAACATGGTTATTACCCTCTTCAATAAGCACTTTTTTGGATAGGTTTTGTGCCTCACTAGTCACATCCTTGATCTGATAATTGTCCAGCATAATGACAGTATCAGCGCTGTCAAAGAAATCACCTGAGCCACCCATCACTAAAATAACTGAAACCTTATTTTGTTGTTTTAAATCTGCAATTCTCTGGACTAAAGGTGTAATCGGTTCCTTGTCTTTAGCCACCAGTGCCTGCATACGCTCATCACGAATCATAAAGTTGGTTGCAGATGTATCTTCATCGATTAATAACAACTGTGATCCTGTAGATAGTGCTTCCATGATATTCGCGGCTTGTGATGTGCTGCCACTCGCATCTTGAGTTGAGAAGTTTCTAGTATCTTTACCTTGTGGTAAATGGTTAATAAATGAACTGATATCGACTTTAGAAATAGCCCTTCTATCTTCAGCTCTGATTTTAACTGCATGCTCTACAGTGACAACACGTTCTCTACCATCACCTAATATATGATCATAAACACCTCGTTCAATTGCATGCAGCAAGGTTGATTTACCATGAAAGCCACCACCAACGATTAGGGTAATACCTTGCGTGATGCCAAAACCTCGAACAGTACTACCATCACATTGTTTTAAAAACACCGCTAAAGAATCAGGCGCAATGATTAAAACACTATTCGCCATTGGGCGTTCATCTACCCCGCTCTGCCTAGCTAAACGAGATCCATCAGCAATAAAAGCAACTAGGTTCTTACTCGATAATTGCTGTCTTAAATAAGTTTGGTTTTCAACTGAATCGACATGGGCTCTGACCGCCATCAATTTATCATTTAATGGCGCTATACCCGCTGCTACTACAGCAGGTAATTCATCAAATAACATTGCTAAAGCATGGTCTGCTGTAATTGTTCGCTTATTGGCTGGCAACCCAATTTGAATTCGTATTTCGACAGCACCATCTCGGATTAGAACAGCATTGCGCTGTAATATTTGCTGACCATAATCTGCAATCAGCATTTCACCACTCATACCAGAACCACGGGCACCTTGGACACATGCTGAAATTGCTTTACAAAAGCTACGCCCTAAAAAATCTTCTAAAGCAATTTTTCGGGAAGGCTTGTCATATAAATTCGTTGGGATCTGAGCAATTTCAGAAGTAATAAAGACCCTGCAACGTGATGGGTTAGCAAACGGATCACCTTGAACGTGATCCACCCTTAGGTCAAAATCAGGATAATGATAATCACCAACTAACTGTTTATAGGCTTTATAACTCTTGCCATCAACGGCTGTAATGAGTTGTCTTAACTTTTCCATACCAGTCCATAATTTAAACTAGTTCAGTTCAGTATAAGACAACTTCCAGTCACTTATCTAACACAAGGTAATAAAAAGATAAGTTTAATAGTGCTGATGTTGATAATAATAGTTTGTCGCTTCGACAAAACCATCAATACTACCGCAATCAAACCGACGACTTTTTAATTTTACTGCCAATACCATTTCATCTTCAGCTAACACTTTTAAGGCATCAGTAATCTGTACTTCACCATTGGCTCCCGGCTTTGTTTGTCGAATATAGTCAAATATATTAGGTGTCAGTACATAGCGGCCAATGATTGCCAAATTACTAGGGGCATCTTCAGGCTGCGGCTTTTCAACCATATCATCGATCTGATAAACCCCCTGTTCAATTTCTTCTCCAGAAATAATGCCATAACTGGCCGTATCTGACTTTGGCACTTCCTGTATCATCACAACTGAACAATTATATTTCTGGTGTATTTCAACTAATTGTTGAAGCGCGTTGGGTATCTCACCATCATTTAAACAAAGATCGTCCGCTAATACGACTGCAAACGGCTCATTGCCAACCATCGGTTCGCCTGTCAAAACCGCATGCCCCAAACCCAACATTTCTCGTTGGCGCATAAACATAAAATCACATTTATCTATTACAGTTCGAATAGGTTCTAGATGTTTTTCCTTACTGGTACCACTAATCTCACTTTCCAGTTCATAACTGGTATCAAAATGGTCAGCAATAGCACGTTTACCTCTACCCGTTATAAAACCCATCTGGGTGATTCCTGCAGATAAAGCCTCTTCAACACCATATTGAATAAGAGGTTTGTTAACTATGGGCAGCATTTCTTTAGGCATTGCTTTAGTCGCAGGCAAAAAACGGGTTCCGTAACCAGCAACTGGAAACAAACACTTACGAACACTTGTATTGTCAGACATTAGGGTTATTTCCTCTCAAACTCTCTGCTTTTATATAGCGGCTGATAGTTCTATCTTCATCTAATTCGAACAAATAATCTATCTTAGCGGGCAATGTCCTGATCGAATCTTCTGTAATCCGTTGATAAAATTGGATGAACCTTGCCAATTCATTCTCCGTCATAATACCCATTGACGACATTTGTAGTTTATTTGAACCTATTTTATTTCGTAATTTAGCTTCTTGTTCTGAACGCCAATCCAACACACAAGTGAATGAAGGCGCTTTTAACATGATCCAGTTATTGACCATGGAAAATAAAGTGGCGTATTCGCACTGTAGTTGCTGATTAACATATTTACGCCATTCTCCAAACTTATCCTCTTGAACTTCCAACTCATTGACTGGGATCGTTAACTGTTCTGGTGTTTGTGCTTTTGCACCTAAACACCAGCCTTCAAGCACAATTATATCAGTTGGTTTATCGACGACACCCCATTGTTGTTGTGGATAACGATCATCACTCGCCTTATCAAAGCGCGGTATTTTGATTCGCTTGTTAAAATTAATCAAGTTAGCGATTGTTTCCATAGCTAAGGTCACATCATGGGTACCAGGCACACCACGCATAATCAGTAATGGATGTACTGTTTTTGCTAGGTGCTGACGTTCAAGCTTGGTCAAGTAAAAGTCATCTAAAGATAGTGCGATGCAGTTAAGCTTAAACTTTTCGTTTAACAATAAAACCATTAGCTCGGCCAAGGTACTTTTACCACAGCCCTGGGCACCATTAATTCCAATAACAAGTGGTTGCTTTTCAATCAAGTAATGCTGATATAGTGCCTCAGTCATCGGCAAGAAATAGTTATCGACGCATGATAGGTAATCTTGCGATAAGTCATTTCTGCTTACAAACTCGGCTAAAAGCTTTTTCATAGTGAACTTTTTCGTACGGGACCGTTTGATTTCATAATTTTGTTAGGGAATTAATATTTCTCCTACCCTGGAATTCTCTATAGAACTTATTAGTCTATGCTATACAATTAAACATAATAACAACAATAGGAATCAGCTATGCAGTTACTGTCGGTCAACGTATCCAAGCCAAGAATAAGACGTTTCAAACTGAAATTTTATACTACAGGATTTCAAAAACAGTCCATTGTTGGTCCAGTTAAGGTCGAACAACATAATATCCTTGGTGATAAGCAAGCGGATTTACTTAATCATGGTGGTTTAGACAAAGCCGTTTATGGCTTTTCCAGTGATCATTTTACTCATTGGCAACAACATCTTGGTCTTGCTGTCATTCCCTATGGTAAATTTGGTGAAAACCTGACGCTATCAGATCTTGATGAAAAAGAATTGGCTATCGGCGACCGATTACAGATTAATGATTGTGTATTAGAAGTCTGTCAGCCCCGTATTCCTTGTTACAAAATCAGCTTTGAGTTTGGTCATATACCAATGCTCAATGATTTTATTGATTATGGACATACAGGCGTTTATTTTCGTGTCATTGAAGAAGGTACCATCGAAGCTAACTCAGAAGTAACACTCATTTATAAGCACCCCGAAAATGTCACAATTTATGATTTATTCAAAACGCATTTTGACAGTAAATACCCTAACCAAGAACAGATTATGAGACAAGCTATCGCCATTCCAGAACTAGCAGAGCAGTGGCGAACTAAAGTCAATGAACGATTACACCTTATAGAACTTTATCATCAACGCCAGAAAGAAAAGAAATAAACATTGCGTTACTAAAAAAGACTATCGATAACAAATTGTCCCATCGGAAACTTGCATGCGAAGCATTTATCATTTTTTAACTGTGCTATCACTGTGCTTGATGAGTTATTCAGCAAATGCTGAAACTTATAGTAGTGGTAATCAACAGGTTAATCTAATTGAACTTTATACCTCAGAAGGTTGTAATGGCTGTCCACCTGCCGACGAATGGCTGAGTTCTCTAGAGCAAAAAGCAGGCTTATGGTCTGAGTTTATTCCTTTAGCATTTCATGTTGATTATTGGGATTACATAGGTTGGACAGATCGTTTTGCCGACAACCGGTTTAATCAAAGACAATATTCATATGTCGACACTAAAAACCTAAGTTCCGTTTACACGCCGGGCATGCTATTAAACGGTCAAGAATGGCGTAAACGCCCTTGGGATAAATTTCCAAATCAAAATCAGGATAATGCTGGAACCCTGTCCATTGATGTCAACAATAACCAACTTAATGCTAATTACCAAAGTTCAATGACAAAAAACCAGAGTTTGGTTCTAAATATTGCCCTACTCGGTTTTGATCTTGAATCCAATATTGATAGCGGCGAAAATCACGGCAAAACCCTGAATCATAATTTTGTCGTTTTAGGCTATAAAACAGTAGCTATGCAGCCCACACGAACTGACTTTGAATCCAAGCAAATTAACTTACCTCAAACCTTGCAAACCAGCGAGCGCATAGCTATAGCAACTTGGGTAAGTACACTACAAAACCTCAGCCCTCTCCAAGCAACAGGTGGATGGTTAACAAACGACTTTTAAAACGAATATATTTATTTAGGGACTAAACTCACTATTTAGTCATAAACTTAGCTACAGAATACGATGAGTTTATGATATAACAAGCGCTAGCGGATAAGAAACGTACAGCTTCATAGTTTGACTAAAAAATGGAAGCGGTTATAGGGAAATCAAATCGTATGAACCAATACTTCGATTCAGAAAATAGTGAAGACACCGAACAAATTGAACTTTTCAAAACAGTTTTGGACAATGTCGGCGCTTACGTTTTCTCTAAAGATCTCGAAGGAAAGTATACTTTTGTAAATAATGCAGTTTGCGAGATATTTGACAGCACAATCGATGAAATTATTGGCTATGATGATTCAAAGTTTTTTTCATTAGAACTGTCTAACGAACTTAAAGAAAACGACAAAATTGTAGTTCAGGAAGGCAAAACTATTGATACTGAAGAAACATGTATTGTTAGTCATACTGGCAAAACGCATTATTTCATCTCAGTAAAAAAACCGCTGTTCGATGCTGATAGGAATATCATCGGCATGTTTGGTGTTTCAACCGATATTACCGATATCAAACATGCGAACATTCAGCAAATGACTCACGGCGAGGTCATGACACAAATTGTCAACAAAGCGCCATTAAAATCCACACTTGAATTACTAATTAAAAATATTGAAGGCCTAAGTTTTTCAACCGAAGCGAAGTGCAGTATTTTATTAATCGATGAGACTGGTAAACACTTATTACATGGTGCTGCGCCAAGCCTACCAGACTTTTATAATGTCGCCGTAGATGGCATCAAAATAGGTGATCGTATCGGCAGCTGTGGTACAGCAGCGTACACTAAAAAAAGAGTCATTGTTGAGGACATTCCAACTCATCCATATTGGGTAGATATAGCACATCACGCTGAAAAAGCTGGCCTAGGATCTTGCTGGTCAGAACCCATTTTGAGCACAAAAGGTAAATTACTGGGAACACTTGGAATTTATCATGAAGAATCTGCAAGCCCTACTGAACATGATTTCAATTTGATCGAGTTTGCTTCTCAACTTGCGACAATTGCAATAGAACAGAGCCTCGCACATAAACAACAACAATTATTTCAACGTGTTTTTGATGATTCCCATGAAGGTATTATCCTCATGGATTCAACGGGTCATCTTATCAATATTAATTCTGCCTTTTCCAGTATTACAGGCTACAAGCTTAGTGACGTTGCTGGACAGAAATTAGAAGCTCTTGACCCCAACAAAAAAAATGCTGACATCTATACAAAGATGTGGCAAAAAGTTGCCAAGCATCGACATTGGCAAGGAGAGTTATGGAACTATAAGAAAAACGGTGAGACTTACGTACAACTACTCACTGTTTCGTCGATATTCGATGATTATGGTGAACTCATTAATTATGTCGGCCTATTTAGTGACATAACCCAACGTAAACAACAACAAAAAGAGTTGGAACGCATGGCACATTATGATGTGCTGACCGGCTTACCTAACCGCAGTTTATTTACTGATCGATTTAATCGAGCCATCGCTGATAGCAAACGAGCTGAAAAGCAATTAGCAGTCTGTTTCATTGACTTAGATAACTTCAAACCCGTTAATGACAACTTCGGTCACGGTGTGGGTGATTTATTGTTAATAGAAGTTGCGAAACGCATTTCAGAGGTTGTCAGAGAGCAAGATACAGTCTCCCGCCAAGGTGGAGATGAATTTGTTGTGTTATTAAAAGATATTGCACCCAGCCAGCAATATAAACAGGTGATTGAACGCATCCATTATTCACTCGCTGAACCTTATATCATTGATAATATAGAACATAACATTGCAGCCTCTAGTGGTATCTCTATTTATCCTTCCGATGGTGATGATATTGACACCCTATTACGCCATGCTGATCAAGCCATGTATCAAGCTAAGCTCTCAGGTAAAAACCGTTATGAATTTTTCAACCTGTCACAAAACCAAGAATGGGGTACAAAGCGCCAACAATTAGATGAAATTGAACAAGCATTGATGAATGATGAATTCAGTCTTTACTATCAACCTAAGATAGATATGGTTAGTGGCAAAGTTTTTGGCGTGGAGGCACTAATACGTTGGCTACACCCTGAAAAAGGCACTATCCTACCTTTGGATTTTTTACCACTTGTCACTGATACAGATTTAGAAATTACAATTGGCAATTGGGTGATAGAGCAAACACTTTCACAACTCCATGTATGGCAACAATCTGGTTATGATCTTCAGGTGAGCATTAATGTTTCATCCCTACACTTGCAGTCAAACAATTTTTCGAAGACTATAGCTGAGTATTTAGAAAGCCACCCTTCTATAAAACCACAAAATATTGAATTTGAAGTGCTAGAAAACAGTACTCTTAATAATCTCAATACAATTAGTAAAGCCTTGACAACGTGTAAAGAATATTTAGGCGTGAGTTTTTCTCTTGATGATTTTGGCGCTGGTCATTCTTCATTGGCCCACCTTAGAGACCTAGCAGTCGACAGTATTAAAATTGATAGCGATTTTATCAATGGCATACTAAATGATCCAAGCGACTACGCCATTATCGATAGTGTAATTAGTTTGGCAAATGCTTTTAATAAAAACCTTATAGCCGAAGGTGTCGAAACAACTGAACAAGGCCTAGTTTTAATCAATATGGGTTGTCGACAAGCTCAAGGCAACGCGATTGCGCCTCCGATGCCCGCCAAAGACATTCTTTCCTGGCTAAATAATTATAGTGCTAATGAAAAATGGCAACACTATGGCAGCACGGCATTTACGACGCGAGAAAAAAGAGTCAACTTGTTTATACTTTTAGGCGAAACCTGGTATAACCAATTCATCTTAGACATTCAGTCTCCCCCGAAAAAAATTGACCCTTCATCAACGCTAATCAGAGAACATTGCCACTGCGAGTATTGGCTTAAGCGAGTCAAACAAGAACAGGTGTTTGAGCCAGAGCCATTAGCAAAATTTGAAACTATTCATGATGAGTTGTTGGCTTTTTCAGCCACTATTTCAGACAGACATCTTAATAATAAAATAAATGAAGCAAGAGCTGATCTTGAACAACTCACATCACTTTATAATGACATGATTACTGCAGTGAAGAAGTGTATCTAAGCCGAATAGAAAGTCACCTACACTTTTTTATAGTGACTTTTCACCAGACCACCTTCAAAAACTTCCGTAGAACAGTGTTCAAAATTGATAATTTGCTTTTGTTTGCTAAACAACGGGATACCCTCACCTAAAATAACAGGTATCTTTGAAATGATTAGTTCGTCGATCAAGTTCTTTTTTAAAAAGCTTTGAATCGTTTTACCGCCATCAATATATAGGTTGTTGTAACCTTGGCTCGCTAATTTTTTGATAATGGCTTTTAAATCTCCATGAACAAGCTCAACTTTATCAACCAACTCAGGCGGGACTTCTCGTAAAGAATTACTCAATACAAATACTTTTTTTTCATAAGGCCAAGGCTCAAAATTCAGCACAACTTCATAAGTATTTCGGCCCATGACAACCGCATCAATACCATCCATAAACTGGAAAAAACCGTAGTCGGACTCAGTCGGGTTAGGAAAGTTATCTAACCAATCTAACCCGCCAGATATCGTTGCGATATAGCCATCAAGGCTTGTTGCTATATAAACACTTGTTGTCATTATTTCTTAAAAAACTCATAATAAAAATATTATTATATGATTTAATATCAATAAGTTATAAAATATTTATAAAGTATTTTGTAAGGTTATACCGACATCAAGTTTTTGCTAATAACGACTATAAACCGCCGTATTACCTTGCTTATCAAATGCAATTACATCGTAGCCTTTTGGTGGTAGACCTTCTGGTTGCATACCAGGTGAGGCTTGTGGCATACCCGGCGCAGTTAATCCGACAATATCGGATTTTTCTAATAATAAACGCTTAATGTCAGCAGCAGGAACATGGCCTTCTATCACGTAACCATCAACTAATGCCGTGTGGCAAGATGCCAAACCTGGTAACAACCCAGATTGTTCCTTAATCATGTTCATATCATTCACATTGTGGCTAACAACATTAAAACCTTCATTTTCAAGATGCGTGATCCACTTATTACAACAACCACATGTTTCAGATTTATAGACAGTGACTTCCGGTAAGCTTGCTTGAACAGGCTGTGTTTCTGCCTTTTCACTCGAAAGTTGCATAGGCTGCGGTTTATATGAAGGTGGCTGCTTTGGCTCAAAGAAATAAAAGCCGATTGCAAGAGACAACGCAATAATGGCCAATACGACATAGATGATCGCTGAACCTCTTTGCTTTGTTTTAAGGTTTTGTTGGCTTAATGTTGACTTCATTATGTTTCCTTAAGGATAAATTTAAGCTTATTTTATATGCTCTGACTGATCTGTTGTGAATATCTCTATTGTTGATAGACAAACTTTTACTGATAATTGTTCAAACTTGAATACATCAAATAGGATTGGATAAACTCACTACCTCCTAATCGAGCGTTTTTAACCAGCCCACACCACCCAATCGCTGCTGTTGTTGCAAATTCCATATTGCTCTCTCACGCAAGTGTTCAGCGGGTTTAGCAGGGTTATACTTCAAAGGGCTTGGTAATGATGAAGCTAATAAAGCACTTTGCATCGGGCTTAATCGTTTTGCCGATTTGCCAAAGTGATATAAGCTTGCTGCCTCCAAACCAAAAACACCTTCACCCCACTCTGCCACATTCAGATAAACCTCTAAAATGCGCTCTTTACCCCAAGTTAGTTCGATCAATAAGGTAAACCAGACCTCCAGTCCTTTACGAAACCAACTACGCCCTGTCCACAAATAAACATTACGCGCGACTTGTTGGCTTATGGTGCTTGCACCACGTAAGTGACCACCACGACCAAATGATTTTAATGCCTCAAATATCGCTTTGAAATCAAACCCTAAATGCTGCATGAATGATTGATCTTCTGATGTAACCACCGCCAATGCTGCTTGTTTAGGTATATCTTCCCAATCAAGCCAATGCTGCTGCAAACTAAAATTTAGTTTTTCAGAACTCAACCAGCGATCCGCCATCACCATTGTTACTGGTGGGTTCAGCCACCGAAATGGCAATACAACTAATACACTTAACACCACAAAAGCCAAAACAAAGCGGATAAGGTATTTAAAAAATAACCGACGTAATTTTTTCACGAATAGATCGTAACAGAACTGAGAAAATTAAGATCTTAAAAAGAGATGGTAGCAATAACAGCTTGAAGCTAAGATAGTCGAAACAAGTAGGAGGGGCTTGCTTCCATCAACTGAATGTTTTTACTGACGAATATCAAAGCTAAAAACTGAAATTACTAAATCTAATATTACTTAATAGATAAAATCGCAATTTGTGTTATTTCCTACACCACCATGGCAAATAACCCATTTTTATTCATAGTTGAAATAGAAACACCAACGATAGTAGGCAACACGCTATTGGCTCTTAATCGCCAACAACTCAACATCAAAAATTAATGTAGAACTAGGCGGAATATTACCCATCCAACGATTACCATAAGCAAGCTTAGCGGGAATATAAAATCGTCTTTTCTCCCCCTCCACCATTAACTGCAAACCTTCAGTCCAGCCTTTTATTACTTGGTTCAAACCAAAGCTCGTTGACTTACCACTTTTTATTGAACTATCAAACACAGTGCCATCAATCAATCGCCCTTCATAATGTACTTCAACCCTATCTTTAGCTGCAGGGTGTTGCGTTCCTGTACCAGCCTCAAGCAAACTATGTTGCAAGCCAGACGGAGTCACTTCAACCCCTTCTTTTTGCTGGTTATCGGTCAAAAAATCAAGCCCTGCCTGCTTAGTTTGTGCATTCTCTTCGTCCATCCCTGAAGAGGTATAAACTCGGTAAACACTCAATAAAACCAAACCGACAACAATAGCGATAATAATAACTTCAGTCACAATTTAACCTTTAGATAAAGCCATCAACTTATTGCAATCTCATCATCCTAAGACTAAAGTTAGCAGCTTCGTTATAAAAAATACTCACCCTAACATATCTACAAGGAAACATAGATGGCTACATTACCTGTATTAGTAAAAGACCAAACCCCATCAGAAAGCCAAGTTTTACTAGACCAAATGCAAAAAAGCATTGGCATGATACCTAACTTTCACGCCATGCTTGCCGCCTCACCACAAGCATTAAAAGGCTATATGACACTTCACCAACTCGTCACCGAAACAGCCTTCACAGCAGAGGAAATGACCGTAGCATGGCAAACCATTAATAATGAGCACGACTGCCATTATTGCTTCCCAGCACATGTGGCTGTCGCTGTTGGTATGGGCGTTGATCAAAGCATTTGTGATGCGATTAAAAACCAAACTGCACTACCTACTGACAAACTGGAAGCCTTACGTACATTTACCCTAGAAATCGTTCGAAATAGAGGTAATGTTGACCCTACTGATGTTGACGCGTTTAAACAAGCAGGCTTCACCGATCGTTCTATTGCAGATGTACTGCTAGTGCTAGCTCAAAAAACCATGAGTAACTACCTAAACCATATCGCAAAGACACCGCTTGATGCTGCCTTTGCACCTTTTGCTTAATTAAAAACTAATTTCATTATATATGCTGAAACTATTAATGGCCGACTGGCTCCACGCTGATGTGGCAGCCATTCCAATTCGCGAAGCGGTCTTTATAAAAGAGCAAAAGCGTGCGGAGACAGAGGAATGGGATGATGGCGATGAACATGCACTGCATGTCGTCGCCTCATTTGATGGCAATGCCATCGGCACGGCGAGACTGACACCTGATGGCATCATTGGGCATATGGCTGTCTTAAAAGACTTTCGAAACCAAGGTGTCGGTTCAGCTATGTTACAAAAGTTGATAGAAATGGCCAAACAGAGCCGCTTTAAACTATTAACGGTAAATTGCCCACACCGCATTGAATATCTCTATATCAAACATGGCTTCATGGCCCAAGGTGATAAATTTTTACAAGCAGGCGAACCCCATATCAAAATGGTCTTATACCTATCGGTTTAATGCATTCCACCTAACATTGCCTTAGCTACAAACACTCCGCTACACTAACCAAAACTGTCAAAGTCAGAGCAACCTCACCTTGTCTAAACCTGTCCTTATTATCCAACTTCGTCCAGAAGACGATACATCAGATAACGAATATCAGGCTATCCTAAAATATGGCGATCTGACAGAAAACCAAACTCAACGACTTCGTATTGAGCAATCTGGCATCCCTGACTATTTATCTATCGATGATTACAGTGCCATCATTGTAGGTGGCAGCCCTTTTGATATAAGCACACCCAATGATCAAAAGTCTGCTATTCAACATAAAATAGAGGCCGATTTTGAGCGACTACTCAGCCAAGTCATCAAATATGACTTCCCTTTCCTAGGTGCCTGCTCGGGAAATGGCCTATTAGGTAACCATCTAGGCACACCAATCAGCAAACGCTACGGTGAAGATGTCGGCTGCGTATCACTTGATATTACAGAACAAGGTAAGAATGATCCCTTATTAAAGGGCTTCCCCTCCGCCATCAACGCTCTACTGGGTCATAAAGAAGCCTGTGACAATGTACCAGAGCAAGCCACGTTATTAATGACCGGTCAACGTTGTCCAGTACAAATGTTTCGTCTCGCCAAAAATATTTACGCTACACAATTTCACCCCGAAGGCGATGGCGAAGGCTTTAGTTTACGTATCGAAGCCTACAAACATTTTGGCTATTTTAAACCTGAGCAAGCTATTCACCTCACCCAAGCTGTTAATGCGGGTACAACGCCTTATGCACAACATATCTTAAAACGCTTTGTACAGCGTTACTACCACCAGCTCAATACTGAACAATTTGGTATTGAGCTGATAGTAATGGACTGGTCCAATGCTGCACCACTTGCACAAACGGTACGGACTGAAGTATTTATTGAAGAACAAGGTGTCTCCAAAGCAGAAGAATGGGATAATCAAGATCAAGCAGCGATGCATATTATCGCCTTTTATAATGCCATACCCGTCGGCACTGCCCGCTTAACATCAAAAGGTAAAATCGGCCGAATGGCGGTACTAAAACAGCACAGAAATAAAGGTGTCGGCACAGCTATGCTACAAAAACTTATTGGGCTGGCTAAACAACAAAAACAACGTCAACTCATACTGTGGTCACAAACTCACGCTAAAGCTTTTTACCAACAACACGGGTTTATCGCACAAGGTAGTGAATTTCTCGACGCTGGCATTCCTCATATTGAGATGTGTTTAGAAATAAACTGAAAGCAAAGAAAGTCATCGCAACTTAAACCCAACATTCATAATTAAAACACGAATGTTTTAATGAATTAAGTAGCCAAGTTACTACGGTTTCTACCTTCTGCTTTTGCTAAGTACAGCGCCTCATCTGCTCCTAATACTAATTTATCAGAATTCAAACCTGGCTCAGGGCAGAGAGTGCCGATACCAATGCTCACTGTCACCAACGCTGAAACTTGACTACCTGTATGTTCTAATGCCATTTCGCTAATAGCTTCCCGGATCTTTTCGGCCATGTAATATGCACCCGTCCGATTAGTATCAGGCAATAAAACTGCAAATTCTTCTCCGCCATAACGAAAGGCCATATCAAGCGACCTTTTTAATTCTTTATCGATGCAGTTTGCGACATTAACTAGACAATCGTCACCCTCTTGATGACCATAGGTATCGTTATATTGTTTAAAGTAATCAACATCGATCATAAGTAAGCTTAACGGCTGCTTATATCTTTGGGCATTCAACCAAATCGAATTCAATTGATCGTCAAAATGACGCCTATTAGCGATCCCTGTTAAACCGTCAAATGTAGCCAATTTTTCGAGTTGTATCTGAGTATTTTTTAGCTCAGTCAGATCGCTTATCGTCTCAACAACAGCAACGATATCACCACACTCGTTGTAGATAGGCCCAGCATCAAATGAAAGGTATTTTTCACCCGGAATGTTTGGCACAACACACCAATTGTGTGCATGAAGAAATTGTCCCTTCCTATCAATTACTGGCTGGGAATGTGAGTCATATAAGGAGGATAATTCTTCATCCGTAATATTGCCCTTTAACACAGCATCCGCTAAACACATTCTAGGCTTATCATAAAGAGCCATCCAGTGTTTTTTAGTACCAATGACAGTTTTAGCCTCGACGCCTGTAATCATCTCACAAGCTTTATTCCAAATAATGACAACACCATCGCTATTGATAACAAAAGTCGGCGTAATCAAATCTTCCATCAGCTTCACTGCTAAACTGATATTCGTCGTCAGATTGACTTCATCATGATTGGGCATACTAAAATCCTTTTATTTTTAGTTGGTATTACGGGGGACACAAGGCGCTCGTCAATCGCTTATAGATACAACCTTTCTCACATCACACAACGTTTAGTTAATTATCTGTAATTGAACTAGTTCGCTTCACCATTGATCGCGAGTAACTCCACATCAAAAACCAATACCGAATTAGGCGGAATATCACCAGCCCAGTTTTCTCCATAAGCCAGATCAGGCGGAATAAAAAAACGCGCCTTCTCGCCAACTACCATCAAAGGTATACCTTCCTTCCAACCTGCGATCACGCGTTCAAGCCCAAAGCTAATTGGCTTGCCACGGGCAACAGAACTATCGAAAACCGTACCGTCAATCAAACTACCTTCATAATGTACCGTCACACTATCTGTTAATTTAGGATACACAGTGCCTGTTCCTGCCTGTAACACCTTATATTGCAAACCAGATTCAGTCACAATCAAGCCAGGTGTGACCTTGTTTGACTCTAAATAATCCATACTCGCTTGTTGATTGGCTGCCAACTCAGCCTCAGTCAATGCAGGTGTGTAGGTTATATACAAATAAAAGCCGATTAAAGCAGCCGCGAGAATAATATAAAGTTTTCCTGACACAATAACTTCCTGAAATAAATTAAATAATACTAGAGATAGATTAGCTTAAATAAAGAGATTAGAAAAACACAAAATCAATCAAGTCTGACTCTGACAAAGCCATAACAAGTTTAGTTTTAATCGTAGTTACAAATTCGCGACACTTAACCAATCTCATATTGATTAGCTATATGAGTTTATCGTCGGTAAAATCAACTCTTTTATTGATATGAGTTCAACATGGCCCAGTACGTATATAGCATGAACCGCGTTGGCAAAATTGTGCCGCCAAAACGTGAAATTCTAAAAGACATTTCGCTGTCATTCTTTCCCGGTGCCAAAATTGGTGTATTGGGCTTAAATGGTTCGGGTAAATCAAGCTTACTTAAAATTATGGCAGGGCTGGATAGTGACTATCTTGGTGAAGCCGTCCCGATGCCCAATATCAAAGTCGGTTATCTTCCACAAGAACCCGAACTTGATGACAGCAAAACCGTACGCCAAATTGTTGAAGAATCCGCCTCAGATGTCAAAAGTGCCGTGGAAGAACTCGAAGCAGTCTACTCGGCCTATGCGGAGCCTGATGCCGACTTCGATGCCCTCGCAGCCAGACAAGCTGAATTAGAAAACCTGATCCAAGCCAAAGATGGTCATAATCTAGACAACGCCCTTGAACGTGCGGCTGATGCCTTGCGCCTACCTGATTGGGATGCCAATGTCGCCGTGTTATCTGGTGGTGAGCGTCGCCGTGTTGCACTGTGCCGCCTATTGCTTGATAACCCAGATATGTTATTGCTGGATGAGCCAACGAATCATCTTGATGCAGAATCGATTGCCTGGATAGAACGTTTCTTACAAGACTTCCCAGGCACAGTGGTTGCCATCACCCATGATCGTTACTTCCTCGATAATGCAGCCGGTTGGATTTTAGAACTCGATCGTGGTCGCGGTATTCCTTATGAAGGCAACTACTCATCTTGGTTAGAGCAAAAAGACGCCCGCCTAGAACAAGAAGCCAAAGCAGAAGCCTCACATAACAAAGCCATCAAAGCCGAATTAGAATGGGTACGCCAAGGGGCTAAAGGCCGCCAAGCCAAATCAAAATCACGTCTAAAATCATTTGAAGAAATGAACTCGCGTGAATTCCAAAAGCGTAATGAAACCCAAGAAATCTATATTCCACCTGGCCCACGCCTAGGGGACAAAGTGATTGAAATCAACAACGTCACCAAATCCTATGGTGATAAGTTATTAATCGATAACCTCAACCTAGCTATCCCAGCCGGTGCCATTGTTGGCATCATCGGCCCCAATGGTGCGGGTAAATCCACCCTATTCCGCATGATAGCAGGCGAAGAACAACCCGATTCAGGTTCGATAGAATTAGGTAGCACTGTGCAACTCGCCTATGTCGATCAATCACGTGATCTTAATGGCAAAAACACCGTGTTTGAAGAAATCTCTGAAGGTAACGATATTATCACCGTCGGCACCTACACCACCCCATCTCGAGCCTATTGTGGTCGCTTTAACTTCAAAGGCTCAGACCAACAAAAATTCGTCAAAGACCTGTCAGGTGGTGAACGCAATCGACTCCATATGGCCAAGCTATTAAAAGAAGGTGGCAATGTCCTGCTACTCGACGAACCGACTAATGACCTTGATATTGAAACCCTGCGTGCACTAGAAGAAGCAATTTTAGCCTTCCCCGGTTCCGCCGTCGTGATTTCACATGATCGCTGGTTCCTAGATCGTGTCTGTACCCATATGATTGCATATGAAGGTGAATCTAATGTGGTGTTCTTTGAAGGCAACTACACCGAATATGCCGAAGACTACAAACAACGCTTTGGTAAAGATCACCAGCCTGAACGGATTAAATATCGTAAGATGAGCTAGCGAATCAGCTAAACCATTAACACTAAAAACGGGATAAGCCAGCACTGGTTTATCCCGTTTTATTTTTAAAGCTGGCAAGTTATATTCAGCTTATAATAGCGCTCATACTTTAAACCTACAGACTCACCACTGTGACCACACGCCGCCGACACAGCAATAAGCAAACAGCCCCTCGTCGCAAAGGCTTGCATCCAAGAAACTGTCATCAATCTGGTTATGACTTCACAGCGCTTGTCAGGTGCTACCCTGCGCTTTCAAGCTATGTAAAAACAAATAATCACGGTAATCTCTCCATCGACTTTGCCAACCCACTGGCTGTCAATGCACTCAATACCGCCCTGTTAAAACACCACTACAATATTGTTGACTGGCATATTCCAGAGGGCGCACTTTGCCCGCCTATCCCAGGCAGAGCAGATTACATCCATACCATCGCTGAATTACTCGGTATTGATACCCCTACTACGAACGCATCCCCAGTAAAACAAAACATCACCTTGCTCGATATAGGGACAGGGGCAAATGGCATATATCCAATATTAGCTCACCAAATATACGATTGGCAGTGCGTTGGCAGCGATATTAATCAGCAGTCACTTGATAACGTAGCAACGATCATCGCCAGTAATCCATCACTTAAAAATGCGTTTAAACTACGTTTGCAAGCAGATAAAAATCATATGTTCAAAGGCATCATTCAAGCAGGCGATTATTTTGATGTCACCGTCTGTAACCCACCCTTCCATACCTCACTAGAAGAAGCCCTTAAAGGGAGCCAACAAAAAGTCAACAAGCTGGCACGCAACCGTGGTGAGCAAATCAATAAAACACTGGGCACTAAAAAGTCCGAATCTCCCACGCTTAATTTTGGTGGCCAAGAAGCTGAGCTATGGTGTAATGGCGGTGAACGGCTGTTCCTTAAAAAAATGATAAAAGAAAGTAAGGACTTTGCCACTCAATGTCACTGGTTCACCAGCCTCGTGTCAAAAAGTGACAATCTAAAGCCCGCCACAAAACACCTTCGAAAGCTCGGGGCGGCTGATATACACGAAATAGAAATGGCACAAGGCAATAAAGTCACGCGAATATTAGCTTGGACATATAGCTGATGGCTTAAGAACCAATTCTAATATTCAAACAGACTTAGTATGTCTACATTTAGGATAGCTAGGAATAATTAGGGTCAGTGTAAAAACTATTCAATTAAAAGGAGGTAATTAAAAGCGACACTACTCTTTTTTACTCATTTCATTCTCTAGTGACAATAAGGCAGCGCGGATGCAAAACATATTTTGCATAGTCACCATATTTCTCCTTAGCCTCTAAACACTGTTCGGTGATGTAAGGACAGCTAAAGTCGGGATCAACATTTTTTATTCGTAATGTTACTTTTTGTTCAATGATTGGATCTGCGTAGCTATTACAGTTATTAGCTTCGTCCCAGCTTCCATCGATGTAATCTGACAAATTAAATTGGCTATTAAACTCCCAGGCCTTAGTTATTTTTTTATTTTTGATCGAGGCAATAAATTGAATTTCACACGATACGTATGGCTTGTTAAAAAAATTAGCGAGTGCGCCTTTTAATGGATCACCTTTTTTGAGTAAAATCTTATTCCAGAACCGCATGCCATTATAGTTGGAGACCAGATCGGCAAAAGAAAAAATGCCCGTCGTGCGATAACCAAATTTACCCGCTTCCCGTTGCCTTCCCCACTCTAGAGCCTGCTTTATATTTTGACCCTCAAAATGGCTTAACTCAAAATACTTCCAACCTTCAGCAAAAAGGTGACCTAGTTTATCTAGTCCAACAAGATGACCATTGATATTGACGACGTCACTCAGCTCTTTAAGGTTTAAAGAAAAACCTTCTATATAGTCTATGTCACGATAAATAGAATCGTTTAATGATAAAGCATAACTTTGTCTGGCGAGTAAACGGCGTAATTGTTTGTCCAGATCGTAACCCTTAAGTCCCCAGGATGCGGTAAAGGATTGAAAAATCGCTTTTCTAAGTTCGCTATAAAGGACTTGTTCATTACAACCGTTGTCGCCATCTATTATGTCTGGGATATATGCTTGTCGGGCATTGGCCTTTTGTATGCCCTCTTGCAAGCGTTGATTAAAAATCGTGTTAATAAGTGTAAAACTATTTTCAAGTTTAACTTTTCTCGGCGTGACGCTATCGATTTCAGCCGCAAAACTAGTCTGCAACAAGAAACTGCTTATTAAAGTGAATACGATGACTATCTTTTGCATGTTGATAAATATAACGTCCTTTAATAAATTAAACCTGTGTTATTTAATAATGAAAAGCGAAAAATCAAAATAGAATCAGCGTAATTAGTTTCTTAATATTCATAAACACTACTTCAGGTTTCAACTATAATTAATAGACCACTCTTCTGGAGAATGGCTATGGTGAAAAACACCTTAACTGCGGATAGTGTCCTCGAACAAGCTATCGTTCTTGCGCACAAAAATTCATGGGAATCGTTTAGCTTAGTCGAGTTAGCTTTTCTTCTCGATTGCTCATTGAGTGAGATAAAACACTTCTATCGATCTAAAGATGATATGGCTGAGGCACTTTTTAATCGTGCTGATGATGCGATGTTGAACTTGGCCTTAAATGAAAAATATCGACATCTGGCAAGCAATGACAAACTAGTAGAATCGATTATGACTTGGTTTGAGTCTTTGACGCCATACAGGCCACTTGTACGCGAGATCCTCGCTTATAAACTTGAGCCAGGCCACTTTCACTTGCAGGCCCACGGTATTACTCGAATCAGTCGCACTGTGCAGTGGTTTCTTGAAGCAGCAGAGAGAAAAAATACAGGCTGCAGGCGCATCGCTGATGAAATTGCTGTGACGTCAGCTTACCTGATTAGTTTTCGCTCGTTCTTGTTTGATGACAGTGAGGACCATGTGAAGACTCGAAATTTGCTGGACAGGCTTATTAACCAATTAAATTAAAAAGTAATGGGATCACACTTGGCTAATTTTTGATATACATAAAAATGAATCAACGCGATCAAGGTAATTGATTTTTAGCATGTCAACCTCACATGACAACCTCAATCGGTAAACACTATGCTTAGTGATAATTAGATATGATCACATTCCCATCTGGAATTAAGTACCGTTACTCTTCCGTTGCCTTTATTGCCATAACTTCTTCCAGCTCTAAGCCAGTCAGATCATGAATAGTACGCCACAAATAATAAAATATGCCGGCCATCATCAGCATAGAAGGCAAGGCAATCATTGGATAGCTATATAAGGTTAACTGACCGAGTTCTTCGTTAAACTCAGGCGTGCCTGCAGGGCTGACGACGATCCATTTAGCCAAGATGTAATTCATCACTGCTGAGAAAGCAAAAGAACCCGCGACGAAATACGTCGCTGTCATTAAGCGCTTATCAAATAAAGTCGTACTATTTTTAGCTTCTAATCTTTCCTTTATTTTATCTACATCCATAACGTTAGGATTGAAAAGCAGTGCTCTGATTAAAGGATACGGCGTAAAGGTAGAGACGATAACGGCGATACCCAATATACTGGGAATAGCAGCTTCTTTAACCGCTATCCATTTAGTATCAAGCTCGAGTAAACCAATGCCGCCTGTCAGTAAAACGCTAACCAGGCCCAATAGCGCTATAAAGTTAAACTTTTTATATTTTATTAACTCATAAAGCCCCCAACCAATTGGAAAAGCCAAGGCAACAATGAGTCCACCTGCTGCCCCCAAATCATCTTCTCCACTCAATTTCATTAGAATGAATGAAGGCACAATGATGCTAAATAGAAGGTCAATCATCGGGCGTGGTTTGTGGGTTGGTGCTGTGTTCATGGTGTTATATTCCAGTTTGAATTCGTTTAACAACGTTAATTATAAAGTGAGTTGTTAGCTATCCTTATTTCCACTATTAGTACTTAGTCTAGCTACCAGCAAGAGTGCAATAACAAGCCAACCGAAGGGATACGGGAAATAACCGTTAAAAAATGCTAAAAGTGTTGCTATCAGCAGTGTAACTAGTAGGGCTGCAAGCCAATCAATTTTGATAATTGTCTCCTAATGCGACTGTCCGTTTTTAATGTTAATCATTAATAAGACTGTTGAATAGAATTTAACAATTTTAATATAGTATCCAGACGCTGTTGTGGCTGTCTCATTTCAAGTATTTCTTGTTTTATTTTTGCTGGCATACCGAATAAGCCGTTTACTATAAAGCTAAATTCAACCGCTGATAGGTTTTGCCATTGTTCACTTGCCATCATTTTTTTAAATTCGTCATTACTATGGCCAAGCACCAATAAACGCTGCGTTACCTTTTCATAACTTTGCCTTAAACTGACTAAGTCGTCATCTTCAAGCGGTTCATCTTCATACAACTCACAAGCCCATATATTAAACGGTAATATCTGTCGCACTTGTTTTAACTCTAGTCGTGTTTCAAAATGAACAATGACACCCATACGGCCATCATCCAGTTCCTCATGCAGCTCTACTTTACCAGCAGAAAAAACATCACAAGGCTTATAGGTAGATTGATTACTGTTAAGCGCTTCTTCCCGTCTCTGCATACGTGTCATGTCACGAACGACTCCTTGTGTATGACAAACGCCCATCATCACATCGTTATCGAGGCAATATCTCACCATTTCTCGATAACGGGGCTCAAAAACATGCAATGGGATAGGCACACCAGGAAAATTAACTGATTTAGGAATCGGGAAAAGGGCAACTTCTATCATAGGGTCAATAGTTTATAAGTATTAAAGTAATAATGTCAGTGTAATTGATTAAGTTAATCACGCTGCCCCGCTACTCTTTTCATTTAATAAAGGTTGTAGATAAGGCAAGATATTTTTCAGTACCCTTGGTTGCCCTTCTTTATTCGGATGTACACCATCGTCTTGCATTAGGCTTTTATTAAGGGCAACACCTTGTAGCATAAACGGCACATAGGCGATCTGGTATCGCTCTGCTATTTTTTGGTATAGCTTGAAAAATAGTTTGGTATAGCGTTTGCCATAGTTTTGTGGAATCTGGTTACCGATCAAAAGTACTTTCGCATCAATTTGATGGGCCTGCTCGATCATTGTTTCTAGGTTTTGGCTGGTTTGGCTCAAAGGATAGCCACGAAGCGCATCATTTGCACCTAGTTCTAAAATAATCCATTTTGGTTTGTGTGTGGTGAGAAGCTGTTTGAGACGTGACACACCGCCTTGAGATGTTTCGCCACTGACACTGGCATTGACGACTTTAATATCAGGATGTGTTTGTGAAAGTTGCGTTTCGAGTAAACTAACCCAACCCATCTCTTGTCGTAGGTTGTAGGCTGCACTTAGACTATCGCCCATAACGAGTAATGTGGATGCTGACGCGACGCTAGTAAACAACCAAATAATCGGCAATAACAATAAACATTTTCTTTTCACAAACATAGCAAACCTTATTTAGAGTGAACCACCATGGCGGTCAAGACTGCGATTAAAGTAAGTAATTTAGCCCATACCGTCAATGCAAATACCGGTGATTTGACTATATTGAACGGCATTAATATGGACATCAAGGAAGGCGAATCAGTTGCGATTGTTGGTGCTTCTGGTTCAGGTAAGTCGACTTTGTTGGGTTTATTAGCGGGGCTTGATGTTAATACATCTGGTGAGATAACGCTTTATGACCACGCTTTTTCTCGTTTGGATGAAGAGGAACGCGCCTTAATACGTGGGCAATATGTCGGTTTTATTTTTCAATCCTTTCACCTTTTACCTAGCCTACAAGCCATTGAAAATGTCATGCTACCCGCCGAACTTATTGGTGATAAGCAAGCGCGTAAAACGGCAGAATCATTATTAGAACAAGTCGGCTTGTCGCATCGTTTAACCCATTACCCTAATCAACTTTCAGGTGGTGAGCAGCAACGTGTTGCTATTGCACGTGCTTTTGCATCTCGCCCAAAAATTCTTTTTGCTGATGAGCCAACAGGCAATCTTGATGAGGGCAATGGTAAAATTATTATTGAGCAGCTATTTGAACTTAATGCATCTCAAGGCACCACCCTGGTAATGGTGACGCATGATAATGAACTCGCTAAAAAATGTGATCGTCATTTAGTGATGTCGGCTGGCCAGCTAGCGGAACAGACATGATCGGTTTTTCATTGCGGTTAATGTTAAGAGACATCCGCAGCGGGGATATTGTTACCCTGCTTATCGCGCTGATTATTTCTGTCGGTACAGTCACCTCAATTGGTTTGTTTATTGATAGATTGCAGCTTTCTTTTGAGCAACAGTCGGCTAATCTATTGGCGGCTGATCGCTTGATTAGCTCTGATGATGAAATTGCCAAAGATTGGCAGGTTAAAGCGAATGAATTATCGCTAAAACAAGCGCAGCGAACCTCATTTCGTACCATGATATTTGCGGGCGATGCCTTGCAATTAAGCAATGTCAGTGCCGTCACTGATAATTACCCTTTAAAAGGCGCTTATTTAATAGACGACACTTTATTCGGCACTGGGCAGCCTTTTAGACAGCCACCTCAACAAGGACAGATCTGGATGTCATCCAGACTGGCCAGTCTATTGAATATCAACATTGGTGATCAGGTAGAAGTGGGTGAAGCAACCTTAACGGTTAGTCAGTATTTAGTACGCGATCCTGGAGCAAGTAGTTCTTCATTTGCGATATCACCACGGGCGGTGATCAATATGGCTGATTTAGCATCAACTCAAGTCATTATTCCCGGCAGCCGAGTACGTTACGCACTGTTATTAGCCGGACAGCGAGATGATCTAGGTGCCTATAAAACATGGGTTACACCTCAATTAGATAACGGACAACGTTGGCGAACACCCGTCCAAAAAGGCGAACGTATTGGTGACACCATCGCTAAAGCCGAATCTTTTCTATTATTGGCGGGGACGTTGGCTGTTGTTATGTCAGGTATAGCGATGGCATTGGCTTCGGGACGCTTTGTAAAACGCCATTTAATGCAAGTCGCTGTGTTAAAAACGCTAGGCGCAACACCTAGGGTGTTGATCAAGGTATTCCTGACACAATTCTCCCTATTGTTTGTGCTTGGTGCTGCCATAGGTCTCGCGGTTGGTTGGGGCGTTCAAGGCATTATTTCATCGCTGTTATCTGGCTTAATGTCGACCGCATTACCCGAGCCTTCGGTTAGTCGACTGTGGTTGGGCATTGCAACGGGGTTTATCTCGATAGTGGCATTTTGTCTACCCTTGATGATGCGCTTGATCAAAACCTCGCCGATGTCAGTATTACAACCTAGCGTAAAGATTGAGCATAATACGGTGCTGATTTATAGCATTGGCTTTATCGGTATGTATGGCTTGATGTGCCTTTATACCAACGGGTTTTTATTACCTAGCATTATGACGCTGACAATTGTGGCGATTGGCTTTTTGGTCACACTATTAGGCTGGGCCGTTTTTAAATTGGGCCGTTCTTTAACGTCGGGGGCTACCAGTGGCTGGCAAATTGGTTTTGCTGCACTTTATCGCAGGTTATTACCCAACCTTTTTCAATTATTGGTGTTTACGCTGATCATCATGCTGGGCCTTATTTTACTGGGTGTTAAATCCAGTCTGCTGGCTGATTGGCAAAAGCAATTACCAGCCGAGGCGCCAAATCATTATTTGTTTAATGTTCAAGCAGACCAGATTGACCACATCAACACTGCAACTGAACAACTAGACATATTAAAGTCAGATTGGTATCCGATGGTGCGAGGTCGGGTCATTTTGGAAAATGGAGTAAGCATCCAAACACTTTACCCTGAGGACAAAGGCGAGCCAGAACTCTACTCAAGAGAGCTAAACCTGACATGGTCCGATTCCTTAGGCCAAGGCAGTAAGCTCGTGTCGGGTGACTTTAATGCTGAGGGTTTATCAATTGAACAAAGGGTGGCACAAGAAGCGACGCTTAGTCTTGGCGACCAGCTCACTATCAACATAGGTGGCAATGTCATCTCATTGCCCATCACTTCAATTCGCAGCGTTGATTGGGGTTCGATGCAGCCTAATTTTTATCTGATTTTGCCGAAAAGTGCATTACAAGATTACCCGGCTAATTTTGTCAGTAGCTTATTTATTAGTGATGCCAAAGCGCAGTCATTTTATAAAACAATGTCCCAGTTTCCAACAGTTTCTATTCTCAATGTCGGCGACCTGTTAAAACAGATACAAACCATCATAGGACAATTGTCTGAGGCGATTCAGCTGGTCTTACTGTGCATATTAGCTGCAGGAGCATTAGTTCTACTCGCTAGCGTAAGTGCGACCCTAGAAGAGCGCTTAGAAGAAGGCGCGCTATTACGCGTTTTAGGTGCACGAAAAGCCTTGGTTCAACAAGCACTATTTGTCGAGTTTGGTGCTCTTGGTCTCTTTTCAGGACTGATTGCCACAATTGGTGCCGAAGCGTCTCTATATGGCCTACAGGTTTTTGTATTTAAATCTCAGGCCAGTTGGCATCCTCTGCTCTGGGCCTTAGGTCCTGTGATTGGGATTTGTATTATTTCTGCAATTGGCTTATTTGCCAGCAGAACAGTCGTAAAAGTCCCACCGATGCGCTTATTACGTGATTTTTAGTTTAGAAATTGTGCTAAAAAACAGTCTCGTTATTAGATAATAATCTATTGAGCAACTCCCAATACTATAATAGAAACTAGTTCGCGTTAGCTGAGTCAAACACAAAACAGTTCAAAGGGTGTAAATAGGTAATGGCAGATGGACATAAAAAGCTAGCCTGGATCACAGGAGGCGGAAGCGGTATTGGCAAAGCATTGGCACTTGCTTTAGATGCGCTAGACTGGCAGGTAATAATATCAGGCCGAACAGAGCAAAAACTCCAAGCGGTCGTAGAGAAAAGTCAGCAAATGGCCTATTCAACACTTGACGTCACAGACAAAGAACAAAACCAGCAAGTTTTTAGTGTCTTATGTGAACAATATGGCCTACCCGACCTCGTTATTTTAAATGCGGGTGATTATAGTCCAATGCCTGTCGATGAATTCAATCTCGACTTAATTTATAAGCTAAATCAAGTGAATTATCTAGGTGTAATGAATGGCTTAGCGGCAATTTTACCACCGATGAAAGAGCGCAAGTCGGGACAAATATTATTGATGTCGAGTGTAGCCGGCTATCGTGGGTTACCTGATGCGGCACCCTACGGGGCAACCAAAGCTGCCTTAATCAACTTTGCAGAAGCACTGTATATGCCCTTAAAAGAACAAGGTGTTTTGCTGAGAGTCGTTAATCCCGGTTTTGTTACTACTCAGTTAACCGCACAAAATAGCTTCAAAATGCCAGCTGAAATAACAACAAATGAAGCCGCCGAGAGAATCGTTAAAGCACTTGAAACAGACAGTTTCGAGATCACTTTCCCTAAACGTTTCACCTATATCTTAAAGATATTACGCGCTTTACCATACCGAATTTACTTCTTTCTTATTAGCAAAATAACGGGGAAATAGATGGCTTCACAACGTGCACTGGATCAGTATATTGCTTTCTACGAACAAATGAAAAAAGAAGATTTAGCTAAAATAGACAAATTCTTTAGTTCGCAAGCCCATTTTAAAGATCCCTTTAATGATGTCTATGGCATCGAAAAAATTAGAAGGATTTTTCATCATATGTTTGAGACACTCAAATCACCAAAATTTATCATTGAGGAAGCAGTATTAAATTCTGACGTTGCCTATATTAAATGGTCTTTCACAGGTGAACTTAAAGCAAAACCATTAAAACTGATCGGCGTCAGTCGCGTGGTATTTAATGAACAAGGTCTTGTTTCTGAACATATTGATTATTGGGATGCCAGTGAGCAGTTTTATATGAAACTACCTATCGTTGGCAGTCTTTTACGCTTCATACGTAAACAAGTAAGCAGTTAATTTACCAATCCAACAGTCCCTGCCTTACAGGTTTAGACAAAGGGTTTTCAGCTAACCATAAACCCACGTAATAGCGTGCAAAATCAATACTGTCATTTTTATAAAGTAACTCATCATTAAATAATAGCGATAGACCATCATCTGGATGAATATCTAGGCGAAATCGATCACCTTCGGTGACGTCTTGATAATGATAATGTAATGCATCTACATCCTTTTGATAAAAGCTACGCTGTTGCTCAGAGTGTTGCTTACTCAATGCCACATCAGCACCTTCAATTAATTGAGATTTTGATAACGCGACTTTATAACGTATTTCAAGAGAGAAAGGTCGATCATCCTCTAATAGTAAGTTTGCTTGTCCGTCAGGTTCTGCATAGAGAGCTGCATCATATACATCAATAAAAACTAACCATGTCGCTGTCGCCGTCGACTTTAATTCAAGTTCACCACGTACTGATTTAAAGTCTGGGTGTGAAGCCGGATCAGCCCAACTCAAGTTAAATAGTACTGTGTAACAAAACCAAAGAAATAAGCCGCGTTTTATCATGACTAAAGCCTCTTAAACACCAACGTGACCTCGCCCAAAAAAATGCCAAATTTAGTCATCTTAGCGCGGTTAATTAAAACATCATCTTCCTGTAAAAACATCCAGTCATCGAATTGAACTTTCACTGTGCCATCTTTGTATGGAAGATCGAGTGTATAGGCCCAATTTAACGTATTGCCATAAGCTTCACCTGTTGCATGGCCTATCACATCTGCTGCCCGACCCTCATAGTGATGTTCATCAATTCTGTTAATAGTCCAGACACGTCTATCCAAGGTACCATCTGCGTAGATAAAGTCCTCTTCTAGTACAAGAGCTCCCTCTACCATTTTCCCCAAGATATCAACAGTAAATTGTCGTTCAACTTGGCCGCTACGGTTTTGAAAAATCCCCCAGGCACGAGTTTGACCAAGAAAATAGTCCTCTAGAACTAAACGTGGTTTATTGTTTTGGTATTGTTCGACAGACATATTAGTGCAGCCAGAAAGGAAGAGTAAATATAAAACTAAGAGAGAGGTTTTCATAAGAAGGTTCCTCAGTTGAGTTGCTGTTGTAAAGTTTGATGTTCTTGGCGGTCTAAAGGAAAACGCCATATTGTCCAAACAGCCAGTAATTTAAAAGGAATAGGCAGTAATCCATAGAGTAAAGAAAGAGCCAATAAATTATTATCAGCAGGCTCTGTTTGTGTATCAAAACCTAATAACGCTAATAAGGGAAAAGCAATACCAACGGCCAATGCCAGTGATAATTTCGTCGCCATGCCCCAGAGACCGAAGAAAAAGCCACTTCTTTGGCCTCCACCTTCAGCACTATCAAGATCAATGACATCAGCTTGAATTGACGCCGGTAATGCCATATCGATACCTAGGCTCAATCCTGACAAAATACAGATAATAAGGAAAGGGAAGAAGTCGCCAGCACTTAAGGTAGGCACCCAAGCAAAAATAATGACTGCCCACAGCATAGATCCAGCCCATACATGATGTTTGCTAAACCGTTGAGCAAGCTCAACGCCAATAGGCAATCCAATTAAGCCACTGATGAAATACGCAGAGAGTAGTAAACCAAACTGTTCTGGCAGTAACAGTACATAACTGACAAACAATAAAAACAGTGTTGCAGGTAAACCATTAGCTATACCATTCATAAAATAGGCGAACAGCAGCCGTATGAATAAGCTATTTTTCTTTATTAAGGCCAAGCCCGCTCTAAAACCGATGGCATGAGAGCGTCGATTAGACTCGGGAACTTTAATTAGACAGATTAAGACAGCAATAGGCAGAAGAAAAACTAAAAACTCGGCTAGAACCGCTAACGCTTCGCCTGGTTCATCACTGCCAATTCCCATTGCTAAAGGCAAACCCGCAGCGAATAAGGTACCTATTAAAACAAAGCTTTCACGGCTGGCTGTAATTGAACTACGTTGATCATAATCACCCGATAACTCAGCACCCCATGCAGTATATGGCAAGGTGAGTAAACTCCAAGCTAAGTAAACCAGTAAGCTCCAGAATAGCAGCCAATAAAAACCACTACCCTCAGGCGGAATAAAAAGAGCCCAAATAGCCATAATCAATAATGGAGTCGCTATTGCCATTAACCATTTTCGTCTTGAAGGCAATGGTAACCAATCGGACAATAACCCGATAAGGGGATCAGTAATCACATCACTGACACGTGCAATCAATAATGCTGTTCCGACCGCAGCGAGCCCTAACCCTAGCTGTTCAGCATAAAAAGTTGGCAAATAAATATAGAGAGGTAGCCCTAACGCCGCCAAGGGTAACCCTGGTAACCCATAAAACCAGAAGTGACCATTAGCAGGCATCATTAATCAGGTTTTACCATTAAATATTGGTAAACTCCCGTATGCCCATCTCGAAAGCCCGCTTCACAGTACGACAAATAATATCGCCACATTCGCACAAACTGTTCATCATAACCAAGCTTTTCTACTTGATGGACAACATCATTGAAACGTTGATGCCAAAGTAGAACAGTTCTTTCATAGTCAGCGGCATAATTAGTAGCTTGCTCAACTATAAGGCCCCCTCGCGCTGCCTGTTCAGCAAAAACTTTGGGAGAAGGCAACATACCACCAGGGAATATGTAGCGTTGAATAAAGTCCACATTTTGTCGGTATTGGTCAAAATATTTATGATCAATAGTAATCGTTTGTAAGGCTATTTTTCCACCTGGCTTAAGTCGCATAAACAACATTTCAAAAAAGCCTGCCCAATAAGACTCCCCCACAGCCTCAAACATTTCAATGCTTACTATATGATCGAACTGCTCATCTAAATGTCGATAATCTTGTAGTCGTAAATCGACTAGGTCATCTAATCCTGCATCATAAAGTCGCTTTTTAGCCCAAGCTAATTGTTCGGTTGATAAGGTAATCCCAGTTACGCGATAGCCTTGCTTGGCTGCATGCTCCGCAAAACCACCCCAACCGCAGCCCACTTCTAATATATGTTCGCCAGGCTTGGCATTTAAAGAAGTAAGTAATTGTTGGTATTTTCGTGTTTGTGCTTGTTCGAGGCTATCTTGTGTGTCGGTGAAAATAGCACTAGAATAAGTCATCGTTGGATCGAGCCATAACTGATAAAAATCATTGCCCAAATCATAATGAGCAGAAATATTACGCCGACTTCCCCGCTCACTATTACGTCTAGTAAGGTGCCTAATCCGATTCAATAATCGGACAAAAATATTAGCTTCAAGGTGACTTGAAAGCGCTTCTAAATTCAACGTAGCCCAATAAAGAAAACTTGACAAATTTTCAGTATCCCAATCACCTTGCATATAAGCTTCAGCAAAGCCAATATCACCATCCCTACTCAACTTTTTGATTATCTTTAAGGCCCGGTGAATAGTGATGCATGCCTCAGGGCCAGGCTGTTTGCCTTCAATAAGGTAGGTTTTATTATCAGTCCTGATATGAAGCCTTCCCCGCTCACACCTCGATAATATTTTGTAGAGCAGCTTAATTGCGATCGGTACGCTAGGATCTGGTAATAATTTTACTTCCGCGTTTTGACTATCCATTCGCTTTTCACCTCTTGTTGTTGCTTTTCATCATAAGAATGAAATTTCCCACCCCGCATCCATATTTTTAGTGCATGCCAATGAATCATAAATATGATTTTGAAAGACATCATTGGCATCATAAAAAAGGCCTTAATTAAGCCTTGGTTATTGAGCGCTTTAATATCTGCATCCTGCGAAGCGATAAGGTGAAGTTCTTCATTCTGATATTCGTTGATCAAAATGCCGAAACTAGATTCTGGTTGAGTAAATTTAAAATGATATTGTTGGTCCATATCAATAAATGGAGACACGTGAAAACGCTTGTCTGCAATACATTCCACAGGCCATTGCAAGGCTTCCCCTTCCGAATGATGAACGTAGTGGTAAACGCCTCCAAAGGTATTGCTCACCTCACTAATAATTGCCACAGTCTCGCCATTTGTATTATCACAATACCAAACAGATATAGGGTTAAACCCATAACCTAAAACACGTGGAAAACAAGACAAACGAATACGACCGACATCATTTATTTTCGCCTCAGCAAGAACCTTTTCAACCCATGGCCTCCAGGCAGTTCCATCACGTGGCCCGTGATCTTTAGTACGAACACTGAGTAAATTAAATCTATTCAAACTAAACCATTTTAGAGAGTCCGCTTCTTGTTCTATATGGTCTAGATCAATTAACAAACCAAAGACACGATAAGCAAAGCGATAGGACATTGGCATCATGCGTTGATGCATTACATTCCCAAAATAAAGTTTACTTGCCATTGCTTATTTACTCTCCCAAGGAATAGGAACATTGAAATGTTTTGCAATAGAAACAGCTGAAGACAAAGCATCTTCATGAAAGCCATAGCCGAAATAGCTACCAGCAAACCAAGTTCTATTTTTGCCCTGTAATTGATGTAGCTTCTTCTGTGAAACAATAGCATTGTTATCAAAAATAGGATGCATATATTGAATACGTTTAATCACTTTCCCAGGATCTATATCCTGAATAGGGTTGAGGCTAACAAAATAATCTTGTGACAGATCTAACCCCTGAAGTGCATTCATCCAATAGCTTACAGATACTGAAGAAGTGTCCTCACCGCTATTTTGTGCAAGATAATTCCAGCATGACCATACTTTTGGGTGTTTCGGCATAAGATTAGAATCGGTATGTAAATAAGCATCATTTTCCTGATAACGGAATGACGACAACAAATCCTGCTCCTGCTCAGTTGCATTTGTAAGTAAAGCCAAAGCCTCATCAGCATGTGTAGCAATAACGACCTCATCGACCTTATGTTGCTGTCCATCTGTTAGTGTAATACTCACTGCATCAGGGTTTCTATCGATTTTACTTACACCATTGTTAACAATAATTTCTCCTGAAAATGAGGCTAATAACTTATCTACATACCGTTGGCTACCGCCGATAACCGTACGCCATTGCGGACGATCATTAACATTTAGTAAACCATGGTTATCAAAAAACTGAGAAAAACTCTTCGCAGGAAAGGACTGCATCTGTTGAGGAGAGCATGACCAAATTGCTGCAGCCATGGGAAGCAAATAATTATCCTGCATTACTTTACCAATACGATAATCTGATAAGAACTCACCTAGAGTGAGGTTGGGATCAGCCTGGTTGTTATTGATAAGTCTTTTGGCATGTCGGTTAAACTTAAGAATGTCATAAACTAATTTAAGAAAATTAGGTGAAAATATGTTTCTTCGCTGTGCGAATAGCGTATCTAGATTGTTACCAGCATATTCTAACCCTGAGTTTAAAATTGAAGCCGAGAAAGTCATATCAGTCGCTCTGGTGGTGACTCCGAGTGTCTCAAATAGACCGACTAAATTTGGGTAGTTAGGTTCGTTGTATACGATAAACCCTGTATCGACATGAGTATCAAGCCCTGTCTTTTCATTAATCACAGAAACTGTATTAGTATGTCCACCAATATAATCATTTTTATCGATCAAAAGTATTTGATACCGTTTACTCAGTAACCATGCACTTGCCATACCAGCAATACCTGTGCCTATAACGGCTATTTTTTTAGTCAAAATAATACCCTCAGGTAGGCATCGTGGTTATATCCAATGATGTCTTTATATATCATCTTATTTCATTTTTTAAGCTAATAAACTTTTCAAAGCAGGCCTTAACGCTGGATAAGTAAAACTAAAGCCGTTTGCTATAGCCCGCTGGGGCAATGCTCGTTGTCCTGTCAACAATAGGCGCGACATCTCACCTGATGCTATTTTCAAAGCCCATGCTGGTGCAGAAAACAATCCATAACGATGCAGTTGTTTAGTGAGTTCGATCGTAAATTCTTGGTTTGTAACTGGGTTTGGGGAGCAGGCATTAAAAATACCTTTTAACTGCTTATTGATAGCTAAAAAACCTAACAACCTGGTCATGTCTGAAATATGGATCCATGGCATATATTGCTCGCCAGTACCTAAACGCCCTCCCAGACCTAACTTAAACGGCAGTAACATTTTTTGCAGCACCCCACCCTTCGATGACAGCACCAAACCCGTTCTAACAATACAAACTCTTATGCCCATCTGACTTGCTTGTAATGCTTTCTTTTCCCATGCATCACAAAGCCGATGAGTATATTCATCACGATAATCAGATTGCTCTGTTAAAGTTTGATCACCGCCATCACCATACCAGCCAACAGCTGATCCGCTAATTAGACACTCAGGTTTTTGTTTTCTAGAAGATATCCAGTCTACAAGATCGCGCGTTAGGTCAATACGACTAGACTCAAGTAGACTTTTACGTTTGTCTGTCCACCTCGCATTTGCAATCGGCTCACCCGAAAGGTTAATTACTATATCAATAGTGGTATCTGGTGTTATTTCAGTTAATGACTGAACCGCTTTAATACCAACACCACATTTATCTGCCACAGTACTTGGTCTTCTACTCAGCACAGTGACATCATGATCTGCAGCTATTAAGTGCTGACATAATGCTGAACCAATTAAGCCTGTTCCGCCTGTAATCAGATAATGCTTCATAAAATAATCATCTTGCCTAGCTTGGATTTGATACCAATACTTAAGCCCTGACTAAAGACTTTATTTAAACCACTCAAATGGCCGTTCACCAGCGATTTTGAAATATAAGCCCATATTGATCATATGTATAACAAGTAATCCTATGCCTATACTAACTGCCCATATTGGACTTCTGAAGTGCTCATGCGCACCAATGCTAAATAGACCATAACCGGCTATCGTTGTCCAGACAACCATAGCTAATAGTGCTTTGAAAGTAGCCATATTTTTCTCCAATTTTCTTTTAATTAAGCGATACGTATAACGAAAGTTATTCTAAGTTGTAACTATGCGTTACTTGGTTGTAACTCAACTTCAACTTTAATATCTTTTTTTAATCGTGTCTGGCAAGCTAAGATGTAACCATCCTGTAAATCCTCAACTTCAAGTGTATAAGCGAAATCTGATGTAGGTGTGATTTTGCCTTCGACTAGCTTGCATTTACATGTGCCGCAGCTACCAACCCGACAATCATTTGGCCACGCTATCCCAGCATCAAGTGCTGTTTTTAATAAATTCTCACCTGCTTTGACAGTGATAGTTTCTGTTGAGTTAACAGTGGCTGTGTAATCTTTTTTTTTGTTAAATAAACCAAACATGTCTATTTCCTATATGGTTGAAGTGGATATACCAAAAGTGAGCCTGCAGGTTTTACTGCAGGCTCATTGTTGAAGTCTACTTAGATAGTACCGTAAGAGTCATGCCCTTCTGGCATTTCATAACCAGCTTGAGCATTAATTTTAGCAGCTAAGGCTTGTTCACCCTCAGTAGCAAAATCTCTGTCCCAAGTGGCTAATTTTTTCTTCATTACCATATGGTAAACAGGTG
>CAJQLA010000010.1 GCA_905479075.1 uncultured Gammaproteobacteria bacterium | reverse complement strand
TGTATTTGTATTTGTATTTGTATTTGTATTTGAATCTCTCTCTTTTTCTGCAGTCGAAGCGACAAGCTCAGTTGAAGAACGGTTACCTTCATGATCTGATGCTTTCTCTGAAGTTTCAGTTTCTTTGTTGGATCCGAATAAATTAAAACCAAAACTTGAGGATGTTTCAGTTTGTTTTTGTTGATTTATGTAGCTATCAAATAAGGCTGATAGTTTAGGAAGTATGGTGGATAGTTCGTTATTTGAACTCTTTTTAAGCTGTGCTATTAGTGTATTTGCTTCTGATTTAAAAGGGCTAGGTAGGTTTAATGATTTCAAGAAACTAGCAAGAATTTCACTGATATCTGGATTATTGTTCTCGTCTTTAGGCTGTTCCATATGAACAATAACTTTCTCCATTTTCTGGAGAATTTTTTTTATTTCATCTTGTTCAATTTTACCGTGTCGACGAAGGATATTTCGTAAGGAATGCAACTGTTTATCTAGAAGCGGATCTAAACCTTGAGCGGCAAGAGCCAGT
The DNA here is from genome assembly GCA_905479075.1 of uncultured Gammaproteobacteria bacterium. GTDB lineage: Bacteria > Pseudomonadota > Gammaproteobacteria > Nitrosococcales > Methylophagaceae. Next base: position 132,483 of record CAJQLA010000010.1, on the reverse strand, counting down.
CTAGCGAGGCTTCGCTCTAAGAGTTCATCGTAACTTTTTTGTTGTTCCAGTTCATCAATTGCATCGAAGTATTTTGTTTTCCACTGCGATAATTGATCAAGAATATTGTTATCATCTACCATGGTTTAATTGAAAATAATCCTTATAAAGCCGCGGGTGTCGTTACTGGCTTGACATCATTATTTAAGCCTTCATCATGCAAAGTTTCATCGTATAACAAAATAGCATAATAACGCCTAATATTCTCAATATAACGAACAGGTTCTCCGCCTCTAGCATAACCATAACGTGTTTTGCTATACCATTTTTTCTTACTCAACAGCGGTAGATGAAGTTTTACATCTGCCCAAAGGTCGGGGTTTTTGTCATTTTTATCAGTCAACACACGAGCATCTTCTAAGTGCCCAAGTCCAATATTATATGATGCTAGTGCTAACCACGTCTTATCAGGTTCCTGTATACGATCTGGCAATCGTTCTTTCATCTTGATGAGATAGCCTGCGCCTGCAAAAATGCTCTGCTCAGGGTCAATACGGTTAGTGACCCCCATTTCTTTGGCTGTTGCATTAGTGAGCATCATAAGGCCCTTAACACCCGTTCTAGACACTGCATTTGGGTTCCAGTGAGACTCTTGATATGAAATAGCGGCTAACAATAACCAATCAAGTTGATATTTTTTTGCAGCTTGCTTAAAAAGTGTTTGATATTTGGGTAATTCAGTTTTTATTTTTCTATGAATAGCGCGAGTATCGACGTAATCAAAGCGACGAATATGACCATAATATTTTTCAATTAAACGGTCTAAACTACCTGAATCATCGAGTTCATTAAAAAATGACACTACTTCATCATAAAGTGTGTTGTCCTCAGATTTTGATAATGCCCAAGCCAAAGGTTGTGGTTCTGAAATATCGAATGCGACTCGTAATTCAGGAAACAATGTTTGAGTGGCAATAATTTCATTGGAATCAGCCACGGTGTAATCAACAAGTTCAAGTTGCACTAACTCTAATAAATGATTACTTGTTAATACATTATTTTCCGACCACTCTAATTCTGGTATCTCTTGGCGATATGATTGAAGTTGCTCGGCGTGACTACTATCAGCCACAATTTCTAGCAAACCTTTCGTTAAATAGGTTAGGTTCTTCGGTTTTTTGTTACCTTGTCGATAGACTAATTGTTCCGTTACTTCTTGATAGACAGGCCCAAACCTGACTTCAGCCTGACGTGTTTTAGTAATAGTTAATCCCGCTGCTGCAATATCAGCTTGCCCTTGTTTAATTAACTCGAGCATTGTTCCAAGGTTTTCAGGAATAACGAGTTTTAATTTAACGCCGAGACGATCAGCAAATTGTTGTGCCAGTTCGTATTCGATGCCTGAGTAATTTTCGCCCCACTGATAATATGTGGTTGGACTAAGGCGTGTTAATACACGCAATTCACCGCGTTGCTTAATTTGTTCGAGTTGTGTCAGTGGTTTGCTACAAGCGCTAACCAAGCATAGTGAAACGAATAATAAGCTAACAACAAATTTCAAGTATGATTCCCCAAACAAAACCTGTGACTTAAGTTTCGGTTAGATTAATGGTTTAGCGGTAAAAAAGCATTAAATTAACGGTTATCAATTTAGCAAACATGTGTTTTGAATCAGCGCGTGGTTATTTAGCAACGTTCTTATTAACGACGAGCTTTGAAAAAATCACGCAATAATTGACTGCTTTGTGCTGCTAATAAGCCCTGTTCATATTGTACTTTATGATTGAGTTGTTCAATATTGAAAATATCGATACAACTCCCTGCAGCGCCTGTTTTTGGCTCATTAGCGGAAAAAAGGACACGTTGTATCCGAGCGTGGACAATGGCGCCAGCACACATAATGCAGGGTTCAAGTGAAACATAAAGCGTCGCGCCAGGCAGGCGATAATTGTTCATTTTATCGCAAGCCATTCTTAGTGCTTGGATTTCGGCATGCGCTGTTGGATCATGTTTGCTGATAGGTTGATTCCAGCCTTCGCCTATGATTTCGTCATTGAGTACAATGACTGCACCAACAGGCACTTCGCCATGTTTTTGTGCTTTTTCAGCTAATGCTAGCGCATGCAACATCCATTTTGTGTCATCTGCCATTTCTACAAAACATGTCGTTTAATGAGATTAATCAAGCGGAGGCTTCCACCTTGGCTTCTTGCAATAAGTTTTAAGCTGGCTTCGCCCATTTGTGCACGACGTTCGGGATTGTTTAATAACATGCTTACGGTATCAGCTAATTCTTCAGTGTCGCTAATTTTGATAGCTGCTTGTGCATCCAAAAATTGTTTAGTGATGTCATTAAAGTTGAAATAATGAGCACCCGTAATAATAGCGCGACCTAATGCTGCCGGTTCCAAAATATTATGGCCACCATGCGGTATTAGGCTGCCGCATACAAGGGCAACATCGCTCGCAGCATAAAAGAGTGGTAACTCTCCCATCGTATCAACTATTAAGACTTCTATATCAGAAGAGCACGGCAGGTTCTCACTTCGCTTTAAGGTCTTAAAGCCACTGCGATGAGATAAAGCAGCAACACGTTCAAAGCGTTCTGGGTGTCGGGGAACGATAATAAGAAGCAGGTTGGAAAATGTACCTCGGACTTGGCGAGAGGCATTCAAAATAATTTCATCTTCACCTTCATGTGTGCTGGCTGCAATCCATACCGGTCTATCAATATCCCACATTGCTCTCATCGCTGAGGCTTGCTCTAAAAGACTTGCAGGTAAATTTACTTCATATTTTAAGTTGCCAATAGCATGAACTTTGCTGTCATCAGCACCAAGTTGCTGGAAATTGAGTTTGTCTTGTTGACCTTGTGTTGCAATAAAACGAAAGCAGTCTAAGGTTTGTTTAATGAATCTTGGAAAGCGGGAATAACCTTGTGTCGAACGCTCTGATAAACGTGCGTTAGCCAACACAATGGGAATATGACGACTTTTGCAGGTATGCGCTAGATTTGGCCAAATCTCCGTTTCCATAATAACGCCAAAAATAGGTCGTGTTCTTTTTAAAAAACCGTTTATAGAAAAAGGGAGATCGTAGGGTAAATAACAGTGCAATACTGAGTCAGAAAATAACAAACCGACACGTTCACTTCCTGTTGGTGTCATTGTTGTGATTAATATTTGTTTATCAGGAAATTCAGTCTGCATGGCTGTAACCAATGGTCGACATGCTTCCACTTCACCGACTGAAACTGCATGCACCCAGATGACGTCTTTATTTGTGGTTAAATCAGGGCCCAGACCGAATCGTTCAGACCAGCGTTGCCAATAGGCAGGTGAGCGCATTCCTCGCCATAGTAGACGAAGGATGATAAAGGGCATGCCAATAAAAAATAAGCTGGTATACAGTAATCTCAACAGAGGTTCTTTTTTTAGATTGTTTATTTAGCGGTAAAGATGCGGGAATGATAGCATAGGCGCTAAATTTCTTAATTACATGGCTTATATGACGGTTTTCCAGAAACAATTTTTACACCCACGGTTTTGGCCGAGTTGGATAGGTTTAGGCTTGATGAGGTTGTCAGTTTATTTGCCTGTCAGCATGCAATTGTGGTCAGGAAAACTCATGGCATTGATCATTTCGCCCCTTATGTCATCACGCAAGAAGATAGCAAGACGCAACCTTGAACTCTGTTTCCCAGAAATGACAGATACGGAACGGGAGCAATTGCTGGATGATAATTTCCGTACTATGGGGATGATGTTAATCGAAACGGCAATAGGCTGGTGGGCAAGTGATGAAAGTTTAAGAAAACGTGTCACTTACCACGGTTATGAACATCTTGAGGAAGCCTTAGCAGCAGGCAAGGGTGTTATTTTGCTGACTGGACATTTCACCAGCATGGAGTTAGGTGGTCGTCTGATCATGTTAAAAACACCTTGTCATGTCATGTTTAGAGAGTTAAAAAATCCATTATTTAATGAAGTGATGATGCAACAACGTATTTTTCATAGTGAAGGGATTGTGTTAAGAGATGATCCTAGACCTATGGTGAGAGCCCTTAGAAAGAATAAAGTGGTGTGGTATGCACCCGATCAGGATTTTGGGCCAAGAGTCAGTGTTTTCGCCAAGTTCTTTGGTGTGTCAGCAGCCACCGTTCCCGCAACAGCCCGCATCGCTAAAATGAGCGGGGCTAAAGTAGTGCCATTTGTCCCTAGACGCGAAGCTGATGGTAGTTACACCGTCACTTTAAGTAAGGCGCTCGATAACTTTCCTACGGGGGATGATATTGAAGATGCACAACGCGTCAATGATATCCTCGAACAGGAAATACGCAAAGCACCTGAACAGTATTATTGGGTGCATCGTCGTTTTAAAACTCAGCCTGATACCAAGAAAGGCAAATTGTATAAGTAAGAGTTTTTAGTGGTGTGCTGCTTTACTGAGTAGCGCAAATAACAGGCAAAAAAAAGGCCATCCGAAGATAGCCTTTTTTGTATTTTTGCTGCTGCGCTGCGGTTAACGTTTTGAGAATTGAGGACGTTTACGCGCTTTGTGTAAACCAATTTTCTTACGTTCAACTGCACGTGCATCTCGAGTGATAAAGCCAGCTTTACGTAGATCAGTTTTTAATTCGCTATTGTATTCAACTAATGCGCGGCTAATACCATGACGGATGGCGCCAGCTTGACCATTGTTACCACCACCACGAACAGTGATTTTTAAATCGAAGTTATTTAGCATATCAACAAGTTCAAGTGGTTGACGTACAACCATACGTGAAGTTTCACGACCGAAATAATCGTCTAATGAACGAGTGTTAATAGTAATGTTGCCGCTACCTGGTTTGATGAAAACACGGGCTGTTGAGCTTTTGCGACGACCTGTTGCGTAATATTGTTCTGCTGCCATGAGTAGGTTCCGTTTAGATTTCCAGCACTTTAGGCTGTTGGGCTGTGTGTGGGTGTTGCTCACCTGCATAAACTTTTAGTTTACTAAACATAGTGCGACCCAAAGAATTCTTAGGCAACATGCCTTTGACTGCTGATTTGATAACGCGGTCAGGTGCTTTATCAAGTTGCTTTTCAAGAGAGATAGATTTGATACCGCCAACGTGACCTGTGTGGTGATAATATAACTTATCTTTCATTTTATTACCTGATACGCGTAGTTTTTCAGCATTGATAACAACGATATAATCGCCAGTATCAACATGAGGCGTATAGATAGTTTTATGTTTACCACGCAAACGACGCGCGATTTCAGTAGCCATACGGCCTAATGTTTTGCCGTTAGCATCGACGACAAACCAGTCGCGACGAACTTCAGCAGGTTTTGCACTTAATGTGGTTGTTTTCATTCCGCGATTTGCTCCAGAAAAATTACGCAGGCGGTCAAATAAAGAGGGGAAATGTTACGCACTAGACATGAGACTGTCAACTATTTCACGAGATAAATAACTGATAAAGTACAAGTCCAAGTAGTAAGCGGTATATCACAAATGGCCACATACCTATTTTTTCAATTAATTTAAGAAACAGGTGTATACACAAATAAGCGCTTAAGGCTGATAGCCCAACGCCGGCTAGTATAGCAAACCAGTCAGTATTAAGCCCGGCTTCAATAAGTTCTTTTGTTTTTAGGCTACCGGCCAAAAAAATAACGGGTATGGATAATAAAAATGAAAATCGTGCCGCTGCATTACGGTTGAGGCCTAGCATTAAACCAGCTGTAATTGTAATACCCGAACGTGATGTGCCAGGAATTAAAGCGATAGCTTGTGCGATTCCTATAAAGACGATGTCGAAAAATGTGAGTGAATGTTCATTTCTTTGCTGCTTACCTCGCCAATCAGCCCAACCTAATAATAGGCCAAATGCTATAGTCGTTATAGCAATAACAAGTGGGCTACGTAGATGATTTTCGATAAGGTCACCTAAAAACAAACCTGCTAATCCCACAGGAATGGTGCCTAGTATTACAGCCCAAGCCAGTATACTTTCACCGACCAAAGATCTTTGTCGCAGAGACTGCAACCAGTCAATCAATAAGGTATATATTGTTTTACGGAAATACAAAACAACAGCGGACAATGTGCCGACATGAACCGCAACATCGAACGCTAAGCCCTGATCCTGCCAGCCAGCAATGAGCGGCAAAAGAATAAGGTGAGCAGAGCTGGAGATTGGCAAAAACTCAGTAAGGCCTTGCAATAATGCCAATGCAATAATTTGAATTAAATCCATTATTTAACTATTCGTATCCAGATATTGGGTATTTGATGATTTAGGCACCTATTATAGTGCAGCTTCATGATAAAATTAGCGCTATTTTTTTTAATGGATAGTCTTCAAGCCACAACATGCAAAATCGAATACGTGAGATACCCTATAACTACACCTCTTTTTCAGACCGTGAAATCGTTATCAGATTTCTTGGGGAACCCATGTGGGATCTGCTTCAACAGCTTCGAGGTCAGAGAAAAACTGGACGTAGCGCCAAAATGCTATTCGAGGTATTGGGTGATATGTGGGTTATTTCACGAAACCCTTTTATCGAAGATGATCTACTTGAGAACACCAAACGTTGGGATTCGTTGCGTCATGCCTTGCACCATAGACTGGATCAAGTAAGGGAGCGTGCACACAACAGTGCTAATGAGATGGCACTAGAACTTGAAGCTAATACAAGAGAAGCAGTAGAAAAATTTGAACAAGATTTACTGAGCACGGCTGAAAAAAGAAAGCGCGTTAAAAAGCGTCTGGCTAAAGCAACCAAAACACATAATATACGTTTTGACGGTATGGCACGCGTGACACACGTCACCGACGCGACAGATTGGCGTGTTGAGTATCCAATGGCTGTCGCTACACCTGATAGTGAAAAAGAAATGGCGGCTGTCGTTTCAGCCTCTATCGATTCTGGGTTAACTGTGATTCCACGAGGTGGTGGCACGGGTTATACAGGCGGCGCTATCCCCTTAACCGATAACAGTATTGTAGTGAATACTGAAAAGTTAGAAGGTTTGAGTGATGTTGAATACCGTACTCTGCCGGGTCGTGAAGGTGAAGTTGCCACAGTCAGGGCAGAAGCGGGTGTTATTACACGCCGCGTATCAAATCTGGCCGACAAACATGGTTTAGTCTTTGCCGTAGATCCAACATCGCAAGATGCATCCACTATCGGTGGTAATGTTGCTATGAATGCGGGTGGTAAAAAGGCCGTGATGTGGGGTACAGCACTAGATAACTTAGTGTCATGGCGTATGGTGACACCGGATGCACATTGGATGGAAGTTGAAAGGCTTAACCATAATTTGGGCAAAATTCATGACGTTGAAATAGCTGAATTTCGTATCACGCGTTATCAGCCTGACGGCAAAACAGTTATGGGTGAGCCAGAGCACATTGCTATTCCGGCTAATGAGTTACGTAAAACAGGTTTGGGTAAAGATGTTACCAATAAATTTTTAGGCGGCCTACCAGGTATTCAAAAAGAAGGCTGTGACGGTTTAATCACCTCTGCTGTTTTTGTATTGCATAAAATGGCTGAGTTTGGTCGTACCGTCTGTTTGGAGTTTTTTGGTAATGACTTGAGTAAAGCAGTCCCAGCTATTGTTGAAACTAAAGATGCATTAGATAGTAACCCTGACGTTATTTTAGCGGGTATGGAGCACTTGGACGAACGTTATGTACGTGCGGTGGGTTATAACACCAAAGCGCCACGTTCTGTCTTACCAAAAATGGTGCTGTTGATTGATGTGGCTAGTAATGATGAAGATGCCGTTGCCGCCGCGTGTTCTCATATCGTCCAATTAGCAAATGCCCGTGAAGGTGAAGGTTTTATTGCTGTTAGTCCAGAAGCCCGCAAACGTTTTTGGTCTGATAGAGCACGAACAGCAGCCATCGCTAAACATACTAATGCCTTTAAGATTAATGAAGACGTTGTGATTCCACTAGATCGGTTGTCTGAATATAACGACGGTATTGAACGTATTAATATCGTGCAATCGACACGTAATAAATTGCAAATGGCCACAGCAGTTTGCCAATATCTTTCTAATCGACCGAAAGAGTTAAAAGACACTATCGGGGATCTTGAAGAATCAGCTGAAAATGATGAAATTCTAAAAACTAAATTAGATGCAGCCTGCGCGCATATTGATCAAGTGCGTGAGTATTGGGAAAAATTGCTTAATAGCTTTGATACCCCTGCTAATGAATTACTAGACTGGTTATCTGATGAGGGCAAAGCGAATCTATCTGAAAATGACGTCTTATTCAATGTGCTTCAACGCCGTGATTTACGAATTTCCTACCGAAAAGAGGTTGAAAAACCGCTAAAAGAGTTATTGCAAGGACAAAGCCTTGAAGCATTAAGAAACAAGTTAGACGAGATCCATAGTGAACATCGCTCGAGTCGATTATTCGTGGCGACACATATGCATGCCGGTGATGGTAATGTGCATACCAATATTCCAGTCAATTCTAATGACTACGGCATGATGCATGACGCCGAAGGCATAGTGGATCAAGTGATGGTACTGGCTGAGGAACTGGGCGGTGTTATCTCTGGTGAACATGGTATTGGTCTAACTAAAATGCAATATCTTGATCAACCCACCATAGATGCTTTTGCAGGTTATAAACAAAAAGTGGATCCAAATGGCCACTTTAATGCCGGTAAATTGCTTAATGGTTCAGGCCTTGAAAATGCTTACACACCATCATTACGTTTATTACAGCAAGAAGCTTTGATTCTCGAAGCCAGTGAGTTGGGTGATATTAATAATGATATTAAAGATTGCCTGCGTTGCGGTAAATGTAAGCCAGAATGTACTACTCATGTGCCACGCGCCAACTTGCTCTATTCACCACGCGATAAAATCTTAACAACAGGTTTAATCCTGGAAGCCTTTTTATATGAAGAACAAACCCGTCGTGGTATTTCTGTTCGTCATTTTGAAGAAATGAATGATGTAGCTGATCACTGTACGGTATGCCATCGTTGTTTAAATCCGTGCCCGGTAAATATTGATTTTGGTGATGTATCAATCAAACTAAAATCAATTCTGAAAAAACAAGGCAAACGCCACCCTAATATTGGGACTTGGACGTCGATGGCTTATCTTAATGCTACCGATCCGTTTACTGTTAAATTGATGCATAAGAGCATGATCAAGTGGGGCTATAAAGGGCAGCGATTAGCTCATAAAGCAGCAAAATATCTCGGGCTATTAGGCAGCAAGAAAAAACCGCCGATGCCAACCCTTGGTAAGACACCGATCCGAGAGCAGGTTATTCATTTTATGAAAAAACCGATGCCGGCTGATATTCCGTCAGAAACAACTAGAGCGATGCTGGGTGTTGAAGATGACAAAATGATTCCCATCTTGCGTGATGTCAACAAACTTAACGATGATTCTGATGCGGTATTTTATTTCCCAGGCTGTGGTTCTGAGCGTCTATTTAGCCAAGTAGGATTAGCGACATTAGCGATGTTGTATGAAGTAGGTGCTGAAACGGTGTTACCACCAGGTTATTTATGTTGTGGTTATCCACAAACATCCAGTGGCGACATTGATAAAGGTCAAGCGATATCAACGGCTAATCAAGTGTTATTCCATCGCATGGCTAACACACTTAATTATATGGATATCAAAACAGTGATTGTGTCTTGTGGTACTTGCATGGACCAATTATTGAAATACCAATTCGAAGCTATTTTCCCAGATTGCAGACTATTAGATATTCATGAATATCTAATGGAAAAAGGCGTCAAGATGGAAGGGGTGGAAGGTCAACAATATCTTTACCATGAGCCTTGCCATGCACCGATGAAAACCTACCAATCTACTAATGTTGCAGCTGAACTATTAGGCCAGGAGGTCACACTCAACGATCGTTGTTGTGGTGAATCTGGTTCCTTTGCAGTGGCAAGACCTGATATTGCGACTCAAGTGCGGTTTAGAAAACAGGAAGAAATTGCTAGCGGCATTCAAGAACTGACGGGTGCACCTAAAGCGGTGAATGGCAATGTCAAAATGCTCACCTCATGTCCTGCCTGTGTGCAAGGCCTATCACGTTATAGTGACGATACCGGTATTGATACAGATTATATTGTGGTTGAAGTCGCCAATCATGTTTTAGGTGACAAATGGCAAGCGAAATTTATTGAACAAGTCAAAGAAGGTGGCATAGAACGCGTATTGCTTTAAATGCTGTCTGAAAATAACTTGAGTGGATAAAAAAAGCCCCAGAGATGGGGCTTTTTCGTGGGTGATAAATAGGGTTATTTTGCTACAAGGGCAGTGTTTTCAAACTTGATGCTATTCCAGCCTGTTTGCATAAAGTTACGAATATTTTGGTGATCATCGCCATCTGGGTTTTGTAATACATCATCGCGATAATAAGCACCGAAGCACGCTAATGTTTGTTGCTCGGATAAGTCGTTCAATTTGCCAAAAGCGAAAATTTTACACGAGCCATTATTTTGATCAGCGGCATTGGATAACGAACCGTTATTAAAGGCAGTAGGATTAAATTGGTAATTAGCGTCAATCACAGACATGGTGTCAGTAAATTCAATCTGTCCAGGGTTTTGTTGTAGTTGGGCTAAAAATGGTTCTAGTTGCATTTGGTTTTCTCTTTAATCAAAAAATTGGCAAAAATGTTCTAGTGTTTCACGTGGGGTACGATAGCTATTGACGGCGGCATTTGTATCTTCATAGCCTAAAGCCATGCCGCAAACTACTAACTTATCGTCAGGATAATCCAGTGTTTTTCTGACAATATCAGGATATTCAGCAAGTGCAGCTTGTGGGCAAGTGGCAAGTCCTTCATCCATAGCTGACAACATTAAAGATTGTAAAAATAGCCCGAAATCTAGATAGGAACCTGTCTGTAGGCTTTTATCCATAAAGAATAACAACATGACCGGCGCATCAAAAGAACGATAGTTTGCTGCCCATTGTGATTGTCGTCTGTGGCTATCACCCTTTTCAATATTGAGACTTTTATAGAGTTGTAATCCGCACTCTCTTCGGCGGGTCAGGTACGGTGGCTGCCATGTAGTTGGATAATATTGATAGTCAGGGATGGATGTAACGCCTGACAAAAATGTCTGTTGGATTTCATTTTGTAGTTTAAGTTTAGTACCGCCGGAAATGACTGCAACTTGCCAAGGCTGGCTATTCGCACCTGATGGGGCGCGGGAAGCTGTGGTTAAAATACGTTTGATTTGTTCACGAGAAATTTCCTTATTAAGAAAAGCACGCGTTGAATGGCGACGTGTGATGGCCTCTGTGATGTTCATTTTGAATTATCCTCGGGCTCTTTAAGCCTGGCTACTAATAGTAATACGAATAGTCCTAAAAAAACTAACATAAGTTGTAAACCATGTCTGCCAGACAGTATGGCGATAGAAACACCAAATGAAATAATGATCAGCATCATGACGCGGTACTTGATACGGCGGCGAATAGTATGTGTTTTTTCCCACTCCTGTAAAGGCGGCCCCAGCCATTTATTATTTAGCAATATTTTATGGAAACGGGGAGAGCTCTGCGAAAAACAAGCTAAGGCTAATATTAAAAAAGGCGTAGTTGGGAGTAATGGTAATACGATACCTATGGCCCCTAAAAGAACAGCGAGCCAACCCAGTGAAATGAGCAAATATTGTTTAATTTTCTGCCGCATCTTTTTATTTGATGTCAGGCACGAGACATAAATTTACCTGTTACAGTATTGATTTTAATGACTTCACCATTTTCAATGTATTCTGGAACTTGTACTTCAAGTCCTGTTGCTAATTGTGCTGGCTTAGTACGGGCAGCTGCAGTGGCACCTTTAATTCCTGGTGCTGTTTCGGTAATAGTCATCGCAACAGCGGCAGGTAATTCGATGGCGACTAATAAGCCATCAAGAAGGATCGCAACGATACCTTCTAAGCCTTCTGTTAGGTAGCCTTTAGCGTCTTCAATGTCACTGCCATTGATGGTGTATTGCTCATAATCATCAAGGTTCATAAAGGTGTATTCGTCACCATCCTGATAGGAAAACTGCACTAGTTTTCGTTCGCAGTCGACTTCTTTAAGAAAGTCATCACCTTTTAGACTTTCATCACGTTTTTGTTTGGTTTTGAGATGATTGAACCGAATCTTATACAGTGTCGATGCACCACGAGATGAAGGGTTTCTGACTTCAATATCTTTAACTGAATAGGGTTCATCGTTGACTTCGACAACCATTCCTTTTTTTAAATCGCTGGCTTTAGGCATTATTTTCTCAATAGACTGATTTTAATAACTGCTTATTATACCTTGACTGACATGTGATAAGTGTGAGGAACAGGAGTCTAACCAGCAGTATTAAAGCGATTAAGTTAAGATATCGTGTAGATATATTTATAGTGGATGAATAATGGTTGAACTTGGCAAGATAAATACATTAAAAGTGGTCAAAATGCTTGATTTTGGCGCTTATCTCGATGGCGAGGACTTGGGCGAAATTTTGTTGCCCACGCGTTATATACCAGAGGCCTATGCTATTGGTGATCAGATAGATGTATTTGTGTATTTAGACACGGATGATTTACCCATCGCCACAACAGAGCTTCCCAAAGTGATGGTGGAGGAGTGTGCATATTTAAAAGTGGTTGAAGTGAATGCGGTGGGTGCTTTTTTAGATTGGGGCTTACCAAAAGATTTATTAGTGCCATTTGGAGAGCAACAAAAACCGATGAAAGTGGGTGAGTCTTACGTGGTGTATGTTTTTATTGATGATGCTTCCCATCGAATCACCGCCAGTAGCAAATTAGATAAATTTCTTGCAGATAGTTCACTCTATTATAAAGAACAGCAGAAAGTGAGCTTATTGATCTGTGGGCGTACCGATTTAGGCTATAGGGCTGTTGTTGACGATACGGTGATGGGACTTATCTTCAATAGCGATGTCTTTAAACCCATCCACTATGGCGAACTTTTAACAGGTTATATAAAAACTATTCGGCCGGATAATAAATTAGATCTGGCTCTGCAACTCGTTAATAGAGAAGCCTTAGACGCATTATCAAGAGAGATTTTAGGGTTTATTAAATCACAGGGTGGCAAGACAACACTGACGGACAAAAGCTCAGCGGGAGAGATTAACCAACAATTTGGTGTCAGCAAGTCTAGCTATAAAAAAGCCTTGGGTAAGTTGTACAAGAAAAGACTGATCTTAATAGAGAAAACGCAGATCACCTTGGTGAAATAGTCATGGCAATTAATTGGTATCCCGGCCATATGCATAAGGCCAGTAAAGAAATGCGCAAGATCATTCCGCAGGTTGATCTGATGATAGAAGTATTGGATGGGCGTATTCCTTTTAGTAGCGAAAACCCGATGTTAGCGCAATTAAGAGGTGATAAGCCTTGTATAAAAGTCTTGAGTAAATGTGATCTTGCAGATCCAGAGCTAACGCGTACCTGGCAAGACTATTTTGAAAGAGATAAGGGTGTGAAAACCTTGGCACTAACGACACAAGAGCCAGAACGAATGATGGACTTATTACCGTTATGTAAAGCCTTAGTCCCCAATAAGGCGGACAGTGTTAAAAATATACAAGCGATGATTATGGGTATTCCCAATGTGGGTAAATCAACCTTAATTAATCAGTTAGCGGGTAGACAAATTGCCAAAACAGGTAATGAGCCTGCTGTTACCAAAATGCAACAACGAATTAAGTTGGGGCATGGCATTGTGTTGCTCGATACCCCAGGTGTACTTTGGCCTAAACTAGAAAATCAACATGGTGGTTACCGTTTAGCTGTTACGGGCGCAATAAAAGAAACTGCGATTAGTAATGATGACATTGCGCTTTATGCCGTGGCTTACCTCCGTGATGCATACCCAGAATTATTACAAGACCGCTATCAGTTAACAGAGCTGCCCGATGATGATGTCACTTTACTCGAAACGATAGGGGCTAAGCGAGGTTGCCTAAGAGCTGGTGGTAGGGTCGATTTAGAACGTGCTGCCAAGATTCTATTGACGGAATTACGCGCTGGCACTTTAGGCCGAATAACATTAGAAACACCGACAATGATGGAAGCTGAAATCATTGAAATGATTAAGCTGAGAGAGCTGGCAGCTGCTAAAAAAGCAGCAAAACAAAAGAAAAAAAGTCCCCAAAGATAATAGTTTCCCATATCATTTAAATCTAAATGATAATGATTTGCATTTAGATATGAGCCGATATATACTGAAATGCTAACGTAATGATAGGAGGACGGTTTTGATGATGGGAAATTACCTTGCTACAAATTCAGAATTAATCCGTGTTGCCATTGATCCTCGACGCTTAGAAAGTTTGATTCGAGAAGGCCGGATTGATGTGACTGATTTTAGCTGTCTTGATCGTTCCTCTAAACAGGGCGTATGGGCAATGTTGAGGTCGTTAACTGCAAGTAAGTTGCAAAAATCATGAGTGAGATAAGAACTGCAATTCAGCAGGATCAGCGCCTGATCTTAAGAGCAAATGAACAACTTGAACATGTGTATTTAAAAAATGCAGATCCTAGTATTGCTTTATTGCTTACTCGAAATTACAACCTATTGACACAGCAGCAGAATCAAATTGATCAGCGCTTGAATTTTGTGCAAAAAGCCAAGTTTTGGTGGCAGTGTTATTTAAAGTTAAGCACGGGAAAAAAGATGAATCTGAAATTCAATCTTGATTCTAAGCAGCCATTATTTAAATCAATCTCTATATAAGCTAGGAGGCTAGCCCAATGTCAGCAGCATGCCAGTTAGATGAATTAGCTAAATCTACGACAACGACTATTCAATTTTGTCCAGATTGCCAAGAAATCCATATTAGCTTGGGTCCGATTTCTTTACGTTTGACTCGAGACCATTACAAGCGTTTTTCCAAAGATATTGCAAAGGCAAATTATCAGCTTGAGTTACCTGAACTTTCCTTAGAAATGTTGCATGAACAGCAGTATACAAAGCTGCATAGCTAGAGTTTAAGCATCGTGGGAACAGCAGCCATCATGATGTAAAAAAACAACACACACAAGAAATAATACTATTCTAAATGATAATGATTTGTATTTGTAGTTAGCTGATTATATAATCCAGCTATATTTTAGTTGTACTTAAAAGAGGACAAAAAAGTGGTATTTAAGAAAACATTAGTTGCGGCAAGCCTAATGGCAGCTATATCAGCTGCACAAGCAGCAACACCAAGTAATGAAGAAATGTGGCAGATGATGCAGAAAATGCAGCAACAAATGTCTGAAATCCAACAACAGAACCAAAATCTAAAAGCCGAAAATGAACAGCTAAAAGGGAAAGTGGCAGAAACTGAACAAGCAGTCGAAGCCGTTGTTGTCGCCACTGAAGAGGCTGCGAGTTCTGCAATGGCATGGAAAAATAACACCACAATTGGTGGTTATGGTGAAATGCACTATAACAATCTAGAAGATAAAAATGGTACTTCTGATAAGGACCAATTGGATTTTCATCGTTTTGTATTATTCTTTGGGCATGAGTTTACTGATGATTTGCGTTTCTTCTCCGAGCTTGAGCTTGAACATAGTTTATCTGGAGACGGTAAACCAGGTGAAGTTGAGCTAGAACAAGCGTATATCGAATACGATATCAATGATCAAAACCGCGTGAAAGGTGGTGTGTTCTTGTTACCTGTTGGTATTTTGAATGAAACACATGAGCCTAATACCTTCTATGGAACTGAGCGCAACGCAGTTGAGAAAAATATTATTCCGACTACCTGGTGGGAAGGTGGTGTGATGCTAAGTGGTGAACTAGGACATGGTTTCTCTTATGACGCCGCGGTTCATTCAGGCTTAGATGTCAGTAAAAGTGCAGATCCAACTGATGCTGATGAAGGCGTAGCGACGTTTAAAATTCGTGATGGTCGTCAGAAAGTAGCGGAAGCACAGGCCAATGATCTAGCTTATACAGGTCGCTTGAAGTGGACAGCGATTCCAGGTGTTGAATTAGCAGCGACAATGCAATATCAAGAAGATATTACTCAAGGTAACACTCATGCAGATAACATAGGTCTAGACGCTGGAGGAGCTACTTTATTTGAAACGCATGCTGTGATTGAGCAGGGCCCATTTGGTCTACGTGCGCTATACGCACAATGGGATCTTGATGGTGATGCACCAAAAGTAGCGGGTTATGATGAGCAAGAAGGTTGGTATATTGAACCGTCATACCGAATTAATGAACAATTCGGCGTTTTTGCACGCTACAGCGAATGGGATAACCAGGCTGGTGATAGTTCAATAGAGAGTGAATTTGAACAAATCGATGTAGGTGTTAATTGGTGGCTACACAAAAACGTAGTGGTTAAAGCGGACTACCAATTCCAAGATGCTGAAAGCGATTCTGCTAAAGAGCTTGAAGGTCTGAACTTAGGCATCGGTTATCAGTTCTAATTAGAACTTCAATGTTAACAATGAAACAGGCGATGTTAAATAGGCACAATTTGCGAAACAGTATTTGTTTGGTAATGAGTTTGGTGCTATTTTTCATCGCCTTTTCAGTTGAGGCACGTGGTGTGTATCAAACGCCAGAAGATTTCTTGGCCGAGACATTTGAACAAGATGTACCAAAAAGTAAAGTAATATGGATTAAAGGTGATTTACGCAAGGTAATCACCGATATATTGGGTCATAAGTATCAAGGCTTACGCATCCGCTATTGGCAAAAACAACAACGTACTGCCTGGATTCTAGATGAGATTGGCAAAGAAGAACCGATTACGTTTGGTATTGTCATTAATGCCGATAAAATAGAAAGAGTAAAAGTACTCGCATTTCGAGAAAGTCGTGGCAGTGAAATTAGGCATCGCGCATTTACCCAACAATTTAAAGATATCGGCCTACAAGAAATGAAGCTTGATCGGCATATTGACGGCGTATCGGGCGCGACTATGTCAGTTAGTGCTATGACCGCAGTAGCGACACTGGCATTATATCTCGCTACATTGACTAGTTAAGACCACAGATTGTTATGAACGGCATGCTAAGAAGCTGGCACCGCAGTATCGGTATCATTATTACACTATTTGTACTCATACTTTCGGTTACGGGTATTTTGCTTAATCACACCGAGGATTGGGAACTAGATCAGCATCATCTTACTTGGCCATGGCTACTTGATCATTATGGGTTGAGTAATGTCGAGGCTGATGTGGCTTATAGTTTAAATGATAAAGTCATTACCCAATTTGATGACGAGGTCTTTGTTAATGACAATCCGGTAACCACTAATCTCAATCAGATTATTGGCGGTATCACCATCGATGACATCACCATTCTAGCTTCTACTAATGAACTGCTCTTAATCAGTCCCGATGGTGAATTCATTGAAAAGATGTCAGCATCAGCAGGGGTACCTGAGCAGATTCAAAATATTGGTTTGTTCCATGGTGAGCCTGTTTTACAAACTAGAAATGGCATGTGGCGTAGTGATTATATGCTAGAAGACTGGGAAAAAATTTCACTACAGGGTGTGAGTTGGAGTATTCAAAGCACGGTGCCATCTGATATTCAGAAGCAATTAGACAGTCATTTTTACGGCGAAGGTGTTAGTATAGAACGTTTCGTTTTAGATTTACATAATGGCCATATTTTAAACGGAATAGGTGTCTGGTTATTAGACGTGGTCGCTGTGTTATTAATTTTGATTTCCGTGTCTGGACTCTGGATGTGGAGTCGATCTGGTAAATAAGCCTACAGCTTGTCTGAAGTAGTAGTAATGAGAAACAGTGATTTTCCCTTCTTACCAAAAGATTTTATTCAAACAGCAGAAGGTTTGATTTTTGCTGTTGTTAGCTACCAGCAACACCAGCAAAAAGTAGGTTGTTTTTTACGTTATGTCAAAGTCGATGATAGATGGAAAAAAGTGTCGACAGAAGAAGCTAATCAGCTATTACAAAAGCATTATCCGCAGTACCTTTATCAATCTACACAGTTTGATGCAGCTTTCCATGCTGTTGCTGTTGAGGATGTGTTTGTCCATCATCAGCCAGAACAGCATTTACAGATGCTGTTGCAAAGTGGACCGCAAGATGGTTTGCAGGAAAAACTGAATGAGTTGATCACCATTTTGGTGCAGTATGGTGTGGATTGTGACTTTTTGGGTCTGACGGGGTCAATGTTAATCAATCAGCAAACGACAAAATCGGATATTGATTTGGTTGTTTATGGACGAGAAAATTTTAATAAAGCTCGGCAAGCAGTACAGTTAGCCTTGGCTAGCGGTGAGTTAAATGTGCTTGATCGTTCATTGATGGAAGACAACTTTCAACGCCGTGCAGGCGAGTTGGATTTTGATGAGTTTGCTTGGCATGAAAATCGCAAACACAACAAAGCTGTGATAGAAGGTAGTAAGTTTGATATTGGTATGGTGTGTATACAAGATGCATCCATAGAGGATGATGGCTACTATCGAAAAGATGGCATTAAGACAATAGTTGCAACGATAATAGACGACAAGTTCGCTTTTGACTTTCCTGCTTGTTTTAAGATTGACGATCAAGATACACCAGAAATTTTGGTGTATACGCATACGTATGTAGGACAGGCAAAGCAAGGTGAAAAAATTGAAGTATCAGGTGCCGTGGAAGTGAATGTTTCTACGGGAAATCGTCGGTTGGTAGTGGGATCGTCTCGTGAAGCCGAAGGGGAATATATTAGGGTGTGTAGATAAATAATAATGAGTGAAATAGAAATGGCCGCTCAGCAGGCAGATATAGGTTTAGTGGGTTTGGCAGTGATGGGCCAAAACCTTGTGTTGAATATGAATGATAATGGCTTTACGGTTTCTGTCTATAACCGGACGACAAGTAAAGTAGATGATTTTTTAGAGGGACCGGCGAAAGGCACCAACATCATTGGCTGCCATGATTTGAAAACATTTGTGGCATCGCTAAAGAGCCCAAGACGAATCATGCTAATGGTAAAAGCAGGCCCAGTTGTTGATAGCTTTATTGAACAATTAGTACCTTACCTTGAGCATGGCGATATCATCATCGATGGTGGTAATTCTCTGTATAACGATAGTGACCGTCGTACTTATGAATTGCATCAAAAAGGCATCTTGTTCGTCGGAACTGGTGTTTCAGGTGGTGAAGAAGGTGCTCGCCATGGCCCATCAATTATGCCCGGTGGTAACCACGCAGCATGGCCTGCAGTAAAACCTATTTTCCAAGCAATTGCTGCTCAAGTAAATGGTGAAGCTTGCTGCGATTGGGTAGGGAACGATGGTGCGGGTCATTACGTTAAGATGGTTCACAATGGTATTGAATATGGCGACATGCAACTGATTTGTGAAGCCTATCAACTGATGCGTGAAGGGCTTGGAATGACGGGTGATGAAATTCAGACTGTCTTTGCTGACTGGAATGAAGGTGTTTTAGATTCCTACTTGATCGAAATCACGCGTGATATTTTGGCTGTGAAAGAAGATGATGGTAGCTTACTTGTTGATCATATTTTGGATGCAGCAGGACAAAAAGGGACGGGTAAATGGACAGGCATGAATGCCTTAGATTTAGGGATCCCACTGACTTTAATTGGTGAAGCTGTTTTTGCACGTTGTTTGTCGGCACGCAAAGAAGAACGAGTCATTGCCTCTGAAAAATTACCAAAGATTGCAGCTGAATTTTCGGGTGACAAAACAGAAATGGTGAATGCCATTCGTGATGCCCTATATGCATCAAAGATCATTTCTTATGCCCAAGGTTATATGTTGATGCATGAAGCTGCCGATACATATGGCTGGGAGCTTAATTATGGGGGTATTGCTTTAATGTGGCGTGGTGGTTGTATTATTCGTAGTCAGTTCCTTGCTAATATTCGTGAGGCATTTGATCGTAAGCCAGATTTAAAGAATCTATTATTAGATCAGTTCTTTATTGATGCGATTACCGAAGCGCTACCAGGATGGCGTAAAGCCGTTGGGCTTGCTATTTCATTGGGGATACCAGCGCCTACATTCGGTAGTGCTTTGTCATTCTATGACGGCTATCGAAGTGCGAGATTACCTGCCAATCTATTACAAGCGCAACGTGACTATTTTGGTGCTCATACTTATGAACGCACTG
The DNA here is from genome assembly GCA_905479075.1 of uncultured Gammaproteobacteria bacterium. Lineage (GTDB taxonomy): Bacteria > Pseudomonadota > Gammaproteobacteria > Nitrosococcales > Methylophagaceae. The sequence goes on along the minus strand of CAJQLA010000010.1, from coordinate 112,378 downwards.
ATGAACCGCGAGGCGAATTTTTCCATACTAATTGGACAGGCAGAGGTGGTGATATTTCAGCAACCAATTACGATGTGTAGATTAGTTTAAAAAATATTTTTTAAAAGGGCCATATAGGTCCTTTTTTTTTGTCTTTAAACATCAAACAGGGATGTTGGTTAAACAATGGTATATATTACGCATTGACGGATAAATATAAGCTAGTGATACATACAGTAAATAGGAGTTGATGTGGATCAGACAATTTTTATTGGCCAAGCCGAACAAAAAGTGGGTATTTTGCCGAAAATGGCGAACCGACATGGCTTGATAGCGGGCGCGACAGGTACAGGTAAGACAATCACTATGCAGGGCCTCGCTGAGGGTTTTAGTGAAATTGGCGTGCCTGTTTTCCTTGCAGATGTGAAAGGTGATGTGTCTGGTGTCAGCCAGCCAGGTAAAGCGCATCCTAAAGTCGCTGAACGTGTTGAAATCATGCAGTTGACTGAGTTTGCCTTTGAAGGTTTCCCTGTGACATTTTGGGATGTGTTTGGCAAGTTAGGCCATCCAGTGAGAACGACAATTTCTGATATGGGGCCTTTACTACTTGCTCGTCTATTAAAGTTAAACGAAGTTCAAGAAGGTGTGTTGTCATTGGTGTTTCGTGTTGCTGATGATAATGGTTGGCTATTACTTGACTTGAAAGACTTAAGATCGATGTTACGTTTTGTCGCTGATAATGCAGCTGATTTTAGAACCTTATATGGCAATATTTCTTCTGCAAGCGTCGGTGCTATTCAGCGTCGATTAATCAGTCTGGAAGATCAAGGTGGTGATGAGCTTTTTGCCGAACCTATTTTGAACCTAGATGATTTAATGCAGACAGATCAAGAGGGTAAAGGATTAATTAATATTTTAGCGGCAAATACGTTGATGAGTTCCCCTCAGTTATATAGCTCATTTTTGCTTTGGTTGTTATCCGAATTGTTTGAGCAATTACCAGAAGTCGGCAACCCGGATAAGCCGAAATTAGTCCTGTTTTTTGATGAAGCGCATCTCATATTTAAAAATGCGCCGGCTGTTCTGCTAGAGAAAGTCGAGCAAGTGGTACGTTTAATACGTTCCAAAGGTGTGGGTGTGTATTTTGTTACTCAAAACCCGACAGATATACCTGATAGTGTTCTGGGTCAGCTGGGTAATCGAATTCAACATGCTTTACGAGCTTATACCGCAAAGGATCAAAAGGCGGTACGGGCAGCAGCTCAAACATTTAGGGATAATCCAAAACTGGATACTGAGGAAGTGATCACGCAACTAGGTGTCGGTGAGGCACTAGTGTCGGTGTTGGATAAAAAAGGCCGTCCTCATGTTGTACAACAGACATTGATTAAACCGCCTAAAAGTCAGATTGGTCCTATTTCCGATAACCAAAGAAAAGTATTAATGGCTAATTCGTTGGTTGCAGGCGTCTATGAAAAAGAAGTAGATAGAGAGTCTGCTTATGAAATTTTAAAGCTAAGAGCAGAAAACTTAGCTAAAGAGCAGGAAGCAAAACTAAAACAACAGCAGAAAGAAGATGCGAAAAAGACAAAACCGAGAAAGCGTTCTAGTTCTCAGGGCTCAACAAGTCGAGGAAGTGATTCAGCAGTAGATGCTTTTCTTAAAAGCGCTATGCGTAGCTTAGGCGGGCAAGTTGGGGGGAAACTGATTCGAGGGGTACTTGGTTCTTTATTCGGTGGCAAGTGATATCACTAACGTAGCAAGTACCAAAAAACATATGGTTTGTAAAAAAGACAGGCACCTGATTATTTCAGGTGCCTGTAGAGCGTTGGATATTAAAATCGTTGTTGTGAAGTCAGTTCGCAACTACTTGTTTGTTCCTGACCATTGTGATGTTTTAACATAGTGCCGGAAATTCGATTAACAGTCATTCTGGCCCCATCATCACCATTCGCGACAATGTAGCTTTCAGACAATTCACTGATGTCATAGTTGGCAACGACATTTGCATCATGTTTTTGAATCAATTTATTTTTAGTTGGGCTAAATGCATAAAAAGATTCTTGGCCATCTCCATGACAGACAATGTATTTGAAGCCATGTTCATCAAGTTGTTCTTTTTCAGCAATGACGGCTTCTCTTTGTTCAATAGCCATCATTTGAACATTACAGAATTTACTTGATAATCTGATTAAGCCTGAGTCATGTAGATGTTCGGTCACTTTTCCATCATTAACGAGGAAGAAATGAGATCGAAGCTCGACTGCATTTTGTGTTGGAACTTGAGCGCAGACACGATAACCAAATTTTTCTCTATTGTTCTGTGAAAATATAAATTTATTGGGTTCTTTCAAAAACTGAATTCGAGTCAGATCTAGAGGTGTTCGAGTTGGTTTTTTAGCTAAGTAGCCAGTGACAAGCTCTTTATAATTATCAGGATAGGCACCAAAACTAACGCTACCAGCTGTCGATACCGGTGGTGTGCTTGCACAGGCAGATAATAAAGCGGCAAAGATAATGACACTGCAATAGCGAACCGATTTTATTAGTGAAGAAGTAGTCAAAGTGAACTCCCAGAAAATAATTTTATTAGATGATAGATATTGGTATGAACATGTTAAATGAAACCGAGCGACATCACAATGGTAGACGCAGTAACTGCCTATTTGTTACAGCGATCCTATTAATGATTGAGCCTAGATAATTATTTTGGCCAACTAAAGTTCTCTTCAGATTGAGATTGTGGACGATATTTAAGTTGAAGTCCCATAAGAAAATTACGCAGGATTTGATCTTTGCAGGCGCGATAGTGTTTATGTGTTGCCTTACGAAAAAAAGCGCTCAATTCATGCTTGCTGATTTTTAAATCTGCTAATTGTAATATATTTAAGACATCTTCAGCTTTGAGATTAAATGCGATTTTTAGCTTGGTAAAGATGAGATTATTATTAAGCTTGCTTTCAGTTTTAGGTAACTCACCATCTCTTTTACCTCTTTTTTCGATGATAAGACCATTTAAGAAATAAGCGAATTGTTTGTCATTACAGTTATGGTAATCAGGATCGTCTTCTTTTTTTAACCAAGTACTGATTTGAGCTCGGCTTACAGTTTGCTCCATATGATTAAAAAGAGCGATCATTTTGTCGTCATTTAAATCTAATATATAGCGGATACGTCTGAGTATATCGTTATTAGTCACTAATAAGTCCTAAAATAAAGGGCTAAGGGGTAGCATTGTTTGGGTGCTCGAGTTTTTGCAGGATAATCTTTTTTAATTGAAGCATTCTGTTTTCGTTTACAGAAAAATCGCTATAGCCAGTACGTGCTGCTGAACGGAAATGGATAAGCTGTTTTTCTCTATCAAACCGATATTCAATATCATCAATGAAGCCGAAAATTCGTGATGAAAAAGTCGCAGCTATGTAGTCGGCATTTTCTGTTTGAATATGGCCGCCTAAGTCTTCAATTGCTTGCTTTACTATCGACATAGCCATGTTAAATCTTTCCAGGGGAACAGTAATCGCTTCTAGATAATGATCAATATCATCGGGATACTCGCTGCTAACACAGTTAGGTTTAGTTGGGCATTGTACAAGTTGATGCTCATCATTGAGGCCTAAGGCATGCCCGGGTTTCGACATGGATGCGATTATAAATATAACGGCGACAATTGATGCTGCTAGAAGCAAAGACATGCGTGATAGCGATTTGATAGTCAATTTACTTATCAAGCCGCTGACCAATGGTATTACCAGGCCAACAATCAAATATTTCTGTGATATTCATGATAACAAGCGATTTTGCTGGTGCATCGGGCTTAACGGCTAGAACGATATCACGCATTTTCTGGTATTTATCTCCAGACGACGTAATGGATGTTGTACCTTTAATTTGAAATGAAATCTCTTGATCAGGTAACAAAATATTGAGAGCAGCGATAGGGTTGTCCTGTAAATTTTGTAGCGTTTTCGTCATAAAATTATCGACAAGCCATAATTCATCATCATTCTCGATAATGATAAATTTGACTGGAACTACATTGGGTACAGATTCATTAGATGCAGTAGCTAATGCGTAAAGAGGGGTTTCCTCGATGGCTTTTTTTAGTGCTGCTGTTAATTTTCCCATAGCGACTCCGATCAATAGTGTCTATTGTTAGTGGTGAGGAAGATACCACGACATCGCCTATAGGGCTAGCATGGTATGGAGACTCGGGTAATCAGAAGTATTAGTTTGCAACATAAAAAAGCAGGTAGACCATAGTCATACCTGCTTTTAGCGAAACAATTTCTGGAAAAGACTGTTTAGTGATTGATAACGCGAGGCAGTTCTTTTGCTTGTGCAACCCACGATTCAACTTGTGAAGTTGATGGTACTTGACGAACTAGATTTTTTTCTTCGTTTACTTCAGCCATTTTTGCCTGTAAGTTCGCGGCATTGCGTTGAGCTAGCTCAGGCACAGTATCAACACCAGCACATTCTAATAGGTCAGCATATTGTGTGCTAACACCTTTGATACGTGATAGATCCGCACGATTAACCCAATTTAAAATAAGTTTCTCACTGACACCTGCTTTTTCGGCTGTTTCTTTACGCGCTTTCTTTTCGCAGCAGATTTCAAGTAATTTTTCTAAGGAACCAATCCCAGCTTCCGCAAGTTTTTCAGAATAAGCTTCGCCAATTCCTTCAATATCAGATAGTTTTGTCACGGTATACCTCCTTATAAATAGAGATGTTCAGAGTACTATGCTTTTCATATTTTTGGAACCCTATGAATCACAGCATAGAAACCATGAGGTTTTAAGCTATTTTAATACTTTTTATTTTACTATATGAGCCGCATGAAATTTTTGTTTATCTCGCTAATTTTATAGCTGAAGCACTCGCTATTCCCCAGACCCAATTGAAAAAGATGACCAATAAGGGAGTGAGTAAACCAAGTTCAAGACCTGCTATACCCTTATGAGCTTTAAAGGGAAAGATAATAAATAGCTGTACCAGTGTTGGGAAGATACTCAGAATAGTGCCTTTTAGAAGTAGTTTAGATTGTAGGAAAGGCAAGATAAACAGCATTCCCCAAAGTCCACCCCAGACAATTCTTGGATATAGCCAGCTAGGACTCAGCGAAGGCGCAATGGAAACACCAAGATTAGCATTAATACCCAAAGCCCCAAATTGCCATACGAGTAAGCTATTAGCTAAGCCACCTAGGCAACCTGCTGCAAAGAAAATAAATAATTTATTCATCGACCTCATCTACATCAGCTTGACCTGAGATCCTACGGCGAATATGTGACCATGACATGCCGGTTGCAAGGACAGCAGAGAGAAGAAATAAGGCAATATAAGAAAAGACAGATACATTATCAAGACCAAGCCAGCCGATATCAATAAGCCACCAGATTATGATGCCAAAGAAAGTAAAGGCTAGAGCAAGTCCAAATGCACCTAACGATCTTAGGGTCGCTCTGATATAAATAGTCCAACCAATCAGCAGTACAATGGCTGACATTGCAAGCGGAGGTGTAATACCGATGGTGTCATTGACTAAAGCTTCTTTGGCCCAGTGGTAAAAACTATAGCCACTAGGGTTGTAGGTTAGAAACACTAGTGCAAGTGCAAAAACAAGGCGAATAATAAAGTTCTGCCCAGAGAAGTTTTTGTCGGCCATCAATTGGTCCTTAATAAATTAGTTAATGAATAGCAAAATGATCAAATTCATCGTTAGCCACTAAACTTTCATAAGTGACAAATGAGACTTGTGCAGCACTTGGCCCGTGGTGAGCCCATTGTACGAACGATTCTATTGCAGGTTCAGATCCTTCAATCATGCTTTCAACACTGCCATCAGAACAGTTTTTTATCCAGCCAGTTAACTTCAACTCATCGGCGAGTTGCTTAGCGTAATAACGATAGCCGACGCCATGTACTATGCCATTAATATGTAAGTGAACTCGAATCATTGCCATTTGACTACACCAGTCAGTTAATGTTTTATTTCAATTACTTAAGTTTTGTTTAGCTTAAAATTATACCTAACATTAGCAGTAAAAACAGTGTTCTGATTCAGGCCTATTACATACTCCACTTATTTTTTACAGCAGGGGTTATTATTTTGTACAGGTGGGCAGGCAACACTCCCGTAGGAACAATAAACACAACAATCACCAGGTTTGGGTTTTAGTAAGGTGTTACAGGATTTACACTCATAAAACCATTGACAGTAATCGGTAGGCATCAGCTCGATTTCTTTGTGAGAGCAGTTGGGGCAGGTTATTTCACTCTCTAATTGCAACAACTATTCCCACTCGATGGTTGCAGGTGGTTTGCCAGAAATATCATAAGTAACACGTGAAATACCTTCCACTTCATTGATAATTCGAGTCGAAACTAAACCTAAGAAATCATAAGGTAGGTGTGCCCAACGAGCTGTCATGAAGTCTATGGTTTCTACCGCTCTTAATGAAACAACATAGTCGTAACGACGGCCATCACCCATTACGCCAACCGATTTTACCGGTAAAAAGACGGTAAAGGCTTGGCTGGTTTTATCATATAAATCGTGCTTGTATAGCTCATCAATAAAGATTTTATCGGCTTTACGAAGGATATCGGCATATTCTTTTTTAACTTCACCTAAGATACGTACACCTAAACCTGGTCCTGGGAATGGGTGGCGATAAACCATATCACGGGGCAAGCCTAGTTCAACACCAAGTCTACGCACTTCATCTTTAAATAATTCACGTAAAGGTTCAAGTAGTTTCAGTGTCATATGTTTAGGCAAGCCACCGACATTATGGTGGGACTTAATGACGTGGGCTTTGCCTGTTTTCGCTGCAGCAGACTCAATAACATCAGGATAAATAGTCCCTTGAGCTAACCATTTAACATTACTCAGCTTATTGGATTCTTCTTCAAAGACTTCAACAAAAACACGGCCAATAATTTTACGTTTTGCCTCGGGCTCATTTTCACTTGCGAGTTCATTTAGAAAGCGCTGTTCGGCATCAACACGAATGACTTTGATGCCCATATGTTTGGCGAACATAGCCATCACTTGATCGCCTTCATCTTGACGAAGCAAACCATTATCGACAAATACACAGGTCAATTGATCGCCGATAGCTTTATGCAATAGTGCTGCTACAACAGATGAATCCACGCCACCTGACAGCCCAAGTAAGACATCGTCATCACCGACTTGCTTACGAATAGTTTCAATACTATCTTCGATAATATGTGCAGAAGTCCACAGGGTGTCGCACTGGCAGATTTCAGTTAAAAACCGTTCAATAATGCGTTGCCCTTGTATGGTGTGTGTCACTTCTGGGTGGAACTGAACACCATAAAATCCTTTATCTTCATTAGCCATGCCGGCCAATGGAGCACTATTTGTACTAGCAATAACTTTAAAGCCTTCGGGTAGTTCAGTAACACGGTCACCGTGACTCATCCAAACATCAAGTAAGCCATAACCTTCTTTTGTTGTATGGTCTTCAATATCACGTAATAATTTAGAGTGACCACGAGCTCGGATTTGTGCATAACCAAATTCACGATGAGTTGACGATTCAACTTTGCCACCCAATTGCATTGCCATAGTCTGCATGCCATAGCAAATGCCTAAAACAGGAACGCCATACTCAAAGACGGCTTGTGGCACTGTTGGTGCAGTGTCACCAATAGTTGAATCTGGGCCGCCTGATAAGATTATGCCTTTTGGTGCATATTCTTTGATATCTGCTTCCGTTATTTCTGGATCGCGTAGCTCACAATAAACACCTGCCTCGCGAATTCTACGAGCAATAAGTTGGGTATATTGTGATCCAAAATCGATAATAAGGATGCGGTGATCGTGAATATGGCTACTCATTAATGTTCTCTGTAGTGTTCAATTCTTAACCGTTAAAGATAAATTAATCATAATTTTAACGAGGATTAAATTTAACTGACGCGGTAGTTTGGCGCTTCTTTGGTAATGGTCACATCGTGGACGTGACTTTCGTTCATACCAGCAGCTGTTACGCGTACAAACTCTGGTTTAGTGCGCATTTCTTCGATATTGGCTGAACCTGTATAACCCATACTGGATCGAATACCACCAAGTAGTTGGTGGATAACTGGACCCAGATGGCCTTTGAATGCAACGCGACCTTCGATACCTTCTGGTACTAATTTATCCGCTTCGCTTGATTCTTGGAAATAACGATCGCTTGAACCTTGTTTTTGCTGCATCGCACCGAGTGAACCCATACCACGGTATGATTTGTAAGCACGCCCTTGGAATAATTCTACTTCGCCAGGTGCTTCTTCAGTTCCTGCAAACATACCACCAATCATAATGGTGTGAGCACCCGCAACTAAGGCTTTAGCTATATCACCAGAATAACGGATACCGCCGTCTGCAATAAGAGGGACTCCGGTGCCTTCAAGGGCTTTTGCTACATTGCTAATTGCTGAAATTTGTGGTGCCCCGACGCCAGCAACGATACGTGTTGTACAAATTGAGCCTGGACCGATACCGACTTTAACGGCATCAGCGCCAGCTTCAACTAATGCTGTTGCTGCTGATCCAGTCGCAATATTCCCACCGATAATCTGAATAGAAGGGTAATTGGTTTTGGCCCACGTTACTTGATCAAGGACGCCTTGTGAATGACCATGGGCAGTATCGACAACAATCACATCAACATCTGCATTAGCCAGCGCAGCTATACGTTCTTGGCTTTCTGGACCAATACCAACTGCGGCACCGACGCGTAAACGTTCTTGTTCGTCTTTTGACGCAAGTGGGTTATCAGATGACTTTTGAATATCTTTTACAGTGATCATACCTTGCAGATGAAAGGCATCATCAACGACTAATACTTTCTCAATACGGTGGTCGTGCAATAATTTAAGCACTTGTTGTCGGTCTGTATTTTCTTTTACAGTCACCAGTTTGTTTTTTGGTGTCATAACCAGTGATACAGGGTTATCAAAACGCGTTTCAAACCTTAAATCTCGGCTGGTAACGATACCAACAAGATCTTTGCCGTCAACAACAGGGACACCAGAAATTTTATTAGCGGCTGTTAATTCAACAACTTCGCCTATTGTTGTTTCTGGATTAACAGTGATCGGGTCACGTACAACACCACTTTCAAACTTTTTAACCTTACGAACTTCGTCTGCTTGCTCTTCAATGGTCATGTTTTTATGCAAAATACCTAGACCACCTTCTTGTGCCATGGCAATAGCTAGGCGACTCTCTGTGACAGTATCCATCGCCGCTGATAGCAGAGGGATGTTGATATTAATGTCGCGAGTCAGTTTGGTCGTTAGGCTGACGTCACGAGGCAATACATTGGAGTATGCTGGTAAGAGTAAAACGTCATCAAAAGTTAGTGCTTCTTGAGCAATTCTCATGGGAGCGGGTTCCTGAAATTACTATAATTATGATCAGGCAATTATATCAGGATCTATTTAAGGATTCTTTTGAATTTATTTTAATATTGGTTTACTTTCAAAAGCACCGTAAAGAAAGCTAAAAAATTGAAGAATCGATATAATTGGACTAATCGCATTCTACTTGCCCATAAGTCCATGGAGTTTACTTCGCAAAAATGGCTTCACCGACCAAAACAAATAACAGCTCAACACTAGCAAAAAGGCCAGTGAAGGATGTTTATGCTGTTTCGCGCCTAGTTCGTGAGTCGCGAGCGGTATTAGAAGGCGCTTTCCCACTGTTATGGGTCGAAGGTGAAATATCCAACCTCGCGATGCCTGCATCAGGCCATATTTACTTCACTTTAAAAGACGAGATAGCACAAGTTCGTTGTGCCATGTTTAAAGGGCGAAACAGACAACTTAGATTTATACCTGAAAATGGATTGCACGTTTTACTGCGCGTGAAAGTAACGTTGTACGAAGGCCGTGGTGAGTTTCAACTGGTTGTTGAACATATGGAAGAAGCGGGTAGTGGTGCTTTGCAACGGGCTTATGAAGCATTAAAACATCGTCTTGGTGAAGCGGGCTTATTTGATGATATTCATAAAAAACCACTGCCTTCAATACCGGAAACAATCGGTGTTATTTCCTCGGCTGATGGTGCAGCAGTACATGACATATTAACGGTTTTAAACAGACGATTCCCAGCTAGTAAGGTCATTTTGTATCCGGTGGCCGTACAAGGTAGTGATGCGGCACGACAAATTACCGATGCCATTACAGTTGCAAGTCAACGGCAAGAATGTGACGTTTTGATTGTCGGCCGTGGCGGTGGTTCTCTTGAAGATTTGTGGAGTTTTAATGAGGAGAGTGTGGCGCAAGCTATCTTTTCTTGTTCTATACCTATTATCAGTGCTGTGGGTCATGAAGTTGATTTTACTATTGCTGACTTTGTGGCCGATGTGCGTGCTGCAACACCCTCGGCAGCAGCTGAATTATCAGTGCCTGATGCGCAGCAGTATTTACATAAAGTCCAAAGCCATAACCGTCGAATGACAATGCTGATAAGTCATTACATACAGACTGAACAAAGTCAGCTTCGTCAGTTGCAAAAACGGTTGCCAAGACCGGGCAATATGATTCGACAACAAATGCAATACCTTGATAGTTTGGAGCGGCGTCAGCAGCGAGCATGGCAACACATTATGGTTCAACAGCAACAAAATTTGGATCATTGGTCTGTCCGTTTAAAGCATCCACAATCGAAACTAGATGCACAAAAATATCGACTTATTGCATTACACGATCGTTTTCAACAAATTGTGAACCGGCAACAAAATCGCTATCAACAGCAGCTATCAAAGCTAAGTCAACGTATACAAGCACAGTCACCGTTGCCATTAGTTGAACAGCAAAAGATCAGGTTTGGTGCTTTGCAAGGTCAACTGCATAAGTCGATAAGACAGTTGCTTCAAAAAAATCGGCTTAATATCAAACAACAAATCCGCACTTTGTCTGCAGTCAGTCCGTTGAATACGCTTGAACGTGGTTACAGTATTACGACTGATCAAGAAACTGGTAAAGTGTTGAGGTATGCAGGAGAAGTGGATGTCGGCCAACACATTAGCATTCGCTTACAACAAGGATATTTACATTGCCTAGTGCAGGAAACAAAAAATGATTAAAGCAGTAGTTGCAGTAATTTCAGGGATGATGTTATTGGTCACGATGGTCGTTTCAGCAGCGAATTTACCAAGAGAAGCCGCTATACCAGGTGGGGTAGTACTTGTTCCGATAGTGTCGACAAGCCAAGCGAAGCCAGTCGTTAAATATGGGAAGAAACAAGTTGCGGTTGTCGAATCTGATAATCAATGGCTTGCGATAGTGGGTATTCCTCTTAGTGCTAAGATCGGAACACAAAGACTAACGGTTAAAAATGCTGGTAAAACAAACACGGTACTGTTTGATATCAAGGATAAAGCCTATCCAACTCAACATATAACGATTAAAGATAAGCGTAAAGTTAATCCCAATAAGCTAGATATGACAAGGATTAACGCGGAATCAGCGAAAATAAAATCAGCTTTACGTTATTGGACTGAAAGGGATACGCTTCCTTTAGAGTTTGCTTGGCCGATTGAGGGGCGGGTCAGTGGCTTATTTGGTCGTCGTCGTGTCTTTAATGGACAACCGCGTAGACCACATAGTGGAATGGATATCGCAGCACCAACAGGGACTGAAATTCATGCGCCTGCTGAAGGTATTGTAAGGGATACGGGTGATTATTTTTTTAATGGTAATACGGTGTTTATCGATCATGGCCAAGGTTTAGTCACGATGTTTTGTCATATGGATCGGATAGATGTACAAGCAGGTCAAGCGATACAGCAAGGTGACGTGATTGGAACTGTAGGAATGACAGGTCGAGTAACAGGGCCACACCTACATTTAGGTGTTAGTCTAAATGATGCTCGAGTTGAACCAAGATTATTTTTCCCTGAAAGGGAAGCTGTTGCAGGTGATGAGAAAGAGGCGAATTAATTAGTGAGCTTGATTGTTGAAGTAATTATAGTTTGAAGTCACGGCCTAAATAAACGCTGAGTACCTTTTTGTCTTTTAAAATATTTTCAGGTGTCCCTTTCGCGATAACTTCACCTTCATTAAAAATATAAGCACGTTCACAGACGGATAGTGTTTCACGAACATTATGATCGGTAATCAAAATGCCAATACCGCGTTTGGCTAATTGCTTAATAATGCCCTGGATGTCGAGGACCGAAATGGGGTCAACACCCGCAAAAGGCTCATCAAGCAGAATAAATTTTGGATCCATCGCTAAAGCACGTGCAATTTCTACACGACGACGTTCACCACCAGATAGCGACATGCCCAGTGAATGACGGAGATGGGAGACATGAAAATCTTCTAATAAACGTTCTAAGAGTGCATCTTTTGCTAAATCGGTAAGATCGTCCCGAGTTTCAATAATCGCGTAGATATTATCGGCAACACTTAATTTACGGAAAATTGAAGCCTCTTGTGGTAGGTAGCCGATACCCAGTTGAGCACGCTCATGAATGGGATCTCGGGTTAATTCTCTCTGGTCTAAAAATATGGTGCCGTGATCAACAGGAATAAGACCAACTATCATGTAAAAAGAAGTCGTTTTACCAGCGCCATTTGGACCTAGTAAGCCGACGATCTCACCACAATTTACTTCGAGTGAGATATCGGTAACAACTTGTCGGTCACCAAAACGCTTGGACAACTGCTGTGCAGAAAGAATGCTCATATAAAATCGACTGTATTGGTTAAGTTTGTTTAGTTAGCACTAAGATAATCACGATGTACCCAACCAATAACGACTTCTCCATTGGCTTGACCACGGACTTGTAACCAATCGTTTTGTTCGGTCAAAATGATCAATTCACTATTAGGAGGGAAAGTAGTCAATTTGCTATATTGAGTGCCAGGCCCCGTTCTCACATTAAGACCTGTCGTGGTGTAGCCGACCGGATAGCCATCTTCTTGTTCAGTAAACTTAGTCGTTGGTTTTTCCTTGTTACTGTAAGAACTAGCTGCTTTTGGATCTGAACTTGCATCCGTGTTTTGAACTGTTTTTTTAGGTCTCTTTGGCTTTGATGAGGGTTTAGTGCCATTAGGGTTGATAATAATGTGAATACGCTCGTTACTTTTCTTAACTTTATTATCAATTTTCACCGGTACTGAGCTAGCATTAACAACATTTTTTGCAATGTCGTATTCGATACGATTACCTTTAAATTCGTCGCCATTTTGTATTACATGACCATCGCCTAGCAGATATATTTTTTGGCTACGAGCGTAGTATTCCATCTGTAAACCACGAGCGCGAACTGGTTTTTCACCTTTTGTCTGTACTTGCTGATATTTCGCAGGTTTACCTTGTGCAACGGCTTTTTTAAGTTGTTTATCAGCATCGTAATAAAACGTAATAATATCGCCTTCGATACGCAAGGTGCCTTGTGTTAGGACTGCTCTACCTTTGTATTGCGTAACGCCTATTTTATCATCCATTTGCGCATGGTCAGCTTCGATATTAATAGGCTTTTGACGATCACTTGGTAAAGCCCAAGTTAATGTCGGTAGTAATAGCAATAAGCCAATCAGTAATTTACTGGGTAGGTGGTGCATCATAGTGTCCTTTGACCTTGGAGTGCAGGTTAATGGTTTCTTCTTTAAGTGTAGCATGTAGGCCAACTGAATTGGTCTCACCAGTGGGTGATATTAGTGTCACTGCTGAATCAGTATATGCTGTGTTTTTTTTGGTATCGATATTGAGTTTATCGGTTCTTAACTCGATCTCATTGTTATCTTTTCGAGTAATAACGACATCTTTTCTTAGTTTAATAACCGCTCCTTCGCCACGGGTTTTTCCATGCTTTGATGTAATAAGCCAAGTGTCTTCTTGGTTTTCAACAAATTGTGCTGCCGGTTCGACGATTTCTGAGCGATCACCTTTGGGAAAGTGAGTCATTTTTTTACCGGTTATCACACGTGATGGTTGACCATTTTCATCCATAATGGTCATTGTGAAATTGGTCATGCCGTAATCGCTTTGTTGATTAACGCTTGAAGCAGTTGTTGTTGCCTCATCTTCAGTATTATTGTCACCACCTGTTGCGAACCATGTTAATAGAATTACGACAAAACCGATGATAACTTTAGTTGAGAGAGGGAGATTAAAGATGGCGTTCAATTTGGTCTTCCAATGTGTTTTGTGCTTCCATAATTAATTCGCAGACTTCACGGGCAGCACCTTTGCCGCCATTAGCAGGCGTTGTCCAATGAGCATGTTTTTTAACAAGTGGTGCTGCATCTTGCACAGCAATGGCAAGACCAACACGGTTCATGATCGCTAGATCAACCCAATCGTCGCCCACATAAGCACATTGCTCAGGCGTGAGATTTAGCCGTTCCATAAGCTGCTCATAAGCCGGTAATTTGACTTGCTGTCCTTGGAAAACATGGTTAATACCTAAATTATTCATACGGTGTTCAACTACATTTGACGTTCTACCAGTGATAATTGCTATTTCGACACCAGTAAATTGCAAAAGTCTCATACCGTGGCCATCACGGGAATGGAAAGCCTTATATTCTTCGCCATCATCACCAATAATGATGCTGCCATCAGTGAGCACGCCATCAACATCGAAAATGACGAGCTTTATATTTTTAGCTTTGGCAATAATATCTTGCATAAGTTTTCTTTATACAACGCCAGCACGAAGCAAATCATGCATATTAATTGCGCCGACAAGTTGTCCATCATCAACAATTAACAGTGCATTGATTTTGTGGCGTTGCATTAATTCAAGTATTTCTGCTGCTAACATGTCTGGATGACCTGTTTTGCATCCTGTAGTCATAAATTTGTCTATCGTCGTAGTATGTATATCAATAGATTGAGCGAGAACTCGACGTAAATCACCGTCGGTGAAGATGCCAACAATATCACCATCTTTGGAGCAAATAGCTGTCATGCCGAGACCTTTATTAGTCATTTCAACTAAGGCCTCACTGATTAATGACTGCTCATTTATTTTCGGAATGCCATCACCGGTATGCATAATATCGCTTATACGGAGTAATAGACGACGCCCTAAATGACCGCCCGGATGAGATAAGGCGAAATCATCGGCTGTAAAACCACGGGCCTCTAGTAATGCGATAGCGAGAGCATCACCCATCACCAAAGCTGTTGTAGTACTTGATGTTGGTGCTAAGCCAAGAGGGCATGCTTCTTTCACAGCGCCAACATTGATGTGAGCAGTTGCAGTTTTAGCCAATGTTGAATTGGGTTTACCCGTTAGAGCAATAAACGGTATGCCTAGACGTTTAATAATAGGCATGATGGTGAGAATTTCTGCTGTTTCACCAGAGTTTGATAAGGCTATCACTACATCTTTCTCTGTAATCATGCCTAAATCACCGTGGCTAGCTTCACCCGGGTGGACAAAAAAAGCAGGGCTACCTGTGCTTGCAAGTGTTGCGGCAATTTTGCCACCAATATGGCCTGACTTTCCCATACCTATGACGACTATACGACCTTGGCACTTTAATAGGTATTGACAGGCTTCAACAAAGCTATCATCAATGCGTTCACGTAAAGCAGAAACTGCTTCGATCTCTGTGTTAATAACAGCTAAGCCAAGCGACTTTAATTGTTGTGCTTCAGTGTCAGTCAAACCGGCATTCCCATCGTACTTTGATAAGCAAGTAAACTATTATAAGCGATATAGATGAATAACATCATAGAACCGGCAACTCTTCCTATAACGCCGGGCTTTCCTGTTCTGGCAAAGGCATAGAGCATGATAAATAGCAGAGTCATAATGGAAAAATCGCGGACAAGTAACATGGGATCAATATGTGATGGTTTGATCAATCCCGGCATCGCTAATACGGCGAGCAAGTTAAAGATGTTTGAGCCTAAGATATTACCAACCGCAATATCGTGTTCATTTTTTAGTGCTGAGATAACTGATGCGGCTAGCTCTGGCAAACTAGTGCCGATAGCGACTATGGTTAAGCCAATGATTAAATCGCTAACGCCAAGTAGACTGGCAATGCCTGTTGCACCCCAAACCAGACTTTTAGAACCAATAAGTAGACCGGCAAGTCCGATTGAAAAGTTGATAGCAGATTGGCCTGTTGTCATTGTAGGCTCAGCGAATTCTTTTTCAAAGTCCTGTTCAAGCCTGTCACTTCTACTGCTGTGTAGCGCAAGATAAGCCATACCAAATAAAGTCAGGATAAAGCCAGAAAATAAGATAACACCGTCGATATAACCCAGGTACAAATCCCAGAGCAATAATAGGGATAATCCCATTACAAAAGCTAACACTGGGAATTCGCGTTTTAAAGTCCTCGAATTGACGGACAGAGGTGTTATTAAAATTGTGATGCCTAACACCATACCAATATTAGCGATATTCGAGCCGAGTGCATTACCGATGCCGAGTGCTGGAGCACCGTCAAGGGCAGCAAATGCTGACACAAGCATTTCTGGGGCTGATGTACCAAACCCAACGATTGTAAGACCTACTATAAGTGGTGATACTCCAAAATTTCTAGCAATATTAGCTGCGCCATCGACAAAGCGATCTGCCCCCCAAATTAGGATGGCAAAACCGACAATAATGGCGATGATTAGAAGTAGTGTAGTCATTAAACCTGTAATTTTATGTCATTAACTAACAAAGAGCCGGACATTTGTCCGGCTCTTTTATTATAAATACTAGGGACTTGAATGTCCCACAATGTTAATCAGCAAAAACGTCGAACTCTTCTTCAGGCGGATTACCGTCGTGAACTAGATTTAAACGACGTTGTAAATAAGCATCACGAACATAACTATATTCGTCTGTTGCAGCTTCATCTAACACTTTTTCAGCACTTAATAAATTAGCGCGTTTATCAACAATACGTGTAATCAAAAACGGGTTACGCGCATCAGGCCCAGTTACATAAGTCACTGGATCAGTGTAATAGTCACCCACTAGACCAGCCGTATCACGAATATTGCTAGGGCCAATGAAAGGCCAAACGATGTAAGCACCGGTATCAACACCCCAATAGCCCAATGTTTGCCCGAAATCTTCATCGTGTTTTTCTAAGCCAGACATGCTTGCTATATCAAATAAGCCCAAAACACCAATAGTACTATTGGTTACAAAACGACCAGTATCATAAATAGCTTGATTAAATTTGAATTGAAGTATGTCATTAACGATGACCGTCACTTCATTTAAATTACTAAAAAAGTTGCTGACACTTTTACTCACTGGATCAGGCATGACGTAGTTATAGCCTTGAGCGACAGGTTTTAGAACTACTTTATCCACTTTGTCATTAAATGAATACATAAAGCGGTTATAACTTTCTAGAGGATCATTGACTTCTGCTGAATGCTGAGTGGTTGCACAGCCCGTTATCAACAATATACTTATTAAAAGTCCCGTTTTAAAAAAAGAAGTGATAGTGCTCACGGCTTTGTGTTCCTTAATCTGAAGTTTATAAATGCCTGAGTGAGAATAATGGCACGGGATAGCCGAGCGATCAAGTTCAAAGGCCTTGATTAGTGGTAGAAATGCGATAGATGTTGCAAAATTACATCGAAGTGACCATATTTGTTAGTTATCTTTATATATAACCCTTATCAGTAGCAAATCAACTCAACTTTGTAACTGATACCGTATAATCAACAAAATCCTAAAATGATGGTGTAAATACAGCATGAACAATCCACTACTCGAAAACAGTCCACTTCCCCAATTTTCTCAGATTTTGCCTGAGCATGTAGAGATGGCTGTCGATTATGTGTTAGATCAAGGCCAGCAAAATGTAGAAGCACTTTTAGCTACATTAGGTGAACCTACGTGGCAATCATTGGTATTACCGATGGAAGAATTAGATGCAAGTATTGATAAAGCTTGGTCACCCGTCAGTCATCTCAACTCAGTGATGAATGCAGAAGCATTACGGGTTGCT
The DNA here is from genome assembly GCA_905479075.1 of uncultured Gammaproteobacteria bacterium. Taxonomy (GTDB): domain Bacteria; phylum Pseudomonadota; class Gammaproteobacteria; order Nitrosococcales; family Methylophagaceae. The sequence goes on along the minus strand of CAJQLA010000010.1, from coordinate 94,432 downwards.
TACAATGCCTGTTTGCCAAAGTTAAGTAAATTTGGCACCGAGATGGGACAAAATGAGGATTTGTTTAAAGCTTATAAAGCTTTGGCAGAGAGTAAACATTATCAAGAGTTAGATCTTGCACAGAAGAAAGTAATTGATAATGCCGTTCGTGATTTTCGCCTGTCAGGTGTTGAACTGTCTCAGCAGGATCGAGATGAATTTAAGAAAATTTCACAGTCACTGACCGCGCTAACAGCTAAATTTGAAGAAAATGTATTAGATGCAACACATGGCTGGCAAAAGCATATTAGTGATGAAACACTTTTAGCTGGTATCCCTGAGTCTGTGAAAGAGATGGCAGCACAAGTGGCGCAGCAATCTGATCTTGATGGTTGGTTGTTCACACTGGATTTTCCTTCTTATTTACCGGTAATGACTTATGTTGATAATCGACAGTTACGTGAAGAAATGTACACGGCCTTTGCGACCAGAGCTTCTGATCAAGGTCCAAATGCGGGTAAATGGGATAATACGGAAATTATTGAACAAATCTTAAAGTTACGCCACAAACTAGCGCAGTTGATCGGTTTTAATAATCATGCGGAAAGATCGCTGGCGACAAAAATGGCGCAATCATCCGATCAAGTATTAGATTTTCTTTATGATTTAGCAGAACGTTCTCGCCCTATCGCTCAACAAGAATTTACTGAGTTACAAGCGTTTGCTAAAGAAACCGCTGGTTTAGAAACGCTTTCAGCTTGGGATATTACTTATTTCTCTGAGAAACTACGCCAACAACGATATGCCATTTCTCAAGAAGAAATAAAACCTTATTTTCCAGAAAATAAAGTTGTTTCTGGTCTGTTCGCAGTTGTTAATAAGCTTTATGGCCTTGAAATAAAAGAAAGACACGATATTGATACTTGGCACCAAGATGTCCGGTTTTTTGATATTTTTGATGCAAATAATGAGTTAAGAGGCCAGTTTTATCTTGATCTTTATGCGCGAAATCATAAACGAGGTGGCGCATGGATGGATGAATGCTTAGTCCATCGTCAGACAACAGATGGCTTACAAAAACCAGTGGCCTTTTTAACCTGTAATTTTTCACCGCCTATTGGTGATAAGCCAGCATTATTTACCCATGATGAAGTGACAACGCTGTTCCATGAGTTTGGCCATGGCTTACATCATATGCTGACTAAAATTCATTACGCCGCTGTTTCAGGTATCAATGGTGTGCCGTGGGATGCGGTCGAATTACCAAGCCAGTTTATGGAAAATTGGTGTTGGGAACGTGAAGCACTCAACTTGATTTCGGGACATTATGAAACAGGGGAAAGCCTACCAGACGAGTTATTTAATAAAATGATTGCAGCACGTAATTTTCAATCTGCAATGATGATGGTGAGGCAATTGGAGTTTTCTATCTTCGACTTCCGGCTACACTTGGAATACGATCCGACAAAAGCAAAGCAGTTAGAAGCCATATTAGCCGATGTCCGTGACACTGTTTCTGTCGTCAAGCCACCGGAATTTAATCGCTTCGCCCATAGCTTCTCTCATATTTTCGCTGGCGGGTATGCAGCAGGTTATTACAGCTACAAATGGGCCGAAGTATTATCGGCAGATGCATTTTCTAGGTTTGAAGAAAATGGCATATTTGACCGTGCAACAGGATTAGCGTTTTTACAAACGATTTTAGAACAAGGTGGCTCACGTGAACCAATGGATTTATTTATAGAATTCCGTGGCCGCGAACCTGAAATTGATGCTTTACTTCGCCATTCTGGCATTGCGGCATAACAACGGAATCTTGTCATGAAATATACCGATCTACGTGACTTTATTGACAATTTGGAACAAGAAGGTGAGTTGAAGCGTATCGGTGTCGAAGTTGATCCCGTATTAGAAATGACTGAAATTTGTGACCGCGTCCTACGAGCGGGTGGTCCAGCCTTATTGTTTGAAAATCCTAAGGGAAGCGATGTTCCTGTTTTAGCGAATTTGTTCGGTACGGCCAAACGCGTTGCGATGGGGATGGGCGAAGAGTCCGTAGAGGCTTTAAGGGAAGTAGGGCAATTGCTCGCTTTTTTGAAAGAGCCGGAGCCACCCAAAGGACTGAAAGATGCTTGGCAAAAAATGCCTGTATTTAAGCAAGTATTGAATATGGCACCTAAAGTGGTCAAATCAGCACCCTGCCAGCAACGGGTTATTGAAGGTAAGGATATTGATTTAAGCCGTTATCCGATTCAGCTTTGTTGGCCTGAAGATGCTGCGCCTTTGATCACTTGGGGATTAGTGGTCACTAAAGGGCCTCATAAAACACGCCAGAATATGGGTATTTATCGCCAGCAAGTGATTGGTAAGAACCGTGTGATTATGCGTTGGCTATCACATCGTGGTGGTGCATTAGACTTTAAAGAATGGCAACAACAACATCCTGGTGAACCCTTTCCAGTGAGCGTTGTATTGGGCTGTGATCCGGCTACTATTTTAGCGGCAGTTACCCCAGTGCCAGATAGTTTATCTGAGTATGCTTTTGCAGGCTTATTACGCGGTTCCAAGACAGAATTAGTTAAATGTATTAGCAATGATCTACAGGTACCAGCGAGTGCTGAAATCGTCTTGGAAGGATTTATTGCACCTGATGATATGGCAGATGAAGGCCCTTATGGTGACCACACGGGCTATTACAATGAAGTAGATAGTTTTCCTGTGTTCACGATCGAGAAAATCACGCAGCGTAAAAAACCTATTTATCATAGTACCTATACAGGCCGGCCACCTGATGAACCCGCTGTTTTAGGCGTGGCATTAAATGAAGTTTTCGTGCCTATCTTGCAGAAGCAATTCCCTGAAATTATTGATTTTTATTTGCCGCCCGAAGGTTGTTCTTATCGTATGGCTGTGGTCAGTATGAAAAAACAATATCCAGGTCATGCTAAACGAGTGATGATGGGTGTTTGGTCATTTCTTCGCCAGTTTATGTATACCAAATTTGTGATTGTGGTGGATGATGATGTTGATGTCCGTGATTGGAATGATGTTATTTGGGCGATTACAACACGAATGGATCCTGCTAGAGACACCACTCTGATTGAAAATACGCCGATTGATTATCTGGATTTTGCTTCACCAGTATCAGGCTTGGGCTCAAAAATGGGAATGGATGCCACTAACAAACTACCGGGCGAAACAGACCGTGAGTGGGGTAGGCCAATAGAGAAAGATCCTGAGATTGTGAAACGAGTTGATGAGATTTGGGCAGAGCTTCAGTTGGATAAGTAGCTTATAGAAAATCTTCGATAAACCAAGCTGAAAAGGCGTGCCGACTAGGGAGACCTGATTTTTGATAAATTGATGAGGCTTGCTGACGAATGGTTTTTTCTGATGTGCCACGTAAGGCTGAGCAATGTCTTAACATATCTCTCAATCCGCAATTTCTCTCATCAGTGATGACAAACAGCGGATGAAGAGCTATTTCTTTGACTTAACTGACTTCATTGTATCAATCGGAATCGCGCTGTTTTAGCTTGCGTAATAAGTGCTGATATTTCTACTCCAGCTGGCCTGTCGTTACAGAAATTTTTCCACCGAACCATGGCCAAGTGTACAGGGTTAAAATAAGTGTATAGTCAGATTATAAGTATTAGAAAAGGAGAAATGACATGCGCCTTTTACATACCATGTTACGCGTCGGTGATTTAGATAAATCTTTGGCTTTTTATACGGAAGTATTGGGTATGAAGCTATTGCGTAAAGAGGATTACCCAGAAGGTAAATTTACCTTGGCATTCGTTGGTTATGGCAATGAGGACTCGAATTCCGTATTGGAATTAACGCATAACTGGGATACAGATCGTTACGATTTGGGTAACGCGTATGGTCATATTGCCGTTGCCGTAGATGATGCCGCAGCAGCATGTGAATTAATTCGCCAACGTGGTGGGAATGTTGTGCGTGAAGCAGGACCGATGATGCATGGCACTGTTGTGATTGCTTTTGTTGAAGATCCAGACGGCTATAAAGTAGAGCTAATCGAATGTGCTTAATGCGCTAAAGTCTATTTGGCAGTTGTTGTAATTGTTTATCATGTAAGCGGTTGAGCAGTAGTAGACTAAGTATAGCGCCAATGAGTGCATAGCCCATATCAGACTGCGTATCCCAGAAATAACCTTGCGTACCTAAAAATGACTCAGCTGCCTGTTCGCTAATAAGTGCGATGCCCCATTCGATAAGCTCATAAAATGCGCTAAAGGCAAGACAAAAACAAACAATAAAAAAGTTTTGCCAAACACGATCGGGAATAACATGTTTACGAATAATAATTTCTCGAGTGATCATGGCAGGAATAAACCCTTGAGCAAAATGCCCAACTTTATCGTAATTGTTCCTATCTGAAGCAAATAGGTGCTTAAGATCGTTAAATAAGGGTACTTCAGCATAAGTGTAGTGACCACCTATCATCAGGATGATGCAGTGGATTAGGATAAGATTGTAAACAAGGGGTGTTAGCGGAAATCGTTTATAGCTAAAGATGATGATGATAAAACCGATGATGGCAGGGGATACTTCAAGCAGCCAAATCAATGTGTCATAGGGTGAGATAGCAGACCAAATGAAAACACTAAGAAATATGATTAACCAGAATAGTTTTTTCATCGATACCACACTATTAGTAATAAAAACTGTGAGTTACAAGCCGTCAGTATTTTTCTCAACCCAACGTTCGCCATCTAATCTTACTTCTTTTTTCCAAAATGGCGCCCGATGTTTGAGCTCTTCAATTAACCAGCTGCAGGCATCAAGGCTTGCTCGTCGATGCGCTGACCAACAGGCAATTAACATAATGGGTTCAGCAGGTTTGATATTGCCGACACGATGGACGATTAATACATCAAGTAGATCCCATTGCTGCTTGGCTTCATCAATAAGTTTATCTATGTAACGCTGGGTCATGGCAGGATAATGTTCAAGTGTCATTGCGCTGACATCTGCATTATCATTGAAGTCACGCATGGTGCCAATAAAGGTTGCTGTAGCGCCAAATTGTATACTGAGTTTGTTATCAGCTTGATGTTGTGAGATCAGTTGCCATGGATCAAAAGCTTGTTCTAGGATCCGACTTGCCATATTACTAACCGCCAGTGACAGGTGGAAAAAAAGCCACTTCATCACCCTCTTTTATTGCATCATCAAAAGCAGCATATTCAAGGTTAATGGCGACTAAAACATTATCGGGTCGTGCGGCCTTATTAGTGACTATATCCCAAGCTTCACCTGCTGTAGACGCAGTAGCGATTTGACGATCTTCGATATTTAGCCGTTCTTTAAGACTGGCAAAAAATTTAACTTGTATGCTCATGTAATGATTCTTATATAACTAAATAGATATAATGCTTATTGTACATCTGAAAACAATATTTGTTATTGAAAAGCAACAAATAGGTCGATTGTTTCTACCATAGGTTAAAATAGCGTTTTATCAGAATGTATTTTTTAGATCATTTGTATGATCAAATGAAGCCCAGAATTGTGGAGTCAAACTATGTCAGATTTAACGCATTTTAACCAAGCCGGAGAGGCGCATATGGTTGATGTTGGCAGTAAAGATGTTACTAAACGTGTTGCTGTCGCAGAAGGCCAAATTAATATGCTGGAATCGACGTTACAATTGATTAAACAGGGCGGTCATAAAAAAGGTGATGTCCTAGGTATAGCAAGGATTGCTGGCATTATGGCAGCAAAAAAAACTGCTGACTTGATTCCATTATGTCATCCGCTAGCCTTAACGAAAGTGACACTAGATTTTAAGGTTTTAGAAGATGAAGTCTCGGTTCAATGTCGTGCACAAGTTGAAACTAGTGGCCAAACAGGTGTTGAGATGGAAGCGTTAACGGCTGTTCAAGTCGCTTTATTGACTATCTATGATATGTGTAAAGCCGTTGATCGTGGCATGATCATGCTTGATATCAGGTTGTTAGAAAAAGCGGGTGGTAAGTCAGGTCATTGGGTGCGAGAGCTATAGTGCAATCAGTGTTCAAATATACTTTCAAAACTGACTTTTTGACCAGATAGGTCTGTTTGGTAACCACTTGTATTTTCTAAACTGTGAGCAAATTGCTGACTTTGTAGTAATGCTATTATTTGATTTACACGGGGATCATTCATGATGCTGTTAGGCACTGCTAGGCAATAATGTTCCCAGACTAGTGGCAAGAATTCTAAGTTAAACTTTTCTGCCACAGGTGCAATTCCAAAGCCGACATCGGCGACACCACTTGTGACTAAAGCCGCGACAGCCATATGAGTAAATTCTTCATGTTCATAGCCATTGATTTGTCGTGCTGTGAGGGCATTGTCGTGTAGGAGCTGATCGAATAGTAATCGTGTTCCAGAATCATTTTGGCGATTAACAAAGCGTAAATTTTTGTTACTAATGGTGTGAAGAGAGCTAATTTTATTCGGGTTACCAGCTGGAAACATTAGCCCTTGATTACGTTTGATGACATAAATAAGTTGGTGATTTTCAGAGCTTAAAACATCAAGATATTGTGGTATTAATGGTTTGGCTAGAGAGCCGATAGGAATATGGAATCCTGCAATATCACAATTACCTTCATCCAAAGCCCGTAGACATTCTAAGCTGCCGTGAAAGTGTAAATCTAGATTAAAGTCTGATTGTTGATTGATCAATTGGCGAAGCGTACTAACAGCGAGACCATGGCTGGCAAAGATATTGAGGGATGATGTGTCTGAATGCTGAGCAAGGGCATGAAGCTCTCGTTTGGTTTCTGTTGCAAAATTATCTAGTTCCGGTGAAAAACGAGCGAGTAATTGTCGATTTGTATTAAGTAGCTTTTCGCCAATTTCAGAGAGATGAGCCCCTCGACCAGGCTCTAATATTACGAGTTTACCCAATCGTTGTTGCCATTTATTTAACAACCCCCAAGCATAACGATATGAAACCTCCGTCTGTTCGGTCGCTTTTTTTAAAGAGCCTTTCTGTTGAATAAAAAACAGTAGTTGAAATAATACGGGCTCTATTTGTAGCGCTTCACCTTCAATATCTACTTGCCAATTAATTTTATATTTGATGTCCATATATGTAAGTTTAAACATATTTCATATTTGTAAGCTAATGTTTAATATATAAGTATATTAATTCATATATGTTTATTAATACATATATTATGAGTTTTATCACTATAAAATATTTAGTAAATACCAGAGGGTTGCCTTTATGGGTATGAGAGCAGGGTTCATTGCTGTAGCAATGGCATCGCAGTTTTTTATATCACGTGTATCTGCGGGTTCAGAAATAGAGTTATTAATCAATATGTTGCATGAAAACGGTACAGTGAGTGACGTGCAGTACGGACGGTTAACCGCCGAACTAGAGCAAAATAAAAAACAGAATCAACAGCTACAAAAACAATTAGATGAAAAACTAGCTGAAGCTACCAAACCGTCTGATGTTGATGTTCAAGTCAAAGGTGGCCTGAGAGTCAGTACACGTGATGATGCCTTCTCTACGGAATTGGGTGGACGTTTACAAATTGATGCTGCGAGTTATGGTGGTGATCCTGCAATGGGGGATGGTACTGAAGTTAGGCGCGCTTACTTGAGACTGCAAGGCACCATGTACCATGACTGGGGCTATCGCCTGCAATATAATTTTGCCAATACGGGCTCCAATGGCAAAGGTATTGTGGATGCCTATATTGACTACAAGGGTTTTAATTACTTGAATTTACGCGTAGGCCATTTTAAGGAACCTTTCACATTACATGAAGCAACGAGTGATAACTTCGTTACTTTTACTGAGCGCGCTTTACTAGCGGCTTTTTCACCTGGTCGAACAATTGGTGCCATGGCATCTCATGTACAAAGTGATTTGACATGGGCTATAGGTGTTTTTGGTGATTCAGTTGATAAAAAAGAGGGTAGTAACGACGAAGATTGGGGAGCAAGTGCTCGTGTGACGGTTGCACCAATTAATGAAACTGGCCGTCTTATTCACCTAGGCTTAGCTGCTAATTATCGTGACTCAGGCGAAGCTGGCACTGTTCGGTTTAAACAAGCGCCAGAGACGCGTGTCTCGGGTACCAATATTGTTGATACAGGTCTCATCATGGATACTAAAGATGTAATGAAACTGGGCGTTGAGTTGGCGGGTGTTTGGGGGCCACTTTCGGCACAAGCTGAATATATCAGCACCTCAGTTAATCGTAATGGCTTAAATGATGTTGATTTTGATGGCTGGTATGTTGAAACAGGCTACTTCTTAACAGGTGAATCTCGTCAGTATAAAAATGGCAAATTTACTAGACCTAAGCCTTTTTCCAACATTGGAGAAGACGGTACCGGTGCTTGGCAACTGGCTTTACGCTACAGCACGATCGATTTGAATGATGGCATGATCGATGGTGGTGAGACTGATGCAATGACTGTAGGCTTGAATTGGTATCCAACACCAACACTGCGTTTCACGGCTAACTACGTAGATGTATTAGAGATTGATGGTGGTCCGTTTGATCGACAAGAACCAAGAATATTGCAAGTCCGTAGTCAATGGGCATTTTAATTAATATGGAAATAATGATGAGAAAACTTTTGGTCCATTCCTTTACGATTATTGCATTGTTGAGCAGCGGGTCTTCTTTTGCTGCTGAACATATTAGCTTAGCAACGACGACTAGCACTGAAAACTCCGGTTTGTTGGCCGTTCTTAACCCTGTTTTTGAGCAAAAATACAATGTCAAAGTCGATGTGATTGCTGTGGGCACAGGCAAGGCTTTAAAGATTGGTAGTCATGGTGATGTTGATGTTGTTCTTGTTCATGCACCTGAAGCTGAGCTTAAATATATTGAACAAGGTGATTTCATCGATAGAAAACCAGTTATGCATAATGACTTCGTCATTATCGGTCCTAAAAATGATCCAGCAGGACTGAAAGATGCAGTTTCTGTTGGCGATTCACTTAAGAAAATTATGGACATGCAATCACGTTTTGTTTCAAGAGGCGATGATTCCGGTACTCATAAAAAAGAGCTGGCTTTATGGCAGTTAGCTGAGTCAGAACCAACGGGAAGGTGGTATATCAGGGCGGGGCAAGGTATGGGTGCAGTTATTAAAATGGCAGATGAAATGAATGCTTACACACTATCCGACCGTGGTACTTATATTGCATTTCAAGAAAAAGTTGAATTAGAAGTGTTATACCAACAGTCGCCGCCCTTATTCAATCCTTATCATATTATGGCTGTGAATCCTGCTAAGCATCCAGATGTGAACTATGATTTAACAACTCAATACATCGAATTTCTGACAGGTAGTGAAGGACAGGGAATAATTAATGGATTTAGGCTAAAAGGCGAACAATTATTCTATCCTAATGCGAATGATTAATTAGTGTAAAGAGAGTAAAAAAGCCGATGTAAATTACATCGGCTTTTTAAAAAGCAGGTTATGAGACATTTTAGCCATTAGGCATATCTCATTGAAAACAAACCGTCATTTAGTTGGCCAATGATTCCATCATTTTATGATATTGTGAAGCTTTAGCAGCGATATCTTCAGCAGTACCAACAACATGGCCTTGAGGCGATACAATGCCATGGACACCTGTCGCAGAAGCATGCTCTGCCATCATTTCTTCCATCATTTTATGGTAATGCGCTGTTTTAGCGGCAATATCATCACTAGTCCCAACAACATGGCCTTCGGGCGATACAATTTTTTGGACCCCTGGGGTTGTTTCCATAACTTCAACAACGGAGTCGGTCATCGCGCCCATTTCCTCATGATATTTTTGCGTTAACTGTGCCACTTCTTCAGCAGTACCAACAGTAGCAGACGTTCCAGCTGAATCTTGAGAGTCACCACATGCAGTTATCAATAATGTCGAAGCGACTAGAGCTGAGATGGTTAGTTTTTTCATGGTCATTTTCCCTCATAAATTAATAGTTAAAATATAATGCTTAGGCTTTATTAATGATAACAATTTTATAATATTAGCCTTGGCTAAGTAAGCTACGCAGATCGATAATAGCAGCATTGGCACGAGATATATAGGACGCCATCACTAAAGAATGGTTCGCTAAAAATCCAAAACCGCTACCGTTTGAGATCATAGGGCTCCAGACAGTTTCTTGTGTGGCTTCCAGTTCCCTAATAATTTGCCTTAGGCTGAGTAAGGCATTTTTATCTTTTAAAACATCTGCAAAGTCATGTTCAGCTGCTTTTAGTAGATGTATCAAAGCCCATGCTGAACCACGCGTTTCATAAAATACGTCATCAATCTGTGTCCAGGGTGTTTTTGTAACCATCTCGGCTGGAGATGGGGTAGATTGTTGTGCTGCTGGCTCGCCTGCGAGGTCTGTATTGATACGAATTTGGCCAACACTAGCGCTTAGGCGTTGAGATAAACTACCCAACCGTTTTTCTACAATGGCAAGCCAAGCAGCTAAATTGTCTGCACGCGCATAGAATTGGGCATCGTTTTGTTTATTACTCAGTCTGGCTAAATAGCTGTTTAATGCCTTAATGCCCTGGCGATATTCAGATTCAGTTGATGGGAAAATCCATGATTCTGAATTAAAGTTAAACTGTGGTTCGGCAACAGCAAGATCCGCATTTTCTAATGATTGCGATTGCGAGCGACTAATATCGTTGCGAAGTGCCCGCGAAAAATCACGTACTTGTACCAAAACACCAAATTCCCAATTGGGGATATTATCCATCCAAATGGAAGGTGGTGAGACATCATTACTTAAATAGCCACCTGGTTTTTCCAGCAAGGAATTAGCTAAAGTGATCAATGTCGAGGTGGATACGTAGCCCGTCACAATTTCTTGCTGCTGCTTTGCGGCTATGTGATTCGCATTTTGCACAGGACTAAAGTCGTCGGGCGTGTTATCCCACCAAACCATTAGGATAATGAAGAGTAAAAGTAGGACAAAAATGAAAAAACCGATTTTTTTCCAATTATTCTGACGAAAATTAGGATCGGTTAAACCATCAAAAATATCCCAAGCAAAATCTTTGAGGTTCTGAGTAAATTGTGTTGATGCCATGAATTAATAATGTCTCGGCGTGTAAGTAAAAGGATAAGAGTATGCTTTTAACCTAATTATAACAATCATTAAGCTTTTAATTTATCAATGAAAGCAAAGTTGTCTTCATATTGATAAGTAACAAAGAGTATAGAACATGCTTTAAAGCTCCATAATATGTCCATCAATCAAGTTCATGATTAAAAAGGCACAAAATTTGCACTAGCTTTCATATAAAAGATAGATGTCAGAAAAATGACGTTATGTATTAATCGGAAGGTTTTGCAGATGAAATCCAAACTATTACTAAAGTTCAGTTTAATGTTGACTTTGATGTGTTCATATAGTCTTAGAGCCGAAACGTTGCAGGATGTGAATAGTATTGAGCAAGTGGCTCACGTTTATGCCATGGAACAAGCTCAAGCACATTATGGTAACCCGCAAGTGGTGACTGGTAATCTTGATCCAAGATTAAGACTCCAGCAATGTAGCAGTCCGCTCACGGCCTTTAATAACAGCAAAAAATTTGGTTTAGGTAGCCAAGTCATAGGCGTTAAATGTCGATCTGATACACCATGGACCGTTTATGTACCAGTGACAATAAAGCTTTATAGAACGGTCGTTGTTGCTGCACGACCTTTAAATGCCAACCGTCTCATATCATCATCGGATATCAAGCTAGCACAGATTGATATTTCAACCGTGAGAAAGGCCTATTTCAAAGAAGCAAAATTAGTGATTGGTCAGCAAATAAAATATCCAGTGGTGGCGGGAGCCGTGCTGAATGCAAATAACGTTCGTCCTCAGAAAATTGTTCGTAGAGGTGAGACCATCACCTTGATAGCTGAGGCAGGTTCAATGCAGGTTAGGATGACTGGGATGGCACTGTCGGATGCAGTATTAGGTGAAAGAATACGCGTTGAAAATAGTTCATCTAAGCGTATTGTTGAAGGGGTTGTTGATGCACCAGGACAAGTTAAGATTTCAATGTAAATAAAAGTCAAAAAATTTTTAAATTTATACTCAAGTTTTTTATATTTTGGCCGACTAATTAGTCATAGATTATAGGAAAAATGACGATGTCAGACATCAAAATATCAGGACAAAATGACCTTTCGGGGACCCGTAAGGCGGGGAATAATGACAATCAAAAAGCGGCTGTTACCTCACGACCACAGAGTGATAAGCCTCGTTCGGATACCGTAAGCCTAACGGATGTGGCTGAACAATTACAATCGCTACAACAAATTGTCGTTAATGCCCCGATTGTTGACCAATCTAAGGTTGATGCGCTTCGTGCTGCAATAGCCGATGGTTCATATGTTATTGATGCAACAGAAGTGGCACAAAATCTGCTTAAGTTAGAGGGACAATTTAAATAAGCAGGGAGTTTGTCATGACAGCATTTCAACAATTATTGACGGTATTACGGGCAGAACAATATTCAGCACAACAATTATTAGCCATTTTGACGAAAGAGCGTAACTCACTGATTGGGTCTGATTCAGATAAAATAGTACAAATGGCAACCAGCAAGCAGACCGTTTTGTCGGAGCTGGAACAGCTAGCTCGTCAGCGAGAAACTATTTTACAAATGGAAAGTTTTTCGACAGGTAAAGATGGTTTAGAAGCTTTTATAGCCAATCAATCCCCCAATAATGCTCAACAACTAAATGAAGTTGTTGATGGTTTACGTGCCACGGCGACGCATTGCCGAGACAATAACCAAATTAATGGCGGTATTGTTAATGTGAACCGACAATATTTGCATAAAGCGCTGAGTTTATTACGTGGACGTGATACAGAAGTGACAGCTTATGGCCCGGGTGGTGAATATACAAACCAAGTGGTTCGTCAGCCATTGATAGGGCGGGTTTAAAATAAGTTAATTATAAGCGTTTCTAAGCGTTTTGACACCAGTTAGCCAAGGTTTTGACCCATGTGTCATGGGTGTTTAAGCAAGGGATGAGAGTCAATTTATTACCACCGGCTTCTTCGAATACTTCTTGTCCACGAATAGCTATTTCTTCAAGAGTTTCCAGGCAGTCTGTGACGAAAGCCGGACAGATTACCAGCACATTTTTAGCACCGGCTGCTGCTAACTCTTTTAACTTATCTTCGGTATTAGGCTCTAGCCATTTAGCTTTACCTAAACGAGATTGAAAAGCGATGGAGTAATCTTCCTCTTTAATGTCCGCCTTTTCTATGAAGCACTCTGTCGTGCGAAAAATTTGGTGGCGATAACAAGTGCTATGCGCTGGATGGTCAACTTGACAGCAATCTGGTCGCTTCAAGCAATGCTCTCCAGAACTATCTAGCTTAGTAATATGTTGTTCCGGTAAGCCGTGATAGCTAAAGATAATGTGATCGTAGGGTTCATCTAGATAAGGTTTAGCACTTGCAACTAAAGCGTTTATATAGTCATTGTCTTCATAGAAAGGCTTGACCACAGTTAATTTTATATTTAACTGATGTTTTTGGATTATGTCTTTTGCTTGCTCAATAGAAGTCGTCACCGTACTTTCAGCAAAGTGTGGGTAAAGAGGGATAAATAAGATTTCATCAATCCCTAATTGGCTCGCTAATTTTATAATTTGACTCTCGATATCAGGCTGACCATAACGCATGGCTATTTCGACAGGCATAGCAATTTGTTGTTGCAAAGCTTTTTTAAGCTGTTCTGAAAAGACAATTAGAGGCGAACCATTTTCTAACCAAACACTTTTATAGGCTTCAGCTGATGCTTTTGGACGACTAGGCAATACAAATAGGCTGACAATTAATCGGCGTATTGGCCAAGGGAGTTGAATCACATAAGGATCCATCAAAAACTGATTTAAATAGCGACGAACTGAGGAGACATCAGTGTCATCTGGTGACCCTAGATTAGCAAGTAATACAGCGCGATTTTCCATGAAATAACCCAGTTGTTCTACAGTAATTGAATGACGAATTGAGCGGTCAGTATAGTTGATGAGTTGCACATTTCCTAGGTTTGTTGCTATGTTTCATCAATAGATATAACAAAAACCGTTAAAGGATATAAGTGGATGTCTTATTGGGTCATGGCAGGAGCTTTTATAGCTTTCGGTTTCATTATACTTTTATTAATGGCATCAACGGCTCGTACGGAGCGTATAAAAAAAGAAGCTAAAGAGAAGACACAAGAAATAACACGAAATGTAAAACTCTTAGCAAAGAGCGAGGAGAAATATAGATGTTTAATAGAGAATATTCAGGATGAATACCTGATATATAGTTATGATGCCGAAGGAATATATACTTATATTAGTCCATCAGTGGCAAGTATATTAGGGTACGTGCAAGAGGAGTTTTTAACCCATTATTCCATCCATATGTCGTCGTCAGATATTAATGAGCAAGCTAAAACTGCAATTACCGATACCTTGTCAGGTCAGCCGCCATCTTCTTATGAAATGGAAATCAATGCTAAGTCAGGTGAGATGCATACGTTTGATGTGCATGAGAGCCCAATTTATGACGAAAACGGACAGACTGTAGTCGCTGTGGAGGGGATTGCTCATGATATTACGGCGTCAAAAAAGGCGCGCCAGGCACTTGAAAAGCTCTCACTCGCAATTAAACATAGTCCTAATGCTGTTGTGATTACGGATCGTGAAGGTAATATCGAATATGTTAATCCTAAATTCACAACAATCACTGGTTATTCGGCAAAAGAGGCGATAGGTAAATGGCCGGATATCACGAGTTCTGAAGACACTGATCCTGAGATTTATAAAGAACTTTGGCAGACTTTATTATCGGGTCTTGAATGGCGTGGTGAATTACATAATCGTAAGAAAAATGGTGATTTATATTGGGCACAAGAAGTGATCACACCCATGTTGGATGAGTCAGATAATGTGACTCATTTTGTGGTGACTCAAGAAGATATTACCGAAGCACATCGCATTAATGAAAAAAGGTCTTATCAAGCAAGCCATGACTTATTAACAGGCTTAATGAATAGGAATGAGTTTGAGGCAAGGTTAGGCCGTGCCATCAGTTCATCGAAGCGAGATTTGACTGAGCACGCATTGTGCTTCCTTGATCTGGACCAGTTTAAAATTGTTAATGATACCTGTGGCCATGTGGCAGGAGATGAGTTGTTACGACAGATTGGTTCTTTAATGTCTGCAAATGTGCGTTCGAGAGATACTTTGGCTCGTTTAGGTGGTGACGAGTTTGCACTGTTGATGGAACATTGTGGTATTGAACAGGCTCATCAGGCTTGTGAACAAGTCATTGAACTGTTCGAAAACTTTCGTTTTCACTGGGAAGAACATGTATTTACCATAGGGATAAGTATCGGTTTATCCATCATTGATCAATATATTGCAGATAATGCTGAAGCGATGAACAATGCTGATTCTGCTTGTTATGAGGCTAAAAATAATGGTCGAAATCAAATTAAAGTACATACCGACCATCATGCTCGTCTACAAGAAAGGCGAGGTGATATCCAATGGAGTAGTGAGATAAGTAATGCCTTAGATGAGGGCCGCTTTTTGCTTTATGCGCAACCTATCTTAGGAATAGGAGAGAACAGCTCGAAAATAGGGTACGAAGTACTCCTGCGGATGAAAATGACGGATGGTCGAATCGTACCACCAGGTGCTTTTTTACCCGCGGCAGAAAGGTACAACTCAGCTACGCGGATTGATCGTTGGGTGGTCAACCATACTTTGCATTGGATGAGTCGTCATGCAGATGAGCTAGAACATATCGATAGCATGTCGATTAATTTGTCTGGTCAGTCCCTCGATGATGAAGCGATGACAATGTATATCATCAAAGAGTTTGAGCGGGACAAAATACCAGCACAAAAAATAAATTTCGAAATTACAGAAACAGCGGCTATTGCAAACTTACGAGACGCAACAATATTCATTAACACATTAAAAGAATTTGGTTGTCGATTTGCCTTGGATGACTTTGGTAGTGGTCTATCATCGTTTGCTTATTTGAAAAATCTGAATGTCGATACCTTGAAAATAGACGGCATGTTTATCAAAGATATGCTCAGCGACTCCTTAGATTATGAGATGGTCAAATCCATTAATGGAATTGGCCATGTGATGGGCTTGGAAACAGTCGCCGAATTTGTTGAATCAGAAGAGATTTTGGAAAAATTAAAAGAAATTGGTGTGAATTTTGTACAGGGCTATAGCATAGGCAAGCCCATTCCCATTGATGAGATTTTAAAGAAAGCCAATAAGCTAAATTAAACTTACGCTTAATGAGTTGCCATAGCGCTGTTATACTCCATCTCGCCCCCGTAGCTCAGCTGGATAGAGCGTCCCCCTCCTAAGGGGATTTTCGCCATTATATATCCCCCTAAACCCACGTTATTGCTATGTTTAGCTTTTACGTTTAAATATCTATCACCATTCCAATTGGCTTGTAGGTGTGACAGGATTGTGACAGAGTTTATTTAATTTGACTAAGCAATGTAGGGACGGGGGGGGATATTTCTCCACTCCAAAGTTATAGTACCTGCCGTACACAAAAAAGTATGGAATTAGGAAGGCTGTTATTGGTTAATATATTTTGCGTGGAAAAGAGCTTGTTTGTGTCTTGATTTCACTACCAACAAAAAGCTACAAAGGAGGCATAGGGTGATGAAAACCCCACCGGTTATTTCAGAAGAGATACCTGAACTAGAATCGACTCTAGAATCTTTGCTTAGTGAGGAAGATATAATGTGGGATGAAGTTAATGCAGTTAAGAGAGACTTGGATAGCTTAAAGCAAACCTCGAGAGCTAGCTAGAAGGGCGGTTATTGCAAGTGCAAAAGACTCAACCTGGCTTGGATTGGTTGGCTGTTCTAAATCTAGTAAAACTAGGTCGTACACGCTCCTGTGTGATCTTCTAAGAGCCTGTAATAATACACCCCACCCCCAATGTCGTGCCGAACAGGGCAAATTTTACCGCCTAAACATTAACGTTTATTTTAGGTGGCGCTTACCTTGCCATCGTCGCTTATTAACGTTTCTAGTAAAACCTAAACTTACAGGAAGTAATTCAAAATGGCCATATAGAAAGTGAGGCGTTGAGTTTTTTACGGCAGGTTTTTAACTGACTTCCATATGTGCTTGCATAGCTGTCAACTTTCTTGGCTACACCAATTAGCCATGCTTTCCTAGTGTATGTTTTTCTCGCCCATCCCCCGTGTCCCTCGTGATAGGCTAAGTACTGATTGTTGGCATCCCACTTAGATATACCAAGCTTTTTTTGCGATATGTCTGCATACCAACCCATAAAATCAACAGCGTCAGCATAATCATCTCTATCTGCACTCCAGTTTCCGGTGCTTTGCTTATACCAGCCCCATGTTTTATCTAGTACTTGTGCATATCCGTATGCACTTGATATTCGCCACCAAAGAGGAATACCTATGAAGCTTTGCCTAGGAGGCACTGCATCATGCCTGAAACTAGATTCCTGTCGCATGATAGCTAATTGAACTTGTATTGGCAGGCTGTATTTGTTTTCAACTTCTTTTGACGCAGAGTACCAGTCTTTTTTCTCAGAAAATATTTGGCAGGCGTTTTCTATCGAAGATGGCGGGCTTGTCGCACAACCTACCAGGCAAGCCATTACTAGCAAGCATAAAACTTTCATGGTTTTTTTACCTAAAACGTCTGCTGACAAAACACCGCTACCCCTAATGAATGGCAATACCAAAAACTTCCACACAACCAAGCTTTTGCAAAATAATTAGAGTATGATACGTGATGTAAAACAAAAATATCGGAAGTAACAGTTTGAAGCCAACTCCTTGAATGGTTTTGGCTTTTTTTATAACAACTACTTTTTAATATCAAATAAAGGCTATACTCTTATGCCCAGATATTGTAGAAACTTCCATCATATCTAAGCCAGCTTCGAACAATCTGCTTATAGCTTCATGTCTGAGGTCGTGGAAAGTTAAATTTTCAATATCTGCTTTCTTGCAGGCTTTCCTGAACGCATTCGATACGGAGTCGGGTTTAATATTGAATAGTTTTGGAGATTCTGCACTTTTATGTTTTTTCAGCTTATGCTTGGGCGATAGAGGCTCGTAGTCCTCGATAGACTTTCTACCTTCTGATTTTTTTGCTGTTTGCCTAAGTATAGCGATAAATTGCTTGGCTAATGCTTTGTGAGCATTCTTTGTAAGAGGTATCACTCTAGGATAGTCGGTTTTAGTTGCGGGTATTGTTAGTGTAGAGTTCTTTAGGTCTAAGTCGTTTAATCTGATATTTAGTACTTCACCTCTCCTCATTCCTGTTGCTAGTGCAAACCTTACAATGATGGCAGTTTGAAAGGAGGCTTTGTTTAACTCGTTCAAAATCAGATCCTCTTCACCTTCTTGAAGCCTGCGGTTTTTTGACGTGGGGTCTTTATGCTTTGGTTTTGATATTAGCTTAACCGGGTTTCCCTTTGGCAGAGTAATGCCCCAGCTACGCTGTATGGTCTCGAATATTGCGTGAAGGAGGTTATGGTCTTTGATATATGTGGCGGTCTTTATACCTGAATCGGTTCTTTGATTTTGAAACTTAGCAATATCAACAGGATTTACATTGCCTAAAGATAGCTTTACTAGGTCAGACTTTCTTATGATATTCAGTTGAGACTTTAATTGTTTAAGAGAGCGCCTACCTGCTTCTGTTTGTTCCTTCTCGTATCTATCTAGGCAGTCAGCAAAGCTGGTGGAGTTAGCTGTAGCACTATCGACAAACGTTTCTCTTACTAGCTCTGATTCTTTTACGCTAGCCCAAGCTATCACATCTCTCTTTAGTGGAAAGGCTTTGCTTTGCTGTTTGAACCCTTTCCTACGTATAATAGCTTGCCAGCTGTTTCCATTCTTCCTAATCGTAGCCATATTACTTAACCTAATATGTGTATGTAATTTAGGTTTTAGTGTGACAATATTGTGACAATAATGAAAATTCTAGTTTGACACTGAGGAATAGTTTGTTGTTAATTATTAAAAAATACAATAGGTTGAATTAATAAGCCCCCGTAGCTCAGCTGGATAGAGCGTCCCCCTCCTAAGGGGAAGGCCGTGCGTTCGAATCGCGCCGGGGGCACCATTTAGCTAATAAGATAGCTATTCGATATTTTAAATATAGAGTGTGATATCTGCCTCGCTGGCAAATTCCAAGAAGGTCGCCGCACCACCAGGACTGATTCCATCGATAAAATCCTCACTGTTGTAATCAAATAAATCTACCGTCATTTGGCATGCAATCAATTCGACTTCTGATTCGACGCAAATATCGCGAAGTTCTTGCCAGCTAGCAACCCCTTTTTGCTTCAATTTTCGTTTCATCATCCAGGTTGCAAACCATTCTAGGCCAGGAATAATTTGCACAATACTTGGAATAGGAACAGGCATTGGCATGGCTGGATTGCCCAGAGGCGAGATTTTCAAATCGGGATCTTTGGTCAGTAAGGTTAAGCCATAAAAAGTAAAAAATATTTTAACTTCAAAACCCAATGCAGCAGCCGTTGATGCGAGCAAAAATGGTGGGTATGCATTATCAAGTGTGCCTTTACTGGCAATAATGGCGACTTTCTTAGTCATCAGCCTTCACCTTTCTCAATAAGGAAATGTAGCTTGCCATCTTTTTCACTAGTCTCAATTAAGGGATTGCCTGTGATATTTGAAAAGGCAGGAATATCTTTTTCAGCACCCTTGTCGGTCGCAATTAATAACAATCGTTGACCAGGTGACATACTTGATAGTGCTTTTCGTGCTTTTAACACGGGCAATGGGCAGTTCAGTCCAGATGCATCTAGTTCGACATCAAAGTTTGACATTATTTCCTCAAAATTAAATTTCTCATGGTTGAGGTAATGATAAACTGAAACCAATACATTTGTCTCAGTGGAACCATGCTGATCTGCTCTATGTCTAGAATCACAATGAAAAAGATTATTATTGTTGCGATATTCACTTTGTTTAGCTGGCCTTATATGACCAGTGTGGCAGAAATAGAGTTGCCTGAAATAGGGGATAGTGCAGGTTCTGTAGTCTCGCCATACCAAGAATACCGCATAGGACAATCTTTCTATTGGCGGCTTCAACAATCGGTCGATTTGATTGATGATCCTGAGATAACTGATTATTTATCCGAATTAGGTGAACGCCTCGTTGCTAACAGTGATGCACCTCAATTGAGTTTTAAGTTTTTCATGGTGCCTGATAACAGAGTCAATGCTTTTGCTGCTCCGGGAGGCTTTATTGGCGTGAATAGTGGTTTATTATTAACTAGCCATGAGGAAGATGAGTTAGCATCGGTTTTGGCGCATGAGATTGCGCATGTGACTCAGCGCCATTTAATTCGTAGTTTTGAGAGACAGAAACAACTTAGCTTGCCGACGACAGCAGCCATGATTGGTGCTCTTCTCCTAGGTGCAGCAGACCCAGAAATGGGGGCAGCTGCAATCACAGCAGTACAGGCGGGTGGTGTACAGGCACAGCTCAATTTCACCCGTGCAAATGAAAGAGAAGCAGATAATATGGGTATGCTGACATTGGTGCGCTCCGGTTTTAACGCACATGCGATGCCGACTTTTTTTGAGCGGTTGCAACAGGCTAATCAATTTCATACTGGCAGATCAATTCCCGAATTTTTGCGTTCTCATCCGGTCACTTCATCGCGTATTGCTGATTCAAGAGGACGAGCTAATACTTATCCTCTAAAGCGCCAACCATCTGATCGACAAAAGTTTTATTTAATCCGCGAAAAATTAAGGGTGATGACGACGCCGAACCTGACCCAATTGATTCAATACTATGCGGGCTCCATAGAGGTGGGGAGTAATGTTAATAATACGGCAACAAAATATGGCTACAGCTTGGCTTTGGCAGCTATCGGTAACTATAGTCAGGCTAAATCCATTTTACGAGAATTGATAGACAATGATGGCGAACGCTTAACTTATCAGTTGGCATTGGCTGACATGGAATTATCACGCGGCCATATAAAAACGGCATTAGCAATCTATGAAAAAAATCAGCGTCTTTATCCGCGAGATTATGCCCTTACTATTAAGCAAGTCATTGCATTACTTCAAGCAAAGCAGTCAAAAGTGGCGACAGAAAAATTGTTAAACCAATACCAATTAGGCAGACAGACTCAGAAGGTATACAAATTACTAGCACAAGCCTATGGTGATATGGACAATAATAGTCAGGCACATAGCTGGTTAGCGGAGTACTATTACAATGCAGGTCGATTAAAACAGTCCGTTGATCAATTACAATTGGCTATAAAATTTGCTCGTGGTGATAAGTTTCAACTGGCTAAATTAAATTCACGTTTACGTGAGGTTGAAACACAACTAGAAGAGTTAGATGAAGCATTGTGATGACAGATACTATTAACCCACAGCGCCGCGCGTTATTAAGAAAAGCATTTTCTGCTTCTACTCTAGCACTGGTAGCGGGTAGCGGCTTGATTCTGCCACAACGATTACTTGCCCATTGGCCAAGTGATGCCTTTACTGCCGAAGCGGTAGAGGATGCGATATTGGCTATCATGGGGCAAGCCGAAATTGCCACGACTAAGACCTTAAAATTTACTACAGGTAAGCCTCCCAAAAAGACAGTGAGTGGTGATTCAGTTGCAGTGCAAATTGACAGTGAATTGGACAATATTGAACGCATCGCTATTTTAGTAGAAAACAACCCCTATCCCTTGGTGATGAGTTTAGATTTAATCTCTGCTGTTAAGTTACCCTTTAAAACCCGCATTAAAATAGCCAAAGATTCATCTGTTATCGCTGTAGCACGTGCTGATGGCGTACTTTATAAAACAGAACGTTTTGTCTCTGTTGTTATAGGGGGAGATGCATAGTGGTGATGGCAATAGAAGATAGAATGCGGGTAAAGCTAAAATCTGGCGATACCCATATACGAATTTTATTGGCCCACCCAATGAACAATGGACAAGGTGTTGATGCCTTAGGGGAGCCAATTCCCCAAGAGTTTATTCAGGATATTCGTTGCTGGCGAAATGATGACGAAGTGCTCGCGATAAAATGTGGCACAGCAACATCAACTAACCCTTATTTTTCTTTCCAACTAGCGGGCGGCGAGCAAGGCGATAAAATTGCTGTGCGCTGGGTGGATAACACGGGCGCTAAGGGCGAGGTTGAAATCTTAGTTCCTTAAATCCTACATTCCTCGTTGCTTTTCGATATAGCACTGGTGGTACTCTTCGGCAGGGTAAAAATGTGATGCTGCCGTAATCTCAGTCACGATAGGTTTTGGAAAATGTTGCGTTTCGTTAAGCTGTTTCTTTTTGAGTTCAGCTTGTCGTTTTTGATCATCATCATGATAAAAAATAGCTGAACGATATTGACTACCTATATCTGGCCCTTGTCGGTTTAATGTCATTGGATCATGGATCTGCCAAAAAAAAGCTAACAAATTTGAGAAGCTGATAATATCGGGGTCGAATGTTATCTCAATGGCTTCAGCGTGACCGGTACTGCCAGTGCAAACAGTTTTATAATCAGGGTTATCACTGTGTCCACCTGTGTAGCCAACACGGGTTGATAACACGCCCGGAAGCTGTCGAAATTTGGCTTCTACACCCCAAAAACAACCAGCGGCTAATGTTGTAATAGTCATCATAATCCTCCTATAAGGCTGATTAGCTTGCACCACCTTATGAAAGCTCTTATCCTTAGTGAGAGTTTACTATACCGTTTATATTGAGTAGAACATAATGCAACAACAAGAAATTGCACAGTTTAATATGTTGGAACAGCAAGTAAGGCCTAATGAAGTGGACAACACTAGGGTGTTGGATGCAATAAGAGAGATTGATCGTGCATCGTTTGTAGATGAGAAATTAGTAGGATTAGCTTATGCAGATACTGCGTTAGCGATGGGGTATGGTCAGACAATGTTACCACCGCTATTGCAAGCGAAAATACTGCAAGCAGTAGATATCCAACCGAATGAAGTCGTGCTTGAAATTGGTACAGGTACAGGCTACCTAACAGTGTTAATAGCCCAATTGGCACAGCAAGTCATTTCAGTAGAAATTGTCCCGGAATTATCAGCACAAGCTCAACAGAATTTAGCAGCTTTTAATAATATCTCGCTACAGGTTGGTGATGCTTCAAAGGGTTGGCAGTTAGATGATCGCGTTGATGTAATTGTCGCAACAGCCGCCTTTGT
This sequence comes from uncultured Gammaproteobacteria bacterium, assembly GCA_905479075.1. Lineage (GTDB taxonomy): Bacteria > Pseudomonadota > Gammaproteobacteria > Nitrosococcales > Methylophagaceae. The sequence continues at coordinate 71,188 of CAJQLA010000010.1, read as the reverse complement.
TAACACACCCGATGAATTATTAAATTTATTAAATGTGGGTGGACGAATGTTGGTAGCAGTGGGTGAAGCACCAGCAATGAACGTCCAGCTTATCCATCGTGTCACAGAACGGGAATGGCAAAGTAAAACCGTGTTTGAAACAGTGATGCCACACATCATCAATGCTGAGCCAAAAGCTAAGTTTGAATTTTAATTAAGGCAATCAAAAAATGAGACAAATGTGTGTAACAGAACTAGCAGAATATCTATCAACCAGAGATCGACCTATTTTGTTAGATGTTAGAGAAGAACATGAATTAGCAAATGGTAAGCTTCAGGGGATTGTGCATATTCCTATGCAAGATATTGCAGAAAAACTGGCGGATGTTTCAGATAATAAAGATGCAACTATTGTGGTGATTTGTAGAACAGGCAACCGTAGCAACAATGTTGGCCAGTTTTTAGAACAAAATGGTTTCACAGATGTGATTAATTTAGCTGGCGGAATGAATGCTTGGGCTCTAGATGTTGATCCCGATATGGCCGTTTACTAACGTTTTATTATGAGATTATTTAGTGCCATTTTTGGCCTAGTTCTGGCTGTATGCTCCACTTCAAGTTTAGCTGATGATTTATTGGCTGTTTTCGAAAAGTCGTTAAAAAGCGATCCTGAGTTGCTTTCAGAAGCTGCGTCGCGCCGCGCTATTGGTGAATTAAGTGAGCAGGCTACAGCACGGTTCTTACCGGAGCTCGATTTATCAGCTAATGATGGCAAAGTGCGCCAACAATCGTCTGCGCAAAACTTTGGCGGTGATCGCGAATTCAATAGCCATGGCTATAGTTTAAATTTGACTCAGCCTGTTTTTCGTCAGCAAAATTTTATTCAAAGTGCACAAGCAGACATTGCAATAGAAAGCGCAGAGGCCAGTTACTTTATTGCTGAGCAAGCATTGATAGTCCGTGTTGCTGAGCGCTATTTTGATTTTCTAGCACGACAAGATGATCTTCGGTTTGCTATTGCTGAAAAAGAAGCTAATGCGCAACAACTAGAACAAGTACAACAACGTTTTGATGTGGGCTTGGCGACCATTACAGATTTAGCCGAATCACAAGCGGGTTATGATCTATCCACGGCCTCAGAGATAACAGCTGAAAATGAATTAGCTAACAGTAAAGAGCGTTTACGTGAAACATCCGGCAGCTATTTCGATGATCTTGCTGCGCTGAAACCCGAAACACCACTAGTAAAGCCAGAGCCCGAAGATAGTGAAAAATGGGCGAGTATGGCTTTAGAACAAAACCCAAATCTCATGGTGGCAAAAAAATCTAAAGAAGATGCCCATCAAGTGATCAAATTGCAAAAAAGTGATCATTACCCAAGTTTGGATCTAGTCGGTCAGAAAAGTTTTAACTCACAAAGCGATAGTAGTTTTGGTGGTAGTAATAAAACACATCAAGAGAGTCTCAGTTTGCAGTTTAACTTACCTATTTATAGCGGGGGCGATGTTTTATCAAGAACACGGGAGGCTACCCATAGACTCGATCAAGCGATGCAAAATGAAGAGCAACAACGACGAGCTGTGTTACGTCAGAGCCGTGAAGCCTATAACGGTGTAATGTCAGGTATTAGTCGTGTAAAAGCACTTAAGCAAGCGGTGGTTTCCAGTGAAAAAGCGCTCGAGTCTACCGAGGCAGGTTATGAAGTGGGTACACGTACGACAGTCGAGGTTCTTAATGTTCGCAGCGCCTTATTCCTAGCGCGACGTGATTATGCCGGCTCACGTTATGACTACATTTTATCAAGTCTGCAACTTAAACAAGCTGCGGGTATTTTGAGTAAAGAGGACTTGGTTAAAATTAATGAATGGCTAGTACAATAATGAGTACGTCATTGCTTGCTACGAGTGATAGTGTCTTCGTTATTATTGACGTCCAACAGCGTCTGGCTGGTGCAATGCCAGCTGAAATAAACAACCAAGTGTTGAAACAATTGGTTGTTTTATTACAAGCGACTCAGGTATTAGCTATTCCAACGTTGGTGACAGAACAGTATCCCAAAGGTTTAGGGCCAACGGAAGCAGAGCTTACTGAACATTTCGGTGATGCTATCAAAGTGATTGAAAAGACCTGTTTTTCTAGTCTTAACTCGGATGAGTTTACAAAACAGATAGCAGCTACAGGTCGTCAGCAAATAATTCTGACGGGTATGGAAGCACATATTTGCGTGTTACAAACAGCACTACAGCTGCAAGAAAAGGGATATCAAGTTTTTGTCGTTGAAGATGCTGTTAGTTCGCGAGTTAAAGCTAATCAAGATAATGCTATGCATCGACTTAGGCAGGCAGGTGTGGTGGTTACGAATACAGAATCCGTTTTATTTGAATGGCTACGTGACGCTAAGCATACGCATTTTAAGACATTGTCTCGCCTGATTGTCTAGTGACTTAAATGCGCTCGTTGCCTTTTATTGGCAATACCAGATTTAGCTGACTTATCTAGCTTAGCGATATTTAATTCATAAGATGGTAAACCTTTAATGCCAGCACGGTCATAGTCTAATCTTAGATGCGTTTTAACAAGTTCAGAATCAACCTCAAAATCATCTACCATGATAGTGTAAAGCAGTTCAAAAAGACGCTTTAGGGCAATTTTCCATGTACTGCCAGCCTGCTGATAAAGTGCATCAGAACATTGCATAAAACGATTAAAAGGCGAGTCGTCCAAGATAAGTGGCAATGTGTTTGTAAAACGACCAGAGTTGCCAATCATATCCCAGAAACGGGCGAAGCGATTAACCCTTTGCATCGTCGTGAAATCAATATCTTTGGTTGTCAGGATATTGTAGGGGGCTTCCGGGTTATAACGTAATTGATAAGGTTCGTTGTGTCGGTTGAGAGGCGCACCGCGTAATCGTTTAAGAATACCGAGTTGGATTTCATGTGGCTTGAGTGCGATCAATTGTTCAAAGCTATCGGCAAAGTTATCAAGCCTGTCACTAGGCAGACCAAAGATCAGATCGGTGTGTAAATGAGCCCCTGTGTTTTCTTTCAGCCAGTTCAGGTTTTCTTTGGTTTTGTCATTATTTTGTTTGCGACTAATGACATTTTGAATATCAGGATCAAACGTCTGAACGCCAATTTCAAACTGTAAGCTATTGGCAGGAAAACGTTTCAACACTTCTTTTAGCTTGTCAGGCAAATGATCAGGTACGACTTCGAAATGCAGATAAAGATCATCTGTCATTCTCTCTAAGAAGAATTCTAATATCTGAATACTGGTGACTATTTTTAAATTAAAAGTGCGATCAATAAATTTAAAATTACGCACGCCACGTTCTAACAATAAAGCCATTTCATTTAGAAAAGCATCAAGCGGAAACGCCTTAGCCGTTTTATCGAGTGCCGATAAACAAAACTCACATTTAAAGGGACAACCGCGTGAGGCTTCAACATAAATCAAGCGATTGCGAATATCTTCCTCAGTGTAATAGCGATAGGGCAGTTGTAACTCTTCAAGTGGCAGTAGGCTGCTCTCGATAAATTTATCTTGAGGGGCTTTTCCAGCTAAAAGCTCCTGACAGAGTTCAGGTAAAGACTGTTCACCAGGCCCAGCAATAACATAATCAGCCAAATCACAAACGTCTGGCACATCAGGCGCGTGACTAACCTCTGGGCCACCTAAAATGATGTTTACTTCGGGTGCGATTTGTTTCAATATCGCGACCACTTTAGTGACTTCTATGACATTCCAGATATAAACACTAAAGCCGATGATTTTTGGATTGTGGCTTAATAGCTGCTCAGCAATATTGATGGGTGATTCTTGAATCGTAAACTCAATAATTTTGCTCTGAGCCTCTAGATCACCCATATTAGCCAGCAGATACCGCAGGCCAAAAGCCGTATGCATATAGCGGGCATTTAATGTGGTGAGCAAAATAGCAGCAGAATTCGACATGGACATAGTTTACCGTAATCACTGATTTTGATTGCGATTAAACGCAGAATCACTTGCGAAAACATAAGGTCTGGGACATTATGAGAATTAAAAAATATTAGGGATTAAATATGTCTGAATTTTATAACTTCTCAATGAATAGCTTACAAGGCGATGCAATCGATTTTTCACAGTTCAAAGGCAAGTCGGTATTGATTGTGAACACAGCCAGCAAATGTGGATTCACACCGCAATATGAAGGACTGCAAGCCTTACATGAGAAATATAAAGACCGAGGACTAGTAGTCATTGCCTGCCCTTGTAATCAATTTGGTAAACAAGAACCAGGTGATGCTGAAGCGATTAAGAATGAATGCTTGGTGAATTACGGTGTTGATTTTCTAGTCACTGAAAAAATTGATGTCAATGGTGATAGCAGCCATCCGCTTTTTCATTACCTTCGCGATGAACTTTCAGGTGTGATGGGCAATAAAATTAAATGGAATTTTACTAAGTTTTTAGTCGATAAAAATGGCCAGCCTGTTGAACGTTTTGCACCCACTACAAAGCCACAAGATATAGAGAAATATATTGAACAGAGTCTATCTGTATAAAAAGACAATATGGGCGTTTAGGATTGTTGCTAGCTAAGTCATCAAATTGCCAACTTATCTGCTTATAATGAAATGTAACTAGCCCTAGTTTAACCAACACTTCATAAGAGGGAGCGTAATGACTAGTCACGAAGTCGACTTTAACTATTTTTCTCAAGAACACTTACTCAACGCAGGCTGTTTTGATATGCGTTTGATTGTTGAGGTGGTGGAGCAAACGCTACTGGATTTTGAGCAAGGCTCGATCATGTTTCCAGAGAAAATTGTGCAAATATTCAATCAGCGAACTCAAGAACGAATCAACTGTTTACCCGCAACAATGCTGGATGAAAAGATTTGTGGCATGAAATGGGTTTCCGTGTTTCCAGACAATCCACACAAGTATGATCTGCAAAACTTGTCTGCGATTTTTGTGTTGTCAGAGATCGAGCATGGTTTCCCAGTGGCTGTGATGGATGGTACGCTGGCTTCGAATATGCGGGTGGGTGCTGTGGGTGCTGTTGCAGCCAAACATCTTGCTAAAAAAGATGCGGAGATAATTGGCTTTATTGGTGCTGGCGAGCAGGCAAAAATGCACCTACTGGCGATGAAGGTGGTACGCCCCGGGCTTAAGGTTTGTCGTGTTTCAGCACTGACGTCCGAAGAAGAACAGGAGTTTATCGATCAACTTGCACCGATTCTGCCTGATATGGAATTCATCGCTGCCAAAGGAAATGTCAAAATGGCTATGGAAGGGGCTGATATACTGGTGACGGCGACGAGTGCTCAGGCCCCTTTACTTAAAGCAGAGTGGGTGAAGCCAGGTGCTTTTTACAGTCACGTGGGGGGCTGGGAAGACGAATATGAGGTGGTATCTCAGAGTGACAAGATTGTCTGCGATGACTGGAAAACAGTGACGCACCGAACCCAGACCTTGAGCCGAATGTATAAAGACGGATTGCTCAGTGATCACGATCTTCATGCCGATTTGCATGAGTTGGTGTCAGGCGACAAGCCCGGACGTGAGTCAGATGAAGAACGTATTTATTTCAATGCTGTGGGTCTGTCATTTCTGGATATTGCCATTGCTCTAACCATGTATAAGCGTGCCAAAGAGGCAGGTGTGGGGCAATCTCTGGAACTGCAACACGAGATGATTTTTGAGCACGCTGATATCGTCAATAAGGTTCATCTTTAACACTATGAGTTCACCATTTCGGCGTATAGAGGAACCTAGCGACTGTTGGGTTGAAATCCAGATTGATGGTCAGACTACACGGGCTAGGGAGGGAGATTCGGTGGCTGCAGCGATGCTAGCATCGGGACTTAGTTCGTCTCGTACCACGCCAATCTCAGGTGCGCCTCGTGCGCCTTACTGCATGATGGGGGTTTGCTTTGAGTGTTTGGTGGAGATTGATGGTATACCAAACCGTCAGTCATGCCAGATTGTTGTACAAGAGGGTATGCAGATCTGCCGCCAGATCGGTACTGCTGAAGGATACCGCTAGTGGAACAGCATGAACTGGTAATAATCGGTGGTGGTCCTGCTGGTTTGGCCGCTGCGGCTACGGCGGCGAAAGCAGGTGTTGAAAGCTTGCTGATGGATGAACAGGCAACGCCAGGTGGACAGGTTTATCGTGCGGTGGGGGAAACATCAGTCCAGCGTGCTGCATTGCTTGGCCCTGATTATCAGCGTGGTCGGGAATTAGTTGAACAGTTTAACGATAGTGGTGCCGGCTATTTACCCAATACCACCCTATGGAACCTGAATGACCAACGAGAGATAGGTATCCTGCGCGACGGACAGGCATCACTGATATGTGCTGATCGTGTCATTATCGCCAGTGGTGCTATGGAACGTCCTATTCCCTTTCCAGGTTGGACATTGCCGGGCGTGATGACTGCGGGTGCTGGGCAGATCCTATTAAAATCCTCTGGACTAGTCCCTGGCAATGGATTGGTGCTGGCAGGGGTTGGACCGTTGCTATTGTTACTTGCTTGGCAATACCTACGCGCTGGCGTCAAGATACACGCTATATTGGATATGGCACCAACGGGCAATCTTTGGAAAGCATTACCCCATCTACCGAATGCATTGCGTGCACATCATTACATACTTAAAGGACTGCAGTACCAATTGCAACTAAAGTGGGCAGGGGTGAAATTTTTTAATGGGGTTACTGACCTTCAGGCGGTTGGTAATGATTCATTAGAAGCAGTTGAGTTTACTCATCGAAACAGTCGACAATCTATTAAAACTCCATTGTTGTTCAGCCATTTTGGCGTGATCCCTGATAGCCACCTTAGCCGTTGCACTGCTTGTGATCACCGCTGGGATTCGGCACAACTTTGTTGGCGTCCCGTGACTGACGAGTGGGGTAACAGCTCGCTTGATGGTATATCAGTTATCGGCGATGGTGCAGGTATTGGTGGTGCAGTTGCTGCAAGACATGCGGGACGCGTCGCAGCTTTTGAAAGTGTACGTGCCCTTGGTTATATGAATGAAAAACAAAGAGACGAAGCTGCTCGCGAAGATCAACGCTGGATGAAGGACGATCTGCGAATACGCCCTTTTTTAGAGGCTTTGTTCCGTCCTCCTTCTGCATTGTTAAGTGAGTCTGAGGATAAAACGCTGGTTTGTCGTTGTGAAGAGATCAATGCTGGTGAAATCCGCTGTGCAATACGTGCAGGGCATGAGGATACCAATCAAATCAAATTCCTTACCCGCTGTGGTATGGGACCTTGCCAAGGTCGTCAATGCGATAATGCCGTGAGTCAAATTGTCGCCCATGAGCTTGGTGTCGATATGTTGGTCGCTGGTGGTTATCGTATTCGCCCTCCGATTCGCCCTTTAACGATCGAGCAGCTTGCAGCGCTGGATGTGGGGTCAGTATCAAAATGAAAGCAGATGTAATTATTGTTGGGGGCGGGTTGATGGGGCTCTCTACCGCATTGCACCTGGGACTGAGAGGTATTAAAGCGATCGTGCTCGAAAAGCAGAGCCCAGGTCGCCATGCTTCTGGTGTTAATGCGGGTGGTTTGCGCCAGCTTAATCGCCATGTCGCCGAAATACCGCTCACTGTTGCTGCCGCCGAAATTTGGAAAAACATTCACGATTTAGTCGATGACGACTGCGATGTTGTGCTGAATGGACAGGTCAGGGTGGCAGAGACCGAGGACGAATTAGAAACATTACAAACACGCGTGGATATGCTGCAAGCGCATGGTTATCAGCATGAAAGTATCATCGATAAAGAGATGTTATATAAGCTTGTACCGCGGCTTGTAGAGGGTTGTGTGGGCGCACTGTACAATCCTGATGATGGCTTTGCTCGACCTTTTCATACCACCACTGCTTTTCGCAATAAAGCGATAGCCTTAGGCGCGCAAATCCATAATGGTGTTGAAGTAGAAAGTATCGAAGACAGCCACGACGGTTGGAAGGTAGCTACTAATCAGGGAATTTTTAGAGCTCCAACCCTTGTTAACTGTGCAGGTGCTTGGGCTAATCGTTTTGCTGCCATGTTCGGCGAGTCCGTGCCACTGACAGCTAAAGCGCCAATGCTGATGGTTACTGAGCGGCTACCACCATTTCTTGATGTGGTTGTAGGTGCAGTGGGGCACAAGCTCTCTTTTAAACAGATGCAAAACGGCACAGTGGTCATTGGCGGTGCTCATTTGGCTCAACTAGACTTTAAGACAGAGCAGACACGGATCAATGTTGCCGACCTTAAAACCAGCGCTCAAACCGTGACTCAACTATTTCCTCATATGGCACCTGTTCGTATTGTCCGCACCTGGGCTGGTATTGAAGGCTTTATGCCCGATAACCTGCCAGTGATCGGAAGTAGTGCAAAGGCCGACGGCGTATTTCACGCCTTTGGTTTTTCTGCGCACGGATTTCAATTGTCACCCATTGTTGGTCGCATCATGTCTGAATTGATCCTCGATGGTAAAACAACATTGCCTATTGAGACTTTCGATATACGACGTTTCCAAGTATCGCAGTCATAAATATCAATGACGCATGCTTTCAATGCGTTTTATATTACTTATAAATTAAAGAAGTGTAGAACTAGAACAAACGCATTAAAATTATCGAATCAATGGAGTTAGACTCCAATTAATTAAGGTGAGTTAGCTCTTTCTAACTTGAAGAGCGTATTGTTCTAACTGACTTAAAACAGTCTTTTGTTCATCTGTTAGTTCACGTTCCCGACAAGCTTCGATTGCTTCTTGAAAGCGAGACAAAGTTAATATTTTGTCACTCTCATCTGAAGTTAATCTTTGCTGACGATAATCTTGCCATTGCTCTTGTTCTTCTTCATTTAAGGTTTCAGGCCAGTTGCGAGCGCGGTAACGAAATAGCATTTCTTCAAGACGTGAATCTTCAAAAGGTATCGACAGAAAGGCTAAACTTTCTGGTTCCGCTTCACGGACTAAATCCATTTTTCGTTTATCGTTATTACTGAAAAAACTACCTGAATAGAGGCCGGCATCAGGATCGTCTATGGCTTCAAATTCTGGTTTGCTAAATATCTCATTGAGTTTAGCTGTTAAATCTCCAGCTGCATTAAGCTGAGCCAAATGTTGGTAATGTTGTTCACGGTTAATATCTAATCGTTCGGCAGCTTCATCATTGAGTGTGTTTTCAGGCACCACAACAGGGCATTTATTAATATGAATGGTTTTAAGTGCAGGTCGGTTAATACCTTCAGGTAATTCTTTGTAGGGTGTAAACAGCCATTCCCTTAATGTTGCTGCATCTTCATTAATCAGATCATCAGGTGCGTAGCGAAGGTCGTAGACAATAATGCCATTGGCATTAGTGGGATCTTTGGCTAAGGGGACAACTAAGGCCGTACCACAGTAATCACTTGGGTACATGCGTGAAGTGTGAATCACTGGTGTCCGGTCGTTAATATTCAGTAGTGGTGCAACATCATTTTTCCGTCGACGTTGATAGACATAATCATAGAGTTTGGGTTGTGCTGTTTTAATCAGTTTGGCAAATGCGATGGTGGCATAGACATCAACCAGCGCATCATGGGCGCCAGCATGTTCGATATTATTGGCAGCAGTTAAATGCTCAAGGCGAAAGCTGGGTTTACCGTCTTCTCTATCAGGCCAGTTAATGCCTTCAGGTCTTAAGGCTCTGGTCAGTCGCGCCATATCGATAATATCCCAGCGAGAGTTACCATTTTGCCATTCACGGGCATAAGCATCGTAGAAGTTACGATAGAGAACAAAACGAGTGAACTCATCATCAAACCGCAAGCTGTTATAGCCAACGCCACAGGTATTGGCTTGAGCGAATTCATCATGAATAAGTTTAATAAATTCAGCCTCAGCTAAGCCTTTTTCATTTGCTTCCTGAGGAGTAATGCCTGTGACTAAACACGCTTCAGGCGAGGGCAAACTATCCTCAGCCAGCTTGCAATAAATCATCAGCGGCTCGCCGATGATATTTAAGTCTTCATCGGTACGAATCCCAGCAAACTGAGCGGGTCGATCATAACGTGGATCGAGGCCAAAGGTTTCGTAGTCGTGCCAATAAAGTGTGTTCATATCAGCCTTATAATAATGCTAAGGATTCACGCGCCGCGTTTAAAGTGTGCTCAATTTCTGCATCACCATGTTCTGCAGAAACAAAGCCTGCTTCAAAGGCAGAAGGAGCAAGGTAAACACCACGATCGAGCATGAGATGGAAGAACTTTTTAAAACGTTCTTGATCACTGTTAGCTACTTGTTCGTAATAATCGACTTTATCATCTTCAGTAAAGAATAAACCAAACATCCCGCCAACATGGCTGGTCGCCATTGGAATGCCCGCTTCATCCGCTAGGGCTTTTAGTCCTGTAGCGAGTTTTTCAGCAGCGGCAGACAGTTTGTCATGGAAGCCATCTTGTTGAATCAGTTTTAATGTCGCAAGACCCGCTGCCATTGAGATTGGGTTACCTGATAAGGTACCTGCTTGGTAAACAGGGCCGAGTGGGGCTATATGTTCCATCACTTCACGTTTACCCCCAAAGGCGCCAACAGGCAGACCTCCACCAACGACTTTACCTAAGGTGGTGAGGTCGGGTGTGACATTGTAATGGCCTTGTGCACCACCTAATGACACGCGGAAGCCCGTCATCACTTCATCAAAAATCAGTACGCTGTTATGTTGGTCACAGATTTTTCTTAGGCCTTCTAAAAAGCCTTCAACAGGAGGAATACAGTTCATATTACCTGCCACTGGTTCAACGATAATGCAGGCAATTTGATCACCTAATTCAGCAAAACATGTTTTAACTGATTCGATATCATTAAAACGTAAGGTCAAGGTGTGCTCAGCCAAGGAAGCAGGGACACCAGCTGATGACGGTACACCTAAAGTCAAAGCACCTGATCCTGCTTTGACTAATAAAGAATCAGCATGACCGTGATAGCAGCCTTCGAATTTAACGATTTTGTCGCGGCCTGTGTAACCTCGTGCTAAACGAATGGCACTCATGGTGGCTTCTGTTCCAGAACTCACCATACGAACTAGATCCATTGATGGCACTAATTTGCAGACTTCTTCAGCCATGGTGGTTTCAATTTCAGTTGGTGCGCCGAATCCTAAGCCATGTTCAACCGATTTTTGTACGGCACTGATGACATCAGGATGTGCATGACCGACAATCATCGGCCCCCATGAGCCAATATAATCAACGTATTTTTTGCCTTCAGCATCAGTGATCCAAGCGCCTTTACCTTCACGGAAAAAGAGTGGATCACCACCCACACCTTTAAAAGCCCTTACGGGTGAGTTAACACCGCCTGGAATATGTTGTTGGGCTTGGGAAAAAAGGTCGTGATTTGTTGGCATTTTTAGATCCTTATTGACTATCTTTGTAAGTAAATGATGACAATTCTAGCCTATATTGTGAGAATGTCCGACTAATAACCTATTATTGCGTGATATCACTTGTTTCAATAACACTCAGTCTAGGTATCCTATACAGGTAAATTTTTTGTAGTCACTTTGGCGTCTTTAACTGTTAGTATTAACGCCTGAAAAGTAAGACGAAAGATATAGCTAGTCTGATTGAATTAAATCTAAGGTTAAGAACACGTTATGCGAACTACGACCATGAGCCGATTTTGCTGTCTGATGCTATTAATGTTAGCGCCGATAGCGAGCAAGGCTGATACAACTACATTAAAAAATGCTGTTGATGCACAACTCAAATCTGAAGTTGCGGCTAAAAAATCACAACAGCGTATTGATGCTTTAGACGATGAAAGTCGTCAGATGCTGGCAGAATATCGTGCAGTGTTAAGGCAAACCGAAAGTCTAAAGGCGTATAACGATCAGTTAGACAAATTAGTGATATCTCAAAAAGACGAATTGGTATCCATTGATGCTCAGTTGGAAAATATAGAAACCACGCAGCGTGAAATTGTTCCGCTAATGCTCAATATGATTCAAGTTATGGCACAGTTCGTTGAACTCGATATGCCCTTTTTACCTGAAGAAAGACAAAACCGCATCGAACAATTACAACTGTTGATGGAACGTGCAGATGTGAGTTTGGCAGAAAAGTATCGTCGCATCCTAGAAGCCTACCAAGTTGAGACAGAATATGGCCGTACCATTGAGGCTTATCAGGATGAATTAACGGTTGATGGTAATAGCCGTACCGTTGAGTTTCTCCGAATTGGGCGCATAGGCCTCTATTATTTAAGTCTAGATGGCAAAGAAGTGGGTCATTGGAATAATGGTTGGGAAGAGCTCGACTCGGAGAATCGTAAGGCGGTAGAAAAAGGGCTGAAGATTGCGAAAAAACAGCTACCACCTGATTTGCTTGTATTGCCGATGCAAGCAGCGGAGGAGGTAAAATGAACAGATTGATTTCGATGCTGGTATTTGTGTTGCTCAGCCCGTCTGTTTTAGCTTTGCATTCATCAGAAAAACCGGCTGATTTAGATGCTTTATATGAGCAAGTTAAACATGACCGAGTTATGGAACAACAGCAAAATACCCAGCGAGAAGCGGATTTTGTTAAACAACATAATGAACGAGAACGTTTATTGTTAGAAGCTAAGGAACGACTCACTGAACAGGAAACGCGGACAGAGTCTCTTAATGTGATTTTTAAGCAACAAGAGGCAGTACTGGCTGAACAAGAAGCTGCTTTACAACAAAAATCAGGCTCGCTTGGTGAGTTATTTGGCACTGTTCGTCAAGTTGCCAATGAGGGACGAAGTGTAATAGAGAGCTCATTGATTTCTGCACAATTTCCTAACAGAGCTCAATTTTTAGACAAGATGGCTCAGAGAAAAGAGCAACCGACTATTGAGGATATTCGCCAAGTCTGGTTATTGCTGCAACAAGAAATGACTGAGTCATCAAAGATCACAAAAACGACATTAGATGTTATTACTGCCCAAGGCATAGTAGAACAAAGAGACGTGACAAGAGTGGGTGTGTTTTCGGCCTTTAGTGATGGTAAATTTCTGCGATATTTACCTGAAACAGGAAACCTAGTAGAACTAGGACGTCAGCCCGTCGATCGCTTAAGGGACATTGTGATGGAGTTTGAGAGCACAGAAAATGTGAGTTCTGTTGTTGTCGATCCAACACGTGGCGCCATTATGAACTTATTAGTACAAGCACCGGATCTGAAAGAGCGTATTCAACAAGGTGGTTGGATAGGATTTATTATCTTATTCATAGGTGCTGTGGGTCTTTTGATTGCCTTACAACGGTTTATCTCATTATTAATGACTGGGCGTGCAGTTGCTAAACAACAAAAAGAAACGGTTGCTGATACTAGTAATCCTTTGGGACGTATCTTATCGGTACATAGCAAAGGAATTTCTGAAGATATTGAAACACTGTCATTAAAACTGGACGAAGCTATCTTACGTGAAATACCGAAGATAGAACGTGGCCTGATCACGTTAGCAATTTTAGCGGCAATAGCACCAATGTTAGGGCTTTTAGGTACAGTTTCCGGCATGATAGAAACATTTCAGTCAATCACTTTATTTGGAACAGGCGATCCTAAGCTGATGTCAGGTGGTATTTCACAAGCGTTAGTGACAACAGAATTGGGGTTAGCTGTCGCTATTCCGATACTATTGATACACAGCATGCTGTCGGGTAAGAGTAACCGTCTTGTACAAGTTTTAGATGAAGAAAGTGCAGCCTTAATTGCCAGTAATGCAGAGCAAGCGCATGGAACTACTAGCTAATAACTTATTTGATATTCAGCTGCTGATGGAAAGTGGCGGTATGGTACTTTGGATTATTCTATTTGCCTCAGTATTGATGTGGACGTTGATCGCAGAGCGCTACTTTTTTGTTTACCTGGTGTATCCGAAGCAATTGGATAATACGATCCAACAGTGGCAGCAGCGTGCAGATAAACGTAGCTGGTATGCACAACAAATTCGTATCGGTTTTATTGCAAACGAAGCATCGGCATTGAAGCAGTATTTACTCTTTATTAAAACGCTCACGATTGCATTACCAATGCTAGGTTTACTGGGTACTGTCGACGGCATGATCCAAACCTTTGATGTGTTATCGATATTTGGTACGGGTAACGCACGCGGTATGGCGGGGGGGATTTCTATCGCCTTGATTACAACAATGGCTGGGTTATTGACAGCATTATCAGGACTTTACTTTAGTACTCAGTTAGAACAAAAAGTGGCTCGTTCCATCAATAATTTGACCGATGTGTTGCAGCGAGGTTGAGTGTGAAAATGAAAAAAAATCTGAAAAGAAAACAGGTGTGGCATGAGAAATAGACATTCACGTCGTCAAAGCGGCGCAGTTGCTGAGATTAATATGACACCCTTGATTGATATGGTGTTTATTCTGCTGATTTTCTTCATTGTCACTACTTCTTTCGCGAAAGAGACGGGTGTTGATGTCAATAGACCTTCGGCTAAAACTGCGGTTAAAAAAGAGTTGGCTAATATTATGATTGCGATCACGGCCAGTGGTGAGATTAAAATGGAACGCCGTACCATTGATCGACGTGCTGTTCGAGCCCATGTAGAGCGAATGCATGCTGAAAATCCTGAAGGATCGGTCATTATCTTGGCGGATAAAGAGGCCAAAACTGGGCTATTGATTGAGGTGATGGATCAGGCGCGGCTTGCTGGCGTAGCCAATGTATCGATTGCTGCTGAGCACGATTAGGAAATACTGTGCGATTAGTAATGGGGCTTTTTTTTGCTGTGTTAGTCAATTTTGCATTGTTTACAATTATGCAATCGATGACCGCAGCAAAAAGTATTGATCGAAGGCTACTTGAAGATATTCAAATATTAGATTTTGTGCGTTTAAAAAGAGAAACCACTACAGACACAAAAAATCGTCAGTTGCCGGATAAACCACCGCCACCAAAAACGCCTCCGCCACCACCTGAAATGGTGCATCAAATAGCGAAGCCAAAAACAATAACACCCCAATTAAATGTGCCTAGAATTGATGTCCCTTTGAATATCGCTGGTGGCCCTTATATTGGTGAATTCTCAGCCGCGCCAGTTATGGCCCAATATGCTGATGTCATACCGCTAGTGAGGATACCGCCAAGATATCCGAGATCCGCTGCAAGGCGTAATATTGAAGGTGTCGTCAAAATTGCTTTTACGATTACTGAAGATGGCAGCGTCAAAGATCCAAAAGTACTGATGGCTTTACCAGAAGGTGTGTTTGAAAAGGCAGCGATAAAAGCCATTATGAAATGGAAATTTAATCCTAAAGTCGTCAATGGTGTTGCGGTTGAACAAACTGCTGCACAAGAAATAGAGTTTAAGTTGCCTAAGTGACTTTATGATGAAAATAATACGACTTAAACATATCTTGCCGATATTGTTATTGCTGTTTTCCTTCCAAGGTATAACTAAAGCGCAAGAGCAATATCTGTTGACAGAAAAGACCTATAAGTTGTTAACAGCAGCACAAGAATTAATGGCAGCTGAAAACTATTCAAGAGCTGAGTCACAACTATTAGCGTTATTAAAAATAACGAAAAAGGGCTCTTATGATCGCGCTGTCGTCCAACAAACTTTAGCTTATGTTTATTCATCGACTGAGCGTTATAGCAAAGCAACAACACAGTTTGAACAAGCACTGAATAGTGGGGCACTGCCAGATGAAGTGAGTCATCCTTTACGTTATAACTTAGCCCAGCTTTATATTGCCGAACAGCGATATAAAGCAGGCATAAACTTATTAAAGCAGTGGATACAAGCGGAACCTTCTCCACCAAGTAGTGCCCATGTTTTGATGGCGACGGCCTATTATTATGTTAATGATTTTAAGGGTGCGGTTCGGCATTTGACGATAGCAGTGCAGCAGGAGCCTGAACCGCAAGAGACTTGGTATCAATTACTACTGTCTGCACATATCGAAGCGAGACAATATCGTTCTGCTATAAAAGTGTTAGAAACATTGATAAGTGATTTCCCTTATCAAAAGAATTATTGGTTGCAATTGTCTGCACTCTATTTACAAGATAAAAAAGAAGACTCGGCGCTGGCAGTCAAGGCATTGATGCAACGCATAGAGCTAACAGATAGTCGGGTTTTACTCAGTTTGGTCGATATGTATCGTTATCTTCATATTCCTTATAAGGCAGCACAATTACTAGAAAAGGGGATGAAAACCCAGCTTATTGCTAGCAACCAAAAAAACTTGAATCTTCTAGCTGATTGTTGGATAGCAGCACGTGAATTAGAACATGCGGCCGTGGTACTCAAAACAGTCGCTCAACAAGATAACAGCGGTGAAGCGGGTTTGAAATATGGCAGGGTGCTGTTTGATTTGCAGCAGTGGCAACAATCGTCCGCTATCTTAATGCAAAGTTTACAAAAACTTTCAGGAAAACAGGTCGGATCAGCCACTTTGTGGTTGGCTAAAACGCAATATTATTCGGGCGATTATGCTAAAGCAAAAGCGTCATTTAATAGAGCGGCTAAGTATCAGCGAGAACGCCAACAGGCGATACAATGGTTAGAGTATATTGAGCAACAAGTTGAGTCTAATACAGTCGAAGAAGAGATCGTGACTATTTCTTCTTCTTGAGGAGGCGTATATGAAAAATCGTCAGCAATTGAAACAAGAGCTCGTAGAACACTATTTATGGTTACGACAATATGGTTGTAATGATTCTCATAGTGGCAACGCTTCATTTCGTTGGCACGATGAAATTTGGATAACACCTACTGGCTGTTGTGCAGATACTCTTAATGCCGATGATCTAGTGTGCTGTTCTGTCGATGGAGAGTTAGCTGAAAGTGCATCACTAGACGTGGCTTTACATATACAAAGTTATCAAAAAAATACAGAGATTAATGCGATTTTCCATAGTCATAATCCTCATGCTGTCGCAATGACATTGGATGGTAAAGATTTTGTTCCTGTCGACTTTGAAGGTCAGTATTATTTTCCTATTGTTCCGGTAATTTGCATCAAAAATGATGAATATATCGCTAAATCGGCAGAAAAAGTATCGAACATGCTTCAAAGTAATAAGCTAACGATTGTGGCTGGTCATGGTGTTTATAGCTGTGCTGACAGTATTAATCTTGCTTATAAGTGGAGTTGTTCGTTAGAGTTGTCGGCTAAAACGGCCTGGCTGGCTAGGCAGTAATTTGTAATTAATGATGTCATAGAACGTCTTTCCTATAACAAAACACTAAAGGACTTTGAATGTCTTCGGCGCAGTATTTGAGAACCCCTTCACTCGATGGCAGCGATGTTGCTGCAAAACGTGCAGAAATTTCGGCTTATTTTAATGAAACTTGGCAGCGCTATGATTCATTATTTGAAACGTTGAGTGATGATAAAGCCTACTACCACAAATCCATCCCATTGCGTCATCCATTGATTTTTTATTTTGGTCATACGGCGACTTTCTTTATCAATAAACTCATTTTGGCAGGGCTAGTCGACAAGCGTATTAACCCACGTTTTGAATCTATGTTTGCTATTGGGGTCGATGAAATGAGTTGGGATGATCTCAACGATGCTCATTACGACTGGCCAAGTGTGCAGCAAGTTAAAGAGTATCGACAACAAGTTAATGCCGCGATTAACGACATCATTGATAACGCCCCACTGACCTTGCCAATTAATTGGCAAAATCCTTGGTGGATCATATTAATGGGGATAGAACATGAACAAATTCATATCGAAACTTCATCGGTATTAATCAGACAACAAAATATTGCTTGGGTACAAAAGCACCCATCATGGGCAGCCTTTACGGATACTGCTGATGCGCCGACGAATGACTTGGTCGAGATTCCTGCAGGGGAGATCAGCATAGGTAAAGACTATGATGATCAATATTATGGTTGGGATAATGAATATGGTGTTCACGAAGCTAAAGTAAGTGCCTTTCAAGCCAGTCGCTATCTTGTCAGTAACCAAGAATTTTTTAACTTCATGCAAGACGGTGGTTATAGCGACTCCGAATATTGGACAGAAGAAGGCCTGGAATGGCTCGATTTCACCAAGGTCACCCATCCTACTTTTTGGATTAAGTCTGATCACGGATGGCAACTTCGACTGATGACAGAGATCATTATGATGCCTTGGGATTGGCCTGCAGAAGTTAATTATCATGAGGCAAAGGCATTTAGTAATTGGCTTGCTATGAAAACAGGTGAACCCATTCGGCTACCAACAGAAGATGAGTGGTATCGAATGCATAATTTTTCTGGTTTGACTGAGTTAGAGTCTGGTAAACAAGCGAATGCGAACCTCCATGTTGATCATGCAGCTTCTTCTTGTCCGATTAACACGTTCGCACATGGCGAATTATATGATGTGGTAGGTAATGTTTGGCAGTGGACTGAGACAGCTATTTATCCCTTTGATAACTTTAAAGTACATCCTTTTTATGATGACTTTACGATGCCAACTTTCGATGGCCGTCATAATCTTTTTAAAGGTGGCTCATGGATTTCGGCTGGCAACGAAAGCCGTAATAGTGCGCGTTATGCTTTCCGTAAACATTTTTTCCAACATGCGGGTTTCCGTTATGTCAAAGCGGAGCCTTTGGAAGAACAAGCCGAATCAAATTATGAAACCGATAAGATGCTTTCGGAATATGCTGAATTCCATTACGGCGATCGTTATTTTGATGTCGATAATTTCCCGAAAGCATTGGCAGAAATAGCCATTGAAGCGATGGGCGATCAAAAAATGGGTCGTGCATTAGATATCGGTTGTGCGGTTGGGCGATCAAGTTTTGAATTAGCTAAGCAATTCAATCATGTCACGGGTATCGATTTTTCAGCACGCTTAATCAATTTGGGCGTGCAATTTCAAAAGCATGGCGTTATTCGTTACAGCATAGCGGATGAGGGTGAGTTGGCCTTGTATCGTGAACGCCGCTTGGAAGAGTTTGCTAATCAAGAAATTGCCGATAAAGTTGAGTTTTTGCAAGGTGATGCTTGTAACTTAAAATCAACGTATACAGATTATGATCTGGTACTCGCAGCTAACTTGATTGACCGTTTGTACAAACCGTCCTTATTTTTAAGCACGATCCATGAGCGTATTAATGCAAATGGTATTTTGATGATCACATCTCCGTATACATGGCTGGAAGAGCATACAAATAAAGAAGATTGGGTGGGCGGATTAAAAGTAGACGGAGAAAATGTCAGTACTTTAGATGGCTTGAAAGTTGTTCTAGGTGAGCATTTTGAGCTTGTTAAAGGACCGATATCGGTATCTTTTGTTATTCGCGAGACCACGCGTAAATTTCAGCACACTTTATCGGAAGCCACCCTATGGCGTCGTAAAGCATGACAATTGACTTTGATACGCCAGTTGACAGAGACCAAACTGCCTCTGTAAAGCATGATGGCTGCTCAGCGTATTTCGGTACAAAAGATGTCATACCTATGTGGGTGGCAGATATGGATTTTCCTGTCCCTGAACAAGTAACTGAGGCGCTAGTACAAAGAGCCAAACATCCCGTTTATGGCTATACCCTATATCCAGACAGTATGTATCAATCAATGATTAATTGGTTTGAGCAGCGCCATCATTGGAAAATAGCAAAAAATCATATTGTGATGTGTCCGGGTGTCGTACCCTCACTCCATGCAGCTATAATTGCGCTCACAGAACCGGGTGATCAAGTCATTGTCCAGTCGCCTGTTTATTTCCCTTTCTTCTCTGCTGTCAATGATACGAAACGGACATTAGTTGATAACGAATTAGTACTGGAAGATGGTATTTATCGAATGGATTTGGCACATTTGGAACAATGTGCACAACAAGGGGCGAAGTTATTGATCTTGTGTTCACCCCATAATCCAGTAGGGCGAGTGTGGCAGAAACAAGAGTTAGTTGATTTATTAGCTATCGCCCGTCGTTATCAAATGACCATTATTTCTGACGAAATTCATGCTGATTTAATTTTCCCCAATTACCAACACATTCCTTTAGCCTCTATGGCTGAGGATGTATCGATCATCACTGCTGTTTCACCTAGCAAAACATTTAATATTCCCGGGTTAGGTCTATCCGCGTTAGTTATTGATGATGTGAAACAGCGCAAAGCGATTCAAAACGTGTTCACTAGCTGGCATGTTAGTAATACAAATCCATTCAGTATTTGTGCCTTTGAAGCAGCTTATGATTATGGTGAAAACTGGTTAGATCAGTTGATGCTTTATTTAGATGAAACTCGTGATTTTGTCTCTGACTATCTGAAAGAGTATCTACCTGAAATAAAGTTAATTGAGTCACAGGGTACATACCTACTTTGGTTTGACTGTCGCAAAATGTCGATGCAAGATGATGATTTATGGCAGTTTTTCATCAAGAAAGCAAAAGTGGGAATGAACCAAGGGCCTTTGTTTGGAAGGACTGGTTCAGGTTTTATACGGATGAATATTGCCTGTCCTCGCTCAATTGTCACGACCGCATTAGATAATATAAAACAAGCACTTAGGTAGATATAAAATTGGTGCTAAAACGGCTTTGTTATGTCCAAAATGGTGCAATTCAACAGACTTTTGTAATCCTATTGTCATTATTGATCTCTAAAGTAACGTTATATGGTTGTTTACACGACTTGGTATAATGATTGCCTCGACTTTATCAAATACAATATTTTTAGACTATAGGAGAAATGAGATGTTAGAAACAATGGGTGGTGCAGCAGGTGAATTGTGGCAGTATTTAAATACACATGGCGCAAGTTCAGCAACTAAAATTACGAAAGAAAGTAGCTTAGATTCAAAAAGCATTCAGCGCGCAATTGGATGGTTAGCTAAAGAAGATAAACTCACTATTATCATGAAAGGTCGTTCAGAACTTTTAGCATTAAAATAGTGTTTTCAATGAAAAATAAATAGTGCCTTAGTTTTTTACTCGAAAAACTAGGGCATTTTTTTATAACAGTTCTACTCAACCATAAAGCCAGAATTCATCAGATTTACCTCACTCCACTTCTCTAGATCATTCTGATCGATAAATTTATGCCACTTCAACGAGTCAACAGTAGTGGTACTGAAAGCATTGTTCATAAAAAGGCATCCATACAAATATTTATCAATCGCTGCTCAACAACTGAATATTGATTTTCTATCATTATTAGCAACGTTTTTTACCTGAAAGAGTGTTAAATAATTTCTATTGTTGTCTAGTAGGCTTTTATCCTGCTACTCTTTGGGCACGGAAATTAATCAAAGTGGATTCATGAACAACGCATATAACGCATCGGCAATTGAGGTTTTAACGGGACTAGAACCGGTACAAAAGCGTCCAGGCATGTATACGGACACTACGCGACCGAACCATTTAGCCCAGGAAGTTATAGATAACAGCGTTGATGAAGCTGTAGCAGGTCATGCTAAGCAAATCAATGTTACTTTACATAAAGACAATTCTTTAGAAGTGATCGACGATGGCCGTGGAATGCCCGTTGATATTCATCCAGAGGAAGGCGTTCCTGGCGTCGAAGTTATTCTCACTCGTTTACATGCAGGTGGTAAATTCTCTAATAAAAATTATCAGTTTTCTGGTGGTTTACATGGCGTGGGAGTTTCTGTTGTTAACGCATTATCTTCAAGGTTAGATGTACATATTCGCCGTAATGCAACGGAATATGCCATCGCCTTTGAACATGGTGACAAAGTTGAAGAGTTAACTGAAATCGGCACAGTAGGTAAACGAAACACAGGGACTCGAGTTCGATTTTGGCCTAAAGCTTCCTATTTTGATTCACCTAAATTCTTAGTCTCTAAATTGCGCCATGTTCTCCGAGCTAAAGCGGTTTTGTGTCCGGGGTTGGTTGTCACATTTACAGATTTATCAGGAAAAGAAAAAATAGAAGATCGCTGGTGTTATGACGAAGGTTTAACCAGTTATATCGCCTCAATGATGACCGACCAGCCTTGTGTACCCGCAAGGGCATTTCATGGTCATATTAAAGGTGATAAGGAAGAAGTCGACTGGGCCTTAATGTGGCAGCTTGAGCCGGGCGAAGAGCTAGCTGAAAGTTATGTCAATTTGATCCCGACAGCACAAGGCGGAACTCATGTGAATGGTTTGCGTTCTGGCTTATTAGATGCCTTACGTGAATTTTGTGAGTTTCGGAGTCTATTGCCACGCGGCGTTAAATTATCACCAGAAGATATCTGGGAACGCTGTTGTTATGTGTTATCAGTCAAATTAGATGACCCTCAATTTTCAGGTCAAACCAAAGAGCGTTTGTCATCACGGCAATGTGCAGGTTTCGTATCAGGGGCAGTAAAAGATGCCTTTAGTCTATGGCTCAATCACCATGTTGAAGATGGCGAAAAGATAGCTGAGCTTGCGATTAGCAATGCCCAGTCTCGATTAAAACAAGCGAAAAAAGTAGTTCGTAAACGCGTGCAATCTGGCCCGGCCTTACCGGGTAAATTGTCAGACTGTAGTTCGCAAGATGTCACACGAACAGAAGTGTTCTTAGTGGAAGGGGATTCTGCTGGTGGTAGTGCCAAGCAAGGTCGTGATCGTGAGTTTCAAGCGATTATGCCGCTACGAGGAAAAATTTTAAATACGTGGGAAGTAGAATCTACACAAGTATTGGCATCTCAAGAGGTGCACGATATTGCGGTAGCGATTGGCGTTGACCCGGGGTCAGATGATTTGTCAGGTTTACGTTATGGCAAGATTTGTATCTTAGCTGATGCTGATTCAGATGGCGCTCATATAGCAACGCTACTATGTGCCTTATTTGTACGTCACTTTAGGCCTTTGGTGGAAGCTGGACATATCTGTGTGGCGATGCCGCCGTTATACCGTATTGATGTCGGTAAGCAGGTGTTTTATGCCCTAGATGATGAAGAGCGTGAAATCATTTTAGAGCGTATCGAAAGAGAAAAAATTAAAGGCAAAGTCAGCACGCAGCGATTTAAAGGATTGGGTGAAATGAATCCAATGCAATTGCGTGAAACGACAATGGCACCCAATACTCGTCGATTGATTCGATTAACAATTAATGCCGAAGATGACACCATGATGATGATGGACAAGTTGCTGGCTAAAAAACGAGCTTCTGACCGCAAGGCATGGTTAGAAGAACAGGGCGATTTGGCGACAGTGTGATATTCAATAAAGAGATGGTTGAACAATGAGTTCATTAGTTGATGATTTAGAACAATTACCGGTACGAGACTTTACTGAGAAGGCCTACTTGGATTATTCCATGTATGTTATTTTGGATAGAGCTTTACCGCATGTTGGTGATGGTTTAAAACCCGTTCAACGCCGCATTGTCTATGCGATGTCAGAGTTGGGTTTAAGCGCTTTATCGAAACATAAGAAATCAGCCAGAACAGTGGGTGATGTGTTGGGTAAATATCACCCACATGGTGATTCTGCTTGTTACGAAGCTATGGTATTAATGGCGCAACCTTTCTCTTATCGTTACCCACTGATTGATGGTCAAGGTAACTGGGGTTCGATGGATGATCCTAAATCCTTTGCTGCGATGCGTTATACCGAATCTCGTTTAGCACCGTATGCCCAAACACTATTAAGCGAGTTAGGCCAAGGCACTGTGGAGTGGGTCCCTAATTTCGATGGCACGATGAATGAGCCAGAGTTGTTACCAGCGCGCCTGCCTAATGTATTATTGAATGGCGGTACTGGTATTGCGGTGGGTATGGCAACCGATATTCCACCTCATAACTTACGTGAAGTGGTTGAAGCTTGTTTATTGTTGTTGAAAAAACCATCGACAAAACTAGAAGCATTGCTCGAAGTGATTAAAGCACCTGATTTCCCAACGGGTGGTGAAATCGTGTCTTCGGAAGCAGAGTTAAACAAAATTTATGCAACGGGTCATGGTTCTGTTCGGCAGCGAGGAAAATATGTTGTCGAAAATGGTGAATTGATTATTAATGCACTGCCATATCAAGTGTCTGGTGCCAAAGTGATTGAGCAAATTGCCAATCAAATGAATAACAAAAAATTACCGATGGTGGTCGATTTGCGCGATGAATCTGATCATGAGCATCCCGTTCGTTTAGTCGTTGTACCGCGTTCAAACCGTATTGATATAGATGGCCTTATGTCACATCTATTTGCGACCACCGATCTAGAACGCAGCTACCGCGTCAATATGAATATGATTGGTTTGGATGGCCGACCACAGGTTAAAAACTTGCGTGACATGTTGTTGGAATGGCTGACCTATCGGACTGAAACTGTTCGTCGTCGTTTGCAATATCGACTCGATAAAATTCTGGACCGAATGCATGTGCTGGAAGGTTTGTTAATTGCTTATCTGAATATCGATGAAGTGATAGCCATCATTCGGACAGAAGATGAACCCAAGCCTGTATTGATGGCCCGGTTTGCTATTACTGATCGCCAAGCTGAAGCAATATTAGAATTAAAATTACGTCATCTAGCCAAACTCGAAGAGATGAAAATCAAAGGTGAATTGGATGAACTGGCAAAAGAACGTAAAAAATTAGAGTTATTACTCAGTTCGGATACACGCCTCAAAACATTGATTCGCAAAGAACTGACAGCTGATGCTGAAAAATTTGGTGATGATCGCCGTTCACAGCTGGTCAGTCGTGATGCGGCTAAAGCTTTAAGTGAAACCGACTTATTACCGACTGAGCCAATTACCATAGTGTTATCTGAAAGTGGTTGGGTTCGTGCTGCCAAAGGGCATGATGTTGATCCTGTATCGCTCAACTTCCGTACAGGCGATCGTTATGCAACGTCGGTCAAAGCACGTAGTAATCAACAAATCGTCTTTTTAGATTCCACAGGACGAAGTTATTCATTACCAGCCCATACTCTGCCATCAGCGCGTGGACAAGGCGAACCTTTAAGTGGCCGTTTCCAAATGCCAACAGATGCACGCTTTGTGGCGGTGCTGGCGGGTGAACTAGACCAGCCATTATTACTATCGAATACAGCAGGTTATGGCTTTGTCACTACATTAGATAATTTATTGGCTAAAAATAAAGCCGGTAAAGCCATGTTTAATTTGCCAGCTGGGGCTGAAGTATTAACACCATTATGGCTAGGTAACGCCGAGTCTGATCAGTTAGCCGTTGCAGCGGGTGATGGTCGATTATTAGTCTTCGCTGCTAGTGAAATGCCGATGATGAATAAAGGTAAAGGGGTTCGCTTAATCAATATCCCACAAGCCGCCTTTGCTAATAAACGTGAATGGTTAAATTCCGTGGCAGTGATACCGGAAGGGGAAAGCCTGACCTTACATGCAGGTAGACGCCACTTGACTTTAAAACCTGCTGATTTAGCACATTACAGTGGTGAACGAGGCAAGCGAGGTCATAAATTACCGCGAGGTTTACAAAAAGTGACTAGGGTAGAAGTCGCACAATAAAACACATCAATACAAGGAAAGTAGATGGGTGATGAGAAAGACCCAATAGAACAAACCGAGGTCTGGAGCTGGTGGTCGACTTTTATATGGGGTTGCATCATTACCGCCATATTCATGGCCACACAATTGATGGTGATAGGCCTCTATATTGGCGCAATTCATGGCAATGTGCCTGAGAATGAGATTGCTGTTTTAATGCAACAACTGCAATCTAACGGCACGGTTATTTCTCTTGCGACCTTAGCGACCTTGATTGTTGGCAGCTTGGTTACCTTCGGTATCATCAAACTTAAAAAACAAAGTCGATTAGGTCCTTATCTAGGCTTAAAGTTAGCCAGTGGTTCAGAGACCAAAAAATGGCTAGTTATCTTTATCGCACTGTTGATATTGTCCGAAGTTTTAAATTACCTCTTTGATAAAAATGAAGCCCATGACTTCATGGTGACAGCCTATTTAACAGCCGAACCCATCTGGTTATTGTGGATAGCGATGGTGGTTGCCGCACCTGTTTTTGAAGAATTGTTTTTCAGAGGCTTTTTATTAGAAGGTTTTCGCCGTTCCTTTATTGGTACAACGGGTGCAGTGGTACTGACATCACTGCTCTGGGCGGTAATTCATACCCAATATGATCTGTATTACATGACCACCATTTTTGTCATGGGTGTAGTACTGGGAATAGTAAGAATACAGACTGGCTCAGTAGCTTTAACAATAGGTCTGCATGCTTTGAATAATGGGCTAGCGATGTTGCAGACGGCTTATTTTATGGTGGGTGGATGAAAATAAACAGGTCCTATTTTTATTATCTGTTTTTGCTGGGTTAGAGGGAATGGGGTAGAAGAACAGCTTGAGTCACCAAAAGCTAAGATATAATGAAAGTAACTTAGAGCAATGGTTTTGAATAAAACCAAGGAGTAGTAATGGAAGACATCAATAAACAAGTTGCTCATACTGCCATTAATAATAAATGTTGATACTCATAGTCATTTTTGGCGCATTGATATTCTTAGCTGGATTAATAATCATTATTAACCCCGAAATTATTTATGGTTATCTTAGAAGACAGTCAGAAAATCTGGAGCTGCAGATTGTAGCTATTGTGGTTAGACTGGTGTTGGGTGCCTTGCTTATTTCTTTGGCTGGCATATCCCGATTTCCACTGGCCATTGAGGTGATTGGTTGGCTATCCATCATTGCTGCGATAACACTTGCTGTGATTGGGCGAAATAATTTCAAAAGGTTGATGGTTTGGGCCATGTCGTTTCAACATCCTTATGGCCGAATTGGTGGGCTTGCAGCTGCAGGGTTTGGTGGTTTTCTTATTTATGCCTTTGTTTAGAAAAGTGACCAAACAAGGAAGGTATAGAATAGGCTCCTTTGAGTTTATCTACCTATGTTGACGACTTTGCTCAAAAAGCAGATAACGCGATCCGTAGTATTGAAGAAGATCGGGTTCGTCTTGTTAGAGGTGTTTTTCGAGCAAAAAATAGATAAAGCTGGCTTAAAAAATCACCTGAAAATGTTATTGTTATAGTAGTTAAGAAATAGGGTTGGTAATCAGATGTTAGATATCGTTTTACGCGTTTATGGTGAGCAATTTGATGTTGATGCTTTTGTTAATCAATATCCAGATTTGGCGGTTGCGGATTCTTTCAAACAGGGGGAGCCCGATATGTTGGGCCATCCTAGTCCTTTTTCCGGTTTTGATGTGATTGTTGCTGAAAATGAGACAGAGGAAAATTGTCTGCAAAATATGCAACAGTTTGTTGAAAAACACCAACAGGCATTTAACTATCTAAAAGCGCAAGATACTCATTGTGTTTTCGATGTCGATGCGACGGTTATTGCTCATGAAGAAATGCCAACATCATTACTTTTGCCACCGAATCTATTTGGCGTTTTACATAAACTCAATATCGCGATTGAGTTCACTGCCTATCCTCATATCGAAGGTAGTTAACGAAGGCTTGAAATTGTGTAAACGCAATAGTTGTGTTGTGAGTTCACTATCACGTTGATAATGAGAGTGCTTTAGCTATATGGATTAGTTGCACCAGTAGAATAAAGCCCTTATCCTTTACGGCTTGATAGATCATTGGAGCAGGTTATTGCTCCATAATCGCCCACTAAATGAGAACACAATGAGCGAGACAGCTGACACAAAGCCAAGTAATTTTATCCGACATATTATTGATGCTGATATTGCATCAAATAAGCATGGCGGTCGTGTGCAGACGCGTTTCCCACCTGAACCGAATGGTTATTTACATATTGGTCATGCTAAATCTATCTGCTTAAACTTTGGTTTGGCATTGGATTATAAGGGTGTATGTACTTTGCGCTTTGATGACACCAACCCTCAAAAAGAAGAAGAGGAGTTTGTCGAAGCGATTAAGGAAGATGTGCGTTGGTTAGGCTTTGAGTTTGATGGTTATTTACACTATGCCTCCAGTTATTTTGGTCAGTTATATGATTATGCTGTGCAACTTATCGAGCAAGGCAATGCTTATGTTTGTGATTTGTCGGCTGAAGAGACGCGTGAATACCGAGGTACATTGACTGCACCAGGGAAAAATAGCCCTTATCGTGATCGCCCTGTTGAAGAGAATTTAGATTTATTCAAACGGATGCGTGAAGGTGAATTTGAAGATGGTTCACGGGTATTGCGAGCCAAGATTGATATGACTTCACCTAATATCAATATGCGCGATCCTGCTATTTATCGTATTCGTCGTGATGTCGTGCACCACCAAACAGGTGATGCGTGGTCTATTTATCCGATGTATGACTACGCTCATTGTGTGTCTGATGCGATTGAAGGTGTAACGCATTCGCTTTGTACATTGGAATTTGAAGATCACCGGCCATTATATGATTGGTTTTTGGATACTTTAAAAACAGAACATCATCCACAGCAAATTGAGTTTTCACGACTTAATTTACAATATGCGATTACCAGTAAACGTAAGCTGACTAAGCTGGTTGAAGATAAGCTAGTCGATGGTTGGAGTGACCCTCGGATGCCAACGATTACAGGCATGCGTCGTCGTGGCTATCCGGCGGCGGCATTACGGGAATTTTGTACACGTATTGGTGTGACCAAAGCTGATAACTCAGTTGAGATGGATATTTTAGAAAGCTGTATCCGTGAAAACTTGAATGAGAATGCCCCTCGGGCAATGGCAGTATTGGATCCACTTAAAGTGGTTTTGGCTAATTACCCCGAAGGCCAAACAGAACAATTAATGGCGCCAAATCACCCTCAAAATGAAGCGATGGGTAAACGTGAGATTCCATTTTCGCAAACACTTTATATCGATAAGGCTGATTTTAAAGAAGAAGCTAATAATAAATTCAAACGCTTGGTGAAAGATAAAGAAGTGCGTTTGAGAAATGCTTATGTCATCCGTTGTGATGAAGTGATTAAGGACGAGCAAGGTGAGATTATTGAACTACGTTGTAGTTATGATCCAGACACCTTGGGCAAGAACCCTGAAGGTCGTAAAGTCAAAGGGGTGATTCACTGGGTGTCAGCAGAGTATGGAATTACCGCTGAAGTCAGGTTATTCGACCGTTTGTTTAATCATCCGCATCCTGACACGGATAAAGAGATAGAAGATTTCACGGCACACTTAAATCCAGAATCATTAGTTACATTGACTCATGCCGTTGTTGAACCTAGTTTGCGAAGCGCTGAAGCGACAGCAGTTTATCAATTTGAGCGTGAAGGTTATTTTTGTGCTGATAGTGAACTGAGTTCAACTGATAAATTAGTATTTAACCGCACGATTACCTTACGTGATACATGGGCTAAGGCTGGACAGAAATAGGCACTAACACGGCCTAGATTGCATTCCTCAAGCTAAGATCTTCTGGATAAGGCTGTAGATAAGCTTGTTTGCTGATGTAGGGATCGGGGTGGTTGGCAAAGTGATGTTTGAGTAATGTGATAGGGACTATCAAAGGTAATTGATCAATTCGGTATTGGTCAATGATTTTAGTGAGCTCTTGTTTTTCATCACTTGAGAGCGATTTTTTTAAATATCCTTGTAGGTGCATCAACACGTTGCTATGTGTTTTACGTGTGGCAACCTGTGTGAGTGCTGCCATGAGCAAGTTGAAATAACGTTGGCCTAATACGACTGGATCGGATTTTCCTGCGTCAGCCAGCATTTGACCGAGCTTAGAATAGTCAGCAGGTGAATGGGCCATTAAGCAGTATTTATAGCGCACATGAAAATCGAGAATGGCTTTGTGGCTGAGACCCGCTTCAACGATTTGTTGCCAGTTATGATAGGCAAAAACACGAGTGATAAAATTTTCACGTAGTGGTGGATCAGTGAGGCGGCCAGATTCTTCGACGGGTAATAATGGATTAGCATCAGTGATGGCCTTAGCATAGATCCCACGACCACCTCCTTTTTCAGGATAGCCATTTTCGCCATAGACTTTGACACGAAATAAGCCGCAGCTTGGCGAGTTTTTCATAAAGATGTAACCACAGATTTGCTGGTGTTGTTTGGCTTTCTGTTCGCCGAATGCCATTAACTTGTTCGTGTAATCAAGTTCGTTATCATGAGTGGCGACGGCGCGTGGCGCTTTAGTGTTGCCAATGAGCCGAATTGGTTTTCTGGGGATGCCGAGACCGATACTGACTTCGGGGCACTCAGAAACAAAATCAAAGTAGGCTGAGAGTGTATTAGTGCATAGTTTGTCATGTTTATGACCACCATCGAAACGGACTTCCTGTCCCAATAAACAGCTACTAATCCCTACTTTTATTTTCATCACGGCTACTCAATGTTCATTATCATTATCAACATCCTATCAGCATAAAAAATCATATTCAAATAACAGACAGCCCATAATTGCAGTTGGATTTAGTTGATTAATGATGTTGTTGCTATTGAGAATAGAAATGGTTTTGTTAAAAAGATTTATCTGATGGATATCAACATACTTGCGCAGAATGGCTTGAGTTGTGTGGATACCGATAAAAGTAATATGAATTTCTCAACAGCAAGTGAGTCGTTAAAGTGAAAATAATGTGGTGTTTTGTAAGAGAATTACTTATTTCAATATAGGTAGACTATTTTTGCTGAAAATAGAATAATATCAAAAGCATGAAAAAAGCTTTGTCTACAAAGTCTTACGGTAAATATCATCATCAATGATTGTGAAAAAATATTTCATCATGTTCAAAACTAATAAAGAGTTCATTTTGGTGTGTAACCACTGACTTCCCAAGGGCGCTGTCCTCATGTTATTTTTCTATTGTTTTAATTGATATTTGTATCTGTAAATTATTTGATCGGGAGAATCTGTTTCATGAGTGAGCAGGAGATTAGTGCTCGAAAAAAAGGTAATAAACTTAAATTACCTAGAGCAGTAGGCAAGGGTAGACAGGTAGATCCTAAGGCATTAGCAGAAGTTCAAGCTCTGCTTGGTGACGAATCACGACAGAAAGATTTATTGATCGAACATTTGCATAAAATTCAAGACGAGTATCATCATATCTCCGCAGCCCATTTAGTCGCCTTAGCTCGTGAAATGAAGTTGTCGAAGGCTGAAGTGTATGAAGTTGCTACTTTCTATCATCATTTCGATGTTGTAAAAGAAGGTGAAACTGCTCCAGCGCCACTTACTGTCCGTGTTTGTGAGTCGCTGACCTGTGAAATGAAAGGTGCTGAGCTACTTATTGATTCCTTGGAAAATGCACTTGGCGATAATGTACGCGTACAACGTGTTCCTTGTGTAGGCCGTTGTGATGTTGCTCCCATTGCCGTTGTTGGTATGAACCCAGTCGAGCACGCTGAAACAGACGCCGTTGTTTCAGCAGTTAACAATAATCAAATACAGCCAGAAGTACTCCAGCCTATTGATTTTGATTCATACAGTCAAAATGGTGGTTACGATCTGTATCGTCGTTGTATCACGGGTGACTACAATATCGATAAAGCCTTAGATACTATGGATGACTCTGGTCTCCGAGGTCTTGGTGGTGCAGGTTTCCCAACAGGTCGTAAATGGCGAATCGTTCGTGACCAACCAACGCCGAAATTGATGGCGGTTAATATTGATGAAGGTGAGCCGGGTACGCTTAAAGATAAATATTATCTTGAACGTGATCCACATCGTTTCTTAGAAGGTATGTTAATAGCCGCATGGGCAACTGAAATAGATGAAATTTATATCTATTTACGAGATGAGTATGCCGCCATTAGAGATTCACTCACTGCTGAAATAGCAAAACTAGAAGCGAATCCTCCCGTTGAGAAGATGCCAGCTATTCATATGCGTCGTGGTGCGGGTGCTTATATTTGTGGTGAAGAATCAGCAATGATTGAATCAATTGAAGGGAAACGTGGGATGCCACGTCTTCGTCCTCCTTTTGTCGCGCAAGTTGGTTTGTTTGGTAGGCCGACACTAGAACACAATATGGAATCGGTATACTGGGTACGCGATATTCTTGAAAAGGGCCCTAGTTTTATGACTGAGCATGGTCGTAATGGTCGTGTTGGTCTTCGATCTTTTTCTGTGAGTGGCCGTGTTAATAAACCGGGTGTTCATTTTGCGCCTGCTGGTATTTCGATGATTGAACTTATCGAAGAATATTGTGGCGGCATGCAAGAGGGACATGAGTTTTATGGCTATTTCCCAGGGGGTGCATCGGGTGGTATTTTGCCTGCATCACTAGGTAATGTGCCTTTAGACTTTGACACCTTGCATGATTATGGCTGTTTTATCGGTTCTGCTGCGATTGTCGTTTTCTCTAATCAAGATAAAGCACGTGATTTAGCAGTTAACGCAATGAAGTTTTTCGAAGAAGAATCCTGTGGTCAATGTACGCCTTGTCGTGTCGGAACAGCTAAAGCTGTGGACTTGATGGGATCTCAACAATGGAACCAAGATTTATTAGAAGAATTGTCACAAGTCATGGTCGATGCTTCCATTTGTGGTCTCGGACAGGCGGCGCCAAACCCCTTACGTAGTGTGATTAAGTACTTTCCCGAAGAGTTAACAACAGGGGAGTTAAAATAATGGCCGTTAACCCAGAAGAATTATTGAAAACAGTTAGCTTCACATTAAATGGCAAGGCGATTGCTGCGACAGAAGAAGAAACAATTTTAGATGTAGCAAAACGCGAAGGTATAGAAATTCCTCATTTGTGTTATTCCGAACGCCAAGGTGAAGCGGGTAACTGCAGAGCTTGTATGGTGGAAGTTGACGGAGAACGTGTTTTAGCACCATCATGCTGTCGCAAGCCAAATGAAAATATGGTGGTAAGGACGGATAGTGAACGTGCTGTTAATGCACAGAAAATGGTTTTAGAGTTGCTTAAAACGGATGTGTCTGAAAAGCCTCATACCATTAACTCAGAATTAGACGATTGGGCTGCTAAATTAGATATTGGCTTGCCTCGGTTCGATTCACGTAAACAGCCCAAGGCGGATTTATCTCATCCAGGTATTGCTGTGAACATGGATGCCTGTATTCAATGCACACGCTGTGTGCGAGCTTGTCGTGATGAACAAAACAATGATGTCATCGGTTTAGCGATGCGTGGAAGTCATGCTCAGATTGTGTTTGATCTTGATGACCCAATGGGTGAAAGCACCTGTGTTGCTTGTGGTGAGTGCGTAGAGGCCTGTCCTACGGGCGCATTGATGCCTGCCAATGATGTCGGGATGCTAGAACCTGACCGTAAGGTGGATTCTGTCTGTCCTTATTGTGGTGTTGGTTGTCAGCTTACCTACAATATTAAAGACGATAAAATTATCTATGTAGAAGGTCGTGATGGGCCAGCTAATAAAGGCCGTCTCTGTGTTAAAGGGCGTTATGGTTTTGATTATATTCATCATCCACATCGCTTAACTAAACCACTCATTCGTCGTGATGATGCGCCTAAATCTGCAGAATTCTCGATGGATCCAAATGATGTCGATAAAATTTTCCGTGAAGCATCATGGGAAGAAGCGTTAGCGCTCGCAACAAGTGGTTTTAACAACATTCGTGATAATAATGGCCCAAATGCTTTAGCTGGTTTTGGTAGTGCCAAAGGCAGTAATGAAGAAGCCTATTTATTCCAAAAATTAGTTAGAACTGGCTTTAAAACCAATAATGTCGATCACTGTACGCGCCTATGTCATGCTTCATCTGTGGTTGCGCTGCTTGAATGTTTAGGCTCTGGTGCGGTATCGAATCCGGTATCCGATGTTGATAAAGCAGAAGTTATCGTCATTATCGGTGCGAATCCTACAGTGAATCACCCAGTTGGTGCTACATGGATGAAAAATGCCATGCGCCGTGGGACTAAACTCATTTTGATGGATCCAAGAACAACAGAACTTTCTCGCATGGCAACCCATCATTTAGCTTTTAAACCAGGCAGTGATGTACCCATGCTTAATGCGATGATGCATACCATCATTGAAGAAGGTTTGATTGATCCACAATTTATTGCTGAGCGTACAGAAGGCTTTGATGCAATGAAGGCGCATCTAGAAGCATATACGCCAGAAATGATGGAGCCAATTTGTGGTATCCCAGCTGAAACCTTGAAAGAAGCAGCTCGCTTATATGCAAGATCAAAAGGTTCAATGATTCTTTGGGGAATGGGTGTATCGCAGCATGTTCACGGTACTGATAATGCACGTTGTCTGATTTCATTATCGTTGATGACAGGTCAAATTGGACGTCCTGGTACAGGGTTACATCCATTACGTGGCCAGAATAATGTTCAAGGTGCTTCGGACATGGGACTGATCCCAATGGTGTTTCCTGATTATCAACCTGTCACTGATGAAAAAGCGCATGCTTATTTTGAAGATTTATGGGGTTGTGAATTAGATAACCAACCGGGATTGACTGTTGTTGAAATTATGAAAGCGATTCATGATGGTGATTTGAAAGGCTTGTATGTGATGGGTGAAAACCCAGCGATGTCTGATCCTGATGCCAATCATGCTCGTCAGTCGATGGCAGAATTAGAGCATATGGTTGTACAAGATATTTTCTTAACGGAAACGGCTTATCTGGCCGATGTGGTGTTGCCGGCTTCTGCTTTCTCTGAGAAAACAGCGACGTTCACCAATACCGATAGATTGGTGCAAATTGGACGCGAAGCAGTCGACCCACCGGGTGATGCGAAACAAGATCTTTGGATCATCCAAGAAATGGCAAGAGGTCTTGGCTTAGATTGGAATTATAAAGATTCAGCTGAGGTGTTTTCCGAAATTCGTAAGGCAGTACCGACGATGGCGGGTATGACTTGGGAACGTTTAGAAAAAGAAGGTTCGATAGTTTATCCATGTCTAAATGAAGGTGATCCTGGTGAAGACGTGATCTTTACGGAAACATTTGAAAGTGACAATGGTTTAGGTAAGTTTGTCCCTGCTGATATTGTGCCGCCTGATGAACGTCCAGATGAGGAATATCCGTTTGTATTGATTACAGGTCGGATGCTGGAGCACTGGCATACAGGATCAATGACACGTCGTTCTAACGTACTGGATGCACTGGAGCCAGAAGCCGTTGCTACGATTAACCCAATTAGTTTGGATGAAATGGGCATTATGCCGGGCGAGATGATTACATTATCAACACGTCGTGGCGCGATTTCAATGATTGCTCGTGCCGATGAAGCTGTCCCAACCGGCGCGGTATTCATGGCTTTTTGTTACTATGAGGCAGCGGTTAATAAACTATCCAATGACGCTTTAGACCCTTCTGCAAAAATACCAGAGTTTAAATATTGTGCTGTTAAAGTGGCAGCTGGCGGTGAGCCAATGTTGTTCCATAGTTATGGTGGTGGGCAGTCACAAAACGAATTAACTTAAATATAAAGTACGGGCGAAAGGTTGATAGGGCCAAGCACTAGTTATAGTGTCTTGGCTTTCTTGCATAGGGCTTTCTGACAATGAAAGGCCTAAATTTAATGATATTGCTTAGGGTTATAAGACATAATGAAGATTTTGGTCAGCAATGATGACGGTTATATGGCTGAAGGGATCAGAGCTTTAGCAACTGCTCTAGGGGAATTAGGCGATATTACAGTGGTTGCACCCGATAGAAACCGAAGTGGTGCTAGTAATTCATTGACACTTGAAAATCCCTTACGCTTAGACAAAATGGATGATGGTGTTTATCGCGTTGATGGTACGCCGACAGATTGTGTGCATCTGGCGATTACTGGTCTGCTTGCAGAAGAACCCGATATGGTTGTTTCAGGTATTAATGCAGGTGCTAACCTCGGTGATGATGTTTTGTATTCGGGCACCGTGGCCGCAGCGATGGAAGGGCGATTTTTAGGACGGCCAGCCATAGCTATTTCATTAAACGGTCACACAGCAACGCATTTTGAAACAGCTGCGTGGGTAGCAAAAAAGTTAGTTACTCAATTACAAACGTCCTCTTTACCAGCAGATACGATTTTAAATGTGAATGTACCTGATTTGCCGATTGAACAGATCATTGGTTTTGAAACCACACGGCTAGGGCATCGTCATAAAGCAGACCCTGTTATCAAGGAGTTTGACCCTCGTGGCAGAGAAATGTACTGGGTCGGCCCTGCTGGTGAGGAACATGATGCCGGTCCCGGCACAGATTTCGATGCAATTCGCCGAGGTGCAGTATCGGTAACCCCATTACAAATAGATTTGACCTCTTATAAAGCGATGGATGGTGTAGCTGAGTGGTTACAAGGAGCTTTCAGTTGATAAAGAATCAACAAGGCATCGGTATGACATCACAGCGAACACGTGATCGTCTTGTCACACGCCTAAAAGAAAAAGGCATCAATAACGTGGATGTGTTGGCAGTGATACGTGAGCTACCACGACACCTTTTTGTTGATGAAGCACTGGCAAGTAGAGCCTATGAAGATACAGCATTGCCGATTGGATTAGGTCAGACAATTTCACAGCCTTTTATAGTGGCTCGTATGACCGAAGTATTATTGGCAGGGATTCCTAAAAAAAGTGTTTTGGAAGTAGGTACAGGTTCAGGTTATCAAGCAGCCGTATTATCGCGTTTGGTTGATCGTGTCTTTAGTGTTGAACGTATAGCACCTTTGCTTAAACAAGCAAGAGAGCGCTTCTACCAGTTGAAGTTTAATAATATAAAGTTAAAACACAGTGATGGTAGTTGGGGTTGGCCTGAAAATGCACCTTACGATGGCATTATTGTTACTTGTGCAGCTGAACAAGTGCCCGAAGAGCTACTCAAACAACTCGCACCTGGCGGTCGTTTAGTTATTCCCGTTGGTGGCACTGGTGGACAGTCTTTACGAGTCATTGATAGAAATGGCAATACCTTTGAAGAAACAGAGTTAGATGCGGTGAGTTTTGTCCCGCTATTATCAGGGAAGATTTAAAATGCTGCATGATAAATCTAGGAATCAGGTTTAGATGAGGCTTTTCTCAAGTCTATACAGTAAGGCCATGATTTGGGCACGTCATCAGTATGCGACTTACTGGTTAGCGATAGTGAGCTTTACAGAATCTTCCTTCTTTATTGTCCCCCCCGACGTAATGTTGGCTCCCATGTCACTAGCGAAACCACACAAAGCATGGTTTTATGCTGGTCTGACGACAATCATGTCAGTCTTAGGTGGTTTGCTAGGTTATCTAATTGGTAGCTTTGCTTTTGACTTGATAGAGCCTTGGTTGCAATCACTTCATTATGTTGATGCCTATCAACTAGCACGACAATGGTTTGAAGAATGGGGCTTTTGGGCTATATTTTTAGCAGGATTTACGCCGATACCTTATAAAATATTTACTATTGCTGCAGGCGTTGCCTTAATGCCCATTTTGCCGTTTATTTTCGGTTCGCTGATAGGTAGAGGGATGCGTTTTTATCTTGTAGCAGGACTTATGCGTTTAGGTGGTGCTGATCTAGAGTCGAAGTTATCACAATGGGTTGATCGTATCGGATGGGCAATGGTTATTTTACTTGTAATGGCTTATTTTATTTGGAAGTAATACTGATAATTTAGAACTTAATTCACGGAAGATAAGTTGTGCAGCTGTGTAAACTTACACGGTAAATTTATTGTCTTCATATGAACATCATAAAGGTAGCTTAAAATTGCGCTTGAGTTTTGGATAAGCAAATAGGGACTTAAACAAACAGTGTTGATAAGACTTATTTCAATAGTATTGCTGCTTACGTTAACAGCCTGTGGTGGTAGCCAAGCTGTAGCGCCTGTGGGTAGCTATAAGCCTGAGTCGACTCAAAAACCACCTTCTTCCTATGCGGTTAAATCTGGCGATACCTTGTATTCAATTAGTTGGCGCTACGGCATGGATTACAAAACGGTTGCTAGCATCAATAATATCAGAGCACCTTATACGATTTATGTCGGTCAGAAATTGCGTTTTAAGGGCTCAAGTAAAGTCGCTAAGAAGTCTACATCAAGAACCTCAACTAAAAAATATACCAGTAATAAAACGACTACAACGACAAAGAAAACTGCGACTAAAAAATCAAATACAGTTTATTCAGCAAACCGAACTTTAAAATGGCAGTGGCCTGTTCATGGCAAAATTATTTCCACCTATTCTGAAAGCGCTGCGGGACGGAAAGGCATTAATATAGCAGGTAAATCGGGTCAAAATATTAAAGCTGCTGCTGCCGGAAAGGTTGTTTATAGTGGTAATGGGCTTGCCCGTTATGGCAACTTGATTATTATCAAACATAATGATGCTTATTTAAGTGCCTATGCACACAACAAAGCGTTACTAGTTAAAGAAGGTAACAATGTCAAAGTAGGGCAAAAAATTGCTACTTTAGGACGAACAGGGACACAACGAGATCAGTTGCATTTCGAGATACGGCGAAATGGTAAGCCTGTTGATCCAATGCGTTTTTTACCTAAACGCTGATTTCTTCAAGATTAAGTTAAATGCGTTACAATATGCGGCGTTTGGCGTATATATTCGATAATTTGATGATAAGAGGGTAATCACCTTGGAACTAGGTGCAACAATGCAAAAAATCAAAGAACTCAAGGGTCGTAGCAATGATCTTAGGGGGTACCTTTGACTATGATGGCAAAGCAGAGCAGCTAGTAGAAGTTACACGTGAATTAGAATCTCCAGCCGTTTGGGATGATCCCGAACGTGCACAAAAACTAGGTCAAGAAAGGGTTAGTTTAGAACGCATTGTTACAACATTATCATCACATAGTGACACGTTGACCGACGCCAAGGACTTATTAGAGCTTGCTGTAGAAGAGCAAGATCAAGATACCTTCGATGCGGTTCAGTCTGATTTAGCAATACTTGAAAAAGAATTAGAAAAACTTGAGTTCCAGCGGATGTTTTCCGGCAAGTTTGACATGAATAATGCTTATCTAGATATCCAATCTGGTTCTGGTGGTACGGAAGCGCAAGATTGGGCTGATATGATTTTGCGAATGTATTTGCGCTGGGGCGAATCACACGATTATAAAGTGGAACTGATGGAAGTTTCAGCAGGTGATGTAGCAGGCGTTAAAAGTGCGACTATTCACTTTGAAGGTGAATATGCCTTTGGTATGTTACGAACAGAAACAGGTGTTCATCGTTTGGTGCGTAAATCACCTTTTGATTCTGGCGCACGGCGTCATACATCGTTTGCTTCGGTATTTGTTTATCCAGAAGTCGATGACAATATTGAAATTGAAATTAATCCTTCTGATTTACGAGTTGATACTTATCGTGCCAGCGGCGCGGGTGGTCAGCATGTCAATAAAACGGATTCAGCGATACGTATTACCCACTTACCAACTAATACTGTAGTGCAATGTCAAAACCAACGGTCGCAGCATCAAAATAGAGATAATGCGATGAATCAATTGCGTGCTAAATTGTACGAATTAGAGCTGATGAAACAAAATGAAGAAAAGCAGGCAGCAGAAGAAGCCAAATCTGATATAGGTTGGGGCAGCCAAATCCGCTCTTATGTATTAGACCAAAGCCGCATCAAAGACCTGAGGACAAATGTAGAAACGGGTAATACCCAAGCCGTGTTAGATGGTGATTTAGACCAATTTATAGTAGCTTCCCTAAAATCTGGGCTGTAACAGAGATAAACAATGACAAAAGAAATAGAACAAGATGAAAACCGCCTAATAGCTCAACGCCGTGAAAAGTTAGCGGAATTACGTGGACAAGGTAATGCATTTCCTAATGATTTTCGTCGTAATGTGATGAATGCCGAGTTGACAATTGAGTACGCGGAAACTGATGCCGAGTCATTAAAGGAAGATACACGTCGCGTTAAGATCGCAGGTCGTTTAATGACCAAGCGCGTGATGGGTAAAGCGAGTTTCGCCACTATTCGTGACATGTCTGGCGATATGCAGCTTTATGTGAAGCGTGATGATTTAGCCGAAGGGGTTTATCCCGCATTTAAGAAGTGGGATCTTGGTGATATTATTGCTGCGGAAGGTACCTTATTCCGTACCCAAAAGGGTGAGTTGTCTGTTGTTGTCGATGACATTCGTTTATTAACCAAATCATTACGTCCATTGCCTGAGAAGTTTCATGGATTATCAGATCAAGAGATGCGTTATCGTCAGCGATATGTAGATTTGATTATGAATGAAGCGAGTCGCGAAACATTTAAGATTCGTACACGAATCATTGATGGTGTACGTCGTTTCTTGATGTCTAGAGATTATTTGGAAGTTGAGACACCAATGATGCAGGCGATCCCAGGAGGGGCAACTGCACGTCCATTCACGACATTTCACAATGCCTTGGATATGGATTTGTTCTTACGTATCGCACCTGAACTTTATTTAAAGCGTTTAGTGGTTGGTGGTTTTGAACGCGTATTTGAAATTAACCGTAACTTCCGTAATGAAGGCTTATCAACACGCCATAATCCAGAATTTACCATGGTGGAGTTTTATCAAGCGTATTCAGATTATCAAGAGTTGATGGATTTAACTGAAGATATGTTAAAAACTGTTACCCAAGACGTTTTAGGAACATCACAAGTACACTACCAAGGTACAGATTTAGATTTTTCTAAACCCTTCCATCGGATGACCGTTGTCGAATCAATTTTACACTTTAATCCGACAGTCACCGCAAAACAACTTGCTACATTGGAAGCCGCATCCACCGTAGCGAAAGGGTTAGATATTCCACTTAAAGATAGCTATGGCCTTGGTAAAGTCCAAATTGAGATTTTTGAAAAAACAGTCGAAGATCGTTTAATGGAACCGACGTTTATCACTGCTTATCCAACGGAAGTATCACCTTTGGCACGACGTAATGATGATGACCCATTTGTTACCG
This sequence comes from uncultured Gammaproteobacteria bacterium, assembly GCA_905479075.1. GTDB lineage: Bacteria > Pseudomonadota > Gammaproteobacteria > Nitrosococcales > Methylophagaceae. The sequence continues at coordinate 30,511 of CAJQLA010000010.1, read as the reverse complement.
ACCGTTTTGAGTTTTTTGTCGGTGGCCGTGAAATTGCTAACGGTTTTTCAGAGTTAAATGATGCCGAAGACCAAGTTGAACGATTCTTAGCACAAGTGGCCGAAAAAGATGCAGGTGATGATGAAGCTATGCATTTTGATGCTGATTATATTCGCGCTTTGGAATATGGCATGCCGCCAACAGCAGGTGAAGGTATCGGTATCGATCGTTTGGTGATGTTATTAACTGATTCACCTTCAATTCGGGATGTTTTGCTGTTCCCTCATATGAGAGCAGAAGTATAAAAAGGTTCAGGTGGCACTTCTATAGAATGAGCATTGCCTGAAATTTATTTTTCCATACCGAACAAGGCGAGTGCTTCTTGGTATTCTTCACTGTTTTCATCTAATTCGACGACTGTGATACCAGCATCAAGACCGAGTTTTTTGAAGGATTTGACGCCCTCTAATTTGCTTGCTGCTCTCTCTTTCCGGGTGCTTTCATAGCTTTGAATATTGGCGACTAGAACAACATCAATTAAATCAGGGCCATTTTCGCTATCCCAACTCAAGTTTTCGTGTTCTGCTGCGACTGTAATTAAGTTTTTCGGGAAATCCCAGTTTTCTAATATCGCTTTACCCAGTTTAGTATGAAGGTTCTCGATAACTTCATCTAATGCAGCAGGATCTTGCATTAATTCTGGTGAGTCTTCTGCTTTCATCAAAATAGGGAGAACTCCAATATCATGTATTAAGCCTGCAAGCATGGCTTCATCTGGTTTGATATTGTTATGTTTTGCTGCAATAAGCTGGCAGCGAGCAGCCACATCTGTACTATGTTCCCATAGTTCATGTAAGCGCTTATCTAAGCGATTTGAGGTGGATTGGAACATCTGCTCCATCACGAGGCTGATCACTAAGTTTCTCACCATGGGTAAGCCTAGACGTGATACTGCCATTTGTACTGTTTCAGTCACAATACGACCACGATAAAGTGCGCTATTTGCTACTTTAATTAAACGTGCTGATAGGGCAGCATCCGTAGTGATAATCTCGGATAATTGTTTTGCAGTCACCTCTGGCTCATCAACCACATCACGGACACGCAATGCCACTTCTGGAAGTGTTGGCAATACCAATGTACCATTGTCGAGTTCTTCTAATATATTTATATAAAATTGTTCTTGCTGTTCCATAGCTGCTGTATTTATGACATGTAATTTGAAGTGCTAACCATTTTCAGTTATTTTGCTGGGTTTGCCAACTGTTTTTATTTTTTCAGGTGTAAAATTGAACGAAGATTTTCCTAGGATTAAACGCCTACCACCCTATGTGTTCAACATCGTTAATGACTTGAAAGCACAAGCGCGTGCGCGTGGGGAAGATATTATTGATTTTGGAATGGGAAATCCTGATCGTCCAGCACCTGCCCACATCATCGAAAAATTAACTGAGGCAGCACAAAGACCAGATACTCATCGTTATTCAGTATCGCGTGGGATCCCTCGTTTACGAAAAGCTATTTGTGATTGGTATAAAACTAAATTTGATGTTGATCTAGACTCCGATACAGAAACCATCGTGACTATTGGATCCAAAGAAGGCTTAGCACATCTAGCTTTAGCGACTGTTGGCCCAGGTGATGCAATTTTAGTCCCTAATCCTGCTTATCCTATTCATCCCTATGGATTCGTGATTTCAGGTGCTGATATTCGCCATGTCCCTTTAGTGCCGGGTGGTGATTTTTTTGCTGAATTAGAAAAATCTGTTAAAGATTCTTGGCCAAAACCAAAAATGTTGGTGCTGAACTTTCCTGGCAATCCGACAACGCAGTGTGTTGATTTAGAGTTCTTCGAGCGAGTCATCGCATTTGCAAAAGAACATGAAATTTGGGTTGTCCATGATCTTGCCTATGGTGAAATCACTTTTGATGATTATAAAGCGCCATCAATATTACAAGTGCCTGGTGCTAAAGATGTTGCTGTAGAGTTTTATACTTTATCTAAAACGTACAATATGCCAGGTTGGCGAGTTGGCTTTATGTCGGGTAACCCGATTTTAGTTGCGGCTCTAGCACGTATGAAATCTTATTTAGATTACGGCATGTTTACACCGATTCAAGTAGCAGCGATTGCGGCGCTTGAAGGGCCACAAGAATGCGTTCAAGAAGTCGTTGAAACATATAAAAGTCGTCGTGATGTGCTGTGTGACGGTTTAAATGCCATTGGCTGGCAAGTTGAAAAGCCAAAAGCAACAATGTTTGTTTGGGCTAGAATTCCTGAAAAATATCGTGAAATGGGTTCTTTAGAATTTACGAAGAAATTACTACAAGAAGCGAAAGTGGCGGTATCTCCGGGCATTGGATTCGGTGAATACGGTGATGATCATGTTCGCTTTGGTTTAATTGAAAATGAACATAGGACACGTCAAGCGATTCGCGGGATACGTGCCATGTTCAGAAAAGGCTAGGGGGCCATAGAGTGCAATCAGTAAATATAGGCGTGCTTGGTTTAGGCACAGTAGGTAGTGGTACAGTCAATGTACTTCGCCGCAACATTAAAGAAATTACACGCCGTGCAGGTCGGGATATTGAGATTACCCGTGCAGCCGATCGTACTATAGACAAAGAAAGATCGTGTGATATTAGTGGTATTCACTTAACCACGGATGCTTTAGAGATCGTTAATGATCCAAATATTCATGTCGTAGTCGAGTTAATTGGTGGCACTGGCATTGCGCGAGATTTGGTATTGCAAGCGATTGAAAATGGCAAGCATGTGGTAACTGCAAATAAAGCGCTGATAGCACTTCACGGCAATGAGTTGTTTGAAAAAGCCCAAGATAAAGGTGTGACGATTGCTTTTGAAGCTGCAGTTGCTGGTGGTATACCGATTATTAAAGCAATGCGTGAAGGTTTGTCAGCCAATAGTATTGAGTGGTTAGCTGGCATCATTAATGGCACAGGTAACTTTATTCTGACAGAAATGCGAGATAAAGGCCGTGACTTCCCCGAGGTGTTGGAAGAAGCACAAGCGCTAGGTTATGCCGAAGCTGATCCGACTTTCGATGTTGAAGGTATTGATGCCGCTCATAAACTGACGATCATGGCATCCATTGCCTTTGGTATTCCGTTGCAGTTTGATAAAGCCTACACCGAAGGTATCAGCAAAATTTCTCAAGAAGATGTTCAATATGCGGCCGAATTAGGCTATATCATTAAGCATTTGGGTATTAGTAAAAAGACGGAACAAGGTGTTGAATTGCGTGTACATCCAACACTGATTCCTCACCGTCGTCTGATAGCTAATGTCGATGGTGTGATGAATGCTGTACTCGTTAAAGGCGATGCGGTTGGCCCAACACTTTACTATGGTGCTGGTGCAGGTTCTGAAGCCACAGCTTCGGCAGTGGTGGCTGACATCGTTGATGTTGTTCGCACTTTAACAACTGATCCTGAAAATAGAGTCCCTCATTTGGCTTTCCAGCCGGATGCCATTGTTGATACTCCTATTTTGCCTATTTCTGAGGTGGTTACATCTTATTATTTGCGTATTCATACTGATGATGAACCGGGTGTTCTGGCTGATATCACTCGTATATTGGCTGAACAAAGTATTAGTATCGAAGCGATTCTACAAAAGCAACCAGAAGATCATAATGGCATTGTTCCAGTGATTATGTTGACGCAAGAAGTAGCAGAAAAAAATATGGATTTAGCGATTAAACAAATTGAAGAATTAACAACAGTGGAAGATTCTGTGATGCGTATCCGCATGGAATCACTAGGTTAACAGTCGTAAACTTCACAAAATAAAATTATACAAAGAGGAAAATATTATGCCATTTCGACCACGTTATACAGGACTGATTGAGCGTTATCGCGATCGTCTGCCGGTCAATGACGATACAAGGCTTATAAGCTTAGGAGAGGGTAATACCCCATTATTAAAGCTGAATAATATTCCTAAAATAATTGGTAAAGATGTAGATATCTACGTCAAGTATGAAGGGCTGAATCCAACAGGTTCGTTCAAAGACCGTGGTATGACAATGGCTGTCACTAAAGCTGTTGAGGAAGGTAGTAAAGCGATTATTTGTGCTTCGACAGGTAATACTTCGGCAGCAGCAGCAGCCTATGCAGCACGCGCTGGCATTACTGCATTTGTTTTGATTCCTGACGGAAAAATTGCTTTAGGTAAATTGGCTCAAGCTATGATGCATGGCGCGACTGTAATACAAATTAAAGGTAACTTTGATGAAGGTATGCAGCTGGTTAAGGATGTTGCGAAAGAGGCGCCCGTCACTATCGTAAATTCAATCAATCCATATCGTTTACAAGGTCAGAAAACAGCCGCGTTTGAAATTGTTGAAGAATTAGGCCGAGCACCGGATTATCATTGTTTACCTGTTGGAAATGCCGGTAATATTACGGCACATTGGATAGGCTATTGCGAATACTCATCTAATTCTGGTGAACATGTCACTGCTGCCTGTGCTCATTGTGATGGTCACTGTAAATATGCGGGCGGTGCTATTGTAGGTAACAGGCCTAAAATGGTCGGTTATCAAGCAGCTGGTTCAGCGCCATTTATGCGTGGTGAGATGGTTGATGATCCTGATACAGTGGCAACAGCAATTCGTATTGGGCACCCTCAAAGCTGGGAAAAAGCATGGCTGGTGAAAGAAGAGTCTGGCGGTTGGTTTGATGAATGTGATGATGACACTATTCTGGCAGCACAGAAGTTATTAGCAGAACAAGAGGGCATTTTTTGTGAGCCGGCTTCTGCCACTTCATTAGCAGGTGCATTGAATGATATAGCTTCAGGCAAGATACCTGAAGGTAGCACTATTGTTTGTACATTAACTGGACATGGTCTTAAAGATCCAGATATTGCAATACAACAAAGTACAGCGCCAATGGTCACTGTTGATGCCACATTAGATGCAGTTCGTGATGCGATTGTGAGCAATATGGTTAGCTAAGCTAGCCCTAGTACGGGGATAGAATTGACTTCGCTAACGCTAAGTGAAAGAAAGTTGGCCAAATTGCCACATGACATTTTTCTGAGCAATTTGATTATGAATCACATTTTGCTGCGTTTGCTACGATGGGGTCTAAATACATCAATTTGTTGATGCTGATCCCTGTTTTTTCACTGATTGCGGTTTGTTATACATGGCATCGGGGGGGGCAAAGTCAAAAGAAAACGAATTTGCTTATATCCACGGGCAAATTACAGCTCGTTGATGGCTATTTATGGTTGCTCACGTGGTACGACAGAGTGAATGACAAGATTGTGTTCAAAAAATACCACGAAATCTTCATAAACCCAGCGAGTGATTGGTGGATCGCCAACAGGTACTGATTTTGATTGTGCAGTGCCGTAATCACGCTCAACTCTCTGCATACTCATTCCCTGTGTTGGTCTCACTACACCTGAAGCAGTATTGGGCACGTCATATCGTGGATCAGCAATAGAAATGACTTCTGCTTGAGCAACTGAAATTCCTGATAGTAGAAATAACCCTGTCAGAATAATGCTGATTTTAGACATAACCTTCTCCAAAAATAGTTTTACGTACAGAATACTACTGTCCCGTTATTTGCTCAATGGATCAACGTCACAAAAATGTGATGTAAAAAATAAGTAAGATTTACTTATGCCAAATAACGTACTTTTAACACACCTTCGATTTGGTTTATGTCTTTAATGACTGATTCTGAAATTTCAGTATCCGTGTCGATCAAAGTATAGGCTGCTTCATTGTATGACTTATTTAACATATCGATGATATTGATATCAGCTTTAGCGATAGCATTAGTAATTGGGCCGAGAATGTTTGGAATATTTTCGTGGGCAACGGTTAATCGATATTGATCGGGTAGTTTAGCCATTTTAATGGTGGGGAAGTTAACTGCATTTCGGATATTACCGTTTTCTAGGTAATCCTTGAGTTGGTCAGCAACCATAATGGCACAGTTATCTTCTGCTTCCATTGTGGATGCCCCTAAATGCGGTAGTGCGACAACCTTAGGGTGTTGCTTAAGCAAGTTAGTTGGGAAGTCACAAATATAAGCATGGACTTTACCGTTATCTAATGCTTCTACTATGGCTTCATCGTTAACGATACCTGAACGAGAGAAGTTCAAAATGGTGACATCATCACGCATGTTGCTGAGACGTTCTGCATTAATCATATTACGTGTACCATCAACAAGTGGCACATGGAAGGTGACAAAGTCACAATGATTGAGCAAGTCATCAATACTACTGGCTTGTTCCACTTGGTGAGAAAGTTGCCAAGCTGCCTGTACAGTGATTTTGGGGTCATAACCAATAACTCTCATTCCAAGAGATGTAGCAGTATTAGCTATTTTAATCCCTATCGCACCGAGGCCAACAACACCAATAGTTTTGCCTGGCAATTCGAAACCAACAAAATCTTTTTTGCCTGCTTCAACTTGTTTGGTTATTTTGGCATCTGTCCCTTCTAACCCTCGAGCAAAATCCCAAGCAGAACAAATGTTACGAGCACTCAGTAACATACCTGTTAGCACTAATTCTTGAACAGCGTTTGAATTGGCGCCCGGTGCATTAAAAACGGGAATGCCTTTTGATGTCATTTCTTCGACAGGTATATTATTTACCCCAGCGCCAGCACGACCTATTGCTTCTAAAGTGTCTGGTATTTCCCAGTCATGCATTTTAAAAGAACGAACAAGCACTGCATCGGGATGCTGTATTTCAGAAGCGACTTCATACTGATCACGTGGTAAGCGATCTAAACCTGTAACAGAAATATTATTTAATGTGAGCACTTTAAACATCGGGTAACCTTATCACTATGTATCAAAAAAACAATGGCTTAATAAGCCTTCCTGTTAACTATTTTGTTTGGCAAAGTCCTGCATGAAACTAATTAACGCATCGACACCTTCTTCAGGCATGGCGTTATAAATACTCGCTCGCATCCCACCTACACTACGATGGCCTTTCAGAGTCACTAATCCTGCAGCTTTAGCGCCTGCTAGAAAGTTTGCATCAAGATCTGAGTTGTTAAGCGTAAACGGAATATTCATCCATGAACGATATTGTTTCTCTACAGGGTTTTGATAAAAATCAGAGTTATCAATTGCAGCGTAAAGTTTTTCAGCTTTACGTTTATTGATTTCGCCCATTGCAGTTAGACCACCTAAACCTTTTAACCATTGGAAGCCGAGGCCTGCCATATATAAAGAATAGGTAGGAGGGGTGTTATACATCGAGTCATTATCCGCTTGGACTTTATAGTCGAAAGTCACCGGGGTGCCTGCAGTTGCATCACCAATAAGGTCGTCACGGACAATAACCAATGTTAAGCCAGCAGGACCAATATTTTTTTGTGCGCCAGCATAAATAAGCGCGAAACGAGAGACATCAATAGGGCGCGACAGAATAGTTGAAGATAAATCAACAACTAAAGGTACATCTCCTGTATCAGGGATATCGTCAAATTCAACACCGCCAATGGTTTCATTGGCTGTGTAATGGACATAGGCAGCATCAGGATTTAACTTCCAAGTTGATTTGTCAGGCACTGTTGAGAAGTTGTCGTCTTCAGAACTTGCCACGATATTAACGTCGCAAAAACGTTTGGCTTCTTGAATGGCTTTTTTAGACCATTGTCCCGTATTGAAATAATCAGCGGTTGTTTTTCCACGTAATAAATTCATAGGAATCGCTGTGAATTGTGCTGAAGCGCCACCTTGTAAAAACAACACTTTGTAATTATCAGGGATCGCCATTACTTCGCGTAAATCAGCTTCCGCCTGTGCTGCAATAGACATAAATTCTTTACCGCGATGGCTCATTTCCATCACATTCATACCGGAGCCATTCCAGTCCATGAATTCTTGTTCAGCTCGTTGTAAAACAGCAGCAGGAATCATTGCTGGCCCAGCACTAAAATTGAAGATGCGTGACATGAAAATACCTTTGATAGTAATTGCTAAAAGTCGCACAGTATAACAAACAATGGGGGCCTGATTGTTATCAATAACTTATCGGTTAAATTCGGTGCATAATCAGTTCTTTTTGTTACTGACAGAGCGATACAAAGAGCTTATAGTTTTAGCTGAGTAATAAGGATTTGTAGACAGGTTGAGGGTGAAACTTGTGCAAAAAAGATGATTGGAGAACGATATGAATGAGTATGAGGCTGAGCAATTAAGTATATTATTATTACAGACATTAACTAAGCTAAATGAAAGTGCTGCTTTTGTTAGAGACAAAGATGCCGAAGAACATTGGGAAACTTACCGAAAAGCTGTTGGTCGTGCAATGGGTATTATCTGTCTAGAATTACAAGCTCCGTTATGGCATCGTTTTCCAGAAGTAAAACCAGAAAAAATGGGCGGCACTTATAAGCTTCCAGAGGATATTTATGAGCCTAAGTTTTATGAGTTTGATGACTAGGTCAAAAGCAGCAAGCTAAGATGATCGATAATATTATTATTGCTTATTTGTTGTCCTACATTTTAGTCTTTATCACGGGGTCAAATTTAAGGTAGATGAAAGCACTATTATTAGTCTATTTAAAAGTCATGGAGTTAACGACTCGTTGAGTGCTAGTAATTTTTTTATGAGATAAATATGGATAGTAAACGTGTCATAACTGTCTGTAAAAAAGCAAGGTTCTTAACGAGAGTGATTTAGACTGTTTGCAGTTGTATAAAGCAAGCTAAGTCATATGTAATTTAGGGAGTAAAACGTGTTTTTAACGAATACAGAAGAAGTGCCAGGAAAAAAGATTGTGGCTTGTTTTGGTGTGGTGTCAGGGAGTACAGTCCGTGCCAAACATGTGGGCAGGGATATTATGGCGGGCGTCAAAAATATTTTTGGTGGTGAGTTAACAGGCTATACAGAGCTATTGTCCGAGGCGCGTGAACAAGCGATGGAACGCATGCGCGATCAGGCGGAGCAATTAGGTGCTAATGCTATTGTGAATGTGCGATTCTCAACCTCGTCAGTTACAGCTGGGGCCTCAGAGATTTATATTTATGGCACGGCTGTAACAGTGGAGTAAATCATGATTGATTTATATGCTTTACTATTACTAATCACATTGGGCTATATCTTTGGTCAGTGGAATGAGCGCCGTCATTTTCGATCTATTAATGAGCGGGAACAAGCACTTGTTAATCTAGTGACAACAAATAGTAGGCGACCAGTCGGTGAATTAGACAATATTAGTGATGTGTTACTGGTGACGGGCGGCGCAGTTATTTCTGTGGATTATTTTAAGCGTATTGTAACTGGGCTACGTAACTTTTTTGGTGGCAATATGCGGGCTTATGAAACCTTGGTTGATCGTGCCCGTAGAGAAGCTATCCTACGCTTGAAAGAGTCATGTCCCGATGCAACACAAATTATTAACCTGCGTCTTGAAACCTCTTCAATATACAAAGGCAACGGCAATCAAGTAGGTTCCGTCGAAGTGTTAGCTTATGCAACGGCTATTTATACAGATTAATTATGCAATACCATGCAAAATTACCTGAAAATAACAGCAATGTATCGTCTGAGAATCCACTAAAAGAATTCATTATTTTATTGTTAAGTTCAGCGGTAGTAGTCCTTATTATTTATGGGGCTTTGGGTTTATTTATTGATATTGCTGTTGATACTATTTCACCAGAAATGGAGATCGCTATATATGAAGCCATGGCGGAGGAAGAGTCTGAAATCACTTTAGATGATGATAAACAGCCAAGTGAGAAGGAAGTATTGGCGCAAAATTTGGTCTCTCAACTATCTCAATGCGTAACCATTCCTTATCCCATTAAATTGACGTTTATTGATTCGGAAACACCGAATGCATTTGCTGCACCTGGTGGTGAAATGGTCTTGCTATCGGGGCTGTTAAAGCGTGTTCAATCTGAAAATGGTTTGGCATTTGTTTTGGCTCATGAATTGGCCCATTTTAAGAATCGTGACCATCTGCGAGGCTTAGGGCGAGGTGTCGTGTTAATGGCTTTATCTGTTCTAACGACAGGAAATTCGAGTCTATCACGATTGATGGCACCAGTAAGTAGCTTGGAAGCCGCACAATTTTCTCAATCACGGGAACGTACCGCTGATGCGACAGCCTTAGATATTATTAATTGCCATTATGGTCATGTTTCAGGCGCGACAGAATTTTTTGAAACGGTGACTAAGGCAAGCGAGTCATTACCTTTGATGCACTATTTTTCTAGTCATCCAGAAGCTAAGAAGCGAATAGCTGCTATTAACGCACTGAGCAAACAAAAAAGCTATCAGCAAGGTCAAGTGAATAAAGTCGGCTGGTAAAACGGCACTGACAATAACGAAGGTTTAGGTGAAAGAGATGAAAATTATTGCATTCGCAGCCAGTAGCAGTCGTCGTTCTATTAATAAACAGTTGGTTAATTACGCCGCGAGTCAAGTTGATGGGGCAGAGGTAGAGCTATTGGATCTTAATGACTATGAATTGCCATTATTTAGTGAAGATAGAGAGCAAGAGCTGGGGCAACCACAATTAGCCCATGACTTCCTAGCTAAAATAGCCAATTGTGATGTTTTGATGATTTCATTTGCCGAACATAATGGTTCTTATTCTGCTGCTTATAAAAACCTGTTTGATTGGTGTTCCAGAATTAAAAAGCCATACCAAAATAAGCCTATGATTATGTTATCGACATCACCAGGCGCGCGAGGTGGAGCAACTGTGCTACATCAGGCAGTGACTTCCGCCGCTCACTTTGATGGTGAGGTTAAGGGTAGTTTTTCACTGCCGAGTTTTAATGATAATTTTGATGTTGAACGCGCTTGTATTATCACGGATAAGTTCGATATAGAGATCAAGTCATTACTACAAAAACTGTAATTCGTTTTATTTGGGCAGAAATAGCGCGATCAAATTATTTAAGTAACGCTGACCTTTTTCAGTCGGTTTAATAGATTTGATATCCCAACTAATGAGTTCTTGTTGCTCAGCTTGTTTCAGTGCTCGCTCAATATGCGAAAGTGGTATGCCTGTCTGTTGGTAGAACAGTGGTGTTGGAAAACCATCTGTTAATCGTAATGCGTTGAGCATAAATTCAAAACCGATATCTTTGCTGGTGATGATTTCGTTGGTTAAAACAGACTTTTCTGTACCAGCAGAGTCAATATATGCTTGCGGTTGTTTTTGTTTTGATTGACGGGTGATAGTTTGTTTCGCTGCATCACTCACTTTCCCATGAGCACCTGCACCAATCCCTAGGTAATCACCGAACTGCCAGTAATTCAGGTTGTGTCGACATTGCTGATTTTCTTTTGCATAAGCGGATACTTCATATTGTTGATAACCCGCTTTGGCTAGTTTTGATTGGCTATTGAGTTGCCAGTCAATAATGGGGTCATCATCAGGTAGTGTTGGTGGCTGCTGGTGAAATAAAGTATTAGGCTCAATAGTCAGTTGGTAATAAGACAGATGAGTTGGTTCCAACGCAATAGCTGTTTCAATATCTTGCTGCGCTGTTTTAGCTGTTTGCTCTGGTAAGCCAAACATTAAATCTAAATTGATGTTTTCAAAACCAACTTGTTGCGCTGTATCAACAGCAGCAATAGCTTGCTGGCCATCATGAATTCTCCCTAAAGCATTGAGTGATTGATCATCAAAGCTTTGAATGCCAATAGATAAACGATTAATGCCTAGTGATAAATAATCAGCAAAGCGATGTTGTTCAAAAGTACCCGGATTGGCTTCCAAGGTGATTTCAGCATGATGACTTATGGGTAATAATGCACGTAACGATGAGAACAGTTTTTCATATGCTTTAGCAGAAAACAGACTAGGCGTTCCGCCACCGATAAAAACTGTCTGGATTGTTCTCCCCCAAACTGAAGGTACTACATACTCTAAATCTCGAATAAGCGCGTCGATATAATCATCTTCGGCTAATACTTCTGGTGACTTATGGGAGTTAAAATCACAATAAGGACATTTTTTAACGCACCATGGCACATGAATATAAAGGCTAAGAGGGGGCAGAGCAGTAAAGTTAAACATGGTTTATCAGTTTTAACTTGGTTGATATTCTTGTTGGAATTGTTTTAAAAACTGGCGAATAGCTTTACCTCGATGGCTAATGGCATGTTTCTGTTGCGGAGAAAGTTCAGCAGACGTGCAATTATTTTCCTCAACCCAAAAGATGGGATCATAGCCAAAACCACCATCACCTTTAGCTTGCTTAAGCAGGCTACCTTCCCAGCTGGCTTGGCAGACAAGCGGTGTTGGATCTTCGGCATGGCGCATATAGACAATGACACACTGATAGCGTGCCGTACGGTCTTTTTTGTCTACCATCGCGTCCAGCAGTGCTTGCAGGTTAGCGTGATCGCTGGCATTGACTCCAGAATATCGGGCAGAATAAATACCCGGTGCGCCATTTAAAGCATCTACCTCAATTCCTGAGTCATCAGCAATCGCAGGCAAGCCTGTGTGAACACAGGCATTACGCGCCTTAATAATGGCATTTTCGACAAAGGTCAAACCCGTTTCGTCAGCCTCAGGCACATTAAGAGCCGATTGAGGTACAAGTTCGACTTGCATATCGTTGAGTAACTCTGAGAACTCTTTCAGTTTCCCTTTGTTGCCACTCGCTAATACGATTTTACTCATTGCTGACCTTATTCAGCTAACGCTTCGCGTTGTTTGAACATTAAGTTTTCGATGCCTTCACTAGCCAAACCTAACATAGCTTGCAATTCATCAGCACGGAAAGCATGACCTTCTGCAGTACCTTGTAACTCAATATAAGCGCCAGCATCATTCATCACTACGTTCATATCTGTTTCAGCGGATGAATCTTCATCGTAATCCAAATCCAGTACAGGGATGCCTTTATAAATACCCACAGAGACAGAGGCAATTTGACCATGTAGCGGGCTCTTTTTGATTTTTTTGTTTTTAAGCAAGTAATCAATGGCATCATGCAAGGCAACAAAAGCGCCTGTAATTGAGGCGGTACGTGTGCCGCCATCGGCCTGAATCACATCACAATCAATGGTGATGCTACGTTCACCAAGACCTTTTAAGTCAATTGCAGCACGTAGTGAACGACCAATCAATCGTTGAATTTCCATAGTGCGGCCACCCTGTTTTCCTCGTGCAGCTTCACGACCCATACGGCTACCCGTTGAGCGCGGTAACATACCGTATTCAGCCGTCACCCAACCTTCATTTTTACCGCGCAAGAAAGGTGGTATTTTTTCTTCTACAGAGGCCGTGCACAATACTTTAGTATCGCCAAACTCAACTAAAACTGCTCCTTCAGCATGTTTTGTATAGTTACGGGTGATCGAAATGTTTCTCAATGCATTAGGCTGACGGCCACTTGGACGCATGGTTTGGTTTCCTTGGGAAGATAAAAATAAGCGATATTATACGTGGCTAACATGCTATTACGTTTGCTTTTCGTTAAGATGTTGCTTTTAACTGAATTTGGTAATGACTGTGACAAGAAGTATGACTGCATTCGCGAGGCGCGAACAGCAAACAGAACAAGGTGATTTGACTTGGGAAATTCGCTCCGTAAACCATCGCTATCTCGAAGTTTCATTACGTCTTGATGAGCGTTTTCGATCGCTTGAAATGCCGATGAGAAAATTATTCGCAGATAAGTTGGCGCGAGGAAAAGTCGAAGCGACATTACGTTATAAGATGCCAGAGCAGCAAAAATCAAGTTTAGATATTGATTATGACTTAGCAAAAGCATTGATTTCGAGCTGTAAGTCCGTATCAGGATTAGCCATTGAAGTTGCAACTGACGTGGCCGCAGTCGACCCCCTAAAAGTTTTACAATGGCCTGGCGTGTTAAAAACAAAGGCTTTGGATCAAGCAGCATTAAATGAGGCAGTTATGTCTAGCTTGCATATCGCAGTTGATGAGTTAATTGAAACGCGTGAGACTGAAGGGACAGCTTTACAAGCGATGATTCAGCAACGCTGTAGTGATATTAATGAAATTGCAGAAGATACTCGCCAGCGTATGCCAGCAATTTTGCAGCAACACCAGCAACGCTTGCAGGAAAGAGTTGCGGACTTTCAGGTGAGTGTCGATGCCGAGCGTTTAGAGCAAGAACTTGTTTTACTGGCACAAAAGAGCGATGTGGCTGAAGAATTAGATCGCCTGCAAAGTCATGTTACAGAAGTAGAGAATGTACTATCACAATCTAACCCAGTAGGTCGTCGACTTGATTTTTTAATGCAAGAACTAAATCGAGAAGCGAACACGTTGGCATCAAAATCAATTAATACTGAAACGACTAAACATTCAGTAGAATTAAAAGTATTAATTGAGCAAATGCGTGAGCAAATCCAGAACATTGAATAAAGTACAGAGCAAGAGGTCTCGACGATGAGTGGTAGTCTTTTTATTGTGGCAGCGCCTTCCGGGGCAGGTAAAACAAGTTTAGTTAAAGCGCTTGTTGAACGCCAACAAAATATTTGTTTGTCTGTGTCACATACAACGCGTGTAGCCCGTGCGGGTGAAATTCAAGGTAAGGATTATTTCTTTACCTCTGAGCAAGACTTCGACGAGATGCGTGATAACGGTGATTTTTTAGAATCAGCGACGGTTTTTGACCACTCTTATGGCACCTCAGGAGCCGCTGTACATAGTCAATTAGCGCAGGGAAATGACGTTATTTTAGAAATTGACTGGCAAGGCGCGGAACAAGTTAGAAGAAACTTCAAAGACAGTACGAGTATTTTTATTTTGCCGCCATCAAAACAAGCTTTGGAACAAAGACTACGAGGGCGAGGTCAAGATGATGAGGCTGTGATTGAACGTAGGATGCGTGATGCTGAGAATGAAATGTCACACTATGTTGAGTTCGATTACTTGCTTGTTAATGATGAGTTTGAGCAAGCTTTAAGCGATTTGATGGCTATTATTTCCGCAAGAAGGCACTCAATGACTGTACAAACACAAGTCCAAGCCGCGTTATTAATAGAGCTGCTAGCTTAAATACCACTTATTTCGTAGAATTAATCGTTTTTATTTGGGGATTGCGTCATGGCACGTACAACTGTAGAAGATTGTTTAGAGAATGTTGATAATCGCTTTCAACTCGTATTGATTGCATCAAAACGTGCACGTGAGATTGCAATGGGGGCTGAGCCTTTAGTTGATATTGATAATGATAAACCAACTGTTATTGCATTACGTGAAATTGCAGAGGGTTTGGTCGATGCAAGTATTTTAGAAAAAACCAGTGCTCGCCAACATGCTGAAGAAAGCATTGTCAGTGAAGAAGAGTTAGTAACGGGAGAATAAATTCTCGTGAGTGCAAAGCCTACAGTCGATTCAGAGCTTGAGCTGATTTATGATGCTGAGCCTAAACTTACGATTGATGATTTGTGCTTTGCGGCTGCTAATTATTTGGAATCTAAGCAAGTCGATAGTATCCGTAGAGCCTATCATTTTGCTGAAGAAGCGCATATAGAACAAACACGCCGTTCTGGTGAGCCGTATATAACCCACCCTTTAGCCGTAGCCCATGTGCTTGCAATGATGCATATGGATCAGGAATGTATCATGGCGGGTTTACTCCATGATGTGATTGAAGATACTGCCGTTAACCGTGAAGAGTTAGCAGCAGAGTTCAGCGAAGAAGTGGCTTTGCTGGTTGATGGTGTGAGTAAGTTAGCAAAAGCCACGTTTGAAACGAGAAAACATGCACAAGCCGAAAGCTTAAGAAAGATGCTTTTAGCGATGTCACAAGATATTCGTGTGATTATTGTGAAATTGGCGGATAGATTACACAATATGCGGACGCTGGGTCACTTAGATTCAGCTAGACGTCGACGGATTGCAGAAGAAACACTCGAAATTTATTCACCGATAGCGCAGCGATTAGGAATGAACTTAATGCGCTGTGAACTCGAAGATCTCGGTTTTCATGTTTTATATCCAGTACGTTATCGCGTTTTAGCCAATGAAGTTCGAAAAGTACGTGGTAATAGAAAAGAAATTGTTGGTCAAATTGCAGAATCCATTTCAAACAGAATGGAGCAGGAAGGCCTGACAGCTGATATTCAAGGCCGTGAAAAAAATCTCTACGGCGTTTACAAAAAAATGGTCAGTAAGCGATTGCCTTTTTCAGAAGTGCACGATGTTTATGCCTTCAGAATTGTTGTCGATGATGTTGATGCCTGTTATCGGATGTTGGGTGTTGTTCATAACCTTTATAAACCCGTACAGAATAAATTTAAAGATTACATCGCAATCCCCAAAATAAATGGCTACCAGTCTTTGCATACTGTGCTGTTTGGTCCTTTTGGATTTCCGGTAGAAGTTCAAATTCGATCACGTGATATGGACCAAATGGCAGAGGCAGGAGTCGCCGCCCATTGGTTGTATAAAGCAGGTGATAGCGAAGGAAGCAACCATGCACATCGTCTTGCGCGACAATGGCTACAAGGTTTGCTTGAAATGCAGAAAAACTCTGGAGATTCGATTGAGTTCTTAGAAAATTTGCGGATTGATTTATTCCCAGAAGAAATTTATGTCTTCACACCGAAAGGCAAGATCATGGCTTTAGCTCGTGGTGCTACTGCGGTTGATTTTGCTTATGCAGTACATACAGATGTTGGTAATCATTGTGTTGCTGCTCGTGTTGGACGGGCATTAGTTCCGTTAAGTACACAGTTAGAGACGGGAGAGTCTGTAGAGATAATTACTGCGCAATCAGCACATCCCAATGCGGCCTGGTTGAACTTTGTCACCACACCCAAAGCGAGAACGAATATTAGGCACTACCTAAAACAATTGCGTAATGATGAAGCAATAGTGTTGGGTAGGCGGATGTTAATTAAACATCTGCAAGCATTTTCGAAGAGGTTAGAAGATATTTCGCAAGAGCGAATCGATATACTTGTCACTGAATTCGAAGTTGAAAATTTTAACCAAATATTAGAAGAAATAGGCTTGGGTGATCGCGCAGCTTTACTGGTGGCACAAAAATTATTGAGAAGCGAAGAAGAGGCGGATGATGTCGACCAACAGCCATTAGTCATCGCCGGTACTGAGGGTATGGTCGTTGGCTTCGCACGTTGTTGTCGTCCGATACCAGGTGATTTGATCCGAGGATTTATTAGTTCAGGAAGAGGCATTGTCGTCCATCAACAAAATTGTAAAACGACACTTAATTTACGCGATCAAAATGAAAAGTGGCTAGATGTTATCTGGGCTAATGATATTAAGCGTGAATTCCCTGTTGAAGTTCTAGTCCATGTTAAAAATAAGCGGGGTGCTTTGGCGACAATTGCCTCTGCTGTTTCTTCTAGTGATTCTAATATTGATAACGTTGTCGTTGACGAACGCGAGGGTGGCTATTCAAACTTGCGACTAACGATCGAAGTATTAGATAGACAACATCTAGCACGCGTCATGCGTAGAATTAAACGTATCGAAATGGTCGAACGTATTTCACGAGTTAAATAACACTAAGAATTAATTTTAATTGCTGTCTGGCAGAACAATTGGAGAACAAGAATGAAGCGTGAAATTATTCACACATCAAAAGCACCCGAAGCGATAGGCACCTATTCACAAGCAGTCAAAGTGGGTGATGTTGTCTACATGTCCGGCCAGATCCCGCTGGTGCCAGAAACGATGGAAGTAGCAGAAGGTGATTTTTCAACCCAAGTCCGACGTGTTTTTGATAATTTATCAGCTGTAGCAGAAGCCGCTGGTGGTCGTTTACAAGATGTGGTGAAGTTGAATATTTTCTTAACTGATTTATCACACTTTGGCACAGTGAATGAAATTATGGCTGATTATTTTGAACAGCCTTATCCTGCTAGAGCTGCGATCGGTGTAGCCTCGCTACCAAAAGGTGTACCGGTTGAAATGGATGCCGTTATGCATGTAAACAGCTAAACCCCGGTAAATAAGGACTTATTTGGCTTGTGATAGAGGCTAATGCATTATCCCGGCCAATAACCGAGTTAAAAGGGGTTGGCAGTAAAATTGCTGAACGTTTGCAGAAATTGGGCATTACGCAGATCCAAGATTTACTATTTCACCTGCCTCTCCGCTACCAAGACCGAACTAGATTACTGCCACTAGGTAGCCTGAAACCATCTCAAGAATGTCTTATAGAAGGGACAGTCAGACTCAGTCAGGTTAAGTTTGGCCGTCGTCGATCTTTACTTTGTTATATTGATGACGGAACAGGTTCAATCGTTTTACGCTTTTTTCACTTTTCTAAAGCACAGCAGCAACAATTAGAACAAGGTGTGCGTGTTCGCTGTTTTGGCGAGGTGCGTAATGGCCCATCTTCTTTGGAAATGGTGCATCCAGAATATAAAATTATTGCATCTGAAGGGATTGTGCCAGTTGATGCCGATTTAACACCTATCTATCCGACGACAGAAGGGGTGCATCAAATTGGTTTTCGTAAGCTGATTAAACAAGCGCTAGATCTGCTTAATAATGAGCAATTATTACCTGAACTGATACCACCACAAGCACATTTTCATGAAGCCGCTCGATATCCTCTAAGTGACGCGATTCGTTTCGTTCATCAGCCTCCGCCGGATGTTGATATCACTTTATTGCTAGAACGAAAACATCCGATGCAACGACGTTTGGCTTATGAAGAGTTGTTGGCACAACAATTAAGTATGCGGCAAGTGAGAATCCAAACACAGCGGCATAAAGCCCCTATTTTGTTATCTGACAAACAACATCAAAAAGCTTTTTTTAACAAATTGCCTTTTCCGCTGACCTTTGCACAACAACGTGTAGTGAATGAAATTTTAGTAGATATTGCTCTGGATATGCCTATGCAGCGCCTAGTGCAGGGTGATGTCGGTTCTGGTAAAACGGTCGTCGCTGCAATTGCTGTACTCGAGGCGGTAGCGGCAGGTTATCAGGCTGTCATGATGGCGCCAACAGAGTTATTAGCAGAGCAACATTTTCAAACATTTAAAGCATGGCTTGAACCTTTAGGTATTACTGTCGGTTGGTGTGCGGGCAAACAAACTAGTGCCGAGCGGAAACAGGTTCTTGCTCAATTAAAAGTTGCAGAAATCAGTGTGGCCGTTGGTACACACGCACTATTTCAGGATGAAGTCGTCTTTAATAACTTAGGGCTTGTAGTGATAGATGAACAGCATCGTTTTGGTGTCCATCAGCGTTTAGCGCTGCGTGATAAAGGACGTGATGCAAATAGTTTTCCACATCAATTAGTGATGACTGCGACACCAATACCGCGCACGCTTGCTATGACTGCTTATGCTGATTTAAATGTATCTGTTATCGATGAATTACCGCCAGGGAGAAGTGCCGTTACTACTGCTGTTATTCCCGATACGCGTCGCGCTGATATTATTGAACGAGTTCATATTGCATGCCAAGACAAGCGGCAGGTTTATTGGGTTTGCACCTTGGTAGAGGAGTCTGAACATTTGCAATGTCAAGCTGCGGAAGATGCGGCTAATGAATTGAAATCTGCTTTACCTGATCTAACTATTGCATTAGTTCATGGTCGGATGAAGTCCCTGGAAAAAGAACAGGTCATGTCAGCATTCAAGGCCGGCGACACTGACTTATTGGTGGCTACAACTGTGATTGAAGTAGGGGTGGATGTGCCCAATGCCAGTTTAATGGTAATAGAAAATGCTGAGCGTTTAGGATTGGCACAATTACATCAATTGCGTGGTCGGGTAGGGCGTGGTGAGGTTCAGAGTCACTGTGTATTAATGTATCATCCTCCTTTGTCTGAAAATGGCCAGGCTCGGTTAAGCTGTTTGCGTGATACTAATGATGGCTTTGTCATTGCTCAACGTGATTTAGAGTTAAGAGGTCCTGGTGAGTTATTAGGGACTAAGCAAACAGGACTACCACAACTACGAGTGGCAGACTTGATGGAAGATCAAGATATGATTGCTGTTATGTCACAAGCGGCTGATGCTTTGCTTGATAACACACCGCAAAACAGCAAGCTATTAGTTAATAGATGGTTTGGGCATAAAATCGATTTTGGACATGTATAAAAGAGCGGCATGATTTGATGAATAATTTGATTAAATGGCAACGGCCTCAGCGACGTCTTATGCCTAAAAACCTAGCATCATGGCTCACAGGCACAGGTTCGTTGACAAGACGTTTACAACAACATAATCAATATGGTTTTTCAGTTGAGTTATTGGGTAATAGCTGGATAAAACCTTTAGTTGATGAGTGTCTGCAGTTAAAACTATCTTTGAACGAGTTAAGTTATCAGCGTGAGGTTAGATTGCTAGATGGCGATGAAGCAAATGTCTATGCACGTACAATCATACCTCGAACCACTTATCTCGCTATGCAGCATCGCTTTAATAATTTGGGTAACAAATCATTGGGAGAAGTCTTGTTTACTGATCCAACGGTACAAAGGGGACCCATCGAGATAGCCTGTTTGAAACCTGGGCAGTGGTTATATGAAATGGCTATTTTAGATGAACCCTACCGGCCTGATGAATTATGGGGAAGACGTTCACATTTTTATTTGCAGGGTAAGGTTATGCTTGTGAATGAAATATTTTTGCCGAAGTTGGAGTGGCGTTGACCGTGAGTGACACATTAAAACATTACATTCAACTGATGAGATTGGATAGGCCGATAGGTATTTTATTACTACTCTGGCCAACTGTGACTGCCTTATGGATTGCTGCGGAAGGCATACCTGATTTAAAAGTGCTCATTATATTTATACTTGGCGTTATTCTAATGCGAAGTGCTGGCTGTGTTATTAATGATTTTGCTGATCGTAAAGTTGATGGCCGTGTTAGTCGAACAAAAAATAGGCCGCTTGCTACTGGCGCCTTAGTATCGAATCAAGCTTTACAGTTGTTCTCAGCTTTAGGGGTTTTAGCCTTTTGCTTGGTGCTGATGTTGAATACCTTGACCATTATGATGTCGTTTGTCGGGTTATTTTTGGCTGCAACTTATCCTTTTATGAAACGTTACACACATTTCCCACAAGTTTATTTGGGCGCCGCATTTGGTTGGGCAATCCCTATGGCTTTTGCAGCGCAAACAGGTGAAGTGCCGACAGTTGCATGGCTTTTATTTGTCGCTAATATATTTTGGACGACAGCTTATGATACGTTTTATGCTATGGCCGATAGGGATGATGATGTGTTGATAGGGGTAAAATCTACCGCTGTCTTATTTGGTGATGACGATAAGGTGATTGTGGCTGTGCTTCAGGCCAGTTTTTTATTTGTCATGATACTGGTTGGTCAGCAATTAGAGATGAGTCTCGTCTATTACATCGGCGTTATAACGGCTGCAGGCTTATCAATTTATCAGCAAACACTTGTTAAAGAGAGAAGACCTGCCCTATGTATCCAGGCCTTTCTTAACAATAATTGGGTCGGCATTGCTTTTTTTGTAGCAACGGCAGCACATTACGCAGTTGTATAACTAGCCCTATTTTTTATTAATAGGCTCACTTTCCTTAGCTAATTCTTGACGTAGTTTTTCGAGCCTTTCATGATAGTTTTCGGCATCACCATAGGCTAAGAACCGGTTGTAGCGATCATGTGTTCCCAATACTCCTCTCGCATGCTTTATTGGGCAAAAATATTGTTCAGTCTTTGCTAAAATTTCTCGTGCATAAGATAGAAGGCCATTAGCATAAGAGCAATACATACAATGTGCTCGCTCAAAAATATTGAGATACATTAAATGGTGACGATCTAAAACAATATAGTCGCCGCGACGAACTTTAGTGATTTTATAAATAGGAAAGCAGCTAAATTGATAGAAGCTGATAAGAATATCAAAGAAGATTATCGGAATGAACATGCCGTAAATAATTGGGGCAGTGATAATATTGATAGGTCTTATGCCAAATAGCCACTTTATAACACCTGTTTTAAGCTGGCGGTGTGCTTCACGAAGACTACGTTCGAATTCGACTTTTTTGCCTTTTAATTGGAAAAAGACTTTGCTCTCTTGTTTTTGTAATTCAAGGGCGAGTTCATCTTCTAATACTTTTATTTGATCGAGTAAATGTTTAACACGATCTAGCATGTCATCCCCATTTAACATCAGTCTTTCCTCCAGTTTTTTTGCATTTCCAAAAATAAGAAAGAGGCAGACCAGGTGATCATCAATAAGCCTGTCAATGATTCAATGCCAGTCATAAATCGAACATGTCCTGATGGTTCAATGTCACCGTAACCTAGGGTTGTATAATTTGTGAAGGAGAAATAACTACAATCAAGTAAGCTATGATCGAAATTCCCGGTTAGGCTACCAAAACCTTCAATTTGGATCGCAAAAAAATAAGCGAGCGCAAACAGCCAAATCTCGGCAATATGAGCAAGTAAAATAGCAAAAACGCCAACTAAAACCCGATAGCGCGGTTTCAATTTCAGGTCGGGTAATTTGTCGGCTAACTGGTAGAGAACTTCATAATGGATAAAGACCATCAATACAATCAGAATGAGGTTAATGGTAAATGCTAGTAGCATAAAATTATCCTAGGTTAATTAGCATTATGGACTCTGTTTCTTCCTGATACTTTGGCAGCGTAAACAGCTTGATCAGCTGCTTTTAATAGATCGGCACTATTTTTGATTTGACTTTCAGAATGCATCATAGCGAGACCAATAGATAATGTGACATTTAGCGTTTTAGTCGGACTAATCACAAAGTCATGATTAGCAATGATTGTTCGGATACGTTCAGCAATTTCAAAAGAAATTTCACGCCCTGATTCTGAGAGTAAAATCACAAATTCCTCTCCACCAAATCGAGCTAAAACATCGGTGGTTCGCATAATGTCGCTTAACAATTTAGCGACTTGTTGTAAGACTTTATCGCCTGCTTGATGACCATAATTGTCGTTGATGCTCTTAAAGTGATCAAGATCAATAAATAAACAACAAAGAGGTGATTTGTTTCTTCGCGAACGCATTACTTCTTCATCGATACGCTGATCAAAAAACCGTCTATTATTGATGCCTGTAAGCGGGTCAAGTAGCCCTGTTTGTTTAATGTTTTCCTGCAACCGGGCGTTTTCGATACAGGCTGAGATGACAGCACTAACATGTTGTAAAAATTGAGTACCCATATCATCTTGGAAACGGTTGGGACTGCGGCTACCTAGGTTGAGACAACCAATAAACTTTTTGCGACGAACTAAAGGTAAGATAGCAACTGAGTGTAATGTATGTTTGCCAGTAAATAGCTGCCGATGAATATGCTTTGAATACGCCGATAGGCGTGGCTTTCTCAATATAGTGAAGTATTGACTGATGGCGTTTGCATTATCGGTAAAAAAAAGATGATCTTTCCATTTTTCTAATGTAGGAATGTTATCTATTAAGCGTTGAAACTCGTATTCAGGATCAACTAAAAGTAGTGTTACTTCAGAGAGTTGGAAGCGTTCTCGATGCTGTTCCAAAATGATAGATAGTAGGTCATTTAAGCCCGAGCTATTAAGCAGTGCTAATTCATATTCTTGAAAATTGGCCTGCTTCTGCTCATTGTTTTTAGCAATGCGTAGAAAAGCGTCAAGCTTTGCTTGTAATATTTCAACATCTTTTGGCATACGAGTGCTTAATGAACGTGAAATCTCTTCCATACCGCTAATAGTGTCTTATTGTACGTGCAATTGTCCATAGTTCAATTTGTTTAACACCTTGTGCTAGTAGAACTTGTGCGGCAATTTCGGCTGTATGGCCTGTCGTTAATACGTCATCTATCAAAGCTATATGTGGTGGTAATTGTTTATTGTTTGCTTTGAATGCGTGCTTTACATTTTTATGACGAAGGGCGAGAGGTAGGCCGCTTTGGGGCTCTGTATCGCGGATACGACTGAGTGCATCTGTTGCATAGGGAATATTGAGCAACAAAGATAATTGCTGACTCAGCTCTTTGGCTTGATTATAACCTCGTTGTTTTAGACGGTTTTGGTGTAAAGGAATTGGAATGAGTAATCTAGGTAAAGGCTGACTTTCTGAGATTATTTTATCGGCTAATTGTTGCGCAAAAAAACGGCTTAAAAAAACTTTATCATGAAATTTAAAATCGGCAATTAATCTATCGATTGGCGGCTCATAGCTATATAGGCAACGAGTAACAGTTCTAGCGGGTGGTTGGACCAAACAGCCACCACATAGTGCCTCAGCCAAACTGGGTTTTGCACATCGAGGACAAGCTTGAGTAAAAGTGGGTAAAGCAGTAAGACAAGCTGAGCATAAATAGCCGTCTTTAGCGTCCTGTCCACAGAGCAGACAGGGTGTAATGATTAGATTACTGTATAATCTTGTCAGTTGACGTTTAAATTTTTGTTGAAATGTAGCTGGCGAGTCCATGCTCATTAAGATTAATCCATTTACCTAAATGAACTATTATCATGCCTGAAAAACTATCTAATTCCGATCAAATATTACGCCATGACTGGCAAAATGAAGAGGTAGAAGCCCTATACGCTTTACCTTTTTCTGACTTAATGTACCGAGCTCAAACAGTACACCGTGCTAATTTTGATCCTAATGAAGTACAGGTAAGTACTTTATTGAGTATAAAAACAGGCGGTTGCGCCGAAGATTGTGGTTACTGCCCACAAAGTGCACATCACGAATCTGCCGTGAAAGCAGAGCCATTAATGCCTTTGGATAAAGTGTTAGAAAATGCTACTAAAGCTAAAGATTCTGGTGCTAGTCGTTTTTGTATGGGTGCAGCATGGCGTAACTTAAAGGATCGTGATCTAGAACGTGTAGCCGCAATGGTGACGGGTGTTAAAGATCTTGGTCTAGAAACATGCGTTACATTAGGCATGTTGGAAGAACATCAGGCTAAGCGTTTAAAAGATGCTGGTCTCGACTATTACAACCATAACCTAGATACATCCCCTGAATATTATGGTGACATTATCAGTACCCGTACCTATCAAGATCGCCTTGATACCTTAGCGCATGTACGTGATGCAGATATTAATGTTTGTAGCGGCGGTATTGTTGGCATGGGCGAAAGCCTAACCGACCGCTCTGGTTTATTGCGTAGTTTGGCCAATATGCCTAATCATCCGCAAAGTGTACCCATTAACTTATTAGTGCAAGTAGAAGGTACGCCAATGGATGGTGTGGATGCTATGGATCCACTCATGTTTGTTCGTACTATTGCGGTTGCTAGAATTATGATGCCACTGTCTTATGTGCGTCTGTCAGCAGGTCGTGAACATATGAGTGATGAACTGCAAGCTATGTGCTTTTTAGCTGGTGCAAATTCTATCTTCTATGGTGAGAAATTACTGACAACAGATAATCCAGATACAGCACATGATCAACAACTATTTGAACGCTTAGGTATCAATACACAGACTGATACCAAAGCCGGTGAACACGCTTCAGCAGCTTAAGTGGCAAGTTTACCCTGGTCTCAACAATTATCTGATACCTTAGCTGAACGTCAACGTGCAGGGCGTTACCGCAAGTTACGTACGCGATCCAGTGAGCAAGGTATTCATGTTATTATTGAAGGTGAGAAATTTCTATCATTTTGCAGTAATGACTACCTAGGACTGGCTAATCATCCTGAGATAAAGCGAGCCTTCATCAATGCTATTGATGAGCAAGGTGTCGGCAGTGGAGCGGCACATCTTTTAACAGGACATAGTTATTATCACCAGCAATTAGAAGAAGCTTTGGCTGAGTTTACTGGCCAAGAAAAGGCCTTACTTTTTTCATCGGGTTATCAGGCTAATATGGGTGTTATTGATGGCTTGATGACGCGCGATGATGTGGTAATTCAAGATAAGCTAAACCATGCTTCCTTGTTGGATGGTGGGCGCTTATCAGCGGCGAAGCAGCTACGTTACCAGCATGCTGACATCAGTGCTTTAGAAGAGCGTATGGCGCAGTCACAACAAGCTAATCATAGACTGATAGTCAGTGACGGTGTTTTCAGTATGGATGGTGATCTCGCTCCTTTAAATGATTT
The DNA here is from genome assembly GCA_905479075.1 of uncultured Gammaproteobacteria bacterium. Classification (GTDB taxonomy): domain Bacteria; phylum Pseudomonadota; class Gammaproteobacteria; order Nitrosococcales; family Methylophagaceae. The sequence goes on along the minus strand of CAJQLA010000010.1, from coordinate 4,538 downwards.
GGTTCGTTTGGCGAAAATACAGGGTGCGGGTTTGTTCATTGACGATGCACATGCTTTTGGTGTCATTGGCGAACGTGGTGCAGGCAGTGTCGAGCATTGGGATATAGAACAGCAAGATAGGCCTATTGTTATGGGTACATTTGGCAAAGCTTTTGGGACAGCTGGCGCATTTGTTGCCGCTGATGAAGTGGTAATAGAAACACTGATCCAACAAGCACGCACTTATGTCTACACGACAGCACAACCTGCAGCTTTAGCGGCTGCAACATTACAAAGTCTTAAGTTGGTACAACAAGAATCATGGCGAAGGGATAAATTAAGCAGTTTAATTGCCCAATTTAGGCAAGGTGCTCAAGGGCTTGGTTTGGCTTTGCTGGCGTCAGATACTGCTATTCAACCTATCGTTATTGGTGATGATAAAAAAGCCATTGAAGTAGGTAAAGCGTTAGAGCAACAAGGTCTATTAGTCGGTGTTATTCGGCCGCCTACAGTGCCTGAAGGTTCAACGCGTTTGAGAATTACCTTGTCGGCAGACCATTGTGAAGTAGATATCGTGGAGTTACTGACAGCATTGGAGACTTTATTGTGCACGTAACTGTAACGGGAAAGGGTCCTGACTTAGTTATGCTGCATGGCTGGAGTATGAATAACACGGTTTGGCATGAACTGGTAGAAAAGTTGGCTGATAATTACACTTTGCATCTTGTGGATTTACCAGGGCATGGGCAGAGTCTATGGCAGCAAGGTGATTTTGATTTAGTTGTTTTAGTAGAAAATTTAGCAGCTAAACTGCCAGCGCAAGCTTATTTTGTAGGCTGGTCTCTAGGTGGATTAATTAGTCTGGCTTTTGCACACCGTTTTCCAGCACGGGTAGCTAAATTAGTATTATTGGCAGCGACGCCTTGTTTTGTACAAGCAGAAAATTGGTCATGTGCAATGCAAGCTGACGTGTTTCATGAGTTTGCTGATAAACTTGAAGAAAATCAGTCAGAAACATTACAGCGGTTTTTGACGTTGCAAGCACGTGGATCGAAGCAAGGCCGTGAGACGATAAAAGCATTGTCAGACAGGTTATCTCTAGTGCAGGCGCCACACCATGAGGCATTGAAAGCTGGATTAAATGTGTTGATTAGTAAAGATTTACGAACCGAGTTAGCCGACATTGACTGCCCAGTGAAAATGGTGTTGGGTGAACGGGACACCTTAATACCAAACGATATGATGACATTTGCTAGACAACTCAACCCTAACATTGAAACAGTGCTGTTAAGCGGAGCAGGGCACGCCCCCTTTATTTCTCATCTAGAGGAATGTCAGCATGCAATTAATCAGTTTTTTGCTCAGGTGAGTCATGACTAGGGCTTTTGTACCAGAAAAAGCAAAAGTGGCCCATTCTTTTGATAGGGCAGCAATCCATTATGACGATGTTGCGATTCTACAAAAACAAACAGGCGATGAACTATTAGAGCGCTTGTCCTTTGTTAAATTACAGCCACAGACTATTTTAGATTTAGGTGCAGGTACAGGCCGCAACCTCGCTCAATTAGGGCAGTTGTATCCAAAAACACAGTTAATTGCTGCTGATATTGCACCCAATATGTTGGTACAAGCAAAGCAAGCATACAAAGAAGCTAATGGCCTTAAACGGTGGCTGCCTCAAAAAAATAAGCCCATTTATATTGCAAGTGATGCTGAGCAGTTAAGCTTGGCAGACAACAGTGTCGATCTAGTGTTTGCTAATTTAGCATTGCAGTGGTGTGATTTGGCAAAAAGCTTTAGTGAAATTCAACGTGTATTACGTCCAGAAGGACTGTGTGTTTTTACCACTTTGGGGCCAGATACATTGCATGAATTACGAGAATCATGGGCCAGTGTCGATGACTATCCTCATGTCAATGTATTCTACGATATGCATGATATTGGCGAGGCAATGATGAACGCCAAACTGGCTGAGCCGGTTTTAGACATGGATCGATATACATTGACTTATGATACGGCTTTAGCATTGATGAAAGATTTGAAAGTCTTGGGTGCTCGTAATGTCAATTCAGGCCGTCGTCCTGGATTAACAGGAAAACAAGCTCTTAAAAAGGTGTCACAACACTATGAACAATTTCGTCAAGAAGGCTTGTTACCTGCTAGCTATGAAGTGATTTATGGTCATGCTTGGAGTGGTGCACAGGCAAAGCAAAGTCACCAACAAGATGGCAGTATTCATATCCCTATAAGTCAAATTCAAAGACTCTGATAAAGCAATGAGCAGTCTATTTGTCACAGGTACAGACACGGAAGTAGGTAAGACTGTTATCAGTACCGCTGTTATGGAATACTTGCAGAAACAGGGTAAAAGGGTTGTTGGCATGAAGCCCATTGCCAGTGGTTGCGATGTTACGGAACAGGGTTTGAGGAATGATGATGCTGTGGCCATACAGCAGCAATGTTCTAAACCAATAGAATATGAAACTATTAATCCTTATGCATTCGAACCCGCTATAGCTCCACATATTGCAGCTAAGCAAGTGGGTGTCGAAATAGATATTACATATATTCAACGACAGTTTTGTGTTCTCCAACAAGATGCTGATGCTGTCATTGTCGAAGGTGCTGGAGGTTGGTTTGTACCGCTCAATGATGAGTTAACTATGGCTGATTTAGCGATTCGTTTAGGATTGCCAGTCATTGTCGTTGTGGCTATCAAACTAGGTTGTATCAATCATGCTTTATTAACGATACAAGCGGTAGAACAATCAGGCTTGCCTATCCAAGGTTGGGTGGCTAATAGCATTGAACAGAACCCACAAGCTCAGGAAATCATTAGTACACTGAAACAGACTATTCCAGTACCTTGTTTGGGTGTAGTACCTCATTTATCATCGATAGAAAAAGCCAGTGATTATTTAAATCTGGGTGAAGGCTAATGAAGCAATTTTTAATCAGCCTATTATTAGTCTTGATGGTGGGGTGTTCATCAGCGCCTAAAATAGTCGATGATGGTATTGCTCCTGACACACGTCAGCGTGTTACTCAGTGGAAACAACTGATTGATTCAGGATCACGTTGGTCGGATAGACAAAAACTGACCAAAGTGAATGACTTTGTGAATCAATTAATTTTTGTTGATGACGTTATCCATTGGCAAAAAGAAGACTATTGGGCGACACCCTTGCAAACATTGGTTACAAAAGGGGGGGACTGTGAAGACTTTTCCATTGCTAAATACTTTACGCTGACCGCAATGGGCATGGATGAAAACAAACTCAAACTCACCTATGTTAAAGCCTTAACCATTAATCAAGCACATATGATTGTGGGTTATTACGATCAACCAAATTCAGAGCCTTTAATTTTGGACAATCTAAATCCTAAGATTGTGCCAGCTTCCCAACGTCCTGACTTATTACCTGTTTATAGCTTTAATGGTACTGGTCTTTGGTTAGCTAAAAAAGGACAGTCAGATCAAGCAGTGGATGATTCACAACGCATTAGTCTTTGGCAAAAAGTGCTGCAACATATGGATGTCGAGGCAGCAAACGAAGATGCTATGATATGTTTGTATCAATATTATGATTTGCAAGACTCAGTTGCTAAGACAAAGTGCCCGTAACTGAGCTACCCGTATCAGACTATTAAGATAAAGAACTAGCTGTTAAGAACAGGGTTTACGGAGGTAAACTATGTTTGCCATAGAAAGCACCAATGTTAGCGCTTTAGGTTTTCAAATAGGACGACAGCATGTTGACGCAGAAATCATGATGAATCAAAAGTATGGCAACTTGCATCAAGTCGTCGATATTGTGATTTGATTGGGAATAAAAAATGTATTCCTCGCTTCTCAATCGTTGGCATCATCTTCCAAAAGAAGAGATTGAATTATTACTTGAGTCTGATAGTAATAAGGGCCTAGATACTTTTGAAATAAAGCACCGCCAGCAACAATTTGGGCCCAACCTACTGACCTTAAAAAAAGGTAAGCACCCCGGAATTTTATTTTTACAGCAGTTCCACCAGCCGCTCGTCTATATCCTACTAGCTGCTGCTATTGTGACCTTCTTATTACATGAATGGGTCGATAGTGGTGTCATCTTTGGTGTCATTTTAGTCAATGCCGTTGTTGGTTTTGTTCAAGAGTTTCGTGCTTTAAAAGCGATTGAAGCCTTAGCACTATCAATGGAAGGGTCAGCAACCGTAGTGAGAGCAGGCAAAAAGCTTCGTATTCCTTCTTCAGAACTAGTCCCTGGTGATCTGGTGTTATTACAATCTGGCGATAAAGTACCAGCAGATCTACGTTTGTTGAAAACCCGTGAGCTGCAAATTGATGAGTCCGCTTTAACGGGTGAATCAGTCCCTGTACAGAAGCAGCCGGAAATATTACCTCAGGAAACTGTATTAGCCGATCAACTCAATATGGCTTATTCATCGACACTAGTGACTTATGGTACAGCGGCGGGTTTAGTTGTTGCTACTGGTGATAATACAGAAATCGGTAAAATAAATGCTCTTATCTCCAGTGCAGACACACTTGCCACGCCACTAACGCG
>CAJQLA010000009.1 GCA_905479075.1 uncultured Gammaproteobacteria bacterium | reverse complement strand
AAGAGAGACTCAAGCGTGATTGAGGGTGAAATAGTTGATGAAGAAGATGAGCGACATTTAAGATAAATTTTTCATAATTTGCACTTGAACTTTAATTTTGCATCCCCATGTAATGGGTTCCTAACTTTTTTGATAGACATTTTTTGAGGATAGTTAAATGAATATTCGTCCCCTTCATGATCGTGTGATTGTTCGTCGCATGGAAGAAGAAAAAACCAGTCCTGGTGGTATTGTGTTACCCGGTAGCGCTTCTGAAAAGCCAGATCGTGGTGAAGTGATTGCTGCAGGCAAGGGCAGAATTACAGATTCAGGTGAAGTACGTGCAATGGATGTTGCTGTTGGCGATAAGATTTTGTTTGGCAAATATGCTGGCACAGAAATCAAAGTCGATGGCGAAGAACTATTAGTCATGCGTGAAGATGATATTGTTGCCGTTATTGAAGGCTAAAACGACGTTTTTACGATAGTTATTATTTAAAGAATATTTAAGAGGAATAAACATGGCTGCTAAAGAAGTCAAATTTGGCGCTGATGCGCGTAGTTTAATGGTCAACGGTGTGAATACACTGGCTGACGCTGTAAAGGTAACATTGGGTCCCAAAGGCCGTAATGTTATTTTAGACAAGAGTTTTGGTGCACCAACCATTACTAAAGATGGTGTTTCTGTTGCTAAAGAAATCGAATTAGAAAATAAATTTGAGAACATGGGTGCTCAAATGGTTAAGGAAGTGGCTTCTAACACTTCTGATGCGGCCGGTGACGGTACAACCACTGCGACAGTATTGGCACAAGCTATTTTGCGTGAAGGTATGAAAGCCGTTGCTGCTGGTATGAACCCAATGGATTTAAAACGCGGTATTAATAAAGCAGTCACAGCTGCTGTTGCTGAATTAGAAAGTATGTCTATAGCCTGTGATGATAATAAAGCGATTGCTCAAGTGGGTACTATCTCTGCTAACTCTGATTCTTCAGTGGGTGACATCATTGCAGAAGCAATGGAAAAAGTCGGTAAAGAAGGCGTTATCACTGTTGAAGATGGTAGCGGTTTTGAAAATGAATTAGATGTTGTTGAAGGTATGCAGTTTGATCGCGGTTACCTTTCTCCTTACTTCGTTAACGATCAACAAACAATGACGGCTGATTTAGAAGACCCATATGTATTGTTGTTTGATAAAAAAATCTCAAATATTCGTGATTTACTACCAACATTAGAAGCAGTTGCACAGGCAAGTCGTCCATTATTAATTATTGCTGAAGATGTTGAAGGCGAAGCCTTGGCAACATTAGTCGTTAACAGCATGCGTGGTATTGTTAAAGTTTGTGCTGTTAAAGCACCAGGCTTTGGTGACCGTCGTAAAGCAATGTTACAAGATATTGCAATTTTGACTGGCGGTACCGTGATTTCTGAAGAAGTGGGTTTAAGTCTTGAAAAAGTTACACTTGAAGATTTAGGTTCTGCTAAGAAAATCAGCATCAGTAAAGAAAACACAACTATCATTGATGGCGCAGGCCGTGCAGACGAAATCACAGGGCGTGTTGAGCAAATTCGTGCACAAATCGCTGATTCTAGCTCTGACTACGATAAAGAAAAACTACAAGAGCGTGTTGCTAAATTAGCTGGCGGTGTTGCAGTGATTAAAGTTGGTGCAGCAACTGAAATGGAAATGAAAGAGAAGAAAGCACGTGTTGAAGATGCATTACATGCGACTCGTGCAGCGGTTGAAGAAGGCGTTGTTGCTGGTGGTGGTGTTGCACTCGTTCGTGCTGAAGGTAGCTTAGGCGAATTGGTCGGTGAAAATCACGATCAAGATACAGGTATCAAACTAGCACGACGTGCTATGGAAGAGCCTTTACGTCAAATCGCGACTAATGCGGGTGCAGAAGCTTCAGTTATTCTAAATGAAGTCGCAGCAGGCAAAGGCAATTTTGGCTATAACGCTGCTTCAGGTGACTACGGCGATATGATTGATATGGGTATCCTGGACCCAACTAAAGTAACACGTACTGCATTGCAAAATGCGGGTTCAGTTGCTGGCTTAATGCTGACAACAGAAGCGATGATTGCTGAAGCGCCACAAGAAGCAGGTTCTGCACCTGCTATGCCTGATATGGGCGGTGGTATGGGTGGCATGGGCGGTATGATGTAACCTATTATCTAAATAGATAGGAAAAGCCCTGATTTTTCAGGGCTTTTTTTTGTCTGCCATTTGAGTATGATGGTCGTTACAAATACAAATACATAAACCGTAGGTTGTTATGTTGATGAAAAATAATAAAAAGAAAGAAACTCATCACAATGAAGGTCTGATGGGGAAAACACGACAACGTATGGGGGACTTATTTACTTCTACACAGGTGTTGGGTCGTACTCAGGTGATTGGTTGTGTTGCTGTCGAAGTCACACAGCGCTGTAACTTAGATTGTACGCTTTGTTATTTATCTGAACATTCGCAGTCCGTGTCTGATATTCCTATAGAAGAAGTCTTTAGACGTTTGGATGATGTACTCGAACATTATGGTGAAGGTACTCATGTACAAATTACTGGCGGCGATCCGACGCTACGTAAACATAGCGAATTAATTGAGATTGTGCGATATGCAGCAGATATAGGCTTATATCCTGCCTTATTTACTAATGGTATAGCGGCAACGAGGAAACTACTTACTCAGCTGGCCGAGGTAGGTTTGCAAGATGTCGCTTTTCATGTTGATACCACGCAACGTCGTGAAGGTTATCAAACTGAAATGGACTTACATCAGCTGCGTAAAGACTATATTGAACGCGCGCGTGGCTTGGGTTTGATGGTGGTGTTTAATACTACAGTGCATGTTGGTAATTTTAACCATATTCCTCAGCTAGTCCGATTTTTTATAGAGCATAGTGCCGATATTGGCTTGGTGTCTTTCCAGTTGCAGGCGGAAACAGGTAGGGGGGAATGGGGTTCAAGAGATGCCTTAATTACTCAACAATCGATGAAGAAACAAATTGAAAGCGGTGTGGCGAGATCGTTGCCATGGGGAGTGGTCGATTTCGGTCATGGTGATTGTCATAGTTATATGCCAACGACGGTAGTTAACAATCGTGTGTTTCCAGTGATAGCAAATCGGGATCTGTTTGGACAGTTTTTAAAAGATTTCCAACATATTCGTGCTGATAGACACGTTAAGCAACACCAGCTATTAGCGCATTATGGCTTGGCCTTATTGAAACAGCCTCGCTGGTGGTGGCCAGCCTTAAGTTATGCTGCTAGGCAAGTACAGCAGATGGGCAGGCACTTAGTTTTAGGCCGTGGACGAGTGCATAAGTTATCTTTTTTTATGCAGAACTTTATGGATGCAGATGGCTTAGAACAAGAGCGAATAGATGCTTGTTCCTTTATGGTGATGACCGCAGATGGCCCAGTTTCAATGTGTGAACATAATGCACGGCGAGATGATTTTATTTTGCAGCCTTTGACAATAGAAAAAGCCAACGGGGTTAAAGAGTATTACGTGCCGCTTCCTGAGATACCGAAGTTTAAGAAAGTGAGCGGTGGGAACTGAGTTGTTTAGCAAGTTTTATCCTTGGTTCATTGGGTTATTGTTGATGCTAGTCAGTGGAACCAGTTTCTCCGCAACCCAGACTGACTATGATTTAGCCTTATCTCATTGGGCAAAAGTGCTAGATAATTATGTTAATGAGCAGGGACAAATTGATTTTCTATCATTAGCAAAACAGCCAGATAATTTATTAGCCTATGTTCAATTTGTGGCTGATGTCAGCCCTGATACGGAACCAAGATTGTTTTCTACAAAAGCAGCTGTGCTTGCTTATCATTTGAATACATACAATGCTTTGGCTATGCATGGGGTGATTGATAAAGGGATTCCTAGTGACTTTGATAGTTTTTTTAAGCGTTTACGGTTTTTTAAATTACGAGAAGTAGTCATTGGCGGTGAGTCGACTTCTTTATATGATTATGAAAATGAGGTGATTCGTCCTTTAAGAGAACCTCGTGTTCATTTTGCACTTAATTGTATGGTTAAAGATTGCCCGCATTTACCTCGAAAAGCTTTTGTCGCTGACACGCTTGAGCAAGACTTGACCCAGCTGTCACATAAATTTTTTAATGCACAGAAACATCTCAATCTCGATGATGGTCGACGGATTGCTTATGTCTCGGAAATTTTAGATTTTTATACAGAAGATTTTGTTTCTTCAGGTAAACCTCAGGATCTAATACCTTACATAAACCGGTTTCGTGATAGTCCAATTCCACTCGATTATAGGATTAAATTTATTGATTATGACTGGACTATTAATCAACAATCCCCTCAATAATTATTCGAAATTGTAGCGGGTTTATTGCCAGGGAATAGGCATGAATGATGCCTTTAAATATAAGGGATGTGCAGGCTCACCTAATTTGGTTATTTTCAAATAATGTAAATTTGGAATCAATTTTTGCACTTTAGCAGAACGGCCTAAATAGCTACCGTGATTACCCCAAGCAGCAACACATAAGTCCGATTCATCAGCTAACTTTTTTAGCCAGTGATTATTTCTAGGGCCAATAGGACTATTGTTTGCTAATAGATCGTACGGTTTGGTCGCTTTATAGGCAAAAAGGTTGGCGATACAAACACTGCCAAACCCCCATGATTTAGCATAATTAATGCAACGAATAAGCGTGGGGTCATCGTTTTCCTCATCGGCGATTGAGGGGTTTAAACAGATGAATAAGACTTGTTTTTGCGTGCTTTCCCATGTGCGCCATAGCGCATAGCGATATTGGCGACAGCGAGAAAAGGAAGCAGTCTTTTTCATATTATGTTTTGATGAAATCCCCACGATTCGCAGCGGCCATCATTTTTTGTAAGTCTTGGCTTGATACGCCGATGGCGTAACCAAGCACACCGCTACCGATAATGACATCGTCATAACGAGCGATACTGTTATCTAATAATGTTGTCACTTCAGAAGGTAAGGCTATGGGTGGTACAGCACCTACGACATAGCCTGTTGCTTGTTCGACCTCGTCAAAATCCGCCATGGTGAGTTTGCGTTCATTGAGTTGCTTTCTCAATGTAGCCCAGTCTGCGCGACCACCTCCAGCGGCTGCGAGGAGGGCAAAAGCACCAGAGCCACAACGAAACAATAGGCTTCTGACGACTGATGCTGGATCGCGCCCGTGTGATATGAGCCATTGTTCTAACTCTCTAATTGGTTTTTTATCTTCAGAGAGCGGTATGGTTATCACATCATAAGGAATGGTATGTTGTTCTAGTAATTCGGTGACAGCAGATTGAATTTGGTCGGTCATAGCTTATTCCAAAGGAAAGTGAAACGAGATGAATTACTGGCCAAAAATATGAATGATTTCACCTGTCGCTTCAATAATTCGCATCGTTCTATCATCTAGGCGAATAATTTGTTCGCCATGAATATCAACGGGAGAAAGAATTCTGGAGCGGCGATATAAGTCTCGGTCAATGACTTGTCCTTCAGCTATTTTCTTCTGCCAACCTGGGGGTAGCTCCCCACCACGTTCAAGTTTTTTCTGTAAACCCGGAGGTAGTCTTTTTGATTTTTTATAACCATCATCATCGTCATGTTTTGCAAGAACAGAACCCGACATAAACAAGCTTAAAATAGCAGATAAAATCATTAGTTTTTTATACATGACAAACTCCCTAAGTCTAATTACAAATTTATCGTAACAGTATTTCAAAGAGAGTCAAATAAGCTTAATTTTAAGCCTCAATGTTTAACTAACAATTGCATAATAACTAGTCACTATCACTAGAGTGCATTATTGTTGGACAATAATGTCTAGGGCTTTTATTCTAAAGGGAAGTGACAGTCATTTAGATTGTAAGACTGTCTTAATTAGACAATTAATGGAGTGGTTATGATGAAACAAATATTTGCAGTTTTTATGTCATTTATTTTGAGCTTGGGAGTAGCTTTTGCTGACGAAGAAGCTTTAAATGATGAGAAGCCTTTTGCTGATACGCATGTCATTATGCAGGTGAGTGATGCTGAGACTGTACATCATCAAGCAGTGTTAGATATTTCGAACAACTTGACTAAACGTTATGGGCAAGAAATGATCGATATTGAAGTAATTGCTTTTGGTGCCGGTGTGTCAATGTTATTTGCAGGGGATAATAAAGATACCGCACGTGTCGCCAGCCTCCAAGAACACGGTGTCCGTTTTTATGTCTGTGGTAATACGCTAGATACAATAGAGAGGAAAACTCATAAACGTCCGGAATTATTACCTGGTGTTGAAATCGTACAAACAGGTGTGAAATTCCTGATTGATGAAATTAAGCGTGGTTATATCCCGATTCATCCGTAGCCGTTAAGAGGGTTATTTCAACTTTGAGGTTGAAGCCAGTATCAAACCTTTTCTACCTTATAGGGCTTTGGGATTAACTGTGCAGTCCTTTTAAGCAATAAAAATAAATTGCTTGCTCCCCGAGAGGGGAAATATTAGATTCACCTGTGAATTATATTGTCATTCAGCGCTGTATTCACATTGAAGCTCTATTTATGCAGTTCAGTTTTTTCGGGTTCGACGAGATTATTTTAATGTGGGTGTAATCGGATGAACGAAATGCAGCTTTCAGACTCGTGGCAAGACTTAATATCAGCTGACGCAGCGCTACGCGAGTCAGCGATTATGGTGTTGTCAGGAAGTTCTTTCGCGCAACAGTGGGGAGAGCGTCACCCAAATAATGCTAGGCAGCTCGTCGACTCTGGAGATATCCATTTTGTCTATAACGAGGATAGCTACCAACAGCGCTTGGCAGAGAGGCTTGAAATAGTATCTGACGAAACTGAGCTACAGCGACAACTCCGCTATTTTCGTCAACGTGAAATGGTACGTATCATCTGGCGTGATCTAGCGGGTTTGTCTGATTTAGCTGAAACAGTGAGTGATTTGTCTGCAATGGCAGATGCATGCATTCAACAAACCTTAGCGGTTTTACATCAATGGCAATGCAATGATTTAGGTACACCTTGCAACGTAGAGGGTGAAGAGCAGCATCTGATAGTCCTTGGTATGGGGAAATTAGGTGCCGGAGAGCTGAATCTCAGCTCAGATATTGATCTCATTTTTAGTTATCCAGAACAGGGAACAGTGCAAGGAGGTAAGAAAGAGTTATCGAATGAGGAGTTCTTTACCCGCTTAGGCCGTAAATTGATTCAGGCACTGGATAATGTCACAGCCGAAGGTTTTGTGTTTCGAGTTGATATGAGACTGCGTCCATTCGGAGAAAGTGGCGCCTTAGTGAGCTGTTTTGATGCGATGGAAGATTACTATCAAACGCAAGGGCGTGAATGGGAACGCTATGCGATGATTAAGGCGCGTGCGATAACCGGGACTGACTCGGCCAAAAAGAACTTAATGGATTTGTTAAGGCCTTTTGTTTATCGACGTTACTTGGACTATGGCGTGTTTGATGCCTTACGTGAGATGAAATCCATGATAGCCGGGCAGCTGCACCGTAAGGGCATGGATGACAATATTAAGCTGGGTAGTGGTGGTATTCGGGAAATTGAGTTTATTGGCCAAGTATTTCAGTTGATTTATGGTGGCCGTGATAAGGCATTGCAGCAACGACCTATTTTAACCATTCTTGATTTATTGGCCGAACGGGACTGTTTAGAGGGCGATGCCGTAACAGAATTGAAATTGGCTTATGATTTTTTAAGGCGGACGGAGCATCGCATTCAAGCATGGGCAGATCAGCAGACCCATTTATTGCCGAGTGATGATGAGGGTAAGCAACGTATTGCTGCTTTGATGGGCTTCGCTGATTGGCAAGCATTTTCAGCTGAATTATCTAACCATAGACAAAAAGTACAGCATCATTTTGAGCAGTTATTGGCCGTGTCGAAAGTTGATGACACCGTAGATAAGGCAGTTTCTTTATTTACAGCTGACGACAGTGAACGCATAGCTTATCTTCAGCAGTTAGGCTTCATTGATGCTGATGCAACATTAGAACATCTCGATGCTTTACTGGATTGTCATGCTTATCGAAATTTAGGTGATATTGAACGACAACGCATAGAAAAATTATTACCGTTATTAGTTCAAGCTGCTGCGGGTGTCAGTAAACCAGATAATTGCCTCGAGCGCGTGATGCCATTATTGGAATCAATTATGCGTCGCTCTGCTTATATGTCATTGCTGGTGGAAAATCCGCTGGCTTTATCTCAGTTAATCAAGCTCTGTACTGCCAGCCCATGGATCAGTGGAAAATTGGCACGCCTCCCCGTGTTATTAGATGAATTACTGGACCCAAGAACATTGTATGAGGTGCCTGAACGTGAGCAACAAAAATTCAGATTATTAGAGTTGTTAGCGACTGCAGAAGAAGGTGATTTGGAGCAGCAAATGTATTTGTTGCGTGAATTTAAGCAGACGGCATCTTTACATGTTGCAGCTGCTGATATTACCGATGTGTTACCGCTAATGCGCGTTGGTGACCAATTAACAGAACTTGCAGAAATAGAACTTGAACAGGTTTTAAAATTAGCTTGGCAATATTTAGTCGGACGACATGGATGTCCACCATGTAGTGAAGGAGAGGATCTCACTAAATGTGGTTTTACTGTATTGGCATATGGGAAATTAGGTGGACTAGAGTTGGGTTATGGTTCAGATCTAGATTTAGTCTTTATTTTCGATGACAAGGCTAATAAAGGCGTGACAGATGGTGAACGTCCTATAGAAGCATTGGTATTCTACACGCGTTTAGCACAGCGCATGATTCATCTATTGAATACGGTGACAGCAGGCGGTATTTTGTACGAAATCGATATGCGGCTACGTCCTAATGGGGCTTCCGGGCTATTAGTGACCGCACTATCTGGTTTTGCAGATTATCAGAAAGGTGATGCCTGGACGTGGGAGCATCAAGCTCTAGTCAGAGCACGTTGTGTTGTGGGCGATGAAGCTTTGGCACAACAAGTTTCTGAGATACGGTCAACAGTGTTAGCGAAAAATAGACCGACAGAAAGTTTGATCAAAGATGTCAGCGATATGCGTGCTAAAATGCGCGGACAATTAGATAAAAGTACTGATCAGCTATTTGACCTTAAGCAGGGTGTTGGTGGTATCACTGACATTGAGTTTATGGTGCAATATGCCGTTTTAGCATGGTCATCAAACTTGCCTGAACTATTGGTTTACACCGATAATATTAGGATTTTGGATGCACTGAAAGTAACTGGCAAGTTGAGCGAATATGATAGCGATATGATGGCAGGTGCTTATCGGTTTTATCGTAAACTGGCTAACCGCTGCGTATTACAAGAGCAGCCTGCTGTTGTTGCAATCGAAGAAGTGGCGGCATATCGAACACAAGTTGCAGCAGTTTGGCAGCGATGGTTAGGCTAAAAATAAAGAATATTGACGTATTGATTAAGCTTTTAATCGATGCATTATTGAATAAGTAGAGAAAGCAAAAAATTATGATACCAACAACAATGGCAGATCGTGATGGCGTTATTTGGCTGGATGGCAAAATGGTGCCGTGGCGCGATGCAAAAGTACATGTATTAACACATACGCTACATTACGGCATGGGTGTGTTTGAAGGTGTACGTGCATATGAAACTGCAAACGGTGCAGCGATATTCCGGTTACAAGAGCATACAGATCGTTTATTTCGCTCTGCTAAGATCTTAGGTATGAATATGCCCTTCGATAAAGAGACATTGAACGAAGCGCAAAAAGCGGTTGTTAAACAAAATGATCTCCACTCTGCCTACCTAAGACCGATGTGTTTTTATGGCAGTGAAGGTATGGGGATACGTGCTGACAATTTGAATACGCACGTCATGGTAGCTGCTTGGGATTGGGGTTCTTACCTTGGCGAAGAAAATATGCAGAAAGGTATTCGTATTCGTACTTCATCGTTTACCCGACACCATGTCAATATCACCATGTGTAAAGCCAAAGCGAATGGCAATTACATGAACTCAATGTTGGCCTTACAGGAAGCAATTCAGTGTGGTTATGATGAAGCTTTATTATTGGATGTTAACGGATTTGTAGCCGAAGGCAGTGGAGAGAACTTCTTTATGATTCGTGACGGTGTTTTATACACACCAGAACTGACATCTGCATTGGAAGGTATTACGCGTGCCACAGTAATGACCTTGGCAGCGGATATTGGTTTAAAAATTGTTGAAAAGCAGATTACTCGTGATGAAGTTTATGTTGCCGATGAAGCCTTCTTCACGGGGACAGCAGCTGAAGTTACGCCAATTAGAGAATTAGATAACCGAGTTATTGGGAATGGCGGCAGAGGCCCCATAACAGAACAGCTTCAGACAATGTATTTTGACCAAGTGTATGGCCGTAGTGATGTTTATTGTCACTGGAATTCATTGATTGATTAGATATAAATTAAACTGCAGAGACTAAGAGGAAAAGTAAATGGCTGGGCATAGTAAGTGGGCAAATATTCAGCATCGTAAAGGTGCTCAAGACGCCAAACGTGGCAAATTGTTCACTAAATTCATCCGTGAGATTACT
Organism: uncultured Gammaproteobacteria bacterium; assembly: GCA_905479075.1. Classification (GTDB taxonomy): domain Bacteria; phylum Pseudomonadota; class Gammaproteobacteria; order Nitrosococcales; family Methylophagaceae. The sequence goes on along the minus strand of CAJQLA010000009.1, from coordinate 10,143 downwards.
GTAGCGGCTAAAGAAGGTGGCAGTGATGCTGCCAATAACCCACGTTTACGTGCTGCGATTGATAAAGCGTTAAGTGGCAATATGACGCGTGACGTTATTGAGCGTGCGACCAAAAGAGGTGCAGGTGAGCTTGAAGGCGTGAGTTATGAAGAAATTCGTTATGAAGGTTATGGCCCAAGTGGTATCGCTATTATGATGGACTGCCTGACAGATAACCGTAATAGAACTGTTGCGGCTGTGCGTAATGTGTTTACAAAACGTGGTGGTAATATGGGTACCGATGGTAGCGTCGCTTATTTATTTAATAAAAAAGGCATTATTTCCTTTGCGGCTGGTACCGATGAAGATGAGCTAATGGAAGTAGCGCTTGAGTCTGGCGCAGAAGATATTGTCACTAATGATGACGGCACGATTGATGTGTTTACGGCAGCAGAAGATTATTCAGCCGTAAAGGATGCACTCGATGCTGCTAATTTAGAGTCAACTTCAGCAGAAGTGACAATGCATCCAGAAACATCAGTATCATTAGATGTCAAAGATGCTGAAAAAGCATTAGCGATGATAGATGCCTTTGAAGATTTGGACGATGTACAAGATGTTTATACCAATGCTGACTTCACTGATGAAGTGATGGCTGAGTTGAATGCTGATTAGTATTGTTATGCTATGCCGCGCATATTAGGCATAGATCCAGGGTCTCGAAAAACGGGCTTTGGTATCATTGAGCTTGAAGGTCGCAAAATAAAACATATTGTTAACGGTCGCTTAATGGTGGGTGACGGTGATTTCCCTGAACGACTACGCCAGATTTTTGAAGGGTTGACGGATCTTATTGAACGCTATCAACCAGAGATGATGGCGATTGAAAAAGTGTTTTTACACAAAAATGCGGATTCTGCTTTAAAATTAGGTCAAGCCAGAGGTGCAGCAATTTGTGCAGGCGTCAGTCGCAACTTGAGTGTGGCTGAATATAGTGCAACACAAATTAAAAAAGCGGTTGTTGGTAATGGTCACGCTAAAAAAGATCAGGTGCAATACATGATGTCGATTATCTTGTCTTTGTCAGAACCATTGGAGGAAGATGCGGCTGACGCGCTAGCTTGCGCTGTTACACACGCTAATTTTGCTAATGTTGGCGGTCCCAAAAATAACAAATTGCCTGAAGGCATGAGAACGTCTCGTCGTGGGGGACGCTACGGCAGATGATTGGTCGATTACGCGGTATCATTCTTGAAAAACAAGCGCCTGATCTCGTATTGGACGTCCAAGGTGTTGGCTATGAAGTGGCAGCACCGATGTCTACATTTTGTAACTTGCCTGATATTGATACTGAAGTTAGCTTATACACCCACCTCATTGTCCGCGAGGATGCTCAGTTATTGTATGGCTTTTCGACAACACGTGAACGGGTACTGTTTAGAAGCCTCCTCAAGGTAAATGGTGTTGGTGCTAAATTAGCATTGACGATATTATCAGGGAGTGATGTTGATGATTTTGCCCGGAGTGTTCAAGAAGGTGATGCTGCTAGCTTGACTCGTTTACCTGGCGTGGGAAAGAAAACAGCCGAGCGTTTAATAATAGAAATGCGCGATCGCTTAAAAGAAGTGAGTGCCGAAATGGGCTTAAAACCGGTCAGAACTGAGGCTGCAATGTTAGCAGGTGCTAAGAGCGAAGCGATTGAAGCCCTAGTAGCACTGGGCTATAAGGCCAATGAAGCCGATAAAATGATTCGTAGTGTGGATTCTGACGGATTGAATACCGAAGATTTAATCAGACAGGCATTACAGAACAAATAGGCGTATAACATGAAGCCAATTATTTACTCTTATTCCATTCTACTTATAGAGGGTTAGCCAATGGAAGATCGCTTTATATCAGCCATAGCTAAAATGGATGAAGAACATCAGGACCAAGCGATTAGGCCAGCTCGCCTGAGCGATTATATTGGCCAGCCAGCAGTTAAGGAGCAAATGGAGTTATTTGTCGCTGCAGCAAGAAATCGCAGTGAATCACTTGATCACACGCTTATTTTTGGTCCGCCAGGTCTAGGAAAAACGACACTTGCTCATATTATTGCCAATGAAATGGGTGTTAATCTAAAACAAACATCGGGGCCTGTATTAGAGAGGCCAGGTGATTTGGCGGCGTTGCTGACCAATCTTGAACCCAATGATGTTCTGTTCGTCGATGAAATCCATCGTTTAAGCCCCATTGTAGAAGAAGTACTGTATCCGGCGATGGAAGACTATCAGCTTGATATTATGATTGGTGAAGGGCCCGCTGCACGATCGATCAAACTTGATTTAGAACCATTTACGCTTGTGGGTGCGACCACGCGTGCAGGCTCACTGACATCGCCATTGCGTGATCGTTTTGGCATTGTTCAACGCCTAGAATTCTATAACGCGAACGACCTAAGTACGATTGTTCAGCGTAGTGCACGTATTTTCGGTGTCAATTTGGATGAGAGTGGTGCGGCAGAAATTGCTCGCCGTTCACGTGGCACGCCTCGTATTGCAAACCGCTTATTAAGACGCGTGCGTGACTACGCAGAAGTTAAATTTGATGGTCAAATTACCTTAGAAGTAGCAAGACAGGCGCTAAACTTACTCGACGTTGATGATAATGGTTTTGATATGTTGGATAGAAAACTATTACAAGCCATTATTGAGAAGTTTGATGGTGGCCCTGTTGGCATTGATAATTTGGCAGCAGCTATTGGTGAAGAACGAGGTACGATTGAAGACGTACTAGAACCTTATCTTATTCAAGAAGGTTTTATTATGAGAACACCTAGAGGCCGTGTCGCCACAAAAAGAGCTTGGTTACATCTCGGCTTGACGCCTGATTCAGCACAAACGGATGCATTTGATGGTGGATAAATTCGATTGGCCAGTACGTGTTTATTATGAAGATACAGACAGTGGTGGCGTTGTTTATCATTCGAATTACTTGAACTTTATGGAACGGGCACGTACAGAATGGCTACGTAGTTTAGGTTTTGAGCAAAATGAATTGATGGGCCAACACCACTGTATTTTTGCTGTTCATTCGCTCAATATGAATTTTAAACGCCCAGCTCGATTTAATGATGCTTTGCTAGTGCAAAGTGAAATACTTAAAGTCGCGGGTGCCAGTATACAATTTGATCAAAAAGTACTGAGGGACGGTGAACTGTTATGCAAGGCAGAGGTCAAAGTGGCTTGTTTAAATTCCAATGGTTTTCGACCCATGTCGATACCTTCATTTATGATAACGAGGATGCAAGGTGAATGCTGATCTCTCTTTGATAACGCTAATATCAGAAGCTAGTCTATTAGTGAAACTGGTGATGTTGGCCTTGTTGGTCATCTCGCTTTATTCCTGGATGTTGATATTTAAAAAACGGACAGAATTAATTCAAGCTAAGCTAGACGCTGATTCATTTGAAGATAAGTTTTGGTCAGGTAATGAATTAAATAAACTTTATGAAGATATCTCGTCAAGACCACATGCCAGCCGAGGTATGGAGGGAATATTCGAGGTTGGTTTTAAAGAGTTTGTTCGTTTAAAAAAATCAGCACCTGATTCAGGATCGGTACTGGATGGTGCACAACGTGTGATGCGAATTTCTCTTGCTCGTGAGATTGATCAGCTAGATACCTCATTACCCTTTTTGGCAACAGCTGGTTCAACAAGTCCTTATATAGGTCTGTTTGGCACAGTATGGGGCATTATGAATTCATTTATAGCGCTAGGAAATGTTCAGCAAGCCAGCCTAAATATGGTTGCACCGGGAATCGCCGAAGCCTTGATTGCGACTGCCATGGGTTTATTCGCGGCTATCCCAGCGGTTATTGCTTATAACCGTTATTCGCATGAAGTAGAACGTTTAATAAATCGCTACGATACATTTCTAGAAGAGTTTTCTTCTATATTACAACGACAACATGATTAATTTGGGTCATCACCGTGGCAGGTAAAAGTCAAAGACAACGGCGCAGACCAATGGCTGAAATCAATGTCGTGCCCTACATCGACGTTATGTTGGTATTGCTTATCATCTTTATGATTACGGCGCCAATGCTAACGCAAGGGGTCAAAGTGGATCTGCCGCAGGCCAGTGCAAACCCAGTCGACCCTAATGAAGATGATAGTGAACCATTAGTCGTCACTGTTGATGGCGATGGTCTTTATTACCTTGCTGTTGGTGATAAGCAAGATCAACCAATTGAGACAGAGCAATTACAAGCAAAAGTTGCAGCTGTGCTAGGGCGGAGTCCTAAAACAGAAGTGATGGTAAGAGGTGACAGTACAGTTAATTACGGCCGTGTTGTTGAGTTAATGGCCCTGTTGCAACAGGCTGGTGCCCCGAGTGTCGGGTTGATTACCCAGCAGCCGGAGCAGGATGGAAACTAAACGTAAACAGCCAGCTAAAAAAAGCTGGATCGAAAATGTTATTGCCAGTAGTTATGCGCTAGCCCTGCACATTATTTTAGTCGTTGTGCTGGTAGTGGGGATTGGTTTTGATACGCCAAGAGAGGTAACACCAGCAAGAGTGGATATTGTGCAGGCGACTGTACTAGATGAAGCGACCGTTCTGGAAGATATAAAGCGACGTCGAGAAGCAGAAGAAAAAACTAAGCAAATAGAGCTTGAAAAACAGGCGGAAATTGCTAAAAAATTAGAGCAAGAAAAACAAGAACAAGAAAATAAAGAACGTGAGCGTCTTGAGAAAATTGAACAAGAAAAATTAGCAGAACAAAAACGACAGCTAGAAAAAGACAAACAAAAACAACTGGAACAAGAACGCAAACAGGCCGAACAAGAAAAACTACGTGCAGAAAAAGTTAAAAAAGAGAAATTAGCCGCAGAAAAAAAACAAAAAGAAGAACAAGCTCGTCAATTAAAACAAGAACAAGAAAGAAAAGCGGCCGAAGAAAAAAAACGTAAGGCAGAAGCAGAACGCAAGAAAAAAGAAGAACAACAAAGAAAAGCAGCTGAAGAGAAAAAACGTAAAGCTGAACAAGAAAGGAAGCGCAAAGAAGCTGAAGAAGCCAAAAGGAGAGAAGCCGATAAGTTGATGCAAGATGCTCTTGCTGCTGAAGCAAGAGCCGATGAGCAAAAAAGAGTTGATGATATTGTTGACCAATATTCGATTGTGATTCAACAACAAGTGAAACGTTATTGGATTAAACCTGTCAATGCACAGAGAGGTTTGCAGTGCACTTTGAATGTGAGTTTGTTACCTGGTGGTGATGTCAGACAAGTCAGTGTTGTGAAAAGTAGTGGTAATGCCGTTTTTGACCGTTCTGCAGAAACAGCCGTTTATAAAGCCGCACCATTACCTCAACCGAGTGATCCTAAAGCGGCGACCGTTTTGCGTAATTTCACATTTATTTTTAGGCCGGAATAGAGGAATAAAGAATGATCAAACTAGGGTGGAGATTGATTTGCTTACTGGCCGTATTATTACCTTGGCAAGCACATGCGGAATTAGTCATTGAGATAACGGGTGGATCAGAAGCTGCCTTACCTATTGCTGTCGTACCTTTTGGTAGTGAAGGTTTTGCACCACCTGAAGATATTTCCGAAGTCATTAGAAATGATTTAGCTCGTAGTGGACGCTTTGCACCTTTGCCAAAACAAGATTTAATCTCTTCGCCACATGAGAAAGGCGAAATTAATTTTAAAGATTGGCGGCTACTACGCTCAGAGGGTTTATTGATAGGGAAAGTAAGTAGTTCGGATGGCGAAATGTATCAAGTACAGTTTCAGTTGTTTGATGTCTACAAAGCACAACAATTAGTGGGTAAGCGCTACCAAGTCCCGGCTTCTGGCTTAAGACGACTGGCACATCAAATAGCCGATCAGGTCTACCAGAGCTTAACAGGTGAACAAGGTGTTTTCTCAACGCGGCTTGCCTTTGTAACGGTTTTGAATAATGCAGATGGCAGCAAACGTTATGCACTGCAAGTTTCCGATTCCGATGGTGCAAGTCCAAGAACAGTATTGCAATCACGTCAGCCAATACTATCGCCAAGTTGGTCTCCAGAAGGTGAACGTCTTAGTTATGTCTCATTTGAAAATGGCCGTGCCGAAGTTTTTGTTCAACAGATGCAAAGTGGGCAACGGCGTTCTGTCGCTGCATTCAAAGGCTTAAATAGTGCACCTGCTTGGTCTCCAGATGGTAAAAAATTGGCAGTGACTTTATCGAAAACCGGCAATCCGGAAATTTATGTTTTAGATATCGCCAGTAATGAATTAATTAAAGTCACCCACAGTTCTCAATCTATTGATACCGAAGCAGTTTGGACACCAGATGGTAGATCGCTTGTGTTTACTTCAGACAGAGGTGGCCGCCCGCAAATTTATAAAGTGCCTGCTGACGGCGGTCGAGCTAAACGGCTGACTTTTGAAGGTGCTTATAATGCCTCACCCGATTTGTCGCCAGATGGTCATTTTTTAGCGATGGTTCATGCAGAAAGAGGCAAGTTCTATATTGCCGTACAAGATTTAACATCAGGAGCAATACAAGTATTGACGGAAAGTGGCAGTGATGAATCACCAAGCTTTGCGCCAAATGGTCGTATGATCCTGTATGCTACCGAGCAAAATGGTAAGGGTGTATTAGCAGCAGTTTCCGTTGATGGCCGTATCCATCAGCGTTTAGGTGAAGCCGGTATTGATGTTCGTGAACCAGCTTGGTCGCCAATTAGAAAGTAACTAATTATCAGGAGTGTTTCCAATGAAATTAACCAAATTAAATGTAGCGCTATTATCACTGGTATGGCTTTCAGGCTGTAGCACCTTAGGTATTAATGATGACGATGATCTAGGAACGGAAGATGGCGTTGTTGTCGAGGACCGCAGCGCCAATGCAAGTGGTGTTGATGGTGGTAATGCTTCTGGAACAGGAATGGGTGATGGTGCTGAAGCGCATGTTATTGCAGGTGGTGGTAACTTCCAAGGTGATGAGCTTGATGATCCAGCAAGTCCTTTATCAAATCGCGTCGTCTATTTTGAATACGATAGCAGTGCGGTAAGGCAACAAGACCAAATAACCTTAGAAGCACATGGCATCTATTTAGCAGAGAATCAAAATGCATCGGTTCGTCTTGAAGGACATACCGATGATCGTGGTTCACGGGAGTATAACCTTGCTTTGGGTGAACGTCGTGCTTTAGCTATAAGACAAATCTTAATGTTACAAGGCGCTGATATTAAACAGTTTCAAGTAACGAGTTTTGGCGAAGAACGCCCACAGAATGAAGGCGATGGCGAAGCGAATTGGCAGAATAACCGCCGTGTTGAAATAATCTATTTAGGACGTTAAAAAATGAAAATAATGGCAAAAAAAGCCCTAGTTGTGGCTTTGATCTTATCGCCATTGATGGCAAATACAGTTCGTGCTGATGAAGCCTTATTGTTAGAAAAGATAGAACGTCTAGAACGGATCATTAAAGGTCAAGGTTTGGTGTCGTTATTAGGCCGTGTTGATCAGCTGCAAAATGAAGTGCAACGTTTAAATGGTGATAATGAATCATTACGTCATGAGCTTGAATCAATGCAACGCCGTCAACGCGAAATGTATATTGATTTGGATCAGCGTTTATCGACCCAAATGCCATCATCTACGCCACCCACTGCAATAGAACCTGCTGATACCACATTACCAAAAGTGATGACTGATAGTCCTGTTTCAACAACGGTAGTCGAACAGCCAAATATAATCACGCCTGTTGAGCCTGTTACATCTACAGCTCAAGTGCCTGACGAGTCCCCAGTAGCAGTAGAGAATGGCGAAGCAGCGTACCAAGCAGCATTACAAACATTGCGCAGCGGCCAGTATGGACAAGCCATTACAGCTTTGTCTGCTTTCCCTGAGCAATACCCAAATAGTCATTATTTACCCAATACTTATTATTGGCAGGGTGAAGCTCAGTATGTTCTAAGAAACTTTGATGCAGCGATTGTTGCGTTTGAAACGGTCATTAATAAATTCCCGATTAGCAGTAAAGTGGCTGATGCAACACTTAAGCTGGGTTTCAGCCAATATGAATTAGGTCAGGTTGATGTAGCGAAAGCGACTTTAACTAAAGTGATTGAAAACTATTCAAATACATCAGCGGCTCGCTTAGCGAAAGTCAGATTAGATAGAATCAATCAACAAACACGCTAAGAAGAACTAGGCTGGTTTTATGCAGTGTCGCGTCACCGAGATTTTTTATTCCTTGCAAGGCGAAACGAGAACCGTTGGCTTACCAACTGTTTTTGTTCGCTTAACAGGTTGCCCATTGCGCTGTAGTTTCTGTGATACAGAATATGCCTTTCATGGCGGCGAGAAGATGGCCATTAGCGATATTGTTGAGCAAGTGGGCGCTTATAAGCCGCGTTACGTCACCGTAACAGGTGGAGAGCCACTAGCCCAAAAAAACTGCCCAGATCTGTTGTCAGCATTATGTGACCAAGGTTATGAAGTGTCTCTTGAAACCAGTGGTGCCCTAGATATAGCCAATATCGATCCTCGCGTTGTTTGTGTCATGGATTTAAAAACGCCGGCTTCAGGTGAGCAGAGTAAAAATAGATACCAAAACATTGAGCATCTCAAACAAACGGATCAAATTAAATTCGTTATTTGTGATCGTAATGATTATGACTGGGCTTGCCAGCAGATATCTATATTTGGTCTAGAGAAATGCTGTGAAATTTTATTTTCTCCAATTCATGGTGAATTAGAACCAGCAGATCTGGCTCAATGGATCATTGATGATAATTTGCCTGTACGAATGCAGGTTCAATTGCATAAGTATTTATGGGGTGAGGAAAAAGGACGATGAAAAAGGCCGTAGTTTTATTATCGGGTGGTCTTGATTCAGTGACCGCCTTAGCTATTGCAAAAGAACAAGGTTTTACCTGTTACACATTGAGCTTTGATTATGGGCAAAGACATAGTACAGAGTTACTTGCTGCTGAAAAACTATCCAAATCAATGGCAGCTGTAGAACATAAAATAATACCGATAGATTTACGAGCGATAGGTGGTTCAGCACTTACCGACAATGAGATTGCCGTGCCCGAAGATCACCAAGTAGGTATTCCTATTACTTATGTACCTGCTAGGAACACTGTTTTTTTATCAATTGCATTAGCATGGGCTGAGGTATTGCAAGCTCAAGCCATCTTTGTTGGTGTCAATGCAGTTGATTACTCAGGTTACCCAGATTGCAGACCTGAATATATCAATGCTTTTGAGCAACTAGCTAACCTAGCGACTAAAGCAGGAGTAGAAGGACAGAAGTTGTCTATTCAAGCTCCACTGATTGAAATGACAAAAGCAGAAATTATTCAGCATGGTAGCAAGTTGGGGATTGATTATAGCCAAACAGTATCCTGTTATCAGGCTGATAAAGAGGGCCGAGCGTGTGGTCGCTGTGATTCTTGTCGGTTTAGGCAGCAAGGCTTCGAGCAAGCCGGTATCAAAGATCCAACGCGATATCAGGATTGATCTAACCCAAATTTAGCCCCTTCCATGGTTTCAACCTCTACTTCATAACCATCAAAATGTTCGAGTTGTTTGACTAAATCAGTGTGCAATTGAGGGTCCTGACCAAATTTAATATAGGCCTGAGCGGCCTTAACCACAGCCTCAAGTTTTTGGTTGCGCTCCGCCAGATAAAGAATAGTGTGGGCAATATGATGTTGGTCATTATCAACGTCACGTAATAGCTCTGCATACTGTAAAGCGTTTGTATAAGTTGATTTATTAGGTTTAATGATAACAGCCATAACAAGCCTCTTATATAGAAGTTCATGATTTTTATTGTCATAGGGCTTGCCATTTCTGTCAAATGAGGTATTATTTCGCGCTTGGTTTGGGCCGTTAGCTCAGTTGGTAGAGCACCGGACTTTTAATCCGATGGTCCCGCGTTCGAGTCGCGGACGGCCCACCAAATTTACATTTTTAATGTTTTATTTCTGATTTTAAATCTTAATTTAAATTAATCGAAAATGACGCGTTGACAGGCTAGTGAGAGTCTGTATAATTCTCGCTTCTTTGTTGCAGCAACTGGTTGTGGCAAATGCTCTTTAAAAAAATAATATCAAGTAATGTGTGTGGGTACTTGCATTAGGTAGACTTTGCAAAAAGAACCGATGTTGAGT
>CAJQLA010000008.1 GCA_905479075.1 uncultured Gammaproteobacteria bacterium | reverse complement strand
TGATCGCCGCTATGATTTCCGCCGTGTCATTACCTGTCATGCTTTCAAAGTCAGCATCTTCAGCACTGCCACTCGCTGTAATTGTCACACTCGCGGTATTACTACCCGCTAAGGCATCACCACCAATGCTAAATGTGAAGGCACCTAAGTCATCTGCATCATTTTCTTCGCTAATGCCTGCAACCTGAGTGCCCGCTTCATCTGTCTCTGATGCAACCGCAACATTGAAGCTGACCGCTGCATCGACTTCAACAATATCAACTGTCGCAGTATCGTTATAGATAAAGGCGGTTGCTGCTGCTGCACTTGTTTGAGGATTGCTTAATGTTGCAACTAAATCTTCTGAACCTTCGACATCGTCATCCGGGCTTACTTGCACTGAAAACTGTAATGGTGTGCCATCATAATCACTATCAAAAGAAAGAGTAGTGCCATCGAAACTCACGCCTGTTGTTGCATCTGCTAAAGCCTGTAATTCATCAATGGCTGCTGACACAAAGTCATCATCATCTGAGTCGCCGCCAAAAGAAACATCGACAGAGGCCGTCACACCTGAAGCTAGGTTTTGATCCATTGTGATGGTAAATGTTGCTACATCATCATTAGTATCATCTTCTGTAACTGTTGCTTGCTGTGAAGGTGTGTCATTGGCGTTATCTTCTGAAGTAACACTTATATTAAAGCCAACTCTACTTTTATCAACAATCGTGCCTACACCTTGTCCATCAGCAATAGTCGCATTCGTTGGATCACTTAGATTTACCAAGAAGGTTTCATTGCCTTCTACTACTAAATCACCAAAGACGTAGACATAAACGTTTGCTTCCGTTTCACCGGCTGGGATAACTACAGTTCCAGATGTTTGACCATAATCATCTTCACCAACTAACCCGTCACCGCCCGCTATTGCTGTACCATCTGCAGTTTCAAAGTTGACTGTCACGTCTTGGTCTGATGGTTCACTTAGGGTGATAGTGAATACAGCAATACCATCATCATGATTATTTGGATCAGGCTGGAATAAAACAAAACCTTCTTTTGCTTGAATTTCATCACTATAGAAATATTCTTGTTCAAAAGGTTCGCATTCATGTGTGTCATTGATAGAAATGGTTGGAAGGGGATCTTCAATACCCAACAACTCTTCTTCAAAATCATTAAACTCTACAGAGATGCCCGTTGTTTCAAAACCAGCGTCCGGTGTTACTTCTGGTGCCAGGTAATCAACGAAGACAGGTTCATGACCTTCATTACCTTCTCCACCAGCACCAGCACCTGCGGCGGTTGCATCTGTAATTTCTGTTGGATCGGCTCCCGCTAAGATAGCTGCTTGAATTGCATCAACATCGGCGGCTTGGTCTGCTTGATTGACTTCAGCCGAGTCTACATTGTAGACAGCTTCATCAAGAACAATTTGCGAGTTACGTCCCAGATCCATAACGCTACCATCTGCAAGCTCAACTTCAATCGCACCACCTGGGCCCGTAGAGATGAGTTCATCAGCAAATACGCGATCGCCAACTTGTAGATTTCGAACTGTGCCGTCAGCGCCTGTTGCTGTCGCTGTACCTATAATTGTTTTTACAACACCAATTTGTTCAGCCATGAACCTTCTCCTTACAAAAACCTAAATAATCATTCACATAGACATTAGTCTAGTACTTGATACCGAGTTTCGGCCTTTTTGAAGAGAAGATCTATTGTACTTTGGTACTAATTTGCAATTATTTTTTAGAAATTGTGTCGGGAGTGTCAATAATGAAGAAATTTGAGGTAAGTCGATTTAGCATTTCTGTCACCAACTTCCTTGGTAACCATGCTTCACCATCATGTACAACGCGAATCGCTTTATCGAGTTTTTTTCGCTGTTCGTCGGATACATAACCACGCACTTTAAAGCCAGAGCTCTGCAACATTTCAAAATTGGGTTTTTGTGATGTCAGAATAATACAGCGCGTATCTTGAAAATGCCGGCCTAAGTAATGGCAAAGTCGGTCAACGGTCATGTTTTCTGGCGCGTGCTCCAGCGCAATGATGTTTGGGGAAAACAATGTCAGCTCGTCAATCAACCTTTTCAGGTTAGTGGGCATAATCCCAATTGCTTTTATATCAGACTGTTGTGATAAAAATGCAAGGTCATCATCAGCATCACTACTAATGAGCGCGACATTGATCACCGATAGGTGTCTAACACTGCTGCCATGATTCGCCATTGCTGCTCCCAATTCGTCAACGGAGATTGACGAAATTCACTACGCACAAAGTTTTGTAAATGACCTTCTATTATTATTAATAACAAATTTGCCGTTTCATTAACAGGTCTGCCACCCGCTTGTGTCAATGTCAGCTCTCTCTCACGCAAGATTTGTCTAAATTGTGTTTCTAAACGTTCGAAAAACTGGTTAACACGCAGACGTAGTCTTTCAGTTTCACCTGTTAATGCTGTTCCGACCAATATACTGGTAATGCCTGGGTTTTTAGCACTAAAGCCTAAGAGTAATGTGATGATTTTTTCACATCTTGCCAAAGCGTTAGGTTCATCCTGCATGATGCGATTGATGAGACCAAAGATTGTTTCTTCTGCAAATTCAATAAGGCCTTCAAACATTCTCGCCTTACTCGGAAAATGCCGATATAGGGCAGCTTCTGATACGCCTAAGCCTTTCGCTAGTTGTGCTGTGGTAATCCGTTCCCCTGGATTTTGTTCCAGTTGAGCTGCTAGCGCTTCTAAAATCGCTTGCTTGCGCGATCTTTTCGCTTCGGCCCGTGTTACTTTCTCTAGTTCACCCATTAACTACAAGCCTCCGCGAATCAATGTACCCACCCCTTGATCAGTGAACATTTCTAATAACACTGCATGTTGTACACGACCATCAATAATATGTGCCGATGTTACACCAGCTTGAACAGCATCCAAAGCACACGTTATTTTCGGTAGCATGCCGCCATATATCACACCGCATTTAATTAAATCATTGACTTGATGTGCATTAAGCCCTGTTAGTAGCTCACCATCCCTATCTAATAGGCCTGCTGTATTAGTTAACAAAATTAATTTTTCTGCCTGCAATACTTCAGCAATTTTACCGGCGACCAGATCGGCATTGATATTATAGGACTCGCCATTTTCACCGACGCCAATGGGCGCTATAACGGGAATAAAATCACTTTTTACCAGCATATCTACGACACTGGTATCGATGCTTTTTACTTTTCCGACATGGCCTAAATCGATTACTTCTGTCACCTTAAGTGCTGGATCATCTGTATTGTCACTGGTGATTTTTAATTGTTCTGCATGGATAAGTGCGCCATCTTTGCCTGTTAAGCCAACAGCGCGTCCACCATGATTATTGATCAAGCTAACGATACTTTTATTAACTTGACCACCAAGCACCATTTCGACAATGTCCATGGTTTCGCTATCGGTCACCCTCATGCCAGCGACAAACTGACTTTCTTTACCAATGCGTTCAAGCAGTTCCCCAATTTGAGGACCACCACCATGCACAATAATAGGATTAAGCCCCACCGCTTTCATTAACACAACATCACGGGCAAAACTATTTTTCAGGTCTTCATCCACCATCGCATTGCCACCATATTTGATGACGAGTGTTTTGCCAGAGAAGCGCTGGATATAAGGTAATGCCTCTGTTAAAACTTCGGCAATGTGTGGCGCACGTTGTGTGTTTATGCTCATTTATTTTCTTCGTTAAAAATCTAGCGTTAGTGTTGGTTTAATTTGTAGTATTTGCTGTTTAAACTGTTGTTGAATATCCTGCAAATTGTCAGCTGTATCAGCTTCAAAACGCAGTGTTAAACCTGGTACAGTGTTGGAGGCTCTGACTAAACCCCAACCCATAGGGAAATCGGCTCTTAAACCATCTATCGTGGTCGTTTTAGCACCCGAGAAGGTGGCTTCTGTTACGAATTGACGCATAAACCGCTCACTTTCTCCTTCGGCCATGTCGAGAAAAATCTCTGGTGTACACTCTCTTTTTGGTATCGCTTCAAAGACTTCTGTTGGTGTCCGTTCTAATGGGTCATTTACCAATATTTCTAATAGACGACATGCTGAGTATAAAGCATCATCAAAACCAAACCAACGATCTTTAAAGAAGATATGGCCTGACATTTCTCCTGCCAAAGGCGCATCCATCTCCTGCATTTTGTTTCTGAGGACAGAATGACCAGATTGCCACATCAATGGCTCACCCCCTGACCGTAAAATAGCATCTTCCAATAAGCGACTGCTTTTTACATCGTAAATAATGGTCGACCCAGGTAGCTGGGTTAATACATCTTGAGCAAACATAATCATCAATCTATCAGGCCAAATGATCTGACCTTTCACATCCACAGCGACGATACGATCACCGTCACCATCAAAGGCTAAACCTAACTCAGCATCTTGTTGCTGAACAACATTAATAAGATCTTTTAAATTGTCGGGATCACAAGGGTTAGGATGATGATTAGGGAAGTTGCCATCGACATCACAATAAAGCTCGGTCACCTCACAGCCTAGTTGGCTTAATAAGTTTACTGCGACTACACCTGCAGCGCCATTTGCACAGTCAATCACGACTCGTATAGGACGCTGTATTTTGATGTCATCAGCCACCTTAGCAATATAATCATCACTTACAGATAACTGTTTTTTACTGCCTTGCCCTGTGCGTACATTACCTTCAAGAATCCGCTGGTAAAGTTGTTGTAATGACGCACCAAATACTGGCTTACCATCCAAAACGATCTTCAATCCATTATAGTTTGCTGGATTATGACTTCCTGTCACAACGACACCGGAATGTGTACCAATATGCTCATAGGCAAAATAGGCAACAGGCGTCGGCACTAAGCCAATATCAATCACATCACAACCACTTGATAAGATACCTTCAATCAGCGCATTGGCGAAGCTTTCACTTGAAAGACGTCCATCACGGGCCACAATTAAACGAGGTTGTTTCTGATCCAAAGCTTGACTACCAATTGCTTGTCCGATGCTTTTAACGATTGACTCGTTTAGAGTTTCACCGACAATTCCTCGAATGTCATAAGCTTTGAATATAGTAGGAGAAATAGTACTGATTTCTTGCTGAATCGATACTGCAGCAGCGGGGCCTTGTTGTGATGGTGATGGAGGGGTTGGTGTTACTAACTCAGGCACGACCTCTATCGCTTGTTCTTCTAGCTCTACTGGCCTAACAACTGGCTTAGCTTTTTTGTTAGATGAAGCTGACGGGCTATGACTTAAACTCAGAATATCTTTAGCAACCCCTTGCAAAACAGCATTCTCTGTTAGGTATTTTGTTTTGAGTTCGCTATTCTTTAAATCGACTACCTGCTGATGGAGTACATCGGCATCATGTCTAAGGCCACGGTGTTGCCAAAACACCATCAATAACCACATTAATGCAAGTATGGTTAAAACAGCTATTGTGATTACAAAAAATAAATTTGGCTGTACTGGCTTGGCAGGCCAATAAGCTATAGACCAATGACTTTGATCTATGTCTTTTTTGAAAACAGCTGGGCCTCGCTTCCAAGCTTTGTTCCCTTGGCTTACTAGACTTGTTGTCTTTTTCATACCTTGCTGCAATTCAATATAGCCACTTAGACCATAAGATTTATGCAACATGTTCTCTACATTTTTCATATCAAATGTAGCTAACAGTACACCAAGCACATTGTCTCTAGCATCTGTAATTCGGTGGGCTGTTAATAGATAAGGCTGCTGAGTGTCTAATTGCAACACCGTCATTGCCGCTGTACCGTCACTCTTAGCTTGGCGTAGACTGCTTAATGTCGCAAAACTAATTGGTATACAAGCATTAGGATTAGGTTTATCAATATGAGCTGCTATCAGGCAGATTTTTTGAACCTGAGGTAAATTCTGTTGCATAAGACGCTGCTGTGCAGTAATCAAACTAGCATCGCCTCGGGATAACAACATGGCTAATTGGGGAGACTGAGCCAATGTTGATAATTGCTGATCTAATGTCTTTAAGCGACTTTCCACATTAGATTCAATCATCTCGATGATTTGTTGCTGAGTTTGTTGCTGATAAGTCTGTTGCTGTGTCGCACTCTGTTGATGCAGCCAATACAAACCCGCTAAAGCACTTAATAAGCTAACAACTAATGCGACAACCGCAATAGGCTTAAAGCCCATTTTGATAGCTGCTTTGTCACTATTCTCAGTCATAAATCACCCTTATTATGCACTTTAATGTCGACCTGTGTGACCAAACCCACCTGTACCTCTTTCTGAACTCGAGAACTCATCTACCTGTTCAAAAGCAACTTGAACAACGGGTACAAAAATCATTTGAGCAATACGCTCACCAATTACAATTTCAAATTCTGTTTGTCCTCGATTCCAACATGAAACAAACAACTGACCTTGATAATCACTATCGATTAAGCCAACAAGATTGCCTAAAACGATACCATGTTTATGTCCTAAACCTGATCGCGGCAATATGACGGCAGCAAGACTAGGATCGTCAATATGGATAGCAAGTCCGGTTGGGATAAGAACAGTTTCTCCTGGGGATAAGGTGATGTTTTCATCAAGACAAGCTCGCAAATCTAAGCCTGCAGAACCCATCGTCGCATAATCTGGTAATTCAATACTTTCGCCTAAACGTGAATCAAGTACTTTCAGTTGTATTTTTTGCATAATATTGCTCAATAATAATTGTCATTAAATCTCTCGCTAAGTGACTTTTTGGTGCCTTAGGTAACAGCTTTGAACCTGCTTGCCAAAATACCGACAGTGCGTTGTCATCCACCCCAAAGCCTAAACCATCTCCAACTTTATTTGCAGCGATCATGTCTAGTTTTTTTGCTATCAATTTGTCTTTTGCATACTGTTCGACATTGTCTGTTTCAGCAGCAAAGCCCACCACAAAAGGTCTATTTTTCTTTGCGGCTACTGCTGCAACGATATCTTTATTGATAGTTAATTTTAGTTGTAACTGTGAACTTTGTGTTTTTTTCAGCTTGCTATCTTGATAGGTCTCTGGGCGATAATCTGACACTGCAGCACAAGCAATAAAGATATTACTGTCGCTGGTATGACGCATCGACGCATCATGCATTTGCTCGGCTGTTTCAACATCAACACGGGTTACAGAAGGTGGCGTCATCAACGCCACAGGGCCACTAATTAAAGTCACTTTTGCACCCGCTTCTGCAGCTGCTTTAGCAATAGCAAAACCCATTTTTCCTGAGCTACGGTTACCCATAAAACGAACGGGGTCGATAGGTTCAAATGTCGGCCCTGCTGTCACCACAACATGTTTACCTTGCAAACGTGCTGGTACAGCGATGCGTGATAGCTCATCAACGATATCATTAGGTTCCAATAAGCGGCCTTCACCTTGTTCACCACAAGCTTGATCACCACTATCTGGACCGATGATATATATCCCTCGAGCAGACAATTGTGCCAAATTACTTTGTGTCACTTGGTTCTGCCACATTTTGTTATTCATTGCTGGTGCAATGGCGACGGGTGATTCTGTTGCCAGACACAAGGCTGACAATAGATCATCAGTTTGGCCATAAGCTAAGTTGGCAATGGTGTTGGCACTGGCTGGTGCAATCAAGACCCAACCTGCCCATCGTGCCAGCGTAATATGCCCCATTGTTGATTCTTGAACAGTATCTAATAAGTCTATGGCGACAGGACTACCGCTCAGTGTTTGCATCGTCAACGGCGTAATAAACTCACAGGCTGATTGTGTCATCACCACACGAACTTCAGCACCCGCATCTTGTAGTCTTCTTACTAAATCAGCAGCTTTATAAGCTGCAATACTGCCGGTTACACCAAGAACAATTTTTTTATTCAACAATACCCCAGACATCCTTAGGCTTCACTTGTAATCAATTCGCGTAAAGTCATATCTGCCAATGTTTCATGACGCACCTGATCTAGATTATGAATTACTTGCTGCACATGTTGAGGTACTTTTGTTTTTGCATCGAGTTCTGCTTGCTCATCTGCTCGTCGTAAGCATTCTATAATGGTACTAACTTTTATCTCTGCAATATCCTGTGCTGGTTGGTAACGCTGTTCTTCACCTGTCAGTTCCACCAGCAAGCCAGCTTGCTCAAAAATCATTAATAACTCTTGCAAAACATCCGTCGTCAAACCTGTTTTATCTTCAAGTTGATCGATGTTAAACGCGGTCTGCTGCTGATGAAATTGATTGGCAATGACCGCCATTAAACCAAGGCCTTCTTTTTCTCTTAAGCGTGGGCTTAATTGATACTTATCATCAAAACTAACCAGCTTTGGATGTTGTAAATAAAAAGCCACCTGAGAGCCTGTTAGCAAAATAAACCAGGCTAAATAAAGCCATATCATAAAGAAAAACAGGATGGCAAAGCTTGAATATATCGCAGTGTAGTTTGACGATGAAGCGACAAAAGAAGCAAACATGGTTCCGATAGTTATCCACAATACACCTGCTACAGTAGCGCCTATTAACGCTGGGCCAAATTTAACAGTAGTATTCGGGATGAATTTATATAGAAAGGTAAAAGCAATAATAATCATTAAATAGGGCAGCAGTTTAGTGGCCGTCCAAATCAAGGTACCAAAAGGCTCAATAGATTGGATTGTCATAACAACATTATGATTAAGCACTGTTGTTGCCACACCCAATGCAGCCACAACTAAAACAGGGCCAATCATCACTACACTCAAATAATCTGTGAAGCGTCTTGCCAATGTTCTTGCTCTTTTTACCCGCCAAACAAAGTTAAACGCATGTTCAATTTTTTGTATTAAAGAAATAATGGTGTAAAACAACATAGCCACACCTACAGAACCTAATACACCTACTTTGACGTTTTGGACAAAGCCAATAATATTAGCGGTAAGCTCTGGTCCTTTTGGCCCCAAAGGTTCTAATACACCCAATAAAAAGGGTTCAATCTGATTATGCACACCAAACGCTTTTAATACTGAGAAGGCCACTGCTATCAAAGGAACCAAAGATAACAATGTAGTAAAGACTAAGCTCATTGCACGTAAATTTAGCTCACCTTTTGCCAGCTCACGTATAACGATATAGCTCACTCTCAACGTGTTAACAAAGCCTTGTTTAACGGCATTCGACTTTTCTACAGATTCTTGCCAGAGGCCTATCTGAAAAAAGTGCTTCAGTTTACTTATCAAATCCATGTTCGTTTTATCGCTTTTA
Organism: uncultured Gammaproteobacteria bacterium; assembly: GCA_905479075.1. Lineage (GTDB taxonomy): Bacteria > Pseudomonadota > Gammaproteobacteria > Nitrosococcales > Methylophagaceae. The sequence goes on along the minus strand of CAJQLA010000008.1, from coordinate 217,362 downwards.
TCTACACTGGGTTATCAATATCAATAAATTGATGATTGACACTAAATTGCTGTGCTAAATGCTCGCCTAATGCTGCAACACCATAACGCTCTGTTGCATGATGTCCCGCAGCAAAATAATTGATACCTAGCTCTCTTGCTAAATGAGCGGTTTGCTCCGAAACTTCACCACTTAAATAAGCATCCAACCCCAATTCTGCCGCCTGCTCAATATAACCTTGAGCAGCACCACTACACCAACCAATAGTAGTAATAGGTCTATTATGCCCTTGAATCACCATCGGTTCACGTCCTAACACTTGTCTTAGTTGGTCAGTAAAAGCCGGTACTGTTTTCTGTTCTTGCAAACAACCGCACATCGCTATAGCAGGATCACCTGTTCCCGAGATGCGACCATCCACTTCTATCTCAAGTAGTTGCGCTAGCTGTGCATTATTACCTAAAGCTGGATGAGCATCTAGCGGTAGATGATAAGCAATTAAGTTAATATCATTAAGCAATAATTGTTTTAGTCGGCGTTGTTTTAGACCTATAACGCGCGGGTCTTCTCCGCGCCAAAAATAACCATGATGGACTAAAATAGTATCAGCACTTATATCCACTGCTGCATCAATCAAAGCTTGACTTGCCGTCACGCCTGTAACCACTGAATTCACCTCTTCAGCGCCCGCCACTTGTAGTCCATTTGGACAATAATCATGGAACCGTATCGGCTCCAAAAGTGTCTCAAGATAGGATAGGCATTCCGTTCGGGTTATCATCTCATTAGATCCGACAATCATTAAAGTTGCTACTATAACAAACTGAGGACTAAATATATGGACGCAGTAAGTGTAATTGCACTGAGTATGGGTGCGGCTTGGGCTAGTGGTATTAATTTATATGCCACACTGTTTATGCTCGGCTATATGTCCCTTACTGGTAACATTGACTTACCACCTGAACTGGAAGTGGTTGCTAACCCTATGGTGATGACGGCAGCAGGCTTTATGTATTGCGTGGAGTTTTTTGCCGATAAAATTCCCGGCATTGATTCAGGTTGGGATTCAATTCATACCTTTATCCGTATTCCTGCTGGCGCTATGTTGGCATCCAGTGCTGTCGGGGACGTGACACCGGCTATCGAATTAACGACTGCGCTTTTAGGTGGAGCGCTAGCGGCAGGTAGTCATACTACTAAAGCAGGAACCCGTTTGTTGATTAACACCTCACCAGAACCAGTGAGCAATTGGACAGCGTCTATTAGTGAAGACTTACTCGTGATTGGTGGTTTATGGGCTGCACTTAATCACCCAGTTTTATTCATTATTGGCCTTGTTGCCTTTATCATTTTAATGATTTGGTTAATTCCACGCTTGTGGAGACTGATCAAACTACTATTTCGCCGCATTGGTAGTTGGTTAGGACTATGCGAACCACCTAGACCCGAGGAATTCAAGCCCACACCATTACCGAATAATGACGGTAATCAGACTTGACGTAGATTGTTGAGTTAAAACATTTATTGATTACCTAAATAGACTCGGAAATAACAGTGTGAAAAATGTCCTCATTACAGGCTGCTCAACAGGTATTGGCTACTCAGCCGCTGTCATTTTGCATAAAAAAGGCTATAATGTCATTGCGACTGTTCGCACAGATCAAGACGAGCAACATATTAAAGAACTTGGCATCAAATGTATTCAGCTTGATTTAGACAATAGCGATGAAATCAAGCTGGCTTTTGACAAGATCATAGAGCAGTTTGATCAGCAATTGGACGTCTTGTTCAATAATGCTGCTTACGGTCAACCCGGCGCTGTAGAAGATCTAAGTCGAGAAGTTTTACGAAAACAATTTGAAACCAATGTATTTGGTACCCAAGAGTTAACTAATTTAGCCATTGCCCATATGCGTCACCAGCAAACTAAAGGCGGTCGAATCATTTATAACAGCTCGGTATTAGGCATTATTTCTATGGCCTATCGTGGCGCTTATAATGCCAGCAAATATGCATTAGAAGGCTTGGCTGACACATTGAGACAAGAGCTCGTGGGTAGCGACATTTCAATCAGCCTAATTGAACCAGGGCCTATCATCAGCCAGTTCCGTGCTAATGCTTTTAAACAATATCAAAACAATATAAACGCAGAAAATAGTGCTCACAGAGTAACTTACAAAGCGATGGAGCAACGTCTAACAAAGCAAGGACCCAGCGCTCCATTTACCTTACCGCCAGAAGCGGTTGTTACTAAGTTATTACATGCTATAGAAAGTAAACGGGCAAAACCTCGCTATTATGTCACTTTCCCTACCTATTTGTTTGCCACACTAAAACGTGTTTTGCCTCATCTCGCTCTAGATTGGGTGTTAATGAAAGTGTCGCGAGGAGAACATCGATAAAATCATTGTGTTTATAGTCGGATATGACATAATCCCTTAATAATGTAGCTTGGAAACACTATGTATAGACATGGCTAAGATATCGCGTAACAGCCTGCAATGGCAATCGGCTGTCAATACTTTTACCAGTATAGTACTAGCCGGCTTCATCACTATTCTGGCATCAGCCTATATTGTTTATAGCAAACTTGAACTTGTTCAAATTCCAGAGTCAGAACTTATCCTCTACCATTCCATCGCGTTAATATTGCTTGTCATATTCGCCCTGCTGTTTTCCATACGAAGTTATATAGAGCTTTCAAAACCGCTCAACAATCTTGAGCAAATTACCCATGCGATGCCTTTGCTCTCATCAAAAAAATACGACGATGCAAAAACGATATTTAATCAGGTAGCTGGTTCTTCGAAACATCAGGAGATCAATCAGCTGCAGTTTGCTACCTACCAACTCACCAATTTATTGCAGAAATTAGATACTGACGTCAGTCATCGTAGTCAATCAATTCATTCTAAAAATGAAGAATTACAGCAAGAGCGTGATTTTATTAAAAGTCTTTTAGACACAGCCCAACTTATCGTACTGACCATCGATGAGAATTTTGAGATTACATTATTCAATGATTATGGTGAAAAAGTCACAGGCTACAAAGAGTCTGAAATATTAAGTAGTGATGTTGCTAGAATGTTTCCCGCCGGGAACTGGACTGAAGCTCAAATGCTATTTAAAGAACTCCTTGAAGGCAACATGCATATCGGCCAGCAAGATGCCGAACTGATTGATGCTCAAGGACATATCAAACAAATATCTTGGCTCCATTCGCGCATTGATAATTCTAAACAAAATGCTGCTATTTTATCTGTTGGTCTAGATATGACAGAAAAAACTGAAGCAGATAAACGCGTTGTCTGGTTAGCTGAACACGATCCGCTCACTGACTTATGTAACCGTAGAAAATTTACTGAAGAATTTGAAAAATCTCTACAAGCAGCGGTACGTTACAAGCATCATAATAGTCTTCTTTTTCTTGATTTAGACCAATTTAAAGATATTAACGATACCAGTGGTCATCGCGCTGGTGATGAGTTACTACAATCTGTTGCCAAAACGCTAAATAGCACCACTCGATTTACAGATCTTGTTGCCCGCCTGGGTGGTGATGAATTTGCTGTTCTTATGCCAGAAAGTGATGTTGAGGGCGCAGAAGTGTTTGCTCAGAAAATCATCGATGAATTAGCCAAAATTGAATTATCTTATGGCGCTGTAAAACATAAAGTCTCCACCAGTATTGGGATTGTCCATTATCCCTTGCACGATGCTGATATTCATGAATTACTTGGTTTCGCAGATTTGGCTATGTACCGTGCCAAATCGCAAGGGAAAAGTCGGTTCCATACCTTCTCACCAGACGATAATACTCAAGAACAATTAGAAACTCGCGTTTATTGGAAACATCAAATTGAAAACGCGCTAGAGAATAATAATTTCATTCTCAATTACCAACCCATCATGGATATTGCAAAAGCGCAAGTGACTCATTACGAAATTCTTATTCGTATGCGCGATCCCAAAAGTGGCAAAATCAGCATGCCAGGCAAGTTTATTGAAATTGCCGAAGAAGTCGGTCTTATTCACCGCATAGATCACTTTGTGTTACAGCGCGGTATTATCAAATTAGCAAACTTACAGAAAAAAGGGATTTCAGCCAAGTTTGCCATTAATTTATCGGGTTCTGTTGTTGATGATCCACTTCTAATCCCATTGTTAAAACAATTTATTAAGGAATCAGAAGTCGATCCACGCGGGCTTATTTTTGAAGTAACTGAAACTGCAGCCGTATCCAATCTCCAGCAGGCGAAGAAAATGATGACAGCTATCAAAGCACTTGGTTGTCAATTTGCACTAGACGATTTTGGTGTTGGCTTCTCTTCATTTAATTATATGCGTGAACTTCCTGTCGACATTATTAAAATCGATGGCATTTTCATCCGAAACCTTGAAAATAATGAAGCAGATCAATTATTCGTTAAAGCCCTAGCTGATGTTGCAAAAGGACTGGGTAAGAAGACCATTGCCGAATTTGTCGAAAGTGAAAAAACACTTAACTTGTTGGCTAAGTTTGGTATTGATTATGGTCAGGGCTACCACATCGGGAAACCTATGCTGGAACCTAATTATGATAATTCACCATCTGTATTTAATAATGGAAAGGCGATTGAAGAAAGCGCCTTTCCATCAACTGACTCAGTTTAAAAACACTAACTGGTCATCGATTAAATCTATCTTAATCGTATCTCCAGCTTTGAAGTGACCCGACAATAATTTTTGTGCCAGTTCATTTTCAATTTGTTGCTGAATAACTCTTTTCAGCGGCCTTGCACCATAAACAGGGTCAAAACCAGCCTCAGCAACTTTATCTAGTGCACTTTCGGTGATTTCAAATCCCATATCATGCTCAAGTAGTCGTTGCTTCAATCCTTCTAACTGAATTTGTGCGATCGCATGAATTTGCTCACGTTGCAGTGGATGGAAGACAACGACATCATCAACGCGATTAATAAATTCGGGCCTAAAATGCTGGGCAACAATCTCCATCACCGCTAATTTCATCTCATCATAATGTTCATCACCTGCCAATTCTTGAATGACATTTGAACCTAAGTTCGACGTCATCACAATAACGGTATTTCTAAAATCAACAGTACGTCCTTGACCATCTGTTAAACGACCATCGTCCAAAACCTGCAATAAGATATTGAAGACATCTTGATGGGCTTTTTCGACTTCATCCAACAAAATAACCGAATACGGCTTGCGACGTACGGCCTCAGTTAAATAGCCCCCTTCTTCATAGCCAACATAACCCGGGGGTGCACCGACCAATCTAGCAACAGAATGTTTTTCCATAAACTCAGACATATCGATTCGAACCATCGACTCTTCAGTATCAAATAAAAATGTTGCTAATGCCTTACATAATTCTGTTTTACCAACCCCTGTTGGTCCAAGAAATAAGAATGAACCATTAGGTCTATTAGGATCTGACAGTCCTGCTCTTGAGCGCCGTATTGCATTAGATACCGAAGTTACCGCTTCTTGTTGACCTACAACACGTTGATGCAGGGCCTCATCCATCTTCAATAATTTATCTCGCTCACCTTCCAGCATTTTTGCGACTGGAATACCCGTCCATTTAGAGACAACTTCTGCAATTTCTTCTTCCCCCACTTTATTACGAAGCAATGTAAAGTCCTGTGTTTCAGCATCTGCTGCCATTTCTAACTGCTTCTCAAGCTCTGGAATCGTGCCATATTGCAATTCTGACATTTTGGTTAAATCACCATTACGGTTAGCGGCTTCTAACTCCATCCGCGCTTTTTCCAAGTTACCTTTGATATCCTGACTGCCATGCATCATGGCTTTTTCTGATTTCCAGATTTCTTCTAAGTCTGCTGAGTCACGTTCAAGTGCTGAAATTTCATCTTCCAATGTTTTGAGTCGTTTTTTAGAAGCATCATCTGATTCTTTTTTAAGCGCTATCTGTTCAATTTTCAATTGAATTAAACGACGATCCATCCTATCCATTGACTCTGGCTTAGAATCCATCTCCATTCGGATGCGACTGGCCGCCTCATCAATCAAGTCAATTGCTTTATCAGGCAGCATCCGATCGCTAATATAACGATGAGATAAGGTTGCGGCTGCCACAATGGCTGGATCAGTTATATCTACATTATGGTGTACTTCATAGCGCTCACTAAGACCACGCAGGATTCCGATGGTGTCTTCTACACTCGGTTCGCCTACTAACACTTTCTGGAAGCGTCTTTCTAAAGCAGCATCTTTCTCAACATACTGCCTATATTCATCCAATGTTGTCGCACCAATACAATGTAACTCACCTCTAGCTAGGGCTGGTTTTAGCATATTCCCAGCATCCATAGAGCCTTCAGCCTTACCTGCGCCGACCATGGTGTGTATTTCATCAATAAATAAAATGATCTGGCCTTCTTGTTTAGACAGATCTTTGAGTACTGCTTTTAAGCGCTCTTCAAATTCACCACGGTATTTAGCACCCGCAATTAATGCACCCATATCCAGTGATAATAGCCTTTTATGCTTCATACCTTCTGGCACTTCGCCATTGACTATGCGTTGCGCTAAGCCTTCAGCAATGGCTGTTTTACCGACGCCTGGCTCACCAATTAAAACTGGATTGTTTTTCGTTCTCCGTTGTAAGACTTGAATAGTCCGACGAATTTCATCATCACGACCTATCACGGGATCCAACTTGCCATTTTCAGCTCGTTCGGTCAGATCAATAGTGTATTTTTCTAATGCCTGTCGTTGTTCTTCGGCATTTTGATCTTGCACGTTTTCTCCTCCACGTATTTTATCGATCATGTCATTAATTTTTTGCTTGTTACCGCCATGCTTACGCAATAACTCACCATAATTATTTTTATCAGCCGCTAGTGCTAAAATAAATAATTCACTTGAAACGTATTGATCATTACGTTTTTGAGCCAACTTCTCTGTTTGGTTTAGCAAACCACTTAATTCATTTGAAATATGTAACTCGCCTGAACCACCTTCCACTTTTGGCAGGCGCGCTAATTGCTGTTCCAACTCGGCTTGGTAAGAAACGACATTGACACCTGACTGTGCCAATAATGGCTTCACTGTGCCAGCTGTCTGCTGCAGTAAAGCGAGCATCAAGTGTACTGGCTCAATAAACTGATTATCGTGAGCCACTGATAAACTTTGAGCTTCGGCAAACGCTTCTTGAAATTTACTGGTTAATTTTTCAAACTGCATCCGTAGATCCCCTTAAATATGTACGTGATCTATAGATGGGGTAGATTCTGAGTAAATCAAGTAATGGTACTTATGACTCGCTGTTTTCTATACGTTCAATAATAGCTGAAACATCATTGACACAAGCTTTAAGCTGGTCAATTTCACACTGCAACGTTGGTGCAATAGTAAGCACCACATTACCTGGGACAAAAGGCGCCAAAGCAACGCTTCCCTCAACAGCAACACCATCAATCCGAACAGGATATATATTGGCTTGAGTTCGTGAAGCTAGATAGGCAAACCCTGCCTTTAATTTTCTGGGTGGATCGGTATCCAAATGAATTTTTCCATGAGGGAATACGGCTATCACTTCACCTCCATTCAAAGCTCGTAAAGCTTGCCTTAATGCCTTCCCAGGTTTAGTAGAGCGATCGACCGGAATACAGCCCGACATTCTAAAAAGCCACTTTAAAACGGGCTTTTCATACTCTTCTCTTGCAATTAAAAAACGCAATGGCCGCTTACTGGCCGCAATCAATAGGAATGGGTCTAATCCAGAAACATGATTTGCCACCACAATAGCAGGCCCGCTCTCTGGTAAAGGTATAACCGTCGGTGGTAAATGATGAATATGGCGACACATCAACCGAACTAAACCATCTAGCCAATTTGCATACCTCGATGCCCCCCAATCAATGACCACTGCCTTGTGGCTTGCATAAACCAATATGAAAATCGCCAATAGGATAAGAATGGTGATTGTTTCAAACATAGTTAGATTTCGAAAGGTGTCGGGTCACCACTACCGAAACGTACCACTTCAGGAATATCATCAATAAATTCAACTACAGTGGTGGGTTCACTGCCACAAAAGTCGCCATCAATGACTAAGTCGACTTGCCTACCAATACGATCAACAATATCGATAGCGTCCGTCATCGTGACATCTTCACCTGGCATGATTAGCGTTGAACTCATGAGTGGCTCGTTGAGTTCTTCCAGCAAAGCCAAGGCGATTTTATTATCGGGAATACGCAAGCCTATTGTTTTACGCTTAGCATGTTGTAACCGTCGTGGTACTTCTTTAGTGGCGGGGAGAATAAATGTGTAAGCGCCTGGCGTATGAACCTTTATGATTCTATACATCGCATTATTGAGTAAGGCATAAGTCGAGATTTCTGATAAGTCACGACACACTAAAGTGAAATTGTGTTCGTCATCGAGTTCTCGGATACGACGAATTTTTGCCATCGCCGATTTATCACCAATTTGGCAGCCTAAGGCATAACCAGAATCCGTGGGATAAACAATCAAGCCACCTTTACGTAAAATTTGGCATGCTTGTGTAATCAACCTTTTTTGAGGGTTTACCGGGTGGATATGAAAAAGCTGGCTCATCGCGGCTTTACCTATGTCTTCAGACCAAAATATCAGCAGCAATCATACACAAGTCAGCACTAAACTGCTTAAAACTGATTTAAGAACGCCAACTAAACCAGATTGGAGTGACACTATTAGGCATACTATTTAAACGACCTAATTCCACCCAAGTGTTATCAGGCGAGTGAAAGTCTGATCCACAAGATGCAAATAACTCAAAGTCATTAGCTAATGAAGCTAACCGCTTTATCTCTTCAGGATGCTGGCGCCCAGAAATGACTTCTATACCTACTCCACCCAGTTCTTTAAATTCTGTGAGCAGTCGTCGCAATTTGGTCGCCGTCATTTTATAACGCGCTGGATGAGCGATGACAGCCTGACCACCAGCCTGAATGATCCAGCTTACGGCGTTCTCTAAACTCGCCCACTGGCCAGGCACATAACCTGGTTTGTTTCTCACCATAAAACGTTTAAATACATCATTGATATCTTTGGCATGACCTGCGTTTACCAAAAACTTAGCAAAATGCAGGCGCCCTAACATGACTTTTGAAGCATAAATACTAGCTCCTTCTAATGCCCCCTCGATGCCCGCTTTTTGTAAACGACGTGCAATCTCCTCAGCCCGGCCAACGCGATAATCGCGTATTGTTTTCAAACCCTGCTGCAGTTCTAGTTGCTGTGGATCTATGCGTAAGCCAAGGATATGGACTGTATTGCTACCCCATGAAACAGATATTTCAACACCGGAGACCAAGTCGAGTGGCATCTCTTTTGCTGCATTGGCTGCCAAAGCAATACCTTCTGTGCCATCGTGGTCGGTCAGTGCTAATACATCAACACCTTTATCAACCGCTCTTTTTACTAAGTTTGTCGGGCTCAATGATCCATCAGAAACATTGGAGTGTGAGTGGAGGTCATAACAAGTCATAGATAACATTTTACGTTAGAATACCGACTATTACTTGAGAACTACCCAATACCATGAAGCTATTTTTTGATTTTTTACCTATTGTCCTGTTTTTCGTCGCCTATAAATTTGGTGGTGGTATCTATCATTGGAATGGTCAGGAATATGATATTGCAGGCATTTATGTTGCCACTGCGGTAATGATTGTGGCTAGCATAGTACAAGTCAGTTTTAGCTGGTTTCGTCATGGCACAGTCGAAAAATCACATCTCATTACATTAGGCCTGGTGCTCGTTTTAGGGGGCGCTACCCTTTGGTTGCAAAACCCTGATTTTATAAAATGGAAACCAACAGCCGTTAATTGGCTATTTGCTTTTGCCTTTTTGTTTGCACATCTCTTTACAGACAAGTCATTACTTGAACGAATGATGGCTGAACATATTCAATTGCCCACCACTGTTTGGTCACGTTTAAATAACGCTTGGGTGATATTTTTCCTTGGCTCCGGCGCAGCCAACCTGTATGTGGCATTTAATTTTGATGAAGCAACATGGGTTAACTTTAAGCTATTTGGCCTATTAGGCTTAACTATTTTATTTGTGATTGGCCAATCCTTATATCTCGCTCGTCATGCCATAGAAATGCCTAATAATGAGAATGCACCTTCTTCGAATAAGGATCTTTAAATGCTTTATGCCATTATCAGCGAAGATATTGAAAACAGCTTAACTTTGCGTCTTGAGGCTCGACCTGCTCACGTGCAAAGGCTGAATGACTTAAAGGACCAAGGTCGACTTGTTTTAGCCGGGCCTCATCCAGCAATAGACAGCGATGATCCCGGCAATGCCGGCTTTACTGGAAGCCTTATTGTTGCCGAGTTTTCCAATCTCATCGAAGCACAAGATTGGGCCGATTCTGATCCCTATATCACTGCTGGTGCCTACCAAAAAGTCACTGTTAAACCTTTCAAAAAAGTACTGCCATGACAACAATAGAAGCACAACTTAGGGATGCACTCACAACACTGAATCCAAGCCAGCTTAATATTACTGATGATAGTGCTGAACATGCAGGCCATGCTGGTAATACTGGTGGTAGTCATTTCACCATAACCATCGTCAGTGATATTTTTGAAGGCTTATCACTTATAAAAAGACACAGACTTGTTAACAACGCTGCAGCAGACCTACTCCGTCAAGATATTCATGCACTGAGTATTAAAGCTAAAACAACCAGCGAATATGAGTCCAACTTAAGCTAAATAAAATGGCAGATGCTCTCGACAGTCGTTCAAAGAATATAGCCTTTCTTAAGCAGCTTGAAGAACAGCGATTAAAAAAAACTTGCAAGCTTGTTATTGACCTTCGAGGTAAAGTCGCTGGAGAATGCCAAGCCTATTCCTTTGGTGGTCTAACACACTTTCTTGATGACCGCGCTTATATTTTAGCCAAACAACTACTAGTCAGGTTCAATGGTCAATATACCGTTGGCGTTTATGAGGCTTTAATTAAAGCAATAAAGGTACTTAATCAAAACACGACAATCACACCGCAGCAAGCAACAAAACAAGCTGTGTTAAATCAAGATAGAGAACATGTTCAATTAATTGCTTTAGATCAGCAGTTTAAACGAAAACAATCACGCATTGTCCACACCACAGCAGTGGAAATCAGACTTGATGATATGCGCTATAACGGTGTCACTCTTGATATTGCACCAGGCGCCATTCGGATGAGTACAAGACGTGTCTATACACTGGAACAAAATGACGTTGTCTCTGTCACTTTTCCAGATATCTCATTACCCGATGAGCCGAGTTTGCCAGATGATATCCCCTATAAGATTGTCAAAATCACGCATGATGATAGGCGCTCACAGATTATTCTAGTACTTGATGGAACGGCTAAACCCGAAATAGAGCAATGGTGGGCAACATGGGTAGAACAACAGCATTCTTTTGCCCATATTGATGTAGAGCATCAACTTCTCAATCTTATCAGCGATTTTTATTTACGCATAGCTAGTCAAAACACACAGAAACCGTTGCTTTGGCTAAGTCACCTAAATGATCAAAACCCAATTAAAGTTATCAATCAAAGTAAATCTGCTGAAAAAGTTTTCTCACCACTCTATAAGCGTTCAGGCCATATTGATTTTTCTCTACTTCCACTGTCTCAAGCCATTAACTCCGATGAACGACAATATCTAGCTCTGATATATGCTGACGAGAACATCTCACAAAGCCAGTTTATTGCTTACGATGATAAAGACAATATAAGGCAAGCGTTACATATTATCGATCAACACCCAACCCGCTTATTTTTAGTCGAAACGCAGCAACAAGAAATTGATATTGACTACTTTAAAACTGATTTTGAAGGGCTTCCTGAAAATAGTAGTACTGAAATTTTTCGACAAAAACTTGCTGCCATCTCAAACTTAGTAACAATCTCAGATATTACTGAATCCTGTCAGCAATTGAATGGCAAGGTAGATAAACAAGTTGAAATACAAGCCACTGTTAATACCGATCCTGTGCTGGGTGATCTACCTAAACCTTCAATATTGTCACAAAGTATTACTCGTAAAAGCCCACGCTTTTTAATTAAAACTGATGTCCTTGTTCACTTAGTTGATCAGCGCTTTACTATTAGAAGCAACAATATTTCTGAAACAGGGATGTCTGTCACCCTGCCAGGAAATATTGATGTAAAAGTCGGGACTCCAATTAGAGTCAATTTCGTTCGTTGGCAAAACCAAACTAAAAAATTCAAGCTTGATGCTGTTCCATTCCTTATCCGTAACCGACAATATTGGCAAGGAGAAACCAGTCTGGGGTTGGAAAGAAACATTTTTTCTTGTGGTGAAAAAGTGAATACTTTTTTCAGCAATGCAATTGAACAAAATAAAGAACAGCTGGCAATTGATAATAATGATCAGCTTATCAATCTATCGTCAAAAATATTGGGTTTCCAATTACCGAATAGCCTTAGTAGCATCCCATTTTTCTTGGCAAAAGCTCAATCAAGTACTTATTTAGTACAAGCTGTTGCAACAACCCAGAAAAATAACGCTTCTGAAGATGAAGCGCTATGGCAAATGTTAAACCAACAAGCAAAAGCGATGTCCGAGATACTCAACAACGCCCCTGATGATGCATTTTCCAGCGCCAATTTTGCTCTCTATTGCTATCTTGACTCAACAAATAATTGGATCATTCACAATAGCCATGACTTCACATCTCCTCTGCAAAAGTCACTATTTATCAATCGGGCATTATTAGCTAAGCAACAACGTTTTTTTCACTGTTCTTTATCTGCTATTAAATCCAATACTTTTAGACAAGAATCGGACTTAGATGAACAATTGTCGATTTTCAGACGCCATACGCCAAATACTGTCCGACAAATAAGAGAGACGATTCAAAGTCTATTTGCTGTAGGCGAACTCACCGATATTACGACGATTATTTCAAACGGTTTACAGCAAAAAACGCACTAACTTACGCTGCAACCATCATCTTATCGATTAAGACCGAACCCACAATGGTATTTCCACGTTGTTCAAGGTCATTACCAATCTCCTGGATACCTAAAAACATCTCTCTCAAATTACTGGCAATGGTAAATTCATCAATAGCATATTGAATTTCGCCATTCTCTACCCAAAATCCTGCAGCGCCTTGCGAATAATCACCCGTCACAATGTTGATGCCCATACCCATTGTTTCGCTAATCAAAATACCTTTATCCATTTCCCTTAACATAGCGGCAAAATCCAAGTCACCACTTTCAACAGTCAAATTATGTACACCACCAGCATTGGCCGTGGTCTTCATATTTAACTTCCGTGCCGAATAGCTATCCAACACATAACCTTGGAGCACACCATCACGAACAATATCTCTGGCTTGCGTTGCAACGCCTTCGCTATCAAATGCTGAACTGCCAAGGCCTTTTAATAAATAAGGTTGCTCGTGTATATGCACAAATTCGGGGAAAATTTGTTTCCCCAAATGGTCTAGTAGAAAAGAAGATTTTCGATATAAGGCATTACCATTAATAGCCGAGGTCAACTGGCCAAATAAAGAAGGGGCGATATCGGCTGCGAAAATGACCGGATAGCTACCTGTTGCTATTGGTTTCGCATCTAGGCGGCTCAATGTGTTTTTTGCGGCACGTTGGCCTACGGATGCTGCCTCTTCTAGGTCTTGGGCATCGCGAGCAACACTATACCAATAATCTCGTTGCATACCTTTATCATCTTGGCTAATTAAGGAACAAGAAATACTATGCCTTGTCCCTTTACTACTGCCAATAAAACCGTGACTATTAGCATAAACACGGCCACCTTGATGACTCGAAACACTGGCACCCTCGGAATTGCTAATTCGCTTATCCGTTTCAAAACCCGTTTGTTCACACTCAGTTGCAACTTCTATGGCCTGTTCAGCATTAAGGTCCCACTGATGATAAGTTGATAAATCAGGGAACTGTGTTGCCATTAATGCTGCATCAGCTAAACCTGCGTACTCATCTGCTTGCGTATGTTTCGCTATACCACAAGCCGCTGTAACTGCATCGACAATAGCTTGTTCTGACAAATCAGAAGTACTCGCTGAAGCTTTGCTTTGCCCAAAATAGACTGTTAAACCTAAACTCGTGTCATTATTGTGCTCTAGGGTTTCGATATCGCCCTGTCTTACTGTGACTGATAATCCCTTACTGTGATTCACACCTGCTTCTGCAGCACTAGCTCCCTGTTTTTTTGCTTCTTCTAATGCTATTTCTGCTGCACATTGCAGTGCCGAGTTATCAAAGTTATTACTCATCTTGCTTGAAAAACCTCTTAAATTTGAACTGGATTATTAGTGTTTTTTACAGATAGGACAATCAGGATCTTGTCGTAAACGTAACTCGCGCCATGTCATGGTGGTAGCATCTAGAATTAATAATCGACCCGCTAAACTTGTTCCTGTCTCCACGATAAGTTTGACTGTTTCGACAGCTTGAACGCTACCAATGATACCAAGCAATGGTGATAATACACCCGTTTCAGAACAACTTTGTTCTAACTCACCTTTATTCTTATAGACACACTGATAACAAGCACTTCCTTGTTGCCTAGGATCATAAACTGTGACTTGACCTTCCATTCTAATAGCAGCGCCCGACACCAAGGGCGTATCCACTTGTTGGGTCACTTCATTCAATAAAAAACGACTCAAAAAATTATCGGTGCAATCTACAACCACATCCACTTTTTTGGCTAGGTCTTCTAGTTCAGAACGCTCAAGTCGGCTTTCAATCGTGGTTAGCTGACACTCTGCATTGATCGCTAAAATACTTTCGGCTGCTGATAGCACTTTTGGCTTAGCCAGATCATTTTCACCATGAATAATCTGTCTTTGTAAATTAGACAATTCGACAGCATCATCGTCAACCAAGGTTAACTGACCAATACCAGATGAAGCTAAGTACAAAGCAACGGGGGAGCCCAAGCCACCCAAACCAATAATGGCAACATGGCTATCTAATAATTTTTGTTGGCCCGCGAAGTCTATTTGTGACAGTGATAACTGTCGGCTATAACGCAGCAACTGATCATCATTCATTGGAAATCACTTTGAAATTTGTTGAGCTATTATACCGCCAGTTGTCCAGCTGTAACCCTATCATTTTCACCAAAGTCTTGATAACACTCTACCTGTGCAAACCCAGCTTGTTGAAAAAGCAATTTAACAGATTCAGCTTGTGTATATCCGTGCTCAATTAATAGCCATCCCATTGGTTTTAATGTTGTTTGAGCTTGAGCAATAATCTTGCGTATATCGTCAAGGCCATCAATACCCGATGCTAGAGCCTGTATGGGTTCAAAGGCCACATCGCCCTGTTTGAGATGAGGGTCATCTTGCTCAATATAAGGCGGGTTACTCACAATCATATCCAGTGAGCTGGCTTTAATGGCAGCTAACCAGTTTCCCTGCCAAAATAAAACATTATTAATTTGATTGCTTTTGGCATTGTATTGGGCAATTTTTAAAGCTTCAGCTGAATAATCACATGCAAAAAAAATACTTTCTGGACTGTCAGAGGCTAGGGATAGCGCTATCGCACCTGTCCCCGTACCTAAATCGGCAACAAGCATACCCTTTGTCATTTTAGCCAGTGCCTGCATCACCAAGACTTCACTATCCGGTCTTGGGATTAAGGTATCTTTTGTGACCTTTAAATCCAAAGTCCAAAAGCCTCGCTGCTGAATCAAATGGGCAATAGGTACGCCCTTTTTACGTAAGTCGGTTAACTTTTTAAAATTACTTAATTGTTGAGATGTTAGCGCTTTTTCTGGCCAAGTATGAATATAACTTAATTGGCATTGTAAAACATGGCAAAGTAACACGTGGCTATCTATTTCAGGACTGTCACTGTGTACAAAAGTATCGGCAGCATCAGTCAATGCCTGTTTTATCGTGGTCATTTAGGCATCAAATGAAGAGTAAAATAGCTAAGATAATAACGGCTAGACCTAAGCCCATCACAACACGATCCAATTTTAAGATTCGCGATTCTAATTGTTCCACCTGTTCTTTCGCTGCAGCACTTTGTTTTTGCAACTCTTGTTCCATTTGCAACGTCACTTGGGGTGCAATCAAAGCGGCGAGCGAATTGTCTATGTATTGTTCTGCTGCTTTCATCGCTTCTTGCTGAACTTCGCCTGCAATCCGTTGCTGAACAGCTGCTTCCTGCTGACTCAACAAAGTTTCTACTTGTTGGTTTATGTTTATATTGGCAGTGGCAGCTTCAATAGCTTGTGGTAAACGCTGTTCAATGACGTCATTAGCAGCCTGTTCTGTAGATGATTGTATGTTATCCAAGTTTGCTTGCATTGCTTCTGATATCAACTGCTGTGAAACGGAAGGCAGTAAAACATTTAACTCTTTTTGAATCTTTCCTGTCAGGCTGTTTTCCACTGCCTCTGTTACATTCTTACGGCTAACCTCTTCAGCTAATTGCCTAAAGTCATCCTGCATTTTAAGCATTAGTTTTTGTTCGATAAGTTCGACCACTTTTTCAGTCATAAGGGACTTATCGGCAACAGGTGTCGTGTTTTCAGTTGCTACTTGCGGTTTTTCTGGCGCATTAATTTCATTGGTTTTTTGAATAATATTGGCTACAGTACTTGGTTCTGGTGGTTTAGACAGTATCTCCATCGCACCAGCCGCTTTAGCACTCGTGATATCTATTTCAGCACTATTCCCACTACATATAACAATCGGGATATCAGCAAAACCATCTATCATCTTGATCTGCTTGGTTGCTGAAATGCCATCCATGCTAACCATCATCAGATCCATAAAAATAATATTGGGCTTGTCATCAGTCGTTTTTAGGTAAGATAAAGCCTCTTCTGCACTGGCAAATTCAGTCACATCAAACTCATGTACCAAAATCGCTTTTTTGAGCGACATCCTTGCAACACGCGAGTCATCAACCACCAAAGCTCTCTTTTGCACCACCAACCTCCTTTTCCTCAGCCTATACGATAAGCATCAAGACTGACTTTCATTACTTTATTACCCAGCATGACGACCTCACCCTTATAGCGTTGCGCCATATCGCTAGCAAATTCGAAAAAATAAGTTCTTTGTATTTGCATACGTCCTTGTTTATTACGCTTTAACCGAATTTTTTTCCATGCTACGGTATCATTTAAAAAGGTCAAACCTATCTTTTCACAATTCTGTCTCGCTGTGGTAATGGCACGTTCAGCAACGCCCCGGCTATCCCACCAAAACCAAACAAGGCCAAATAATAATAACAAGGTCAGGCCATTATCAATCATGATAAGTCGCCAGCCATCGCCTGAATAACTGCAAGTGCTGCAACGGCAGCAGTTTCAGTACGCAATATTCTCGGGCCAAATTGAACGGCTTGAAAGCCAGCTGAGACCGCACTCGTTAACTCTGATTCACTCAGTCCTCCCTCGGGACCGATAAGCAGGTTAACCTCTCCCTTTATCTCAACATCGTTAAATCCAGTATCAGCTACAGGATCTAATACAAAGTTTGATTGGCCTTCTGTTAACGAAAGCGCATCAAATGCTGTTATATCAGTTACCTCAGGCAAGCTACTGCGACCACTTTGTTCACATGCACTAATCACTACCCCACGCCAATGCGCCAATTTTTTTTCAGCTCTACCCCCCGAAAGCGACACATTACAGCGTTCTGCCATTACAGGAACAATACGCTGCACGCCTAATTCAACCGCTTTTTGTATCGTATAATCCATGCGTTCACCACGTGAGATCCCTTGCATCAAGGTACATTTTAATGGTGACTCATTATTTGTTTTGTTTTCACTTAACAAGCGTATTGTCGACTCTCGTTTGCTTACATCTACTAATTCGGCCGAAAATTCTCTGCCTTGCCCATCAAATACCATCAACTGATCATTTGTTTTAAGCCGTAACACTTGTACCGCATGTCTGTGTGCTGCTGTCGGCAATAAAATAACATCGTCAATATTGGTTAAACCTGGGCAATAAAATCGAGAGATCCGCATTTCGGCTAGTCATTTAATAATTATGATGAGAGCAGTTTACCTTGTGTCAGCCTATTTTCCATAATGACTTTTTAGAGTTGTTATACTCAAGTCTATGAATGTAGATATCGAACAAATCAAGAAAATCATCATTTCTGCTAGTAAAGATATTTTATTACCTAGCTTCAATGAAGTATCAAAACGCTACAAGGCTGATGGCAGTATTGTGACTGAAGCAGATCTTGCTATGCAGCAAGCTTTAATCGATACTTTAAGACAGCGTTATCCTTCTATCGGTTTTTTAGGAGAAGAGATGACGCCAGAACAACAGCAAGGACTTCTTGATTCTGAACAACCATTATGGTGTGTCGATCCCATAGATGGTACTAGTAATTACAGTGCTGGTTTGCCTTATTTTTGTGTTTCTTTAGCTTTAATCGTAAACAAAAGTATTGTTTTAGGCATTATTTATGACCCCATTCGTGATGAATGCTTTAGTGCTCGACAAGGTTGTGGTGCTTATTTAAATGACCAGCTCTTAACTGCTCAATCTACTCACCTTAACCTTGAGCAATCCATCGCTTTGATTGATTTTAAGCGGTTACCCAATGACATGGCTGCCAAATTGGTGACCGATAAACCTTATAGCTCCCAACGCAGTCTTGGCTCCATAGCCTTAGAGTTATGTTGGTTAGCAGCAGGGCGTAGTCACGTTTATCTGCATGCAAAACAACAGTTATGGGACTACGCTGCAGCCTATGTCATTTTAAATGAAGTGAATGCCCATGCATCAACATTAAGTGGGCAGGATATTTTCGATGGTAGCTTGCAGTCGAAGTCGACTGTTGCCGCTTCTAATAAAGCGCTTTACACACAGTGGATTAATTACCTTAATACAATCATGTAGTGACACTGTGACTGAATCACTAATTTATCCAGATTGGCCTACACCTGATTGCGTAAAAGCAGTTTCGACTACGCGTATAGGTGGATTTAGCCTTCCTCCTTACGACTCTTTCAATTTAGCGACTCATGTTGAAGACAATCCTGTTGTTGTCAAAAAAAACCGTGATTATTTAGTGCAAATAGCCCAATTACCTGAACAAGCGAGATGGCTTGATCAAGTTCATAGTAATAAAGTAATTACTAGTCCGGGGTGGCATGAAGGCGTTCAAGCTGATGCCATGGTTAGTACTGTACCTAACCATGTCTGCAGTATTATGACTGCAGACTGTCTACCCATTTTATTATGTAATAAACAGGGTACCTCAGTAGCGGCTATTCATGCTGGCTGGCGTGGTTTAGCTTCTGGCATCATCGAGGAAACACTGTTACGCTTCCCTGATGACCCTTCAAATATCATTGCATGGTTAGGGCCGGCAATCGGGCCAGAACAATTTGAGGTTGGACATGATGTTTATGATGCATTTTCCGCACCTTACTTTGATCGTGATGAAGCCTTTATTAAAAGGGATGCTGATCATTATTTCACCAATATTTTTCAGCTGGCAAGACAACAACTAAATCACCTCGGTATCACAACAATATCAGGCGGAGAACATTGCACGAAATCAATGTCAGACCAGTTTTTTTCCTATCGTAAAAATAATGTTACGGGCAGAATGGCTACTCTCATCTGGATTACAAACGAATAACACACGCCAAGTCAGCAACAAATTAAGGTATGATCTGCTGATTAACTTGTTTGCAAGTACCTTATGGAATTATTAATCTGGATCATTGTTTTTAGCCTACTAGGCGGTATTGTCAGCGTTGTGCTGGCATCCAGTTTTCTGCTTTTATCTGAAAACACGCGTAATGTGACAGTACCTCATCTAGTAAGCTTCGCCATCGGCGCTTTGTTGGGGGCTTCATTTCTTGGCTTAATTCCACATGCGCTAGAACATGAATATGCTGTTGACCCGCATGATATTGGATTGACATTGTTATTAGGTTTGTTGAGCTTCTTTTTACTAGAAAAATTAGTGCTATGGCGCCATTGCCATCACGATCATTGTGATGTCCACGCCCCAGAAGAACACCAAAATAAGCAGAAAGACAATCGTAATAAAGCAGCTGGGACTTTAATTTTAGTCGGAGACACCATCCATAATTTTGTCGATGGTATTTTAATCACAGCCGCATTTATGACTGATATTCACCTTGGTATCGTTACCGCTTTAGCGATTGCAGCGCATGAAATCCCACAAGAATTAGGCGATTTTGTCATCTTATTGCATAGTGGCTTTAATCGAAAAAAAGCACTTTATTACAATATATTAGCTAGCCTTGGCACCGTTGTAGGTGCACTACTGGCCTATTTTGCCCTGAGTGATATGCAACACCTGCTGCCCTATATTCTAGTTATCGCAGCATCCAGTTTTATCTATATTGCCGTTGCAGATTTAATTCCTGGCTTGCATGATAAGGTGAAGCCTTCAGAGACTTTGCAACAAATCAGTTTGATTGCTGCCGGCACTCTATTCATTTTTATTGCTCATAGCTCATTGCACTAAAATATATGCAACATGCCGTTAACAAAATTTTGATTATCGGGCCATCCTGGGTAGGCGACATGGTGATGGCACAATCATTATTTATTGCGTTAAAAGAACAAAACCCCTCTGTTATTATTGATGTTTTAGCGCTCGCCTGGACTAAGCCACTTCTTGACCGAATGCCCGAGGTAAATCAATCTATCACCATGCCGATAAGCCACGGACATTTTGCATGGTCAATGAGAAAAGAGCTGGGAATACAATTACGAGAAGAGCAATACGACCAATCTATCGTTCTCGCTAACTCATGGAAATCTGCTTTAATCCCTTGGTTTGCCAAAATCCCCATTAGAACAGGCTGGCTCGGAGAAATGCGCTATGGCTTATTGAATGACTTTCGTAGACTGGATAAACAGGCATTACCTCTGATGGTCCAGCGTTTTGTATCACTGGCATATCCAGCACAAGATGCTAATAAAATACCCAAATATACAGCACCATTCATGGTCGCAAAGCCAACTGCTTTCTCTCAACTCCCGACATTAAATGAAGGACAAAAACGCTTAATTTTATGTCCTGGTGCAGAATTTGGCGCAGCTAAACAATGGCCAAGTAGCCACTATGCAGAATTGGCACAATCTTTTTTAGAAAAAAACTGGCAAGTACTCATCCTTGGCTCTCCTGCCGATGAAGAAACCGGTGAAGAAATAGTTAATCACATTACAGCAGAACAAAAACTGGGGGTTAGCAATCTCTGTGGGAAAACACAACTACAGGATGCCATTGATCTTCTCGCTACTGCAGATTACGTTGTTTCTAATGATTCAGGTTTAATGCATATTGCTGCTGCATTACAAAAACCACTCATCGCGATATATGGCCCGACATCACCCAAATTTACACCGCCACTATCCGCCAATGCCCAAATCATTCAAAAAGAGGTCGACTGTGGCCCTTGTTTTCAGCGAGAATGCCCCGAGAAGCATCATAAATGTATGAAGACTATAGAAAGTGAACAGATTATGCAGTTAATTAAGGATAAGGACTAAAGATAACCTGATTATGGACCATCAGCCTGAAAACCTATTGAGTAACCTGCCTATTATTCGCATCTACACTGCGTTCACTAGTTTGATACTGTCCATATTTGCTTTTTACAGTGATGACCTGATTAATAGCGATGGCATCATGTACTTACATATGGCCCAGGCTTTTCTTGATGGTGGGCTAAGCGCCACACAACAAATTTATGATTGGCCTTTTTTCTCGATTTTAATCGCAGGCTTTCATACGATCAGTTCACTCCCCCTCGAACTGAGTGCAGCCATTATTAACAGCGGCTTATTCGTTTTACTCACCGACGCTCTATTGCTGATCAGCAGTAGGCTAGTGAATAATCACACGCAGTTGATTTTGGCCGCTATTCTCATTCTAAGCTTTTACCCAATTAATGAGTACCGTGATTTTATTATCCGAGATATTGGTTACTGGGCATTCTGTAGTCTTGCACTTTACCAGTTTATTAAATTCATAGAACGACCTCGGTTGAGCTCATCATCAGGATGGCAAGTCGCTATTCTGACAGCTATTTTATTTCGGATTGAAGGCATAGTCATTTTACTTGCACTACCTTTATACACCTTCTTTATCTACAGGCCGATTATTGCTTTCAAACATACTCTTCACCTGTTTTACCTTTTCATATTAGGGTTTATCACCGTCACTACCATCTTTATTGGTAAATCGGGGCTCGAAACAGCCTTTGGTAAGTTAACTTCTGTATCCTCCTATATCAACTTTGAACGAGTCTTAAACCGGCTTGATAAAAAAAGTGATATTTTGGCCTCTCAGGTTCTTAACCAGTATTCTGATGAATACAGTTCAATGGTTTTAATAGCTGGCTTGTTATTCATGTTGCTATTTAAGGTCGTCAAGGCATTTTCGTTTTCTTATATTGCTTTATCAATAATCGGTATTTGGCGCGAAAAAAGGCTGTTCATCAACTCCATCCAGCCACTCTTAATCTACTTTATTACTATTAATATTCTCATCCTAACGACATTTTTATTTAAACGTTATTTTATTAGTAGTCGCTATGCAGTTATAACTCTAATTGGCCTGTTTTTAGTCTTTTTGCCTATTATCACTCAAATGATGGAACGCATCTGGTTGCAAAAAAATAAATTCTTGTCCGCATTTATAGCCTTATTAATTACAGCTAGTCTTATCGATAGTTATAATCAGTCAACTAGTAAAACCTATATAAAAGATGCCGCGCACTGGGCTAGTAATAATTTGCCTGTCAATAGTTTCATACTGACAGACGATCAGTTTCTTAATTATTATTTTCATACTCTTTCTCCCAGAGCGACATTATGCGTTGGCCCTATCTACCAAAAACCAAAAGAAATTGATTATCGTGGTGTTACCGTTAAGCAGCAACAGGAATGTAAGCCTTATATAAAACAGGGCTATCAAGCTTTTGACTATTTAGTTGTCGTTATAAAACATGAACACAAACGACTCAGAACATTTCTTGCCACTACTAACCTTGAACTTTTATTTGAAAGTAAAGATAATCGTGAAAATAAAGCAGCTGTTTATAAAATTATCAAGGTAAGAAAATAATAAATGAATGAGTTTTTTGGACCTCATTGGCAGAGTATTCTAGAAAGCAATAAGCTGACTAGTTTCGATGACTTTTGGTCTCTAACAACGCCCTGGTTTGAAGAGCCCAATTTTAGAAGGGGTGGCTGGAGTGGTGTCACAACCGTTTCAATACAAAATAATAAACAACAACGAACATTGTTTGTGAAACGCCAGGAAAACCACACTACTCGAACGTGGAGCCATCCCATAAAAGGCATACCCACATTTAAAAAAGAATTTCAAAACCTGCAACGTTTTCAGCAGTATGGCATACCGACACTAAATCTTGCTTTTTTCGGTAGTCGCCAACAGGGAAATGGTCAACAAGCAATATTTGTGACTGAAGAGCTAACGGGTTATCAGCCTATGGATACAGCTGTGCGGGACTTAACCCAACAGCAGCGTCGACATCTTTTAACAGCCGTTGCAAAAGTCGCTTATAAAATGCATCTACATCATCTACAACATAATTGTTTTTATCCAAAACATATTTTTGTAAAACAACAAGCCGACACTTGGTCGGTTAAGATTATTGACTTGGAAAAAACAAAACTAACGCTAACGCGACAGGCGGCAACAGTTCGTGATTTAGCAACTTTATCTAGACATAGCCCTAAAGCATCATTTCGGGAGCAGCTATATTTCTTAAAAGTATATTTTGATGAGGAAAAGCTATCTAAAACCTCAAAACGGTTAATAAAACTTATACAGAGAAAAATTAATGCTAAAAATCATAACTAGTCCTTATTTATTGTCATTATTAATAAACACAGGCTTAATATTTTGTTGATAACTTATTCACTATATCTACTGATATGATTAAAGCATTTATTAGCACAGTTTACAGAGAGAATTATGATGTCCTTGATAAGTAGACTCTTTTGGAAATCAATTCCAAAACCTGAACGCATGCTACTACTGTCTTTGGTCAATGAGCCAAATAGACAAATCATTGATAAGACGCTTACTCAAAAGCACAGTTTCCCTTCTCACTTTGATCAATATCAATGTATCTTTATCCATACCCCAAAAGTTGCGGGTATCAGTCTTGTTGATGCCCTAGGTTTTGCAGATAGTCATAGTTGGCACCTACCCCTTAAATATTATGAAGCTACTGAACAGGATAAATTCAACCAATATTTTAAATTTGGATTTGTTCGAAACCCTTGGGATAGATTGTTTTCTGCTTATCAGTTTTTAAAACAAGGCGGGATTTCTAATAAAGATCAAAGTATGAGTCAACTCATTAACCATTATTCAGATTTCAACGACTTTGTTGCTAAATGGCTAAATGAAGACTCTATCACTAGCATGATTCATCTTGCTCCAATGTATCGCTTTTTTGAAAATCAACACGGCCATATTGCTGCCGATTTTATCGGTCGATACGAGAACCTTCAGCAAGATTACGAAGTGATACGGAAACGTATTGGAACAGGGAAAACTTTACCACACAAAAATGCATCAACAAAAAATGATTATAAAGTACAATTTTCCACAAAAACGATTGATAAAATTGCACTTCTTTATGAAAGAGATATTGTAGAGTTTAACTACGATTTCGAATAAGAAATAACCAATCGGGCATCTTACTTATCCAACGAGGTATTAATTATCCTCTTAGCTAGTGCTTATGTACTAAGTTTCAATATTACCTGATAAAACCTACTCTATGACCCAAACTACTGATCAAAAATACGTATTACAACTATGTCATGGTTATCAAATGCCTTTCCTCGATGTTGCCAGACAATATGCCAGTTTGTTCGATGCGACAGAATATAAAGTCATCACTGCCTATTTAACGGGCCAAAAGGATCAGCATGTCATTGATAACTCAGCTTCAGATAAGGTTATTTTTCTTGAATATGACTCAAAAGATATACGTGGCTTAAAGCTAAAACAGATAAAACAGATAAAACAATTACATCAACAATACAATTTCAAACTTGCTATCGCGCACCGCTACAAGGCGATTTATATCCTACAGTTTATAAAGGGGCTGCCGGTTATTGGCATCAATCATGCGTTTAATGTTTATCAAAACAGAACTCGACGCTGGTTTACTACTTTAAATCACAAAAATTTATACTTACTGGGCGTCTCTAATGCCATTCGTGACAATATAAAACAACAATTACCTTCATTCCCTCAGCAGCATATACAGACCTTATACAACAGAATAAATAGTGACGAAATTAGCCACTCCCAATTCAACACCGCCGAAGCACGGAAAGCCTTAGATTTAACCTCCGACCGATTTGTTTTTGCTAATGTTGGCCGTTTACATCCAGATAAAGATCAAAAAACGTTAATCGACAGTTTTTCATTAATTTCCGATGATATTCCTAATTCTATTCTAGTTATAATTGGCAAAGGAAAGCTTGAGTCAGAACTAAAACAACAAATCCAATCTCTTGATTTAGATAATCGTGTTTTTTTGCTAGGTATTGTCCCTGAAGCTGTGAAGTACTTTAAAGCCTTCGATTGTTTTGTCCTATCTTCTGATTATGAGCCTTTCGGTATGGTATTGCTGGAGGCTATTCTAGCCGATATTCCTATCATCGCAACTAATGCTGGAGGAGCCAAAGAGATCTTAGCTGACAAAGACTACCTGGTTAATGTAGGCGATAGTCAACGTATGGCAGAACTCATGCTCAAGGTCTACCATCTAGACACACAAGAAAAAGAAAATAGCTGCAATAAAAATGCTAAGCGTCTAAATAACTTTTTCACTGATAAAGCGGCACGAGAAGCCTTCTGGAAATTAGATTTTGTCCAAGACATCATCCAAAACAAGAGTGATTAAGCTAGCGACTAACTCGATTTACTCGTGAAACGCCAAAACAGTATTGTTCTTGCTATAATCTCAGCTTCAATAACCCATATAAGATAAATACCAATATGATTGTTTTAGGTCTTTCAGGCGCAGTAAATCATGATGCCTCAGCAGCATTGTATATCGATGGAAAACTAATCGCTGCTGCAGAAGAAGAACGCTTTCTTCGTGATAAACACGCTAAGGGAAGAATGGCCTATCACGCCACCCAGTTTTGTATTAAACAAGCCGGAATCACACCACAAGATATTGATGTCGTTGCTTTTCCCTATGCTGAAATTGATCTGAAGTCTCCGGCAAGATGGCATTATGCAAAACGTTATTGGTATGCGCCTGATCGCGGTATTACTGCCCTATTGAACGGTAATCGTCGTTATAAGCGTAATCACGATAGTGTTATGAAAATGCTTGATGATCTAGGCATTGGTAGCGATCGCGTTAAGTTTGTACCCGTTGAACATCATTTAGCTCATGCCAGTAGTGCTTATCATCTGAGCGGTTTTAACGAAAAAACAGCTATCATTGGTATCGATGGTAAAGGCGAATACGCTACAACATTTTTTGGCTATGGCGAAAACGGCAAAATCCATAAAATTAAAGAGTTTTATGATCCAGATTCATTAGGTGGCATGTACGGCGCACTTACTGAGTTCTTAGGCTTTGAAATGTTAGATGGCGAATTTAAAGTCATGGGTATGGCTCCTTATGGCGATCCAAACCGCTTCGATTTTTCTCAGTTAATTGATTTCCACGATGGTGAATTTAAAGTTAATACCCAGCTCGTTAACACCTTAGGTGTCAGACGCTATAAGAAAGATGGCAAAGGTTACTACTTCAGTAAAAAACTATTGGAATGGTTAGGTCCGATGCGTGATGGTGATGAAATCGATGACCCCTATATTGATTATGCCGCCAGCATCCAAGATCTCTTAGAAAAAACAGCTTTACACCTGATTGACTATTACCTTGGTGACATTATTAAAGAAACAGGCAAAGTCTGTTTTGCGGGTGGTGTCGCACTTAACGTCAAACTTAACCAACGTATTATTGCAATGCCTGGTATCAAAGAGCTATTTGTCCAACCTGCAGCAAGTGATGCAGGAACAGCTATTGGTGCTGCCAGCTATGCCTCAGAAATGGCTGGTGTGCCTGTTGAGAAAATGGAACATGTCTACCTAGGCCCCTCGTACACGACTGAAGAATGTATCGCTGCATGTGAAGCCTATCCTCAAGAAGTAACTTGGCAAAAATTGGACAATGTCTGCCAACAAACAGCCGAAATACTTAATGATGGGAATCCAGTTTCATGGTTCCAAGGGCGTATGGAATTTGGCCCGCGCGCATTAGGTAACCGTAGTATTTTGGGTAGCCCAAACCACTCTGGTGTTGCTGATCGCATTAATGCTCAAATTAAATATCGTGAACGCTGGCGTCCATTCTGTCCAAGTATGCTTGATACTGTTGCTCCCGAAATTTTACAAACAGATCATCCTAGCCCTTATATGACATTTACATTTGATGTGGCCGAGGCTTGGAAAGATCGTATTCCAGAAGTAGTCCATGAAGACGGCACTGCGCGTGCACAAATCGTCACCCAAGCAACAAACCCCCGTTACTATGAGCTATTGCAAGAAATGGAGAAATTAACTGGCAATGGTGTGGTATTAAATACATCACTTAATCGTCGTGGTGAACCTATGGTATGTAGTCCAACTGATGCTTTAAATATGTTTTTTGGCTCAGATCTGGAATACTTAGTAATGGAAGATATCCTTGTTACTAAAAATTAACCTTGAAGCCTGATCTCTAGCTAAAAACAGTTTGTCATCCAATAGGGTCAACATAGGATCCTTATCTGTCGTTAGATCGTTATCCACACTATAAAATGCTATGAGTATTGTGCTAAGCATGTATACAGTATCTTATTGAAATATCAAATTTTTAGGCTTAAAAAAGCATCAATTTAGGAACTATTAACCTCCCAAGATTTCTAACCAATAAGGACTGGTTTATTAGGGTTGCTTTCGGGTACAAGCTAAAACCAATTCATCAACAGCTCTTTCCTGCTGGTTATGAAAAAACACCTTATCAACTGTTAATTTTGAACACAAAAGCAATCAACAACAAGTTTGCACCTCTAAGTCTCAATAATCCAGTCACTTTTACTCAATGATTGAGTAAAACCATAAAACGCTTGCGTTTGAATATGACAAATTTGTACTTAAGGAGGTGCTTTACCATGAAAAAATTATTCATTAATGTCAGATACTGGATGGCACCACTATTAATTTTAGTGACGCTTGCAGGTGTCTTATTAGGCGGACCCTATGTTTGGGTAGGTGTTGTATTGTTCGGTATCGGACTTATCATAGATACCGCTACAATACCCTTCCACCCTCCTGGTGCCGGTGTTGATGAAAACGGTGAGACCTATGGTCTTCCAACACTACAAAATGTAGTGATGTATGTCATGTTGCCAGTTTTTGTATTACTACAAGTGGCGTTAGCATGGCGTATTTACCAATATACATCTGGCGTACCAATTGGTGATGGCCTATTGTTTGGTGTAATACCTACACAAATGGGTATTACTGGTTGGGAACTTGTTGGTGCTTCAATATCAACAGGTATCTTTGCTGGTATCGGTATCATCTATGGTCATGAACTGGCTCATACGAAAGGATTCAGCTTCGTCATTTCAAGGTTGATCATGGGCTTAAGTGGTTCATCTCACTTCAGCTATGCGCATGTGTATAACCATCATTTAGAGTTAGCACATCAAGATGATCCCGCAACATCACCACGTGGTCGTTCCATATACAGACATTTCTGGTTATCCCATATGGGGCAATCAAAATTCTTGTATCAAATGGAAAAAACACGTCTGACCAAATTAGGTAAACCATTTATATCCTACGAAAACCGTTGGATCCGTGGTTATCTAATGAGCTTACCTACTATGGTACTGTTCACATGGGCTGGTGGTGTTATTGGTATCGCTTGCATGTTCCTAGTTTGGACCATTTCAAACTTTGAACTGGAAGCATTGAACTATATGGAGCATTACGGTTTGATCCGTGAGAAAGGCCAACCCATCGACTACCGTCATTCTTGGGATAATAGCAATATGTTTACCTCTTGGTTCTTTATCGAAATTGGTAGACAAGCTGACCATCATGACCGTGGTGAGACCCATTTCTGGGAATTAGATGATGTTGGCGCACCAGATGGACGCTGGGGTTATTTTACAGAGTTTGCCATAGCACTTATCCCACCACTCTATCATTCAATTATGAAGAGAAAATTAGCAACTTGGGATAAAAACTTGGCGACTGAAGGTGAACGTGAAATCGCCGCCAAAATCAATGAACAAGCTAGATACGAAATGCCAGAAAAAGAAGATTCATACGGTATTATCTAAAAGCTGTATGAATTGTATGGGGTGAAGGCAGGATGCCTTCACCTAACTTTAGCCATAAAAGTGGTTAGCAATCAGTGCTTGTAAAGCGCTATTTTGCGGATAATCACGTTGTAATAAACTCAAAAAACGATCCCATTTACGCTGTATTTTTTTGCGACCAAAATAACGGCAATGGGTGCTGATAGGAATCATATCTGAGTTACCTATATTATCAATAATGACTGCAACACCTCTCTGATCATCTTGGCGCTGATATATGATATTTTTCGGCTTTAAGGACATCGTCATAATGTTTTGGTCGACAAGATAAGTATTAAGGTTAAGCAATGCATTTAACAGACCTTCTGCATTTTGTGCTGTCAATTCGACTGACTCAAAATAAAATTCAAAAGTCTTTCCTACTTCACCATTAGAATCTCTGATCAAATCAAATACAGCACCAGATCCCATTGACGTTGGAATAACACCATAAAACTTCGGCAACATATCCCAAGAAATATCCTTTTTTTGCAATAACTTATAGTAAGCCTGTTCACGGCGAGTTTCCTCTTCACCACGAAGCACTACGACCTTGATACATTTGTTCGGGTCATCTGGATGTATATAACATTCTCGATGTAAACCTTTACCAATCATGCCTTCAGGACATAGTTCAATCATTGCTGTAGCCTTCAGGATTCATCGTTTGCCAACGCCAAGCATCTTCAAGCATTTCATCCAGGGATTTTTCAGCATGCCAATGTAACTTTTCATTCGCTAAAGATACATTGGCATAACATTCTGCTATATCTCCAGAACGCCTAGCAGTAAGCTGATAATCTACTTTCTGACCAGAAGCTTTTTCAAAGCCTTTAATAACATCTAATACGCTATAACCTTGGCCTGTGCCCAAGTTAAATACTTTACACTGACCAATTTCCCTATCCTCGTCCATAGCTTGCAGAGCCTGTAAATGACCTTTTGCCAAATCAACGACATGAATATAATCACGTACGCCAGTGCCGTCTTTAGTTGGATAATCATCACCAAAAACAGATACTTTCTCACGTTTACCCACTGCAACCTGTGCAACATAAGGCAATAAATTGTTCGGAATACCATTAGGATCTTCGCCTATCAAACCGCTTTTATGCGCACCCGCTGGATTAAAATAACGCAATAAAACCGTATTTAATGCTGTTACCTGACAGACATCTCTGATTATGTCCTCAATCATCAACTTTGTACGCCCATAAGGATTAGTCGCAGCCAAAGGAAAAGTCTCATCGACTGGCATTTTCTCTGGTTCACCATAGACGGTTGCCGATGAGCTAAATACCAGTTTATTAACTGAAAACTGCGCCATAAGCTCAAGCAGAACTAATGTTGAATTGATGTTGTTTTGATAATATTTCAGTGGCAATTCGCATGACTCACTTACCGCTTTTAAACCTGCTAAATGAATGACGGCATCAATACTATGTGACTCAAATACGCTCGTCACTGCTACTTTATCCGTTAAATCCATTTGATAAAAAGTCAGTTCTTTGTCTGTTATTACCTCGACTCTTTTCAATGATTGTTGCGAGCTATTAGATAAATTATCCAAGACAATCAGCTGAAAACCAGCCTCAAGTAGTTCAACACAAATATGACTACCTATATAACCTGCACCGCCTGTGACTAAAATACAGTTAATGCGCCTTCTCCTCGGCCATTGCCTCAATAATTGCTGCTGCTTTTTCTGGCATGCTATACAAATCTTCCTCAGAAGCATACTTCAATGCACTATCAGACCAGCTTTTTAAATTAATCCGATTAAGCATGGTGATTAATTTAACATCACATTCATCCTGATTGAATGGCGACGATATCACCAAACCTGCTGATGCTGTTTCAACATGTTTGGCATACCCACACACTCGTGTCACTAAAACTGGCAAACCTGCCACCATCGCTTCTAAGATAACTGTACCCGTATTCTCTTTACGTGCAGGATGTAATAACACATCGGCGCCCAATAAAAACTGAGGTATATCACCACGACCACCAAAAAAAGTGACTCTGTCTCTAATTGATAATTTATCCGCCATTTTCAAATAAGGTGAATCATCACCTTCACCAACAATAAACAAACGTGTTTTATTTTGTAATTTTACAGGCAAATTAGCTAAAGCGTTCAAAGCACGATCCACGCCTTTTGTTTTAAAGCCTGTTCCCACCATCAAGACGATAAACTCATCATCGGCTACATCAAACTGCTGGCGAAAATCCTGTCGTTGTTGCTGCCAATCACCCGGTCGCTTTCTATTTGGATCAATTCCTGGTGGCAGCATAATTAAGCGTTCGTCAGGCGTTTCGTAATGTTTTTTAAATAATGCCTGCTGAACATCAGAAATCATCAACGTCACCGTCTTACTAATACGATTAAACACTTTATCTTCACACTCAGCATAAAATTTTAAGCGAGGATTGAATTGCATAAAACAATAGTTAGCTTGGTTTTTAACTCGGTCTATATAACAGGGATCTGCAGCATAATAAATATCTAAACCCGGAATTTTATTAAAACCAATGACTAAGTCATAGTCCTGATTCACTAACTTAGCATCTAGCTGTTCAATATAACTCGCCACTTTTTGATGGTTTGTGAGACCTTGCGTTTCGATAACCTCCACATTAAAACCCTCAGGCGCTTCCCCCTGACACTCCATAACAAACAAATCGACTTGATATCCATGATCGCGACATACAGACATAATTCGTGTGCAGTCTCGGGCTAAACCGCCAAAGGGAAAATATTTATAAAGGCAAACAGCAAGTTTCATAAGTGTTTAATTATTCATTGAATAGAGAGGCGTTGATTTTTTTTAGGCTTTCGCCCGACCAGTTTGCCATGAAACGTCTTTTGTCTTTCTCTAAAGCTTTTTCAAATGAAGGCTGGCATGGGTGTTGTTTCATAGCATCTAAATCAATTAAGTAAATTTTACCTTTATCATTGATTAGAAAATTGCTTGCCTTTAAGTCACCGTGACTGACTTTAGCTTGTTCTAAATAAGAAAATAGTCGCCGTAACTGCTCTAATTCGGCTTCATCTGCATCACGTTGCTGATAAGCTGACAGTAACTCTTCCCCAGCCGTATATTCGCAAATAAAATAGGCATTTTGCCGTAAGCCAGCCACCCTATTTTCAATGAAGCCAAGTGGTTTAGCTGTTGCAATCCCCATAAATGCCAATAGATTCGCATTTCGCCATGATACGGCGGCTCGAGTCGGTCTTAAACAACGTCGTAAGAAATGAACCTTATTTTTTATATTGTAGCGTTTAATTACCACTTGTTTCCCTGCCACTTCTGCTCGAACGACAGTTGTAGAATTACCATCTTTTAATAATTCACCAGCAGTCACTATTTCTTCAATATCTGCCACAAACTGATCGGTATCGCCATCAAGGAAGTCGCTACGAAAAGCCCATTGCTGATTAGCACTGCTGTGGTACCTCGTCATCGTGCAGTTTCTAAAACATTTTTTTAGATAATTACTTTTACGTTTTTGCCATGCTTTATGGGTTACTTTAGCAAGATGTGCCTGCGCAGCATTATTATAGCCAGAGCCACGTGAACGAAAATATTGCTCCAAATGAGGACTTAATAACGGTCTATCATCAAAGGAAAATTGGGCAATCAATCGAGACAAATTCTTCAGACTTAGCCTTTCACTTAAACCTTCGCCAGGACGTTGTTTCTTTATTGAGCCTAAATCAAGTAGATAAAGCTGATTATCTGCTAATAAAAAGTTATCCAGATGAATATCATCCTGATAAATACCATAAGCGTGTAGTTTGCTAATACAATCAAATAAAACACCTAACTGCTCATTACGCTGAACTTCATCAAGTTGCATTAAGGTTTGGCCATTGCTGATGTATTGATAAGCAATCATCAGGCAGCCTTGTTGATTATCTCCAGCAAATAACATTTCTGGGACAACTGCTCCGGCCTCTTTTGTCAGCTGATAGCCTTGATGTTCACGTTCTAATTCGCGATGTCCTTTTTCAGCCGCAGCAAATAATTTTATCACTGCATGTTGCTGCTCTGATTTAGCTTCAACAACTAAGCGCTTACGGGGCAATAAACGTAACACTTTTTGGCATTCAAATTCCTGATCCAACGCTTGAATGGTAAAGGGCACATTAAGTTGCTTTTGGCCCTGTAAAAAACTACGTATTGGATTCAGCGTCTGGTTAATGGCAGCACCATCAGCTAAACGCATTTTATTAGCACGTTGCCGTACTTTCTGCCAAAAACCACCTTGTTTAGCGACAGTATCACGCAAGTTAAGACCTGAGTATGTTGTTACAAAACGGATTAAATCTCGTCGCGTTAACGGCACATCCATCGCTGAGAAATATAAAGCACCTAAATCTTTAACCAGCCAACGTTCTTCAACTTGTCCATTTTGCCGGATCATCGCCCGATGCAAATCAATTAAGAATAATTCCGTATCCGCAGTGAATGTATTGTGTTCGGCAAAACCTTTGTCCAATAAGAAATGACATAGATAATAATCACGATGATTCATGCCATTTTCATGCATGGTTTTACTGGTAAGCGCCAATTTCTCAATTAAGGCTTTTTTGGTAGCAAAAGTCGGAGGGTTATCATGCCATTGTTGACCAAGATACTCTAAGCTAATGGTGTCACTTAAGTCATCGGTAATCACAAATGACTCTATCTCTGCAGGATTAATCCCTCGCTCACCATAACCAGCTAAGGTCATAGTACCGATACCATGTTGCTCTAAAAAGCGTACTGCCTGCCATTCATTTCGCGCACTGACAATGGGTTTGCGAAGTTGTACTGTGTTTTTGACAATTTCAGGCCAGCCGACACCGCGGTGATATTTGAGAAAGTAACTTTTACCTGCCAGTTCAAAACGTAATGTTCGACGCCCTTCCTTGTGACGGAATACCTCGCCCTCAAGCTCTGCAACCGTCGAAAAAACATCTTGGCCTCGCCATTGTTGGCCTAGATCGAATCTAAGATACAGTTCCGGTGACTTCATTTAAGTGAATTCGTCTCTTCTATTAATGTGTAAATTTAAAAAAGTGATTTAAGGGTTTGGTACACTATCAGCTAACTATCAATGTAATCGACGCATCAAATAGTACCATCTGACCAGTATAAGAGGTAAATCGTGTCATTTAAATCTACTCTTGTTCGCCACCAGAAAATGGTTGAAGGCCTATTTTCACTTGAGGTCCAAATTGACAAACTTGTTGATAAAGTTGGAACTGCACTCGCCAATGGCAATAAAGCCTTGTTCTTTGGTAATGGCGGTAGTGCCTCTGATTCTCAACACCTTGCAGCTGAATTCGTAGTTCGCTATTCAAAACAGCGGGCGCCATTGGCTGCTATTGCGCTCACGACTGACACGTCAATTTTAACGGCTCATGGTAACGATTATAGCTTTGACACTATTTTTGATCGTCAAATCCAAGCACTTGCAAAGCCAGGTGATATTGCGATTGGCCTTTCAACCTCAGGTGATAGTGCTAACGTTATTAATGGTCTCAAAATAGCTAAAGAAATGGGCTGTTGGACTTGTGCTTTTACAGGCCAATCGGGTGGAAAATTACGCACACAAGCTGATTGCTGTCTTCAAATACCATCGGATGAAACCGCCCGCGTACAAGAAGGCCATATCATTATTGGTCACTGGCTCTGCGAAGCCTTAGATCAAAAACTTAGCGTAGAATAAAATCACATCATGGTAAAACAAACCGTCTCTACAGACGTTGTCATTATCGGCGCAGGTATCGCTGGCCTGTGGCTACATAACCGACTCAATAGTATGGGTTTTCATAGCCTATTATTAGAAAATGATACGATTGGTAACGCCCAAACACTGAGTTCTCAAGGTATTATTCATGGCGGCGCTAAGTATGCACTTAACGGCATACTGTCCAAAGCCACTCAAGCGATTGGTGATATGCCCGCGCGCTGGCAAGCCTGCCTTAAAGGTCAAGGTGATGTCGATTTGAGTGGTGTGAGAGTACTCGCAGATTACCAGCTAATGTGGTCTAAAGATCAACTTTCATCAAAAATGTTGTCTTTTTTTGCCAGTAAAGCCCTTGCTAGCCGCATGCAACCCGTCGCTAAATCAGAACGTCCTACCTTATTTCAACATACTGGTTTTAAAGGTGCTTTATATCAACTTGATGAACCTGTGTTAGATGTAACTACTGTGCTGCAATGCCTTGCTAAACCTTATCAAAATCGAATCGTATCTTATCCAAAAGACTGGAAAACCACTTGGCAACGCGACGCTAAAAATATTCAGTCCATCCTGCTTGGTGATGACTTAGAAATCAAAGCGCAGCACTTTGTACTAACTGCGGGTGAAGGTACTGAATCACTACTACACTCCTTAGATATTACGAAACCTAGCATGCAACGCCGCCCCCTACAAATGGCACTTTGTAAAGCAAAAGATGCCTCTCAGCCTCTACCCGCTATCTATGCTCATAGCCTTGGCTCAGGTTCAAAACCTATCGCAACAATCACGAGTCACTTTGACCAAGACAATAATACGGTTTGGTATATCGGTGGTAACCTTGCCGAAAATGGCGTTGGAAAACCGCTATCCCAGTTAAGCAAAGAAGCAGAAGCCTTATTGGCTGAGATTATGCCGTGGTTCAAATTGCCAGAGCTTGAATGGGCTGCCCATGCTGTTAATCGTGCCGAACCCAAACAATCTAGCCTCACCCGTCCTGACACAGCCTTTGTTGAATCAAAAGGCAATGTTCATATCGCCTGGCCAACTAAACTAGCACTCGCACCTGATTTAGCTGATCGCGTCATTAAGCAACTCACCAAACAAAACTTGCAACTACACTCTCACAACGAAGATATCAACTTAACAACCGCCAGCATTGGCGACACATTATGGAATCGTGCATTCCAATGACAGCCTATTTAAGTCAGAGAAATATCATTACTGACACTGGACTTGCCGTTTCACCGCTTGGCCTCGGCACAGTCAAATTAGGCCGTAATAAAGGCGTTAAATACCCAGCTGCATTCAAAATTCCCGATGATAAACAAGCCTTGGACTTATTAAGCCAAGCTTGGGATCTCGGCATCAATCTCATCGATACCGCACCCGCTTATGGCAATAGTGAAGAACGGCTTGGTCAACTCTTGCCCAATCTCAATAAAGACTGGATCATTGCCACCAAAGTCGGTGAAACTTTTGAAGCTGAAACGGGTAACTCCCACTATAACTTCACTCCTGAATTTATCAGAAAAAGCATAGAACAAAGCCTTAAAAAGTTACAACGTAACGTGCTGGATATTGTCTTGATTCACTCGAATGGCAATGACAAACATATCATCGAACATTATGGCGCTTTAGACGTATTAAATGACTTGAAACAACAGGGTCTTATTCGTGCCACGGGCATGTCAACCAAAACCGTTGAAGGCGGCTTACTGACCCTTCAACACTCTGATATAGCAATGGTGATGCACAACCTAGACTATCAAGACGAGCAAGCCGTTATCGATCAAGCTGCAAAAGATAATAAAGCCATTTTCATCAAAAAAGCATTAGGTAGCGGCCATTTAACCAATGACAACACCAAGGCTGATCCTATCCAAGCTAACTTTGATTTTATTTATCAAAATCCGGCAGTAACGAGTATTATTATTGGCACAATAACGCCAAAACACCTTATTGATAATGTCATTAAAGCCAGTCACTTTTTCTAAGCTTTTTTCCATTTACCTTTCAGTATGCGTTTTAGCTTTTTCTTGGTTTTTTGTTTCCAATCATAGTAAGCAAGAGATGACTGCCAACGACGACTAAACTCGCGCCCATAAGCATCAGTGTAATAGGCTATAAACAACTTGCGATTAGGCCAATTCAATTTATAACAACACCGCATCAAATCCAATAAACGTTGCTGTTCTGTTAAACTTTTTCTGAAAAGAATATTAGCTCGACCAATATCTATCGCAGTGATCGTCAATTCATTATTGTCTGTTGTGACCAATAAATTCCCACCCGTTAAATCATGATGAATAATTTTTTCATCATGCATTTTGCAACTGTAATTGGCTACTGCTTTTATAACTTGCTCTTTAGAGAATCCTTGATAGTCATCTTGCCCTTGACCAAACGCCGTGAACGCATCACGTATTGAAAAGGCAGCATCAACATACTCACAAACATAATAATTATGTGTAATACCTGCATCTGTCGTTTGCTCGAAATAAGCTATGGGCATTGGACTTTTTATGCCCCTTCTCAACATTTCCCATGCATTATTCCAATGACGCTGGCCTTTGCTTGCTTTAAACCGATAAGTGAATTTTTTAATGCCTTGCGCTCGGTTTTCTTTGACAACCAAACGTGCGCTCGGATTCAAAGGGTGCTGTATGCTCCACACTTTATTACGTTGATCTCGATGCACAGACAACTGAGGTAAGCTTAATAATTGTTCTGGCAACAATGCCTGCGCCTTCTTAACCCCATCTTCCCCGGGCGCTACTGACACAGCCCCATGCCACTTTCCTTCAGTCCAAGGTAAATATCGAATATTATCCATCAAACCAAAAACGACACCGTGAGGCTGCGGGTCGATCTCTGCTGCTTGTTGTTCACTCAGCCTCAAAGACTCTTCTTGTTCAAATTCAATAAAGATAGGGTGCTCATTAAAGCTTAGAACTTTCTCTTCGACTTCATTGCCCAATGCATCAAAAATATAACCGCGTTCTAATTGCTCAGGGGTGTATAACTGGCTTACTGCCACACAACCTCGATCCGTAGTCCAGATGATATGTAATTGCTTTTTGTTCGCAGTCTTAAAAATAAAATGGTGAAATCCTTTATCTCCATTAATAGCCTGAACGCAAGTTGCTCCCGATAGCATCTTAATAATAGAGGCATAAGCATAAAAAGCCTCTTCGACTACAAAATTCGCCAAGTCACCCTTAATTTGTTTATAAAAAGCAACATTATCTATTTTTGGATAACCCGTTGAACCATCGTTAATAAGGCCATCTCTATTACAAACTAAAGGCCCCCAATAAACTCTAGACAAAGCGCCAGTAGTCGCTGCTATGATCAAATAGCGAATCAAATAATCTGCTTTTTTACGCCCTGGGGAAATAGACCAGCGTCGTAGTCTTTTACTCGTCCAGCATGTGTATGTACAAATCGTTTTATCAGCACCAAATTGCTGTCCGATCGCCTTCATAACACGCGCCTTTTTAACCAAGTTAAGACGCCCCACATTCGTCAAAAATCGACTTAAGGCACGATGATCGAAAACTTCTGGCTGGATGACTCGTTCAACAAACAAATTGTTGGTATAAATAGTCGGCGCATAGCCCCGAAACTGCATTTCACTCAATAACTGAATACTGCATAGCGGCTCAAAATCAGAAACATTGGGTCCTGCAAGAACTATCCCTGATGCTTTTAACTCCTCATTCGCAATACGCCATGCAATTATATAATCTGCTGGCTCAAAACCAGACCATTTACCGCGATTAGGTGTCGAACCTATTTCAAGAAAACTGATCTTGTCTCCATACTTTTCTTCAACAACCAGTAGAAAATCAACCCAACGCTGCTGCGCTTCCACAGAAAAGTTTTTAGCATCCTCATAGGGTGGCATTAAAGTCAGTAGCACCCTAAAACCATCGCTTATCACCCTTTGCAATAGTCTTTCCGCATCTCCACCTATCGAATCATAGGTAAAATTCATTCGTACATGTTGTAAACCCAGTTCTTGTAAGCGCTCAATAATAAAATCATCCACTGAGGGATCGGCTGCTGGCGCTATATTAATTCCAAAGAAATCATTTTCTACCAAACCACCAGCTTGAATTTTGGACGAGTGCACCGTCCAAAAACGTGTTGTAAAAATGGAATGGAAAATACTTTTTGCAGAACGCAAATAATAATGGGTACGTGAAGTCAAAATTGTCGACAAACCTGATTAATTACAAAAGTCGGAGTGTATCACGTGATCAAATGCTATAAAACTCATGCATAGCATGGCTTTCCTCTTAAAAACTAAAAACTTGGATGCCATTCATTCAGCTAAACGAAATAAACCCCAAAAAAATCCTCACTATCACTATTTCAGAATAGTATTTTTTAAAGACGATTTCGTCGTCAAACAAGTAGGTTGAGAGAGATCTATTCTTCTTAAAATGTAGAAAAAATAACACAAACAGAATACTATGGCGCAGCCAAATTATTCTAAATCTGGACTAGAACTACTCTTAGGAACAAACATGAAAGAAATTACAGTTGATAGCAACCCAAGTGAAGCCCTTTTAAAAGAAATGGGTGCTGCTTACTGGCCGACATGGGAAAAAGAAGTATCGGAATTCCCATGGGAATTTGTGACGACAGAAACAGCCCTCATCTTAGAAGGTGAATGTGAAATGACTCCTGCAGATGGCGGCCCATCAGTGACTTTCAAAGCCGGTGACTTAGTGGTATTTCCATTAGGCTATAAAGGGACTTGGGAAGTCAAAAAAGCACTTAAAAAGCAATATATGCACAGCGAAGGTGATATTAAAAAACGATTTTTTAACGGTTTGACCAGAACAATTAACCGCGCTAAATCAATTACTAAATAATTCAATTACTTCGATTTCGTTATTTCAACTAAGGTCTAGTTAAGGAAAGGTGAAATTGGGCAGGTATTCAGGCTTTAGAAAATCATCCTAATATGCCCTTATACGAAGCCGAGCATCGCAAAATTATTTGGATAAGTATGACGGTTGTTTGAGCATAGCGAGTTTCCGTCATGCCCAAATAGTTTGAGAAGCACAGGGAACCCGAAGGGCAAGTATCGGGCTGCCCTTTTGTTTGGTTCGTTTATTTTGGGCACGCTAAATAAATGAACGCCCCAGCGGCAGCGATACCGAATAAATAGTGTACAGACTATAATATGACCGTCTACTTCGTGCCAACAGCGGTCACTCGCTCAATTTCAAACCATTAGTGTTGGACAAGCTGAAACCTATAGGAGCAAATAAGACTGGCAACAACTTCCCCTAACCTAAAATTTGCCGTTAAAAAGCAACTAAACAACCGTTAACACAATCATGTCTAGAAATGGCAGGCGGAGTGAAGTTAGATGAAATTTATGGCA
Source organism: uncultured Gammaproteobacteria bacterium (assembly GCA_905479075.1). Classification (GTDB taxonomy): domain Bacteria; phylum Pseudomonadota; class Gammaproteobacteria; order Nitrosococcales; family Methylophagaceae. The sequence continues at coordinate 176,785 of CAJQLA010000008.1, read as the reverse complement.
TTAGAACACTTGGTTTATCAAAGAAATCATCTAGTCCCTATTTATTTTATACTGGCAGAATACATATCTTAGTCAGGGGTTATTCGTGAACGAAACAGAGCATAACTACTCTTTAATCTCGGGAAACGCTTCACGGTTTATTGCCTGGCTGCTAGTGGCTATCCTAACACTACAAACGGGTTGTAGCATATTACCGCCTATACCCCACACTGATTATCAAGAATCCTTAGGGCGTATTGCTATTATTTCACTGAACGACCAACCAGAAATTGAATTTGAAGGCTTCACCCGTTCTAAAGGGGCAGGTGCAGCTAAAGGTGCTGGTGCAGGCTTTTTGACATGTATGGGAATGATGGGTCAGGGGAGTTGCACGGGTTCCATGTGTGGTGCTTTTTTACTGATCTGGCTGGGTGTATGTGGTGTTAGTGGTGTGGTGGGTGGCGTGGTCGGTGCTACCAGATCACCATCTTCAACAGTAGTTTATGAGTCTGAAGAGAAGATAAGTAACCGTTTGAGTACAGAAGTTGTCCAGACTGCATTGGGCGAAGAGTTAATAGCGGTGGCGCTGGAAAAAGGAACACGTTTAGTGCTAACTGATTTACGACTGCTGCAATCAACCAGTGAAGAGCGTGATTACCGCTCGTTGGCCGATGAAGCGGACACCGTACTGGAGGTGACTCTGAGCCATGTTGGAACAAAAGGCAGTGGCTTAAACCCACCGCTACAACTGGTCATGACTGCTCGTGTACGCCTGGTACGAACTCAGGACAATACCGAAATAACAACAGTAGAATATACCCATACAGGTGCTAGCTACACCTTGGCTAAGTGGTCTGCTAATGGCGCGCAACGCCTTTTACAGGCTTTAGAAGCAGGCTATATTTCGCTGGCCCATCACATTCACGACAGTGTGTTATTGCTCTATCCATTTCCAGACCGTAAGCCACACACAATCGGTTTCTTAGTGGCGACATTTGGATTGGCTCCTGAAGAACCACCAACTCGAGGCCAGTTATCAGGAGGCAAAATTCTAGTCGACATATTGGAGTGGGCAAGCGTCAGTAGTCTTCGGCCTACATTCCGTTGGCAGGCATTCCCACGCGAAGGTGATGAAGCTATGGCACCAGAAGAGATGTTAGCAGTTCGGAATGTTCGTTATGATCTGATCATAGCGAGGGAAAGAAATATGACGCCCGGCGAAATCGTCTATTGGCGTGAAGGGCTGCCACGAAACAGTCATACATTAACAAAAATCCTAAAGGCCGACACTCGCTACTTCTGGAGTATCCGAGCACGTTTTGAACTAAACGGCCGGGAAAGAGTGACCGAGTGGGGAGCTATGAATTTGGACGCACATGAAAGTTTAACCGCCCCATCAACCGGTTCTTATCGTTTTAGAACGCCCTAACGGAATTACTATATTGGGTCGAATATCGGCTTTTCAAAAACCAGTCGCTTAGTGCCAACAGCAGTCATAGGTTGAACGGTATATTTGTGATAAATATTGGATGAACATTTGATTATAGCTACTCATAATCCCTTTGTCCGGGGATCGAGTATCCGTAGGCTCATCAAACTGTTTCAATTCATTGAGTTACAGGCAAATTTAGAGCCTCGTTTGTATAATGGAAGTAGGACTTTTTTGTGGGTGTAGCTTTGATGATGAGGTGAAAGATTAAGGTTTCATTGAGCTGGGCAAGGCTTGTGCTTTGTCATAAAATAATTCAGGTATAATTTTAAGATTAAAATTTATTACATTATAAAGGCTACTATATGGCAGAAAAAACGGAAGAACTTATCATTGCCGAATTTCGCAGTAAAATGCGTAAGGATATCGGTGACAATATTAATGACATTCCAATTGCTGACTTAGGAATAGATTCATTAGATTTTTTTGAAATACTCATGAATCTTGAGGAGGAGTTTGATATTATCATTCCCGTCGAAAATCTCGATAATACAGTTACAATTAGCTCACTAATCTCGACACAATGAACTATAGCTATATCAAATGTAAACCGTTAAATAAAGAAGAAAAACGGAATTTGTATATTTCTGTAGTGACACAGCGACACCTTATAAATCCTAACTTGGCAAGCAGCAAAAAGCGACTGGTTAATTCGTTACTCTCTTTCCTTTTATTTCCTAATACCAACTTCAATAGTAATCTGGTTAGTTGGTTGCTTTCATATGGTAGTCCGCAATTAATTCAGAAATTGATCAGCGAACTGTCCCGTACCGGTGTTGATACGAAGATAATTACCCTTGACACTATTAAAAATGCTGACCCAGAACATATTCTTTTAAAAGAATATATTACTCCAGACATCCAAATAATTCAGACGGTTCCCCATCCTAAAACGGCTTTAGTTTGTTTTACAGGAAATGCATTAAACCTAAACATTCCTCTACAACTATTTCATATTTTGGTTCACGATCAGTTTGATTTGATTATTTACTTGAGAGATCCTGAAAGACAACGTTTTACCAAAGGGCTCCACGGCGTTGCTCAAAACCAAGCAGAACTAAATATTTTTTTGAGAAATCAAATTCCAAGAAATTGTCATATTTCTGTTGTATCCACTTCTAGTGGAGGTTATGCAGCCATTAACTTTGCTGAAGAGGTACGTGCAAATCGTGTTGCTCTTTTTTCTCCTCCATTAATGTTCAAAAATGTCGCCGCAATCAATCGTCCAACAAAAATAGGGCTAGATAATGTCCGGTTATATTTCGGCTGTAGTAATAAAATGGATCTCAAACTGGCCTCTGAATGGGGAAATACGGGTTATGCTCATTCTATAAGGTGGTTTAACACGAAATCACATGGAACGTTAAGGCATCTATTTAATCGTAGGCAGGTTGGTGCCTTATTTGATTGGCTTCTTATAGGTAAAGAAATCCCTTGTATGCGACCTAGAGAGATATTGTTGGTGAAGGTGATGCAATGGTTCAAACACCAATTCAAGAGAATAATATGAAACTAAAAATGACACTTGATGTAGTGAAAACACTTGATAAGGGATTTAACAAAAGAGTATTGACTGAACATGCTAGTGATTGCCCTGTAAAAGTAATCTCATGTGATAATCACCAGGAAGTACTTGTATTTGATGTGTCTATTTCTAGAAAAATACTTACTTCAAAAGCATTTTCTAGCATCAATTATTTCAAACCAGGAATTGAACACCTTGCCAAAGAAGGTGAATCGATCAATCTAATAAGCAATTTCTACGAGCAATCAATATTATTCAAGGAAGGTAAAGAGCACGATGAAGTGAAAAAAGCTTTTCATTACTTGTTGGAAGACTTGTCTGACGGTCTACAAAATAATAAACCGCTTATTATGAAATATTTTGATAAAAGAAAGAAGCGTATTTCAAGCCCTCTCATTTTTACTAATACTCTAATTCAACTTTGTGCCGGCTTAATGATATCGAAGCTGACATCTATTCCTTTAAAGAGAGTTTTTCATGCATTGTCATTGCGTAGAAACGTATTTTTTAGCCATTTTCATGCTTCGCGCCACCTAGCTAGTAACGATGCATTTGCTTATTTATACGGAGCCTCTAATCCTCCCGAGGAATACACACATGAAGGACATAAACATTTACTAGCTCAGAGTCTAATTATAATGGGTATTGACCCCTTAGTCGGTGAAATTTGTGCCAATATTGTAGAGGGTAATACAGAAAACTTTATCGGAGGCGTAGATCGCCACTGCCCAACATCTTTTGTGTCAAGGTTATGTGTTCAACCATACTCTATAGCTGATCTCGAATTCAATCCTGGTGATATTTGTTATACCTCTCTTCTGCCAGGAAAAAATGAGGGCTGTCCATCAGGCAGCAACAATTCATCCAGCCTTGCTTTTGGAGTAGGCGTTCACACATGCATTGGAAAGCGTCTATCTCTTGTGATTCTTGGGATTGCACAAGAAGTTATGCATAATTGTTTTAGAGAAGGTTTTTCTGGGCAATCTGTTATCTCTCCTGATGGTGCATTCTTAGCTTTTCGAGATACCGAATGACTGTTCCTCTTCTCGTGATAACATTTTATAGCGAGTTCCGTTGGTCATAATATAAGTGTAAAGGTTGGTTTCAGCTTTTTTAAGGAAGTCTAAGTTTACTATTTTTTGCTCTGATGAGATATAGTCGATGACGAGTGAAATAGATAGTCTTTCTACAAGGTCTACGCACGCTAATTTTTAACCCAAACGCGACAAAACAAGTACCTTATATGAATAACCCCACCACTGTCCGCTGTGGGTCGAAAGCAGTCAGATTGCACATAGTTCAGCAGACCCAGAAGTGGCGAGTGGCGACTGAAATCAAAACTAACATCCTTTTTGGAATTAAATTGAACTCAGCCAGTTTTATCCCGTTCAATCTTCTCAACAATCGCCGTTGTAGAACAATTCTCCACCAAACCCATCACCCTAACTTCCCCACCATAGCCTTCAACAATTTCCCAACCAACCACACCCTGCTTATCATAGTCACCACCCTTAACTAAGATATCAGGCTGGACTTCTTTTAATAGCGCTTCTGGCGTATCACCTTCAAAAGAGGTGACCCAATCGACTGAGGCTAATCCCGCTAAAACAGCTAAACGACGATCCACTGAGTTAATAGGCCGACCTTGACCTTTGAGTTTGGTGACTGATTCATCAGAATTAATGGCGAGTATAAGGCGATCACCTTGCGCTCTTGCTTGTGCTAAATAACTAACATGACCTGCATGAAGAATATCAAAACAACCATTGGTGAACACGACCTTTTCACCACGTTGTTTGGCTTGTTGGACTGCTAGTTTTAATTGTTCGACTGTCACCACACCAGCGATACTATGATCAGTATTATTTTCGCCTTGGTGGCGATGGTATTCTGCTTTGAGTTCTGGCTCACTCACTGTTGCCGTGCCAAGTTTGCTCACCACAATACTGGCAGCAACATTCGCTAATGTCACTGCCGTTTCTAACTCTTCTCCAGCCGCTAACACAGTTGCTAATGTTGAAATAACAGTGTCTCCTGCGCCTGTAACATCGGCAACTTCTTTGGCGATGGCTGGAAGATGAAATTCTGCTCGATTGGCTCTAATTAATGACATGCCGTGCTCACTGCGTGTAATCAGTAAAGCACCTAAATCAAGTTCATTGATGAGCTGTTGTGCTTTGGCAATTAAGTCGGCTTCTGACGCTATCTTGCCTACAACAGCCTCGAACTCCGTCATATTAGGTGTAATTAGATCAGCGCCATGATATTTAGCAAAGTCATGACCTTTAGGATCAACCAAAACCGGAATGCCTTTTTGCTTCGCTAATTGGATCCAATATTGTGGCTCGTCTAGCGTGCCTTTATTGTAGTCAGAGAGCACTATCACAGCAGCACCTTTCATAAGTTCATCAACAATCGGCTGCATTGCTTGCCATTCTTGATCTTGAAATGGCGCTTCAAAGTCCATTCGTAATAGCTGTTGATGGTTGCTGATAACACGGCGCTTGATGATCGTATCTGCCGTCTGTGAACGATGGAATTTGCAATCTACACCAACCGAGTTAAGTCGTTGCTGCAATGTATCCGCTGCAGCATCATTTCCAGTAATACCCGTGAGTTTGCAGTTAGCCCCTAGGGATGCAATATTCATCGCGACATTGGCAGCACCACCAGGTAATTCTTCAACTCGTTCTACATTAACAACGGGGACTGGTGCTTCAGGTGAGATACGATTCGCTTTGCCATGATAAAAACTGTCAAGCATCAAATCACCAACAACGAGTATTTGATTGCCTTGAAGGTTTGGGAATCTATGCTTCATAAATTTTCAGCTATTTTAAGACTAAATATAAAGGCTCATTGTGCGGGTAAACGGCCTGCGAGTCTATCCCATACTGTTTCTGGTCCTATATTTTCCATACACACAGGTTCGCCATTTGTTGAATCTGAACGTGGGCATTCTCTTTTATAACAAGGCGCACATTCAAAATCACTTTCCACATGCTGCTGACCATCACCATATGTTCCAATCAAGCCTGTATCAGTTGCACCATAAATAGTGACTGTAGGAATGCCTGCCACACCTGCCATATGAGCGAGACCCGTATCACTACAAATTGCGCCATCAGCCCGACACATCAATGCTGCCACATCATTTAGAGATAGTTTCGGTAAGGCATAGGCATTATCATTACCAGCCGCTATTGCTTGGGCTTGTTCATATTCCAAATCACTACCGCAAGGTAACAAAACGGCATAGCCTTGATCCGTTGCTATTCCGACCAATTGTTGCCAATGTGCACTCGGCCAAAGCTTAGTTTTCCAACTGGCATTGTGGACAAAAAATAAATATCGTTTGGAAAGATCAAATTCGATTTCTGGCAATGGGCATTTTGCCAAATCAACACCATAATCTGCAGGCATCGTTGGCTGTGAATAATTAAGTACTTGGGCCATCAACTGACGCATTTTCTCAATTGAATGTTGTTGCATTTTTACCGAGTATTGATGCTTATAAGCCCAATATGCTGGTTTTTCGCGACAATATGCAGCACCTAGGCCATGAACTTCTCCTTTACGCAACCACGACACCACTGCACTTTTTAGATTGCTCTGCAAATCAATAACAACGTCATAATCTTCGGCATTAAGTTCACGGTAGAAACTTGATAATTGGCCATCACGAAAAGCCTGAATAGGCTGCTTTTTCCATTGTCGATGCGCTGTTTTAATTACCCGTTTTACATTAGGATGCCAAAGTGGCACATCAGCAAAAGCCTGATCGACAACCCAATCAAATTCGATATCTGGAATGGCATTTGCTGCATCTGTGAGCGCAGGAAGCGCATGCATCAAATCGCCCATTGAGGTAAGTTTAATGATTAATACGCGCACTCAGACACCTAGGCAGCTGCAACAACTAGCGGTTGTTCACGATGTTGTTTAAGTATTTTTAAAAACGCATCAGGGTCTTTGATTTGTGTCAGCTCACCTTCGCGAGGAAAATGCTTGTCCTGTAATCGTGACAGCCAAAATCGCAAAGCGGCTGCACGTAAAACTAAGTTCCAGTGAGTCACTTCATTGACTTCAAGCGGGCGTTGTTGGTGATATGCTGACATCAGCGCCTGATAACGTGTCTGTTCCAACAAGCCGTTGCTATCTACACACCAATCATTCACGGCAACAGCAAGGTCATAAAGTAAATATTCGTCGCAGGCATAATAAAAATCAATAATACCTTTTAATTCATCGCCTTCAAATAAGGCATTGTCACGGAATAAATCAGAATGGGTAACGCCGAAAGGTAGGTCTAGCTGCTGATAATTGCTTTGGAATTCGAGCTCTTGTTTTAAAATCTGTGCAGAATTATTGTCTAATAAGGGTAATAATTTTTCAGCCATCTGTTGACGCCATGCTGAACCACGCTGTGTTGTGCGCGCGGCTGGGAAATCAACGCCAACCTGATGCATTCGTCCTAATATATTACCTATGGCATGACATTGACTGACAGTGGCTATGTCATCAACACCGCGGCCAGAAAGTCGAACTACCAATGCTGCTGGACGGCCACATAGTGTTTTTAAGTAATGACCTTGTTTGTCTGCTTCAGGGTGCGCAGACGGAATGCCATGTTGATAGAAAAAAGTCATCACATCAAGAAAATAGCCCAAGTCATCAAACTCGTGTTGTTCAAAAAGAGTGAGGACAAATTTCGCTTTTTCGGTAGTGACAAAATAGTTAGTATTTTCTATACCTTCGCTGATGCCTTCATAAGACACAAGCTCACCAAGGGAATAGCTTTCTAGAAACGCAATTAAGTCGTCGCGCCCGACTTCTGTATAAACTGACATGAAATGTGCTAATAATTAACTATTTACTACCACTCAAACAAGATCCAGCTTGGTACTAATAAGCCTGAATCTAATTCGTGTTGTTTGGTTTCTAAAGCACCATCGCCATCCGTATCCATCAAGTAATAGGGTAAGCCAACTGAAGGAGTAACTTTAATCATATATAACTTACCATTCATTCGATATTCTTGGATTGTGCGGTCTTTCTTTTGAATGATATTGACGTCTGGTTCAATGCTTTGACCATCCATCAATGGCTCAGGAATCACTGGCGCTTGGACGGAATCTTCAGCTGCAGAAACATTGAGTGACATTAATAATGCAACTGCGCATACAATAGCGGACTTGTTAAACATAAATTTGCTCCATATCATTTCATATAAAGATAGCATTTCCAATGCGATGATAAAAGCAGACACTATTAACTAACACTTAAAGCGACCACCTATGTCTCAATCTAGCCCTTTTATACTTGTTGATGGTTCCTCATACCTTTACCGCGCATATCATGCTATGCCTGATTTGACGAATAGCAAAGGTAAAGCAACAGGGACTATCTATGGCGTAGTCAATATGCTTCGTAAATTATTACGGGATTATAAACCGAGTCATATTGCGGTTGTATTTGATGCCAAAGGCAAAACTTTTCGTGATGACCTTTATGCTGAATACAAAGCAAATCGCCCGCCTATGCCCGATGACTTGCGCGAACAAATTGAGCCGATTCATACCATTGTAAAAGCGATGGGCTTACCACTGTTAGTCGTTGATGGTGTGGAAGCAGATGATGTTATTGGCACTCTAGCGCAACAAGCAACCGAGCAAGGTATAGAAACCGTGATCTCGACGGGTGACAAAGATATGGCTCAGTTAGTGAATGAGCATGTCACGTTGATCAACACCATGAGTAATACAATTACTGATGTAGAAGAAGTTCATAACAAATATGGTATTGCACCTAATCGCATCATTGATTTTTTGGCGCTCATGGGAGATAAAGTTGACAATATTCCTGGCGTACCCAGTGTCGGTCCTAAAACTGCGACAAAACTATTACAACAATACGATAGCTTAGAGGGTGTAATAGCGCATGCAGATGAAGTTAAAGGTAAGCTGGGTGAAAAGTTACGTTCAGCAGCCGCGGACTTGCCGCTCTCTTACGAACTAGCCACTATCAAACTTGATGTCGATCTGGATGGTGACACGCCGAACAGTCTGGAAGCACAACCAATAGAACACGCTACGCTCCTTGAGTTGTATCAAGATTTGGAATTTAAAACCTGGACTAAAGAACTTGTTCAACAAACCAACCAAAGTCCAAATGACTCGCTAGAAAAAGTAACTTCAGCGCCAGAAGCACCTGCTCCAGTTACTGAAAAGAATTACGAAATGATTCTGACAGAACAACGCTTGCAACATTGGTTAAATCAACTCAAAAAAGCGGCTTTATTTGCCTTTGATACAGAAACCACCAGCCTAAATTATCTTGATGGCCGAATTGTTGGACTCTCTTTTGCCATTGAGCCGGGTAGCGCTGCTTATATACCTTTAACGCATGATTATCTTGGCGCACCAAAGCAACTTGACCTTGATCATGTCCTAGCAGCATTCAAACCCATCTTAGAAGATCCAACACAAGCAAAAGTAGGTCAAAACCTAAAATATGACCGCCATATCCTGCTCAATCACGGCATTGTTCTAAAAGGGATCAAGCATGACACTATGTTGCAGTCTTATGTGCTTGATAGCACTGCAACGCGACATGATATGGATTCACTCGCTGAAAAATACCTAAATAGAACCACTATCCATTTTGAAGATGTTGCCGGCAAGGGTAAAAAACAGCTCACCTTTAATCAAATCGAGTTAGAGCAAGCCGCACCCTATGCTGCTGAAGATGCTGATATCACACTGCAACTACACAATGTGCTTTGGCCACAACTACAAGCAATTCCATCTCTGCTGAGCATTTATGAATCAATCGAAATGCCCTTGCTACCTGTTATTAATTCTCTGGAACGTAATGGCGTCAATATTGATATTTGGATGTTGCAACAACAAAGCGATGAGCTCGCCCAGAAGATTAATCAATTTGAGAAGCAAGCCTATATGATTGCTGAGGAAGAGTTTAATTTAGGCTCCCCCAAACAACTCGGCGCTATCTTGTATGACAAATTACAACTGCCGGTTTTAAAGAAAACACCAAAGGGACAGGCTTCAACAGCCGAATCAGTATTACAAGAATTGGCCGATGAAGGTTATGAGTTACCTCAAGTAATAATGCAATATCGTAGCCTGAGTAAATTAAAATCAACCTATACTGACCGTTTACCAGAACAAGTTAATAAATCGACTGGTAGAGTCCATACTTCTTATCATCAAGCTGTTACCGCGACCGGCCGTTTATCCTCTTCTGATCCCAACTTGCAAAATATTCCGATCCGCAGCGAAGAGGGTCGAAAAATTCGTGAAGCCTTTGTTGCTCCCGAAGGATATACATTACTTGCGGCCGATTACTCTCAAATAGAGCTTCGTATCATGGCGCATTTATCACAAGATCAAGGCTTATTAAGAGCATTTGCTGCAGGAGAAGATATCCATAAACACACAGCGGCAGAAATATTTGGTGTTGCCTTGGAAGAGGTCACCAGTGATCAACGTCGTAGCGCTAAAGCCATTAACTTTGGCTTAATTTATGGCATGTCGGCCCATGGTTTATCCAAACAGTTAGGCATAGAGCGTCAACAAGCTGCTGACTATATGAATGTCTATTTTGAACGTTACCCTGGCGTCAAAAACTATATGAATACAACCCGAGAACAGGCCAAACTTGATGGTTATGTAGAAACGCTATTTGGACGACGACTCTACCTACCAGAAATTAATGCTAGTAACGGCATGCGTCGCCAGTACGCCGAACGCACAGCAATTAATGCCCCAATGCAAGGAACTGCTGCTGATATTATTAAGCGCGCCATGATTTCGATCGAGCGTTGGCTAGAAGAGGATGACGCTGGCATTCATATGGTGATGCAAGTCCATGATGAACTGGTCTTTGAAATCCCCGATAAGCAACTTGAAGCCGCACAAAAGCAAATAGAGAAATTAATGATTGATGCTGCTGAACTCTCTATTCCACTTGAGGTGGGTATCGGCAGCGGCCTAAACTGGGAAGTCGCCCATTAAGAAAAACTTTTGACGACTAACGCTAGTTCTTTGCCGCAGCCACTTGATTTCGACCTTGGTCTTTGGCCCGATATAATGCTTTGTCCGCATCGCCGATCAGGCTGTGAAGTAAAAGGTCAACATTGTCTTTTTTTGATGGATACACGGTGGCAACACCACAGCTTATAGTCACCACGTTTTCGACCTCTGAATATTCATGGGGTATTTTCAAACTCTCGACACTATCTCTAATCATTTCCGCAATAACTAGGGCTTCTTTCATCTCAGTTTCTGGCAGGATAAACGCGAACTCTTCACCACCATAACGTGCGCCCAGATCGGCTGGCCGCTTGATTTGAGCTAGCATTATTTTGGCAATACTTTTTAAGCAATCATCACCCATTTGATGCCCATAATTATCATTATAGGGTTTGAAATAATCAATATCGGTCATAATCAGAGAGACTGGAATTTGTGTCCGCACAGCCCGTTTAATTTCTTTTAGTAACACATCATCAAAGTGACGTCGGTTCGAGATGCCAGTAAGACCATCTTTTACTGCCATCAATTTTAATTCACGATTAGCTAAATATAACTGTTTCCGTATTTTTTTAATTCTTTGTATTGCTCTTAATTTAGCAGCAAAGACACGTTCATCGATCGGCAGTTGCAGATAATCATCGCCCCCTGCATCAAGTCCTTTTGATATTTCTTTTGAACTTGCATTTTCCGATAGCAAAATTATCGGCACCCACTGCTCTTCTGATTCAGATAAGCCTCTAATTTCAAAGACAGTATCAATGCCATCCTTAACAGGTAATGCCATATCAAGAAGAATCAAATCGGGAGAATATATCAGGTAAGAATCAATCACATCAAGGCCGTTATCAGCATTAATAACCTCATGGCCTGCATTTTCTATACAGCTCTGAATATGTGTACGTTCTGAAGCATCAACTTCAGCCAACAACACTTTCATTTCTATTCCTTTGATAATCTCAGGCCTGATTCATAGGCTATAACGATATGAAAATAAAAACAAATTATTACTTTTTTTTAGCCCTAGGGTGCGCTGAATCGTAGACCTTTGCTAAATGCTGAAAATCAACATGCGTATACACTTGTGTGGTCGAAATATCGGCATGACCTAATAGCTCTTGAACTGCACGTAAATCACCACTTGATTCGAGCATATGGGATGCAAAAGCATGCCTGAGTCGGTGAGGATGAATATGGTCTGAAATACCCTGCTTCTTACCCCAGTATTTCAACCTTTGTTGAATAGAACGAACACCAAGCCGTCGTCCTTGTTTAGTGATAAACAGGGCATTCTGCTCATAAAAACCAAGCTGCTGTCTACGGTTCAGCCAGTTTTTTATTGCTTTAATAGCCTGTTCACCCACTGGAATTACACGACTTTTATCCCCTTTACCTGTCACATAGACAAGTTGATCATCGAGATCAACATCACGAAGATTAATGCTTGCCAGTTCCGATAAACGTAAGCCTGAAGAATAAAATAGCTCCATAATGGCTTTGTCACGACAAGCAATTAAATTATCACCAATATCGCTGTTTAATAAGCCATTAACCTGGTCAACGTCTAAAGTCGATGGTAGTTTCTTAGCTGATTTAGGGGCTTGTACAGCATGAGCTGGGTTTTGCTCACACAAGCCTTCACGAATCAAGAAACGGTATAAGCTCCGTAGTGAAGATAAAGCCCTTTGTATAGATCGACCTGATAAGTTTTGACGGTTGAGAAAAGCTATATAGCGTCTGATATCTGCGACTGTGACCGTCGGCCATTTTGTAATATTTTCTGTCTGAAGAAAATCAGCCGCTTGTTTTAAATCACGTTGATATGCCGAGGTCGTATTTTCTGATAAACGTCTTTCTTGTCGTAAATGCAAGATAAATAAATCAATTTTTTCGCCTAAGTCATCCATTATGGTTGTGGCTGTGGTGCCGCAATAAACGCATTAACACCTCGCCTAAAAATGCCAAATAGTCTGTTGCCATATTAGAGTGAAAACGATCTTCGTCATGGCTCGCTATCGCTAGGAAACCCGCACAGGGGTCATGTCCTATAGGCAAACAAGCTGCAGAGGCAACATTTTCATGCTGTTCTCCAAATAAAAGTTTTTTTTGTGCGTTTGATAAACGCCCGCATATGGGTTGATGTTTATCTAACACTTTATCAAAGACATCAAGCGCGGGATCATCTATATGTAACTGGACTATATTACCCTCAATATCAGGCAATGTGAGTTCTTTAACGCCATAAAAAAATCTTATCGCCACTTCGTCAGCTGTAAATTCTTGTTTTAACTCAGTCATTAGCATCGGTAAAAGCGTATCTAAACTGTCACTGTCCATTAATCTTAAACATAGAGAATGGACACGTGCTTGTAATTCAGTATTTTGTCGGGCGTTCTCAATTAAAGCATGTAACTGTTCGTTTAGTCGATCGCTTTTACCTCGAAGACGTTCAACTTGTCTTTGCGCCAAAGAAATAGTCCCTTCTGGTGACTCAGCTAATTGTAGTGATTCAATGACGCCAGGTTCTCTGAGAAAGAAATCAGGGTTTTGCTGCAAATAGTTAATGACCTGCTCGGTCTCTATGACTTGTTTATCATCGGCCATTCAATTTCCCCATCAAAAACATGTGTTGCGGCGCCTGTCATCCAAACAGATTCTTGATCTCCATCCCAAGATATATTGAGCTCACCACCTTTCAAAAAAACCTTTACTTGGTTTGCTAATAAACCAAGTTGAATACCCGCTACGACCGCAGCACAAGCACCAGTACCACAAGCTAAGGTTTCTCCTGCACCACGTTCAAAAACTCTTAACTTGATTTCATTTTCATTCAAAACTTGCATGAATCCAGCATTAACTTGTTCAGGAAACTGGGCATGACTTTGTAACATGATACCTAAGCCTGAGACATCAGCCTCTTCCACATCATCAACCAATATCACAGCATGTGGATTTCCCATGGATAAAGCCGAGAACATCACTGTCTCCCCATTGTTCAGCACAAACGAGTATGACACCGCCATTTCCGCATTAACAAAAGGTATAGATTGCGGTTCAAAACTTGGGATACCCATATCAACTGTCACATCAGTATTTTGTCGTAGGCTCGGGTGAATGATCCCTGATGCAGTTTCTACAGCAATGGTTTTCTTGTCCGTTAAGCCTTTGTCATAAACAAAACGTGCAAAACAGCGTGCACCATTACCGCACTGTTTAACTTCACCACCATCCGCGTTAAAAATACGATATTTGAAATCGATATTTGGGAGTAAAGAGTGCTCTACCAATAACAGTTGATCGCAACCTATTCCGAAATGACGATCGGCGAGAAAACGAACTTGCTCATTTGTTAAATGCACAGATTGATTGATAGCATCAATAATAATGAAGTCATTGCCAAGCCCATGCATTTTGCTAAATTTCAACATTATTATTCAGGTAAAACCTGTTCTCCAACAAACAATGATGGGATAGTTTCACGAGCTCGGATACAGTGGAAAGTATCGCCATCGATCATCACCTCAGCAGCCCGAGGTCTTGAATTATAGTTTGAGCTCATCGTAAAGCCATAAGCGCCCGAGGATTTTATGGCCAACAAATCACCTTGCTTAATCGCCAATTGACGGTTTTTACCCAAAAAATCACCCGTTTCGCATACTGGCCCGACGATATCATAAGTTTTTGTGGGGATTGAATGATCCACACGAACAGTCTGAATATCTTGCCATGACTGATACAAAGCAGGTCGTAGCAAGTCATTCATAGCGGCATCAACAATGGCAAAGTTATGATCTTCAGTCTCTTTTATATATTCGACCTTAGTCAACAACACACCTGCATTGCCGACTATCGCTCGGCCCGGCTCCATTAAAATTTCTATATCGCGACCAATTAACAATTTTTTTAATGCTTCAGCATATTCTTGAGGGCTGGGGGGTACTTCATCTTGATATGAAATACCTAAACCACCACCGATATCGAGGTGTTGTAATCTAATGTCCAATTCAGTCAGACGGTCTAGTAATGCAAGAACTCTTTCTAAGGCATCGACAAAAGGAGAGACTGATATTAATTGTGATCCGATATGACAATCGACACCGACTAACTCAAGGTGCGCCATGTTATTAGCTTGTATATAAACATCTTCTGCTTGTTCTATCGCAATACCAAATTTGTTTTCTTTTAAACCAGTCGATATATAAGGATGTGTTTTGGCATCGACATCAGGATTCACTCTGATAGATATAGGCGCAACACAATTTAGACGCTCAGCAACCCCATTTATTCGGATTAATTCAGCGACCGATTCAACATTAAAGCAACGAATTTGCTGTTGTAATGCATACTCAATTTCCGCAACCGTTTTACCTACACCGGAAAATACGACTTTCCCAGCGTCACCACCAGCCGCAATAACGCGTGCCAACTCACCACCCGAAACGATATCGAACCCAGAGCCCAGTCGAGCCATAACATTCAATACTGCCAGATTTGAATTGGCTTTTACCGCATAACAAATTTGGTGAGGAAACCCTACAAAAGCATCGTCAAATGCGCGCCAATGTCGCTCAATTGTTGCGCGTGAATAGACATAGCATGGTGTGCCAAACTGTTCAGAAATTATTGATAAATCGACGTTTTCAGCTAACAACTTATCTGCATGATATTGAAAATGGTCCATCTCTACTTACTTACCTCACCAAATTTGTTGAGGCATTCCCTTCAGGCAAGTAAAGGTCACCTTTCTGACCACAAGCCATAATCAAGGATAGTAAAAATGCAACTGTAGCGACGCGAAACCAAGTTTTTGTTTTATTCATTGAATTGCCTTTTTTAAATTTTTTTGTGGAGTATATACTAACAACATTGTGAGCCACGAATTACCAAGCTAATAATTAGCTACTCAGTTGAATATTATTACTATAAACTATAGGTTTTAAATTCAATTTTGACCCTGAGATATACGTTGAAAATATGGCAAATGTTGCAACATCAATTAGGTTAAGTGGACTGGCGCGACGTTTAGTCGACGAAGGTCTACTCTCAGAGCAAGATGCAGATAATGCTCAACAGGCTGCTAAAGAGGCTAAACTTGCCCTTGTTAGTTACCTAGTCAGTAATAAAATTGTTTCCAGTAAAAATATTGCATCTGTCGCTTCGCAAGAGTTCGGCGTGCCTTTATTCGATATCGAGACAATGAATTTTGATCTCGCTGCTACAGACCTAATCCAAGAAAAACTAATTCGAAAACATAATGCACTACCACTATATCAGCGTGGTAGCAGGTTATACGTTGCTGTCTCTGATCCGATGAACCTGCAAGGGTTAGACGAATTTCAGTTTAATACTGGTATCAATACCTATCCTGTCTTAGTCGACGAACAACAACTATCCCATGCTATAGAACGCGCTTTAGAAGATGAGGATAACCAACTAGATGATTTCGGTGATGCTGAATTAGATGATATCGATCTAGGTCACGATGATTTAGACAATAAAGATGAAGAAAATGTCGATGCCAATATTGACGACACGCCAGTTGTACGATTCATTAATGGTATTTTAACAACGGCCATTAAAGCTGGTGCATCGGATATCCACTTTGAACCCTATGAAAAAACCTTTAGGGTTAGAACCCGTATTGATGGCATTTTACATGAATCAAAAACGGCACCAATTGCACTTGCTGGCCGTATTTCTGCCCGTTTAAAAGTATTGTCCCGTCTTAATATTGCAGAACGCCGTGTGCCACAAGATGGACGAATGCGATTAAAACTGTCGAAAACCAAGGCCATTGATTTCCGTGTTAATACTTGTCCTACCTTGTTTGGTGAAAAGATTGTGTTGCGTATTCTCGATCCAACCAGTGCCCAATTAGGTATTGATGCACTAGGTTATGAAGAAGAACAAAAGAAAATCTTCATGGATACCATGCACAATCCATATGGCATGATTTTAGTAACAGGTCCAACAGGTAGTGGTAAAACAGTTTCTTTATATACTGCTCTTAATATTCTTAACACCGATAGGAGGAATATATCCACAGCAGAGGACCCAGCAGAAATCAGTTTGCCCGGTATTAATCAAGTTAATGTTAACCCTGCTGTTGGGCTTAATTTCTCGGATGCTTTGCGGGCTTTCCTACGTCAAGATCCAGACGTCATCATGGTCGGTGAGATCCGTGACTTGGAAACTGCTGAGATTGCTATTAAAGCGGCCCAAACTGGGCATATGGTCTTGTCGACACTTCACACCAACGATGCTCCACAAACTTTGACTCGTTTGGCAAATATGGGAGTCCCACCCTTTAATATTGCTTCAGCAGTGACATTAATCATTGCCCAACGTCTTGCACGGCGTTTATGTACTCACTGCAAAACTGCAGAATCTATCCCTGACGAAGCATTGCTTGAGGAAGGGTTTTCGCAACAACAAATTGATGAAGGCGTCACAGTTTTTAAAGCTGCTGGCTGTGATAATTGTACCGATGGTTATAAAGGACGTTTAGGTATATACCAAGTTATGCCAGTAACAGAAGCTATCGGGCGAATTATTATGGAAGGTGGTAATGCGATGCAAATTGCTGACCAAGCAGAAAAAGAAGGTGTTTTCGACCTCAGACGCTCTGGTCTAATAAAAGTAGCTTCAGGAATCACCAGTCTCGAAGAAATTAACCGTGTAATTAAGGAGTAATAAGTGGCACAGACAGCTAAAGCAATAAAACCACAAGTTGATCCTATTTTTATTTGGCAAGGAACGAATAAACAAGGTCGCCGCCTAAAAGGTGAGCAGACAGGGCAAAATGCGGCAAGCGTAAAGGCTGATTTGAGACGCCAGGGAATCACACCGATAAAGGTAAAGAAAAAACCGAAAGACTTATTTGCCGCAAGAAAGCCACCTATAAAACCAGGTGACATTGCTGTTTTCAGTCGTATGCTAGCCACAATGATGTCATCTGGTGTACCCCTTATGCAATCAATGCAAATCATTGGTGAAGGGCATGAAAATGCCAGTATGCAAGATATGATACTGGCTATCAAAGCGGATGTTGAATCAGGTACCAGTTTGACTGAATCACTAGCAAAATTCCCTTTTCACTTTAATGATTTATATATCAGCCTTGTTAATGCAGGTGAACAATCAGGAACGCTTGAACCTATTCTTCACGAAATTGCCACCTACCAAGAAAAGACAGAGGCCCTAAAAGCAAAAATCAAAAAAGCACTGGTTTACCCCACTGCCATTATCACAGTCGCTTTTGTTGTTACAGCGATTTTGATGATTTTTGTTATCCCTGAGTTTGAAAAGCTTTTCTCTGGGTTTGGTGCAGACTTACCTGGATTAACTAAAACGGTAATTTCCGTATCACAATTCTTCCAAGAAAAATGGTGGCTGGTCTTTGGCATTATCATCGGCTCTATTATTGGGCTGATGCAAGCTAAAAAAAGATCACGCAAAGTACAACATTTTTTAGATCGTTTACTACTCAAAATTCCTGTTATTGGTATCATCATGGAAAAAGGTGCTATTGCGAGATTTGCACGTACTTTTTCTACCATGTTTAAAGCAGGCGTACCTATGGTCGAAGCGATGACATCAGTTGCTGGAGCAACAGGTAATATTGTTTTCAGCGAGGCGACACTTGTGATGCGTGATGACGTCGCGTCGGGTACACAGCTCAATGTCGCTATGAAAAGCACTGAGCTATTCCCCAATATGGTTGTCCAAATGGTTTCCATTGGTGAAGAGTCTGGTTCACTGGATGCTATGCTGGCAAAGGTCGCTGATTTTTATGAGCGAGAAGTCGATGATGCTGTTGATAATATGACGGCATTGATGGAACCGTTGATAATGGTAGTTCTTGGGACTTTAGTCGGTACGCTTGTTGTCGCTATGTACTTACCGATATTCAAGCTAGGTGCAGTCATTTAATTAACCGTACCTATAGGTATCGGATCTTATACTCAAATTATGGATATTTAGGATCTGATATCTCACGATATATCTTATGGCCTCTAATCGGTAAATCAGCTATCTATCCAACTAAAAATACTTAGAATTAAGCTTCTTGCTTAAAAAAGTACTATCCTTTTATTTCACTCAACAAGTTATACGATAGAACTAAATAAATGACTATTTTCGAATTATTGTATACATCACAACCGCTATTTATCAGTACGATCGCTATACTTGGTCTCCTAATAGGCAGTTTTTTAAACGTAGTTATCTATCGACTCCCTATTATGATGGAACGCGAATGGCAATCACAATGTGATGAACTTTCAGGTAAGCCGAGTCAACAAAATGATATTTTCACTTTAAGCAAGCCCCGCTCGCGTTGCCCAAACTGTAATCATGCTATTAGCATGTTTGAAAATATTCCTGTTATTAGTTATTTGGTCCTTGCCGGTAAATGTAAAGAGTGTAAAACCGCTATCCCTAAACGCTATCCCATTATTGAGATGTTAACGGGGATACTTTCTGGTGTTATCGCCTATTACTTTGGTTTTGAATGGGCTTGCCTTGGTGCTTTGTTACTCACTTGGTCGTTGATCGCATTAACTTTTATTGATGTCGACCACCAATTATTACCCGATAGCATCACACTACCATTACTTTGGCTTGGTATTTTTTTCAATTTGTTCAGTCATTTCACTACACTACAAAGTAGTGTTGTTGGTGCTATCGCTGGATATCTTTCTTTGTGGCTCGTTTTTCAAACTTTTAAATTGGTTACAGGAAAAGAAGGAATGGGCTACGGCGACTTCAAGCTTTTAGCTGCGTTAGGGGCTTGGCTTGGATGGGCATTTTTACCCTCTATTATCTTATTATCATCATTAGTTGGGGCAGTTGTTGGTTTAACCTTGCTCGCACTACGCCAGCATCAGCGTGATATACCTATCCCCTTTGGCCCATACTTAGCAGCAGCAGGGTGGATCGCCTTAGTCTGGGGAGACACTATCAATAATACCTATTTAAGATTCGCTGGCCTAAGCTAATAATCAACGTGCTAAAAATAGGTTTAACAGGTGGCATTGCATGCGGTAAATCTACCGTATGCCAACTTTTTAATGAGCAAGGCATTCCCATTATTGACGCTGATATTATTGCTCGTGATATTGTGCAACCTGGTAGTCAATGCTACCAACAAGTTGTCGAGTTATTTGGCCATCATATTCTACAAACTGATGGACAACTCAATAGACAACTATTACGACGAAAAATTTTTACTAACCCAGCAAGTAAAAAGCGCTTGGAAAGCATTCTTCATCCAGTGATTCGTCAGCAACTACTTCAACAAAGTCAGCAAGTCAACGCACCCTATTGTATTCTAGCCATTCCACTATTGATCGAAGCTAAAATGATAGATTTAGTTGATCGTGTCCTTGTCATTGATAGTGATACAAAGATCCAATTAGCACGGCTTTGCCAACGCGATGGATTAACTGAACAAGAAGCGAGCAATATATTATCTCAACAATGCACACAGCAAAACCGCCTTGCCCACGCTGATGATATTATTGCTAATAATGCCTCGCTAGATAAACTAAGCCGAGCCGTTATCCAACAACATCAAAAATATATAGAATTCGCTAATTCAATATCTAATGGTTGCCAGCCATCCGATAGTCATGGAGAATAGCATTACTATTGCAAAAATTTGCTACTAAAAACCACTGTGCCAGAAACTATTATCTACGAACAACCGCTTAATGAGCGCATACGTACCTTCTTGAGATTGGAATTTTTATTCCTACGCTTAGATACCGCTCTGACTAGCAATTCGGAACTAAAAAATCGCGAGGCCATTGATTGCCTTCTCAGTATTTTATCTGTTTTCGAACGCAGTGATCTTAAGTCTGAAATTATAAAAGAATTAGAGCGCTTGATTTCAACGTTGTCAGCGTTAGAAAACAGTCCAGGCGTAGATAAAGCAGCTTTAGAAGATTTACTGACAAGCCTCGACCACATTTTGGATAGCCTTTATGCTAATAAATCAGCTATTGGTCAAAAGCTGCGTGATAATGATTTTTTGTATAGCATCAGGCAGCGTTCAAGTATTCCTGGTGGCACTTGTGACTTCGATTTACCCAGTTATCACTATTGGCTTCAACATACGAGTGATGAAACCCGCAAACAACAACTATTAACATGGTTCGAACCCTTTAGCTCTGTTCGTGCTGCTATAGATATTACACTCAAACTGATTCGGCAAAGTACAGGATTTACCCCCATAACAGCCGAAGCTGGTTTTTATCAACATAGTCTCGATAGCTCACAAGCTAATCAACTTATTCGAGTAAAAGTCCCTCGAACATCAGAATTTTATCCGGAAATAAGTGGTGGTAAACATCGGTTTACTATTCGTTTAATGCGTTTTGATATTAAACAACGCGCCCAACAAATAGAAGAAGACATTGCATTAGCGCTAAGTTGCTGCGCAATGTAAAGAGTTCATTCACTATGGTTACCAAAGTCAAATGCCCACAATGTGGAAAGCCAGTGATTTGGCAAGCGACTTCAAAATGGAAGCCCTTTTGTAGCGAGCGCTGTAAATTAATTGACCTTGGCGATTGGGCTGCTGAAAATCATCGTATTCCAGGGCCTGATGTTCAATCAGAAATTCTAAACGAGGAAGACTTTGACCCTAGCGAGTACCACTAATAACTAGCTAATTTTAGGCGTCTCCAGCAGTTAAAATGCCTTGCTGTCTTGAGAACGCTAACATCCTATTAAGAGGAATCAAGGCTTTTTGTCTTGTTACTTCATCCACTTCGATAACATTACTACCATCGCGTAAAGCTTCATATAAGTTTACTAAGGTATTCATCGCCATCCACGGACAATGAGCACAGCTCTTACAAGTCGCACTTTTATCACCTGTTGGGGCTGGAATGAGTCTTTTATCCGGAACTTGCTGGCTCATCTTATAAAATAAGCCATGGTCGGTAGCGATAATCAGTGTATCTGCTTTGGAACGTTTACCCGCAGCAATAATTTGTTTTGTCGAACCCACAAAATCTGCCTTTGCAATCACCCCTTCTGGCGATTCTGGGTGCACTAGCACTTCCGCATCAGGATGTGCCTGCATCAATAATTCCAACTCATTGAGCTTAAACTCATCATGCACGACACAATAACCCTGCCACAGCACCATATTAGCACCCGTTTTGTTATTGATATATTGACCTAAATGCCTATCTGGTCCCCAAATTATTTTTTCACCTTTAGCCATTAAATGCTCAATAATCTGGATGGCATTACTTGAAGTAACAATCCAGTCTGCACGTGCTTTTACCTCAACACTGGTATTGGCATAAACAACCACTGTGTGATCTGGGTATTGATCACAGAACTGGCTAAACTCATCAATCGGGCAACCTAAATCTAAGGAACATTCTGCCTCTAGCGTTGGCATGATAATCGTTTTTTCAGGACTCAGTATCTTCGCTGTCTCGCCCATAAAGCGGACACCTGCAATCACTAAAGTACTCGCACTATGTTGTGCACCAAAATTAGCCATATCAAGCGAGTCTGAAACATAACCACCCGATGCTTCAGCCAAAGCCTGAATAGCATCATCCACATAATAATGGGCTATTAAGACGGCATCCTTTTCTTTTAACAGGGCTTTTATTTTTTCAATATAGTCAGCTTGCTCAGCAGCGTTTAACCAAGGAGATGGTTCAACATTATCAATAATATTGTCTATTTTTGCTTGTAATTGTTGTGGGATTTTTTCTGCGAGACTCATCAACTACTACCTGTATTATGTATTTACTGTGCTTGTTTTAATTGTAATGCTTCAACTATCGCTTGATTCGCTGCTGGAAAATTATAGTGTTGTATCATTTCAATTGGACACCAACGTATCTGCTGCCCTTCTTGGCCGCTTGCTGCGCCAAAATAATTATCCACTTGCCAAACATCAAGTAATACAGCCTTATCATTATATTGATGCTCTACTACCAGCAAAGGTTCGGCATGTGCTATTTTTAAACCCACTTCTTCTCTTATTTCTCTATGTAGAGCTTGATAAACGGTTTCATCATGATTCACTTTGCCGCCAGGAAACTCCCAGAGCCCCCCTTGGTGCTGATGTTGTTGCCGTAACGCTAATAAAACTTCTTGTTGTTCATTGATGATGACAGCAACCGCAACATGTATGGTTTTCACTTAAAACCTAGCTGTCCGTATCTAGTAATACATAAAGTGCCCCACAATAAGGGCACAGTGCTTCACCTTTATCTTCGATATCAAGAAACACTCTAGGATGCGCATTCCAGCTCTCATTTTGAGCGGTAGGACAACTAAGGGGTAAATCCTTCTTATGCACCCCATATCGTCTTTCGGTCGATGACGTAGTTAATTTCGTCTCATTCATAGTGTATGACCCTTATTTAAGCACCTTTAGCAGCATTATCCGATAAATTGGGCGCTTTTCGTAAACGGATATTTAATTCTTTTAACTGTGTTTCATTAACCGCACTGGGTGCATCAGTTAATAAGCAAGCTGCTGTTTGTGTTTTTGGAAATGCCATAACATCACGTATTGATGCTGATCCTGTCATTAACATCGCTAAGCGATCCAACCCAAACGCCAATCCGCCATGAGGAGGACAACCGAACTTCAATGCTTCGAGTAAGAAACCAAATTTATCATCTGCTTCTTGTTCTGAAATACCGAGCAACTCAAACACTTTAGATTGAACAGCTGCGCGATGAATACGCATAGAGCCTCCACCCAGCTCCGTTCCATTCAACACCATATCGTAAGCTCTCGATAAACATTTACCTGGATCAGATTCAAGTAAATCAATATCAGACTCACGTGGTGCTGTAAACGGATGGTGTAATGCCATCCAACGATTTGCCTTATCATCCCATTCAAACATTGGGAATGCGACAACCCATAATGGCTGCCAATCACGCTTCACCATATCAAGATCGTGACCTACTTTAACGCGTAACGCGCCTAATGCTTCATTGACAATATTTGCTTTGTCAGCACCAAAGAATACTAGGTCACCTGTCTGTGCCCCAGTACGTTGCATGATGGCTGTGACGACATCATCTGGTAAAAATTTCAGTATCGGAGATTGTAGGCCTTCACGACCGTTATCAATATCATTTACTTTAATATAAGCCAGTCCTTTCGCACCATAAATACCAACATACTTAGTATAGTCATCAATTTGTTTTCGGCTTAAACTGGCGCCATCAGGGACTCTTAATGCCGCTACACGGCCTTTTTCATCTTGTGCAGGACCTGAGAATACTTTGAAATCAACTGACTTCATCAAGTCACTAATTTCAACAAGCTCCAAATCGATTCTTAAATCAGGTTTATCACTACCAAAACGCGCCATAGCTTCAGCATAAGTCATTCGTGGAAAAGGATTTGGTAAAGATTCACCCAATGAATGAGCAAACACTCCTCGAATCATATCTTCCATCATTGTCATCAAGTCTTCTTCTTCGACAAATGAGGTTTCCACATCGAGCTGAGTAAACTCAGGTTGCCTATCCGCACGTAAGTCTTCATCACGGAAACAACGAACAACCTGATAATAGCGATCCATGCCCGACACCATAAGCAGTTGTTTAAACAATTGTGGTGATTGCGGCAAGGCGAAAAAGTCGCCAGCATGCGTACGACTCGGCACCAAATAATCGCGCGCACCTTCTGGGGTCGCTTTGGTTAAAATTGGTGTTTCAATATCAAGAAAGCCATTATCGTCTAGGTAATTACGTAAAAATCGTGTAATTTGCGAACGGAAACGTAATTTCTGTAACATTTCAGGACGACGTAGATCGATATAACGGTGACGAAGTCTGACATCTTCACTGACTTCTGCCTGTTCTGACAATGGGAAAGGTGGTGTTTCTGAACTATTGAGAATATCTATGCGTTTAGCAACAATTTCAATTTTTCCGCTTTTGAGATCACTGTTATCGCTACCTTCTGGGCGTAAACGTACCTCGCCCTCAACTTGCAAGACGTATTCACTACGAACACGATCAGCAATAGCAAAACTTTCAGCATCTTCTGGATTACAGACAATCTGTACAAGACCTTCACGATCACGAAAGTCAATAAAAATAACCCCGCCATGATCACGACGTCTATGCATCCAACCCGCTACAGTAACTGTTTGACCTTCTAATGTTTCATTTACATCGCCGCAATAATGGCTACGCATGCTCTTTCCCAAAATTTATCTTCGTTAATCTATTTAGCTAAACTATTGTCTCAACCCAGCTAACACTCTTTATTTTTCTTCACTGACTGTTTCAGCCACTAACTCATCTTTTTGCCACTCTGGTACGGCAACGCCCAAGGAAATAATCATCTTCAGACCATCTTCCACCGGCATCTCTAGCTCAATCACATCATCTTCAGGCACCATAATGACAAATCCAGACGTTGGATTAGGCGTTGTCGGGATAAAAACACTTATTACCTTTCTTTCGGTTTTAGCCTGTACTTCTCCCAACTTATCCGAAGTCATAAATGCCACGCTCCATAAGCCTTTTCGCGGATATTCAATCAACAACACCTTACGAAACGATTTTGCATCGGTTGCAAGTACCGCTTCCATAATTTGCTTTATACCCGCGTAAAGCGTCCGGACTAAGGGAATCCTGGCTAAAAAATGTTCCCAGGCAATCACCATTCTCTTGCCAAGAAAGTTGGCGACTATCATTCCGGTTGCAAGAACCAACAAAACAGCCAGTACTACACCTAAGCCAGGAATATGTACACCCAGAAGATTATCTGGCTGATAAGCTTGCGGCAATAATAGTAAGGTACGATCAAGTAAACCAACTATCGCACGGATGACCAAAAAGGTAATGCCCAAGGGCATCCATACCAGTAAACCAGCAATAAGGTATTTGCGCATTTTTACACTCTACCGTCTAGCACTTTCATGCTTTACTATCCTGCCGCTTTAGTAGTTTTTACTGAGGTGCCACTATCACTATCAGCTAAGTTACGTTTGTTACCACTTTTAAAGTCAGTTTCATACCAACCATCACCTTTTAACCTGAAACCGGCAGCCGACACCAATTTCTTTAAGCTGGGTTCATCACATGCAGGACAATGAATCAAAGATTCATCACTGATTTTTTGCAATGCTTCAAATTCGTGGCCACATGTATCACAACGGTACTCATATAATGGCATAGTGTTAGTTACCCCTTTTATATTGCTTTCGTAATGGCATCCACCAAAGACAGCAAATTTAATCCTTAAATCTATAACCGATTAATTATACCTAAAATATATCGCTCTGGCTTTACCCATATCACCACACATATAAAAATTTGACTCCCTTTTTGATCTATAACCCAAAGCCTTCTATAAAACCACCCAGTTAATAACTGAAACAACTCAGTGCATTCACACGCGATAACGTATAAAATTAGCATGTCTATAAAAACTTTCACGAGGTAACTCCAGGATGACGCATAGCATTGATAAAGCGAAACGACGCTTTCTAACAAATGCAACCACGGTCGTCGGTGGTGTAGGAGTCGCAGCAGTAGCTGTTCCCTTTTTAGCATCAATGTCACCAAGTGAAAAAGCTCAGGCTGCTGGTGCACCTGTCAATGTTGATATAAGCAAACTAGCGTTAGGTCAATTACTCATTGTTGAATGGCGAGGGAAGCCTGTTTGGATAGTTAGACGTTCTGCAGATATTATCAAAACCCTAAAAACTGAAACGGCTAAATTATCTGACCCAAATAGTGATGAAGTTGATCAACAGCCGGAGTATTGCACAAATCCTTCCCGCTCGATTCGTGAAGAGTTAATGGTTGTTGTTGGTATTTGCACCCATCTTGGTTGCTCCCCAACCTACAGACCGGAATTATCTCCAGCAGATTTAGGCGAAGATTGGAAAGGTGGTTTTTTCTGTCCATGCCATGGCTCGAAATTTGACCTTGCTGGTCGTGTTTATCAAGGAATGCCTGCACCAACTAATTTAGTGGTTCCCCCTCATCATTTTGTCAGTAACAATCAAATCTTAATAGGCGAAGATGCTAAAGGAGTTGCTTAATGAGTCTTTTAAGCTGGGTTGATGAACGCTTCCCTGCAAGTAAACTTTGGAAAGAACATTTAGCAGAGTATTACGCGCCTAAAAACTTCAATTTTTGGTACTTCTTTGGTTCATTAGCGCTACTGGTTTTAGTGCTACAAATTGTCACTGGTATCTTCTTAACGATGAATTACAAGCCAGATGCTCAACTGGCATTTGCTTCAGTCGAATACATTATGCGAGATGTGCAATGGGGTTGGCTTATCCGCTATTTGCACTCAACCGGGGCTTCCGCATTCTTCATTGTTGTCTACTTGCATATGTTCCGAGGGCTTATTTACGGTTCCTATAAGCAGCCCCGAGAACTTGTCTGGATCTTTGGTATGCTCATTTATGTAGCCCTAATGGCGGAAGCATTTATGGGTTATTTATTACCTTGGGGACAAATGTCCTACTGGGGTGCCCAAGTTATTATTTCGCTTTTTGGTGCAATACCCGTTATTGGGGAAGAGCTCGCACTGTGGATAAGAGGTGATTTTGTCGTTGCTGATGCAACCCTTAATCGCTTTTTTGCCTTTCATGTTATTGCTGTCCCATTCGTGTTAGTGGCATTGGTTGTTATGCATATTATTGCTTTACATGAAGTTGGCTCTAATAACCCAGATGGCATTGAAATAAAACAGCAAAAAGATGAGAAAGGCATACCACTAGATGGGATTCCATTCCACCCATACTATTCTGTTAAAGATATTGTCGGTGTTGGGGTATTTCTCTTTATCTTTGCTCTGGTTGTTTTCTATATGCCCGAGCTTGATGGTTGGTTCTTAGAAAAAGATAACTTTATACCTGCTGATCCACTTAAAACACCTGAACATATCGTGCCGCTTTGGTACTTCACACCGTTTTATGCCATCCTAAGAGCTGTTCCAGATAAGCTATTCGGCGTGCTTGCAATGGGTGGCGCTATTGTTGTGCTATTCCTTCTCCCATGGCTCGATAGAAGCCCTGTTAAATCGATACGTTATCGTGGCCCTCTATTCCGTTGGGCATTAACGCTGTTTATTATTAGCTTCCTAGCACTAGGTTATTTAGGTACACAACCGGCAACTGGCCTTTACACAATTATGGCTCGCGTATTCGCTATTGTTTATTTTGCCTTTTTCCTATTTATGCCAATTTATACCAAGCTCGATAATGACAAACCTGTACCAGAGAGGGTGAACTTTAAATGAAACAGACCATTTATACTCTCTTTATGGCGATCTTGCTTCTGGCATCACCCCTCTCCTATTCCGCATCAACAGGAGTGCATTTAGATTCTGTTGATATTGATTTATCAGATAAAGAATCATTACAACGTGGCGCCAATCTCTTTATGAATAATTGTCTAAGCTGTCACGCTGCCTCTTATATGCGTTATAACCGCATGGCTAGAGACATTGGCTTATCAGAAGAAGAAGTCAAAGAAAATCTCATATTTGGTTCGGATAAGATTGGTGACACGATGACTATTGCAATGCGTCCAGATGATGCAAAAAAATGGTTTGGGGTTACCCCTCCTGACCTGTCTGTTATTGCAAGAGCACGTGGCACAGATTGGCTCTACACCTATCTACGTACTTTCTATATCGATAGTACCAAACCAATAGGCACTAATAATCTCGTATTTAAAGACTCGGCTATGCCTCATATCTTCTGGCAGCAGCAAGGCTATATGCATCAAGATGAAAATGGGCAACTCGTCAATAAGGGTCAAAAGTCGACCGTAGATGCTGAAAAATCAAATGTTGGTAACCAGATAACAGAGTCTGAATACAATACCTTAGTGCGTGATTTAGTTAATTTCATGGCTTATATTAGTGAACCTTCCAAAATACAACGTCTGGCAATGGGTCATTGGGTATTACTGTATATATTGCTATTTACTGTGATTGCCTATTTCATGAAAAAAGCATTTTGGGAAGATATTCATTAATGTAATGGCTCTGCAGACTAAGGTGCTAGACATGATCTGCCAACTCCTTTATATGATCTTCACTACGCTAAAATGGGATAGTCAAAACACCATGGCTAAAATTTTCACCCCATGAAGATAAGTCTGTATTCGGATCCATCCTGCCCTTTTTGTCATCGAACAAGACTTGCAATCTCAGAAAAAAATATCGTCGTAGACATCAAAAATAGTACCGAGCAACACTGGCCAGAAGAAGTTGCCATTGCAAACCCTTATGGTCGCAGCCCTGCTTTAATGGATCGTGATTTGATCCTTTTCGACGCCAATATAATTATTAACTATTTAGATGAACGCTTCATGCATCCACCTTTGATGCCTACTGATCCTGCCTCTCGCGCAAAAAGTAGAATGATGTTGCATCGTATTGATCAGGACTGGTTTAGCCTCTGGGATGCCCTTACTGGTACAAATAAACGAAAAGTGAACACCGCTAGAAAAACGATTCAAGAAGATTTAACTGTCATGTCCTCTTTATTTTCAGACTCGACATTTTTTTTGAGCAATACCTTTTCAGTCTTAGACTGTAGTTTGGCACCGCTACTCTGGCGTTTACCTATGCTTAGTATTAAACTGCCAGCTAAAGCAAAGGCAATCGAACACTATGCGGAACGAATTTTTGCTCGAGATAGTTTTCAAAATAGTCTGAGCGATATAGAAAGAGCGATGCGATAAAGACCATGACACCTCAAAAACCCTATCTTATTCGTGCTATCTATGAATGGCTACTGGATAACCAACTCACACCTTATTTATTGGTGAATACGACACACAGTGATGTTCAGGTGCCACTGGAATTTATTAACGACAATAAAATTGTGTTGAATATTGCGCCGGATGCAGTGAACAATTTCCATGCTGATAATGGCTGGATTAGTTTTTCTGCCCGCTTTTCAGGAAAATCGATGGAATTGTTTATTCCTATTGCTGCTATTCAAGCTATCTATGGTAAGGAAAATAACGAAGGCATGTTTTTTACAGACGACGATATTCCTCCTGCGCCTAAACCACCAACAAAACCAAGCTCAATTAAAACCAAACCCAGCCTAAAAGTGGTTAAATAAGCTTATATACCCAAACTAGTTGTCTGTATGACTTTGCTCAACCCAAATAATCGCTTGTTGTATAGCCGATAATGTCCGCTCACGTCCTAATAGTGTCAATGTTGCATCTAAGGGTGGAGAAATCGTATTACCTGTAATCGCAACACGAATTGGTTGAGCCACTTTTCCCATACCGATCTCTCTCTGTACAGAGCAAGCTTTTATCTCGTCATGGATGGGTTCTGCTGCCCAATCGGTTAACACCTTGAGACGTTGATGCATATCTTTAAGCACATCAAGACTAGCTAAGCCTAAATTCTTACGTGCTGCTTTCTCATCATATTCTTTTACTACTAGATAAAAGAAAACGCTATTTTCAGCCATTTCGACCAGTGTTTTTGCCCTTTCTTGCTGTAGCTTCACCACATCAGACAAAGCAGGGCCATCTGTTACAGGGTCGATTCCCCTCTGCCCCATATGCCAACTCAAGTGATGCGCAATATGTTCTGGCTCACTTGTTTTAATATAATGTTGGTTTAACCAAAGCAATTTATCCGTATTGAAACTAGAGGCTGCCTTATTTACATCTTCAACATCAAAAAGTTGAATCAATTCTTCTATTGTAAAAATTTCTTGATCGCCATGAGACCAGCCTAGGCGAACAAGGTAATTAAGTAATGCCTCTGGCAAATAACCCTGGTCCCGATAACTCATTACGCTTACTGCACCATGTCGCTTCGATAAACGAGCGCCATCATCACCTAAAATCATAGGTACATGCGCATAAACGGGGACATCCGCTTTTAAAGCTTTAAAGATATTAATCTGTCTTGGTGAATTATTGAGGTGATCGTCACCGCGAATAACATGCGTCATTGCCATATCTAAATCATCGACAACCACTGTTAAATTATAGGTGGGAGAGCCATCAGGACGAGCGATAACCAAATCATCTAATTCTGAGTTCTGAAATACAACATCACCTTTTACGACATCTTTCACCGTAACAGAACCTTCAAGTGGGTTCTTAAATCGAATAACGGGATCAACACCTTGTTTTGGCTTTTTCAGGTGTCTACAGCGGCCATCATAACGAGGTTTTTGCTTGGCAGCGCGCTGCTCTTCCCTCATAGTGTCCAACTCATCTTTAGAGCAATAACAATAATACGCATCGCCTTGCTCTAGCAATTGAGTTATCACCTCTTTATAGCGGACGAAGCGTTGTGTTTGAAAAAATGGTCCTTGATCGTATTCAAGTCCAAGCCACGTCATGCCTTCTAAAATGGCATTAACCGACTCCTCTGAAGAACGCTCAAGATCTGTATCTTCAATTCGTAATACAAATTCACCGCCATGCTTACGAGCATATAACCATGAAAACAGCGCTGTGCGTGCACCACCCACATGTAAATAACCAGTAGGGCTAGGCGCAAATCGGGTGCGAATTGTCATCTTTTTTAACTCTCAACGTATGTAAGTAACATTTTTAAAGTGAGCGATATTGTAACAGCATGATCAACAATTTTTTCCATTGATCTTCGATTTGATACTAATGATTACTTAGCTGTTGATTAGCCTCAGTAAGTAACTTAAGGTAAAATTTCTTATTGACTTAATAATCGACAGAGTCATAGAAAACACTGGAGTTCATGAATGAAAAAATTACTGCTACACCTTGATACAGATTCAATTCCAAGTGCGTTCGATCAAGCTGTAGCTTATGACTCTGATGTCGACAATATTATTCCTTATGGCAGCATTACTCGTGACAATGTCACACCACATGTTCATGGTATGATTTTCACTCGGGGCGGTAAAAATCTTAAAAATAGTGCTATTTTTATTGGCGGTTCAAATGTTCCCGCTAGCGAGCTAGTAGGTGACGCGGTTAAAAAGGCTTTCTTTGGCCCCGTTCGCGTATCAGTCATGCTCGATCCTAATGGCTCTAATACCACTGCTGCTGCCATTGCTCGGAAAGTAATTACAAACTATGATGTGACTGACAAAAAAGTGGTAATTATAGGCTCTGGTCCTGTAGGGCAGCGTACAGCGCTCTTCTTACTGAAAGAAGGCGCAAAAAAAGTCATTATCACAAGTCGTGATATCACACGCTCAACTAAAATAACTACACAAATGAAACAAGCTTATGACGTTGAAGTAACGCCAGGAGAAGCACGTAGTGACGAAGCCGTGATAAATTTACTAAAAGATGCCCATGTTGGAATCGGCTGTGGCCCAGCAGGTGTTTGTGTCATACCTAAACTTGCTTGGGCTGCGAGTGAGACGCTTGAAGTTATTGCAGATGTAAATGCTGTGCCGCCTCATGGTGTTGAAGAACTTGAAGTAATGGATGATGGTATTAAAAGACAAGGAATTCGTTTTTATGGTGCAATTGCCATTGGTAACTTTAAAATGAAAGTACATCGTGCTGCAATTGCATCTTTATATGAACGTAATGATCTATTTCTCGATGAAACAACTATTTATGGCATCGCCTGCAAAATAGATTCTCAATAGTGTCTAAACACCCACAAGACAATACTTCACCGCCTATTAAGAATGTAATAGTTAGTGCTCCGGCGCGTCTGCACTTAGGCTTCCTAGATCTAAACGGTCATTCTGGTAGAAGATTCGGTAGCATTGGTCTAGCCATCAATAGTCATAAGACAACTATTGAGGCCAGCTTAACGGGTACATCATCACACCAGCTTGATGTCCCCGAAGTGATGCAGAATAAGATAGAATCGCTTATTGCCTATTTTTATCAGGAAATAGCCAATCACATTATTCCTCAGCAACGAGGGATTAACTTAAAGCTACTAAGTTCAATTCCTGCACATGCAGGTCTAGGGTCAGGCACTCAATTAAGTCTTGTTATAGGCACTGCACTTGTCAGGCTTCACCAACTTGATATAAATACACAGCAAATAGCCTCATCTATGGGCCGAGGAACGCGTTCGGGTATTGGTATTGCTACATTTGATCATGGTGGTTTTATTATTGATGGTGGGTTGGGGACAGAATCGAAAACACCTCCTTTATTAGTTCAGCAGTCTTTTCCAAAAGACTGGGTTGTCGTTTTACTTATGGAAAAAAATCGACAAGGCGTTCATGGTAAGCAGGAGCTTAATGCTTTCAAACAGTTAGCTCCTTTCCCAATAGAGCAGTCACATGCAATATGTCACCTGACCTTGATGAAGTTGCTACCCGCTTTAATTGAAGAAAATATCGATGAGTTTGGTCAAGCTATCACCCAGATTCAAGAGCATATCGGAGATCACTTCTCGTCCTCTCAAGGAGGGCGTTACACTAGTCAAAAAATCGCAATGCTATTAGACTATGCTAAGGAGCTTGGTCATAAAGGTATTGGCCAAAGTTCGTGGGGGCCAACAGGGTGTTTATTTATCAATGGTTCATCTGCAGCACAAGAATTAGTGATTACGCTTGAAGACTATATACACAAACAATTCAACAATCCTCATGATTATTCAATCATTATTGCTCAAGCCAGCTCAAATGGTGCCAAAATTGAGATGAATACTTGATTCTGTCAGGACTTAGAACCTTAATAAATACACAAAGGAAACACCATGTCTAAACGCTCGATCATGCACATGCTTACGCCGATGCCACACAGTAGCCCGTTTGACATTAACATGGCCATCGACGCCGGTTATGATCTAGCATTCACTTACGACAACGTCACGTTAGAAAGAATCGCAGACATGACCCAAGACGCTATTTTTTCCCGTGGCCCATCAGGGGTGAAAAAAACAGGTATTTTTATCGGTGGTCGCGATATCGGCTTAGCAATGGATATGCTTGATGCCGCGAAAAAAGCGATGGTACCTCCTTTTGAGGTTTCAGTATTCGCAGATCCAAGCGGTGCATTTACGACTGCTGCTTCACTTGTTGCTTGCGTCGAACGTGAATTAAAAAATAATTTTCAACAAAATTTTGAGGGCATGAAAGCTGTTGTCTTTGGCGGTACAGGTGCAGTGGGTCTATCAACCGCGGTTATCGTGGCAGAACAAGGTGCTGATACCACCATTGTTGACCATTTTTCTATCGATACCGCACTTGATCATGCTAACGAAGCAAATCGTCGTTTTGGTGTCGACTTAACCGCAACCACCGCAGCTTCTGATGCAGATAAAGCAAGGTTGATTGTTGATGCTGACATCATATTTTGTACTGTAAAAGCAGGTATTCAAGTCCTCAATGCATCTGTATTAGCAGATGCTAAACAATTAAAAGTCGCCGGTGATGTTAATGCTGTTCCCCCTTTGGGAATAGAAGGCATTAAATTGATGGATGCTGGTGCCCCTTTAGTTCATGCCAGTAACGCTCAAGGTGCTGTTGGTGTTGGTGCTTTGGCTGTAGGCGATGTCAAATATCATCTACAACATGCCTTGCTACAACAAACTTTAGAAGAAGGGGATCCTGTCTATCTTGATTTCCGTAGCGCCTTTGAAGGTGCTCGCAAACTAGCTTAACAGACTTATTATAGTGACGAATCAGCACACTCCTGTCCTGGTTCTAGCTCAGAGCGGACGTTTTTTAGCGCAAGCTGCAAAGCAAGCCGGCTACCCCGTATGGGTAGCAGATTGCTTTGGCGATACAGATACACTTGCTTATGCTTGCCGCTGGCTTGCTATTCCAGCAATCAATGAACTTTCTGAGCACACGCTACTCACAACACTTGGACAATTAACAAAAGGACAGACTTGTCAGCTTGTTTGTGGAAGTGGTGTTGAAAAATTTCATTCCATATTAACTCGATTACCAGAGCATATTAAGCTAGTAGGTAATGATCCAACTACAATCGCCAACATCAAAAATCCCACTTTATTTTTTGAAACGCTTAAGCTTCTCAAGATCAATCACCCCAAAAGTCAATTAAAACGTCCAAGCGACACGACGAATTGGCTAATGAAAGCAAACTTTGGTTTTGGTGGAAGCCATATTCAGGCTGCAAACACTGAAAAACATCGACCAGAGTATTACTATCAGCAATATGAAATCGGCCAAAATATTTCAGCCCTATTTCTTGCTAATGGAACCAAGGCCAAACTTATTAGCTTGAATGAGCAGCATTTATCAGGCCATGCAACAACACCTTTCCTATTGAAAGGACTATCGGCGCCTGGTCCTTTATCTGACCAGAATACTCTGATCGTAAAAACGATTATCGATCGACTAAGCTTAGCTTTTGGTCTAGTTGGCTTTAATAGTATTGATTTGATCGTCAATCGGAAAGATCAAATATTTCTTCTTGAAGTCAATCCTAGGCCAAGTGCGAGTATGGAATTATTAGCCAAACATGAAAAACTATTCCAGTTACATATTGATGCTTGCCATGGTCAATTATCAGATAACATATCACTTGGTAATAACGTGGGCTCGCTGTTATATCACTTTGCCTCGGCCGATATTGTTATTCCTGCCAATATGAACTGGCCTAAGTCATGCCATGATTTACCTGCTGATGGCACCGAAATAAAACAAAGTTGCCCCATTTTCACATCTGTACTCAACCGTAATGAAGACACCACAGAAACACACCGGTCTATTGCCGCGCTAGTCAATAAGCAATTCATCAAGTCTTAAAAAATATTGGCTAAAAACCCATATCAGAAATAATCATTAGAATGGGAAAGAGTATGAACTGAGTAATATTTTTTTAGGCACTAATATCACAATATTAGCTATTTATGACTCATCTTCTTTGAGGATCGTATTACACAGTTTTACAGCAGGGTTGTATAGATAAACTCGCTTATCAGTCATCGTCTTCAAAATTATAATCGAGTGCTTCTGACGGCTCATGAATATAATAACCTTGAGCATAATCAACGCCTAACCGCCACAGTAATGCCAGACTGTTAGCATCGGAAACGAATTCAGCAATACTGCTTTTACCCGCATTTTTGCTCATTTCTATAATGGCTTTAACTGCTGCTTGGTTCTCGGAATCTTTAGCCATGTTTTGTACGAAAGTACCATTGATTTTTAAATAATCAACATCTAATGAATCAAGTGTGGCAGAGAAATCTAAACCTGAACCAAAATGTTCTAAACCAAATTCACAGCCAACTTGTTTTAATTTGGCTACAGTTTCTTTAGCATGCTCTAAATTTTCTAATGCTTCTGTTTCACTGATTTCAAATACTAATGAATCACCTTCTAAACCATTTTCTTTAAGTAAGCCACACAACCAATCAACGAAGTCTTCTTTACACAAAGTCTGTTTTGTTAATTTTATGAAAAAACGTGTTTTGGGAAATTTTTGCTGATGTTGAGCTAATCGTTGTAACGAATTAGTAATGACCCATTGATCTAGCTCATCCATCATCTTGAAATGATCTGCATATTGGAAGAACTTATCGGGCCACAATAAATCGCCTTTTTGATCGAACAGTCTAACCAACACTTCATAGAGTTGTTGTTCACGGCCATGTAAGCTAACTATAGGCTGGAAATGCAAGCTAAAGTCATTGTTTTTTAGCGCATCTTGCAGCTTCACTTCCCATTCAGATGTTTGTTTAACAGCATTATCGTCACTTTCCGTGTCAGCGGTCTGCAGACGCGTCACTTGGTTACCACCAGCATGTTGCGCTTGAACACAGGCTTTATCGGCATCATTCAATATTGCATCAACTGTCGATAATTTTTCTGAAATTCGACTAATTCCAATACTACATTGTAGATCAACATCATTAGAACTAGTTTGTGAAACATAGTTTGCTATGACATTACGATAGCTTTCTGCCCGTTGTTTAACATAGGCATCATCATCGCTATTGACGATAATAGTGAAGACTTGGTCTGAGTAGCGAGCAATAAGATCGGTATCAGCAGCTTCTTTTCTCAATAAATCAGCCACTTCTTTGATAATTAAATCACTGCTTCCTAGACCAAACTTCTCTTTTATTGATTGAAAATCATCAATCACTAAGTAGAGTAGAGCCGAATCACCTTTCCCTGTGCCGGCTTTACCAGCGGTTTTTTCAAGTTCATCAACAAAGCGCACTCGACTATAGAGGTTGGTTAAGAAATCTCGGTCACGAAGAAGTTTTAATTCTGTGTCTAAATTATCGTGTTCCAATTCATCCCGTATGACGACTTGCGTACAGTCTTCACCTTCGACTTCAGCATGGCTAAATTCGATTTGTGCTCTAAATACCGAACTATCAGCTTTCACACATTGAACTGAGACTGTTTGAGGTTCGCTATCGACTTGTTCCGAAAATTGTCTAAAAATTGATTTAAAACGAGCATGATCATCGACTGTGATCATATCTAGTATAGGTAAACCACTAATATCATCGGCATCTTCAAAACCAAATAACGCTAGATAGGCCGTATTTACGTATATATGCATACCTTCATGCATATAGGCCACAGCGTCACGGGAACTTTCTAATAATAGTCGGGAACGCTTTTCACTTTCTCGTAAAGCGCGTTCATTGCGACGTGCTAAACGGCGGTGGAATAAATTCTGTAATTCTCTTTCAACGGCAAATTGCAAACGACGACCATCACTAATCGGAATAATATCTTGCGCACCGATATCGTAAAGTTCTTCTATATCATCTTGAGATGAAGTTAATACAATACAGGGTAAGTCTTTACCGAGACGAGAAACAAAGTTAACTAATTCTCTTGGGGGTACCGCCGCCAGTGCAGCACGGCAGATAATAAGATCCCATGCCTGATTAGTCAGCGCTTCTTCAATGCCGGATAAACTATCTTGGCGTGAAGCACGGACAGCGTGCCCAGTACTTCTCAGGGTATTCGTAACGTTATCAGCTTCGGTCAACGAGTCGTCGACTAATAATAACCTTAAAATACCTTCAGCTTTTGCCACGCTATTTTTCCTCTTTCAATACAGTTAATGTCGGCTTTGAACCTTCAAGCCGAGTCATCTCTTCTTCCATCCATTGAAAGACACATTTATTAAGAGTCGATGCCTTTGTTTTTTTATCATCCGTCGCTATCTTATCGCCTATTACCAATTTAATCACGCCCGGATGCTTAACAAAGCCATGTTTAGGCCAAGACTTCCCTGCATCGTGCGCCACAGGCACAACAGGATAGCCTGTTTCCACAGCCAGAAATGCGCCCCCCATCCCAAATTTACCAATCTTACCTGCAGGAATTCGCGTTCCTTCTGGGAAAATAACCACCCATGCGCCTGATGATAGCCGTTCTCGGCCCTGTTCGACAACCTGATTTAACGCTTTTCGCCCTGCAGAACGATCGATTGCTATTGGTTTTAATGATGCCAAACCCCAACCGAAAAAAGGTATCCACAACAATTCACGTTTTAATACCCAGACTTGAGGAGGAAACACAGCCTGTAAAGCTAAGGTTTCCCATGACGATTGGTGCTTACACATTATGATGCATGGCTCATCGGGAATTTTTTCGAGACCCTCAACTTGATAACGAATACCGCAAATCTTATCCAGTAGCCACAAATTGATAATCGCCCATTGACTGACTAATTTATATCGAAGTCGAAATGGCAACGGCCAGACTATAAAGCTGATAATGGAAAATAAAACTGCCGTGATGACATGCATGCCGGCAAAAACTAAAGATCGTATAAACAACATTAATGATTATGTTCTAACAAAGCAGTCACGACCGCATCTAAATCATCGTAGATAACAGTTTCCACTGGCAACTGTGGATCCTGTTCAGTTTTTATTCCTTTTCCAGTACGAACTAGTATAGGTTTTGCACCGACAGCGAGTGCCGCACTAATATCACGTAAAGAGTCACCCACTGCTGGAATACCCTTTAAGTCAATTCGTAAGCGATGTGCTAACTCTTCAAAAGCACCACTTTTTGGTTTACGACAATCACAATCATCATCTGGACCATGCGGGCAAAAAATGATTGCTTCAAATTTGCCACCCACTTGCGCCAACATCCTGCGCATTTTGCTATGTATTTTAGCCAGCGTATTGACATCAAATAAGCCACGCGCCACACCTGATTGATTAGTTATAACTACAACGCGATATCCTGCATGGTTGAGCTTAGCGATAGCCTCTAAACTACCGTCAATCGGCTCCCATTCAGCAGGAGATTTGATAAAGTCATCTGAGTCACGATTGATGACACCATCACGATCTAGAATTATCAGTGACATACCAAACTCCTCATCTAATCATTAATCTGGCTCGATAAAAACACGAGCAAAAATTGTGCTTATTACTGTAAATGCGAAATATCCGCAACTTCCAAAAATAAAGCCCGCGTTTGATTCAATAAAGCAAAACGGTTTTGACGAACTGACATATCTTCATCCATCACCATGACACTATCAAAAAAAGCATCAACCGTTTCCCGCATATCAGCCAGTTTCGTCAAGACACCAGAATAATCACGATTCGCTAATAATGGATTCACTGTAGAACCAACACTCGCTAACTTATCGGCTAAAGCTTGTTCAGCGGGCTCTTGCAATAAACCACTATCAATAGATGTCATCGTCGGTTCGACGTCATTTTTACGCAAAATATTAGCGATACGCTTATTGGCAGCCGCCAATGACTCCGCCTGTTCCATTTTTCTGAAAGTAGCAACCGCTTCTAATCGTTCTACAAAATCAACTGGTTTACTAGGTTTAACAGCCAACACCGACTCAAACACATCCACTTGATATGACTTTTCACTGACATAGCCACGCAAACGTTCATACAGATAATTTAAAACATCCGTGACGGCTTGTTCTTCTATCGCCACACCTTCCAAACCTTTTGTAGCTTCATTTAATAGTGGAAGTAAATCAATATCTAGTTTGCTTTCAATGATGATACGCAATACACCCAAGGCTGCCCGCCTTAATGCAAAAGGATCTTTAACACCTGTTGGTGGCTGACCAATGGCAAACAAGCCTACTAGCGTATCAATTTTTTCCGCTAAGCTAAGCGCCTGACCCGTTTTGGTTTTCGGTAAAACATCACCAGCAAAACGCGGTAAATATTGCTCATCTAAGGCTTCACAAACTTCAGTATTTTCACCATCTAATTGGGCATAGTAACGACCCATTATCCCTTGCAGATCAGGAAACTCACCCACCATCTCGGTCACTAAATCGCATTTAGCTAGTAAGGCTGCTCTATTCGCTAGCTCAGGGTCGCCATTAGTCTGATGGTTGATATAACTCGCTAATCTAGCGACACGATTTGATTTATCAAATACTGTGCCTAATTTGTTTTGGAAGACAATAGTTTTAAGTTGCTCAAGTCGATCAATCAATGGTCGCTTTCTATCGGTATCCCAGAAAAATGCCGCATCACTTAAACGTGGCAAAATAACGCGCTCATTACCCGCAATAACCTGTGCTGGATCATTACTTTCTATATTACAAATCGTTATGAAGTATGGTAGTAGTGCGCCAACCTTATCCCTAACTGCAAAATACTTTTGATGTTCTTCCATAGAAGAAATTAATGCTTCTGCTGGTAGTTCAAGGAAACGCTTATCAAAAGAACCAGAAAGCGCGGCAGGCCATTCAACAAGTCCAGTGACCTCATCTAATAATGATTCATTAATAACCGCCTCACCACCTAAGCTCACTGCAAGCTCTAGCACCTGACCATGAATGGCCTCTTTACGAGCAGTCATATCAACCAATACATGGCCTTCTGTTTCTAATTGTGGCGCATAAGTTTGAGCTGATTGGATACGTATCGCTTGTGGATGATGGAAGCGGTGACCTCGACTTTCTCTACCAGAACTAACACCCAGCAAATCTAGTGGAATAACATCGTCACCAAACAATAACACCAGCCAATGAACAGGCCGCACAAACTCACCAGGTAAATCACCCCAGCGCATTCGTTTCGGAATAGGTAGGCCTTGTAATGTCTGCTGTAAAATATCACCAATTAAATGACTAGTTTGTTCACCCTTTTTCTGATGCTTAAAGACGAGCCAAGCACCTTTACCCGTTTCTAATTTTTCTAGATCTTCGACATTAGCACCACATGAACGAGCAAAACCTTGAACTGCCTTGGTGGGATTACCTTCTTCATCAAACGAAGCTGTCAGCGCTGGACCACGACGTTCAACAAGGCGATCTTGCTGCGCTGTTTGTAAACCATCTACCACTACGGCTAAACGTCTCGGCGCAGCATAGGAACGAATGGCCTTAAACTCTAATTCCGCTTTTTGTAAGCCCTCTTTAATGCCTGATTCCATAGCCGATATCAGCGATTTTAGCGCTTTCGGTGGTAATTCTTCAGTGCCAAGTTCAATTAATAAGTCACGTGCATCACTCATGACTGCACCTCCTTATTCATTTCCACCAGCATGGGGAAGCCTAGCGCCTCGCGCTTATCATGATAAGCCTGTGCCACCGCGCGAGCTAAGGTACGAACACGTAGAATAAAACGTTGGCGTTCGGTAACAGAGATAGCCTTCCGTGCATCTAATAAATTAAATGTGTGTGAGGCTTTCAGCACCAGCTCATAAGCTGGTAAAGGCAAACCAGCTTCAATCATCTTTTCACTCTCACGTTCACAGGTATCGAAAGTGGTAAATAAACTAGCAACATCGGCATGTTCAAAATTATAGGCTGACATTTCAATCTCATTTTGTAAGAAAACATCACCGTAAGTTACTTTGCCCATAGGGCCATCAGACCAGACTAAGTCATAAACACTGCTGACACCTTGAAGATACATAGCAATACGTTCTAAGCCATAAGTAATCTCACCTGTCACTGGACGGCATTCGAGTCCGCCAACTTGCTGAAAATAGGTGAACTGTGTGACTTCCATCCCGTTTAACCATATTTCCCAACCTAAGCCCCAAGCACCCAAAGTCGGCGACTCCCAATTATCCTCAACAAAACGGACATCATGGATAGCAGTATCAATGCCGAGCATATTCAATGAACCTAAATATAGTTCTTGGATATTGGCTGGAGAAGGCTTTAATACAACTTGAAACTGATAGTAGTGTTGTAAGCGGTTTGGATTCTCACCATAACGACCATCTGTAGGGCGGCGAGAAGGTTGAACATAGGCTGCGCTCCATGGCTCAGGTCCAATAGCCCGCAAAAATGTTGCTGGGTGAAAAGTACCTGCACCCATTTCCATATCATAAGGTTGCAATAACACACAGCCTTGATCGGCCCAGTATTGCTGTAATCTTAATATCAGATCTTGAAAGGTTTTCGGCGTATCTGCCACAGTCGCAGCTGTTGTAGTCATTAGGTAAACATCACAATCTATAATCAAAAACCTAATGATTATATCTAATATCCTTATCTTATGTAGCGCCAGAACATTAATTAGCTATTTATCTTATTAATCAGAACTGTCGAAATCTAATTTCAGGTAAAATCGCATAAAATCATTAATTTCAAAAGGCAGCTATGACTCGACATATCGGCATCGTGATGGATCCCATTTCAGCCATCAATATTAAAAAAGACAGTAGCTTTGCCATGTTACTTGCAGCCAAGGCAAAAGGCTGGACAATTTGGTATATGGAGCAACACGATCTTTTTCTACACAAAGGCGTTGTGTCTGCAATGATGAAACCGCTCGACATTTTTCAAGATGAAGCTAAGTGGTATCAATTAGACCAAGAACAAACCCGACCGTTAGCTGAACTAGACGCCATATTGATGCGTAAAGATCCGCCATTTGATATGGAGTATATCTATAGCACTTATCTATTAGAACAAGCACAAGCTGCTGGTGTACTCATCGTTAACGATCCGCAAAGTTTGCGTGATGCTAATGAAAAACTGTTCACCGCTTGGTTTCCACAGTGCTGCCCTGAAACATTGGTCACGCGCCAAAGTAAACTTATCCGCGACTTCCAACAACAACATGGTGACATCATCTTAAAACCCCTAGATGGTATGGGCGGCGCTTCTATCTTCCGAGTTAAAAATGGTGATCCCAACATCAGTGTCATTATTGAAATCCTGACTAATCATGGTGAAAAATCCATTATGGCTCAGCAATATATCCCTGAAATTACAGATGGCGATAAACGTATATTAATGATTAATGGTGAGCCAGTGCCTTATGCTTTAGCGCGTATCCCTGCTAAAGGTGAAACACGTGGTAATTTGGCTGCAGGGGGTCGTGCTGAAGGTCATCCACTGACTGAGCATGATCACTGGGTTTGCCAACAAGTCGGGCCGACATTACGTGAAAAAGGGCTTTTGTTTGTTGGCCTTGATGTGATTGGTGATTATTTAACTGAAATCAATGTCACCAGCCCAACATGTATTCGAGAATTAGATGCACAATTTGAGCTTAATATCGCGCACGACCTTATGAATAGTATCGATCAGCAACTTGGATGAAGCCGCTTACTTTTTTCATCCTTGGCCTATGTCTAGTCCTTGCTGGTTGCGATTCAGAACCAAGAGCACTACAAACAAAATTCTTTGCATTTGGTACTGAAATTGATGTCAGCCTTTATGATGTGGATGACAAAACAGCTGATGCTACTGTCGATATATTAGAAAATGTATTTTCTGAAAGTAATCAACTCTGGCACGCATGGCAACCCAGTACGCTAACGAACATCAACCAAGCGATAAGCAACAATGAATCAATCGTCGTGTCAGATAATGTGGCACAAGTCATTCAATTAGCTAAAACACTTGCTATCGATAGTCATCATCTCTTTAACCCTGCTGCTGGGCAGTTATTTTCGCTATGGGGGTTTCATCAAGACAACTGGTTTCAACCCCGCCCACCACCTGACGAAGCAGTATTAAATAAATGGGTGCAGTCAGCGCCAACAATGGAAAGTATTACAATTTCAAATGGCGTCCTCAAAAGCAGTAATCAACATGTCAAACTTGGCTTTGGTGGTTTTGCAAAGGGTTACGCCATTGATAAGGCTATCGAGGCGTTAAAACAAAAAGATATCCATAATGCTTTGATTAATATTGGCGGCGATCTTCGTGCCATTGGTTCTCATGGTAAACGGCCTTGGGTTATAGGTATTCGTCATCCACGGCAAGATGGCATGATTGCCTCTATCGCTTTAAATAATGATGAAAGTGCCTTTACTTCGGGTGATTATGAGCGCTTTTTTGAATATGAAGGTGTCCGTTACCCTCATATTATTGACCCGCGTTCAGGTTATCCTGCAGATCAAGCTATCTCTGTCACTGTTTTACACCAAAATGCTTCCATTGCTGATGCGGCGGCAACGGCACTATTTGTCGCGGGGAATGATTGGCCTAATATAGCTGCATCGCTTGATATCAGTCATGTTATGCTGGTAAAACCAAATGGTCAGATTGAATTGAGTCCGAGCATGGCGGAACGTATCACGCTTTTAGCTGACAAAGAAAAAACACTTATTCGTACAATAGAGACTGAAAATCATCATTGATTATGGAATCGAATACCGGCTTTGATAGGCTAAATTTTACTATCTTGTTTTCTATTCTTTTGCATCTAACAATACTGTTAGGTGTTGGTTTTAGTGTGTCTTCACCACCAAAAAA
Source organism: uncultured Gammaproteobacteria bacterium (assembly GCA_905479075.1). Classification (GTDB taxonomy): domain Bacteria; phylum Pseudomonadota; class Gammaproteobacteria; order Nitrosococcales; family Methylophagaceae. Next base: position 132,132 of record CAJQLA010000008.1, on the reverse strand, counting down.
TTCAGCACCCGCCAACCTTGATATTACCTTAGTCAAACAAAAAACCGAACTAGAACCGGATGATGCCGATTATTTAGCCCAAGCCAATAATGAAGGCGGCGGTGAAACGGACGAAAAATCGCCAACCCCAACCCCAATTAAACCATTAATAAAGCCCAACAACCGTGATGTCAGCAAAACTAAACAGACACAGGCACCTAAGGCAAGAATACAACCTACCCCTACTAAAACAATTGAAAAGCCTAAAAAATTGATCACCCAACAACAAGCTGAACGTAAAGTCGCTAGTAGCGAAGAAATTGTTAAAAAAGCACAGAGGCAAGTTCAGGCAACACCACAACTCAAACCTATACTTAGTGCAAGTGAATTAATGTCCAAGGTACGTAATGATATTAGCCTACGCGAACAGCAACTCGACCTAGCAGCAAAATCAGCCAGCAAAAGGCCTAAGAAAAGAGTGCTATCTAGCCGAACAAAAGAGTTTTCTGCTGCTGCTTATCACGAAGCTTGGCGAAAAAAAGTCGAACGCATTGGCACCATGAATTATCCACAAGAAGCAAAACAAAAAGGCATCAACGGTTCATTGATATTAGCTGTAGATATCAACCCTGATGGTAGCGTGTCGCCCGATGGCATCACATTGATACGTTCATCTGGACACAAATTACTCGATGATGCCGCTATCAAAATAGTCCGCCTAGCTTCGCCTTACGCGCCTATTCCAGACAATGTATTGAAGAACTTTGATCTCGTTACTATCACTAGAACATGGAAGTTTGAAACTGATAACGGCTTGTTCTCGCGCTAAAAATTATTACCCAATAAATAACTGATAACCGCGTTGGGCCTTACTAATATCGCTGTATTGCAAGGGTAATTGTTCTAGCAAAAGTGCAGCAAACTGCTTCACATCATCCACAGAGCCAGATTTTAATTCCAACTCTATTTCATGAATAACAGTTTTACGACTTGCTGTATAAACATGGCCAAAATCATAAGCCAGTTCGATATGTGTCTGATCAGTTAGTTTAAGCAACCGATGTTCTCTAGAAAAATCAGTGGTAAATATCGCTTGCAAAGTGGCTAGTGCCGACTCATCTTCAATGGCTTTGATAAGTGGTGTTTGTTGTAATAGTTCGAACTCGAATTCATCTTGTCCTAAAACATGTTCCCACTCTTGCCTTTCATGCAAACCATCATTTGCCAGACCCGTTTCTTTAACAGTTTGCAACCACGTTTGACCATTAAAGCGTCGTCGCAAGCCAATACCTTGTTTTAATAAAGCCAAGTCTGAATTATCAAAATAACGACTGATAAGTTGCCGCGTTTCAACAGTCCCCATCGACTTTTCTTCAATACAGGCAAGTGCGGATATATCTAATTTATTCTTGGCTAATACGGCCAGTTTTATTTCTTGCTCTAAGGCCATAACTTAATTCAATAATGGTTTTAAATAATGACCCGTATGTGAATTCGGGTTATCAGCAATCTGTTCTGGTGTCCCCATTGCCACTATCATACCGCCCCCGGAACCACCTTCAGGGCCCATGTCAATCACCCAATCGGCGGTTTTAATCACATCAAGATTGTGCTCGATAACGATAATAGTATTCCCACGATCACGTAAGCGATGCAACACTTTCAATAACTGTTCGATATCAAAGAAATGTAAACCTGTTGTTGGTTCATCAAGGATATAAAGCGTCTTACCTGTATCACGCTTGGATAACTCTTTCGCTAATTTAACACGCTGCGCTTCCCCGCCTGACAGGGTAGTGGCATTTTGTCCTAATTGAATATAGGTTAATCCCACATCCATTAAAGTCTCTAGCTTCTTGGCAACAACAGGAATATTAGTAAAGAACTCATTGGCCTCTTCTATCGTCATCGCTAGCACTTCGGTAATTGTTTTGCCTTTATAGCGTATATCTAAGGTTTCTCGGTTATAACGCTGACCTTTACAAACGTCACAAGGCACATAAATATCAGGCAAGAAATGCATCTCAACCTTGATCAAGCCATCGCCTTGACAGGCTTCGCAACGACCCCCTTTCACATTAAAACTAAATCGTCCCGGCGTGTATCCACGTGCGCGTGCTTCGGGCGTATTAGCAAATAATTCACGAACAGGTGTAAATATACCTGTATACGTCGCAGGGTTAGATCTCGGTGTTCGTCCAATCGGACTTTGATTAATCGCAACGACCTTATCAAGTTGCTCTAAGCCTAATACATCGCTATGTGGTGCAGGTTCTTCGGAAGCGCCATTGAGTGTTTTAGCTGTCAATTTGAGTAACGTGTCGTTTATAAGGGTCGATTTTCCTGAACCCGAAACACCTGTGATACACGTCATCAAACCAATAGGGATATCAACATCAACATCTCGTAGATTATTGCCGCAAGCACCACGCAAGCCAATCATTTTACCAGCGTGATATTCTTCTCTTTTGTTTGGAACCGCTATTTTTTGTTTACCTGATAAGTATTGCCCTGTCAGGGATTTAGCGCTCTTCATAATGGTCTCAGGTGTGCCTTGAGCTACAATTTCACCACCATGTACGCCCGCTCCAGGGCCAATATCGATCACATAATCAGCCGAACGAATAGCCTCTTCATCATGCTCGACAACAATAACGCTATTACCTAGGTCTCTTAGGCGCGTCAGCGTCGCTAATAAACGATCATTATCTCGCTGATGTAAACCGATAGAAGGCTCATCCAAAATATACATCACCCCAACCAAGCCTGCGCCAATTTGACTGGCTAGGCGTATACGTTGCGCTTCCCCGCCAGACAAGGTATCGGCACTTCGTGCTAGCGTTAAATAATCTAAGCCGACATTGACTAAGAAGGTTAATCGCTCTGAGATTTCTGAAATAATTTTACTGGCTATTTGGCCTTGTTTACCTGGCAAAACTAAGTTTTCAAAAAATGTTTTGGCTTCGCCTACAGGGAGCTCTGTCACTGTTGGCAAATTGGTTTTATCAATAAAGACATGTCTAGAACTTTGATTTAAACGTGCACCCGCACATTCAGGGCAAGAACGAACCGTATGGAATTTTGCTAGTTCATCTCGAACGCTACTCGATTCAGTCTCGTGATAGCGACGTTGCATATTAGGTATAACACCTTCAAAGTTGTGACTACGCTTAACGCTTTTGCCACGATCGCTCAGATAATCAAAATCAATTTTTGTTTTGCCACTGCCATAAAGCACCACTTTTCTGATTGACTCGGGAAGTTGTTCAAAAGGCGTTTCCAAATCAAAATCGTAATGTTCGGCTAAAGAATGCATTAATTGATAATAATAGGCATTCCTTCGATCCCAACCACGAACAGCCCCTGCAGCTAAACTCATTTCAGGATGCGCAACAACACGAGCCGGATCGACAAATTGTTTAACGCCTAGTCCATCACAGGTTCCACAAGCACCCGCTGGGTTGTTGAACGAGAACATTCTTGGTTCAAGTTCTACAATGGAATAACCACATTGGGAGCATGAAAAACGTGATGAAAACAAGGTTTCATTACCTTCATCATCCATCGAAATCACACGGGCAATGCCATCTGACATTTGCAAAGCTGTTTCAAATGATTCAGCCAAACGCTGCTGTATATCAGGCCTTACTTTAAAGCGATCAACAACCGCTTCAATACTATGTTTTTTACGTAACTCAAGTTCTGGTGGGTTATCCAAGTCAACGACTTTGCCGTTCACTCTCGCTCTGACAAAACCTTGAGCTCGTAGGTTTTCCAGAATATCACGATGCTCACCTTTCCTGTCTTCCACAACAGGTGCAAGCAACATCATCCGTTCACCCTCAGGCATTGCCAGCACAGTATCCACCATCTGACTGACAGTTTGCGCTGCTAGTGGCGAATCATGAGTCGGGCAGCGCGGCTCCCCTGCCCTAGCAAAGAGCAGACGCAGATAATCATAAATTTCTGTGATCGTGCCCACCGTTGAGCGAGGATTATGCGATGTTGATTTTTGTTCTATAGAGATCGCCGGTGATAAACCTTCAATATGATCAACATCCGGCTTTTCCATCATTGACAAGAACTGCCTTGCATAAGCAGACAAGGACTCAACATAGCGCCGTTGACCTTCTGCATACAAGGTATCAAAAGCCAATGATGACTTCCCTGAACCCGATAAACCCGTAATCACAATAAGTGCATCACGTGGTAAATCAAGATCAATATTTTTCAAATTATGCGTGCGTGCACCACGAATACTTATGCTTTTCATCAAGCTTCCGTATAGAATAAGGCCAAACCAATAAATATACCCTTACTCACTACAATGACGCAAAAGCAAAGTAACACCTCCGCTATGACCCCGTTAGAAAAACGCAGCATTTCAGGTTTAGCTAGTATCTATGCCCTGCGTATGCTTGGCCTTTTCATGATCTTGCCCGTTTTTTCACTGGCTGCAGATCAATACACTGGCTCTACCGCTTTTTTAATTGGTTTAGCAATTGGCGCATACGGTTTAACCCAAGCCATATTCCAAATCCCCTTCGGTATGTTATCTGACCGCATTGGTCGTAAACGTGTGATCACTGCTGGTTTATTATTATTTGCTGCAGGAAGCATCGTTGCTGCCATGGCCGATTCTATTTATATGGTCATTCTAGGTCGGTTGCTGCAAGGTAGCGGTGCGATCTCTGCTGCAGTGATGGCACTCACTGCCGATCTAACACGGGATGAACATCGCACTAAAGCGATGGCGACTATAGGCATAAGCATCGGTCTTGCTTTTTCCGTTGCCTTAGCCTCAGGTGCAGCCTTAGAAAGCTGGATTGGCTTATCCGGTATTTTCTGGTCAACAGCCGCACTCTCTCTAGTAGGCATCGCCGTATTACACCTTTGGGTCCCTACCCCTGTTCGCTGTATCAACCACCGAGATATTGAGCCTGTTCCTCAGCAATTTACTAAAGTCCTCGCTAATAAAGAAATAATGCGAATGGTACTGAGTATTATGCTACTGCATCTATTGTTAACGACTAGCTTTTTTGCGTTGCCAATCACTTTGTTTGAAACCGCAGGCTTAGCTAAAGAACAACATGCCATGGCTTATTTACCTATACTGATAGCTGCTTTTATCGCTATGGTGCCTTTCATCATTATTGCCGAGAAAAAGCGCAAAATGAAATCCATCTTTATTGGTGCGGTGGCCGTTCTCGGCATTAGCCAGTTTATTTGGGCATTTGTAGCTAGCTCTGCCACCAGTATTTTAATTGGATTATGGTTATTTTTTACCGCCTTCAACATTCTGGAAGCAAGCTTACCTTCAATAATGTCAAAACTCAGCCCCTTAGAAAACAAAGGTACTGCACTTGGTATTTATTCAACAGCGCAGTTCCTCGGCGCTTTTATAGGTGGTGCTACTGGCGGCCTGCTCTACGGTCAATTCGACGTCATGGGTGTATTTATAGCCGGTACTATTATCACCATCGGCTGGCTATGCCTGATTATACCGATGACACCACCTCGCCACTTATCTACGCGTATAATCGAGTTGCCAACAGCCTCAGACACTAACGCTAACGATATAGCCCGTAAACTTAACGCTATTGTCGGTGTGGTTGAGACAATGATTGTCGCTAACGAGAAAGTCGCCTATGTTAAATTTGTACCCGAAGAAATCAGTATTGATGAACTAGAAGCATTTAGCTATTCATCGTAGAATAGACACTTTAAACAAAAACCAGTTTCAGGAGCCAAACCATGTCAGTGAATAAAGTCATACTAGTAGGAAGACTCGGGGCTGAACCAGAAAGCCGTGCTTTTCCTGATGGCGGCTCCATTTGTAACTTAAGATTAGCCACTTCAGAATCTTGGAAAGATCGACAAACAGGGGAGCGTAAAGAGCGCACTGAATGGCATCGCGTTACTTTACGTAACCGTCTTGGCGAGGTCGCACAGCAATATCTTCATAAAGGTTCACAGGTTTATATCGAAGGCCGTATCCAAACTCGTAAATGGCAAGACCAAAATGGCCAAGATCGTTACTCCACAGAGGTCGTTGGTGACAGCATGACCATGCTTGATAGCAAAGGTTCAGGTGGCAGCACTGGCTATGATCAGCCTGCATCAGCACCTCAACAAAAAGCTGCTTCTCCGCAACCTGCCTCACCATCAGCAGGGCCTGATTATGGCGGCGGTGCTGATTATTTGGATGATGATATTCCGTTTTGACGGACACCTTAGAGTTAAAATGTAATGAATGCCAACTAAGCCACTATTTATAGTGGCTTTTTTATTGCTATGCCTTTTACTTCTATAATTTTTATTCAATAATTTGAAATTGTGTAACAAAGATCAATTCACAGGCACCAGAGCCAGCATCATCACGACTCAATGAGCTTTGCCAATACCAATTATCATTGCCTTCTACCCTAACTAAATAACCCTCTAATTCGATTATTTGGCCTTGTTTAGCGCGCTTTATCTTGTCTTCAACCATGTCATTAGCAGGGATCATATGCATATTAGCGCTTTGTGTTTCAATTGCCCGTCTTGGAATCGGAAAGTCACGAGTTGTCCAATAATACCAACGACCAGACTGTGAAATATCGATACTTTGCAGTACCGCTTCATCTGACATCTGTCCCCAACCTAAAACTAAATCAACGGGCGATAATTCACTATCGTTGCCAAGAAAATAATGTTCTTTCGATAGGATTTTTCCTTTTAACTGAAAGTCAGCCAAAGGTTTCACATGGAAGTCTTTAAACAAAAACGGTTTTTGCTGTTTTACCTCTGTTTGAAGTGGTGCATGCTCTGCTCTAATACCGGGACCTAAAATAACTTCATCGCTACCAGCTGTTAATTTCCATAAAACAAACAACATAAAAGCAACAAACAGCAAACGCTTCATTTTTTAATACCGTGCTCCAAAGTGAAGTATTTATTTGCCCACACTATTAATAGTAAAACAGGAAGTCCCATCAACGCTGTAATTAAAAAGAATTGTTCATAGCCAACTGCATCAACCATGGTGCCTGAATAACCGCCTAGAATCTTGGGCAATAAGGTCATTAAGGAACTGAAAATGGCATACTGCATCGCAGTGAACGAAATATTGGTCAAACTCGATAAAAAGGCGACAAAAGCAGCACTTGCTAAGCCCGCCGCTAAATTATCAGCTGCCACTACCAAATAAAATAAAGGTAAGTTATGGCCAGATTGAGCTAGTAGCATAAACAGTAAATTTGTCGCTGCTGATAGCAGAGCACCAATGAATAACATGCGAATGACGCCATAGCGTAGCGTTAATAGCCCGCCTAACAAGGCACCGACTATCGACATAATGACACCAAAGGTTTTAACGACTGTTGCAATTTCTGACTTAGTGAACCCTAAGTCTTGATAAAACACATTTGAAATGACGCCCAGCACGATATCTGAAATACGATAAAGCCCTACTAGACTTAATAATAACCAAGCCAAAGACCAACCATAACGACTAAAAAAATCCCTTACTGGTGCAATATACGTCGCTTCTACCATATCCCGCTTAACGAGTCCTGCGGTAATAACTAATTTGGTAACAACTGTTGCGATGAGTAACGCTAACGCTAAACGTAAAAACTCAACGATAAAGCCTGCTAAATTGCTGTTACCTAGAGCACTACTTAATTGCATCTTGGCAGACTGTGCTAATTCTGAGCTGTAGTAAAAACTTGTAATAAAACCAGATACGGCAAAGATAAAAAGCAGCATAAAACGTAAGTAATCTCGCTTACCATACTGATGTTCATCCGACCGAGACTGTTTTGGCTCAGGGATCATCAATGTGGTTAACACGCCTACCATCATCATCCCGGCCATCAATAGATAGGTCGATTGCCATGCTTGATAGTTGTATAGCGCTTTGGTTGAGCCTAAATATTCCGCTATATATAAAGCGCCTGCACCAGAGACCACCATCGCAATTCGGTAGCCAACAATATAAGTAGAAGAGAGTAAGGCTTGTAAATCAGCTTCTGCTGATTCAATCCGATAGGCATCAATAACAATATCTTGTGTTGCTGAAGAAAAACCTAGCAAGACCGCCGCCAAACCCATTAACGCCAGCAATTCTGTTGCTGGGTCTATCAATGCCATTGCAACTATCGCCACCATAATCATGATTTGGGATAATAATAGCCAAGCACGTCGACGCCCCATCAAACGTGTTAAAAATGGTAATGGCAACTTATCTACTAGCGGAGCCCAAACAAATTTAAATGAGTAACCCAATGCAGCCCAACTAAAATAGGTGACTGCAGCTCTTTCAACACCCGCTTCACGCAACCACAAACTCAATGATGAGAAGATGAGTAATAACGGAAGACCTGCAGAAAACCCAAGGAATAACATGGTAACGACATTAGACTGAGTAAAAGCCGTGGCCGTTTCACGCCATGTTTTTCTTGGATTTTGAGCAGTCATTTACTGGGGTATTTGATAATCATAGTCAATAATTAACGGGGCATGATCTGAAAAGCTGACATCACGATAGATCTCTGTTGAGATAACTTTACCTTTCAGATTTGGCGATAGGACATGGTAATCAATGCGCCACCCAACATTATTAGCACGAGCCTGTCCACGGTTTGACCACCAGGTATATTGATGCTCTTCTTGTTCGATCTCCCTGAAGGCATCCACAAAACCCACTTCATCGAATAAGGTATCTAACCACGCTCTTTCTTCTGGCAAAAACCCTGAGTTTTTCTGGTTGCCTTTCCAATTGCGAATATCTTCATTTTTATGGGCAATATTCCAATCGCCACAAATAAGGTAATCACGACCTGACGCTTTCATCTCTTCCATCTTTGCCATCATATGATCCATGCAACGGTATTTGGCTTGCTGACGTTCTTCTTTTGAGGATCCTGATGGCATATAGAGTGAAATAACTGATAAATTGCCAAACTTAGCTTCTATATAGCGTCCTTCTGCATCGAACTCTTCATTTTCCATACCAACAATAACTTCATCGGGTTTTTGACGGCAATACAGTGCGACACCGCTATAGCCCTTTTTCTGAGCATCATGGTAATAGCAGTGATAACCTGCTGGATGGTATAAAGCATCACTAAGTTGATCAATCTGCGCTTTTGTTTCTTGAATACACACAACCTCTGGTTTTGTATTGGCAACCCAATCAAAAAAACCTTTGCGTCCTGCCGCCCTAATGCCATTGACATTGGCCGTAACAATTTTCATACGATCATCCACTAAAAATTTTACTATCATAACAAGGAATAGCATTACTGATACGTTAAACACCGTTACTGTATATAATGTTATCTACTCAGCACGAATAAGCTTGGTTTTATTAACAAAAATACTTTACAAAGTGTATTCAAATCAGGATAATGCTCTGTTCTTTACATATATAGCTGGTTTTTAGGAGAAACACTTTGGCAAACTCAGCACAAGCAAAAAAACGTGCACGTCAAGCGGAAGATAGCCGCCAACGCAACGCAAGTCAACGTTCAGCAATGCGTACAAGCGTTAAAGCACTACAAAAAGCAATTGATGATGGCAATAAAGAACAAGCAACTGCTGCATACCAAGCTGCCGTTCCTGCCTTAGATCGTATGGCTCGCAAAGGTATTATTCATAAAAATGCCGCTGCTCGTAGCAAAAGCCGTTTAAACGCAGCTGTTCGCGCACTCTAAGCTCAAGCACATTGTTTTTAAAAGAACCGACCTTGTGTCGGTTTTTTTATGCCTGCAATTAGCACTATTTACAAAGCGTAATGAACCTTAACATTCTTGCACTGACTTTCTGTCAAGCCTTGCTGACCACGGGAACTATCCTGTTAGTAGCCGTGATGGCCTTGATCGGACAGAAAATGGCGCCATCTAGTGAACTAACTACGCTCCCTGTTGCATTTCAGTTTATTGGTTTGATGCTCGCGACGATACCTGCTTCATTGATCATGGACAAAGTTGGCCGAAAGCGTGGATTTTTTCTAGGTAACACTATTGGTATAGTGGGCGCCTTGATCTGCATCCAAGCGTTACATATTGAATCATTTCAATGGTTTTGCCTCGGTGCTTTTCTACTCGGTATTACCATTGGCTTTGGCACCTTATACCGTTTTGCTGTTGTTGAAATGTGCGACAGTAATAAAAGGGCACGCGCCATATCATTTGTCATGCTCGGTGGTGTTTTAGCTGCTATTGCTGGACCTAACTTAGCTATTTACAGTCAGGATCTCGTCAAAGGAACAGCCTTCGTTGGTGCTTTCTGGGGGTTAGCGCTGCTTTATGTAATTGCACTCTATGTACTATCGAGGGTCACTTTCCCTGCAAAAACAATTGTTCATAGCCATGAAAAAATAAGACCAATTCTACAGATCATCAGCCAGCCCATTTTCTTAGTGTCGATTTCTGCCGCAATGATCAGTTATGTGGTTATGAATTTGTTAATGACGGCTACGCCTCTTGCTATGCATCATCATGGCTTTAGTTTTTCACAATCAGCTTGGGTCATTGAGCTTCACGCGCTCGGTATGTTTATTCCAAGTTTTTTTACTGGTCGTTTAATTAATCGATTCGGCACATTGCAAATGATGTCACTTGGTGCTTTAGTCATACTCAGCTGTATCGCTATCAACTTACATGGTCAGAGCCAATTTCATTTTTCACTGGCGCTCATTATCTTGGGTGTCGGTTGGAATTTTATGTTTATCAGTGCCACACATCTTGTTACAAGCGCCTATAGCGAAGCTGAAAAGCCGAAAGCACAAGCTGCAAACGAGTTTCTTATTTTCAGCATGGTCACCGTTTCGGCATTAGCATCGGGGTGGCTCGAATCTACTATTGGTTGGCAAATGATGAATTTGAGCTGTATTCCAATCATATTGTTTGCTATAGGACTGATCATTTATTTTCATAAAAAAATTGCACTTTCAGCCGTTAAGCAAACCTAGGTCGCCACTAACTCTCTTCACCAAATATGGCGGTAATAATTCATATCGTTATAAATATGACATATCAGATTACCACTCTTAGGTGACACACTTTTTAAATCTTTAAAGAAAAGTGTTGACGTTGCAAATGATAATGATTAGTATTTAGAACACGTTCTACTACTTTTACGTCTGATAATGATTATTTGTATTTGTAACAATGTAAATTCACAAACTATTGAAACGGCGGTAAACTCCGGCGCACATAGTGTTGATCATGTTCGCGAAGCAACTGGCGCTGCTGGCTGTTGTGGCAAATGTCAGTTTAAGGTAAATCGGATCGTTCAAGACCATATTCCCCAAGAACAGCAAGAATCTGCTTGCTTATAAATACGTCTACTTCTCTTGTAACGCATTTCAGCTGACAGCGGTTCTCATCTCGAACAACCATTTTCACTCATCCACTTTCAGACTTCTTGATTCTATAAGAATTATCAAGTTACTATCGTCAATAATTCATACCGTATAAAGGAACAACAATGAAAGGTGATAACAAAGTCATTTCATTATTAAACAAAGCGCTAGCTAACGAGCTCATCGCTATAAACCAATATTTCTTACATGCGAAAATGTACCGAGATTGGGGTATGACTAATCTTTATGAACATGAATACCATGAGTCTATTGATGAAATGAAACATGCTGATTCACTCACTGATCGCATCTTATTTCTAGAAGGTCTGCCGAATCTACAAGATTTAGGTGCCTTACGTATCGGCGAAAATACCAAAGAAATGCTCGAATGTGATTTAGCATTAGAAATGGATGCGGTTCCTGACCTAAAAGAAGGTATAGCCTACTCGGAACAAGTGGGTGATTTTGTTTCTCGTGATTTATTTAAAGATATTCTTGAAGCTGAAGAAGAGCATATCGACTGGCTAGAAACTCAATTAGGCTTGATCGATAAAATGGGTATAGAAAACTATATTCAAGCACAAATCGTTAAAAAAGCAGATTAATTAAACTTTTAGCTTTAAAAAGAAGTCAGGCTCTGAAAAGAGTCTGACTTTTTATTCACCTCTGTTAGCTTGTTACCACTAAATTATCCCGATGTATTAATTCAGCTTCATCAACATAACCAAGAATGGCTTCGATATCCCGGCTTGATTTACCCATTATTTTATTAGCTTCATCTACATTATAATTAACCAAACCACGCGCTATCTCTTGTCCAGTAAGATTTTTACAAACTACTAACTCACCACGTGTAAATTCACCCTCAGCTTTTTTAACACCGACAGCAAGAATACTTTTACCCTGCTGTTGTACCACCTTTGCAGCGCCATCATCTAAATAAATAGACCCTTTAGGTTTTAAATGGCCTACCAACCATTGCTGTCTTGCTGTCATCGGTTCATTATCGGCCCACAATAAAGTACCAACCGTTTCACCTTTAGCCAGCTGCTGCAAATTATCCTCATACTTACCCGACATGATAATCGTGGTTGCGCCAGAACGGGCAGCCCGTCTTGCCGCTAGTAATTTAGTCGCCATGCCGCCTCGGCCAAACTCACCTTTACTGTCTCCGGCCATGCTATCTAAGTCAGAATTGTTTGCAGCAGATGCCGTAATTAATTTCGCATTTAAATTTTGGCGTGGATCCGCATCAAACAGCCCTGATTGATCAGTCAAAATCACAAGTACATCGGCCTCAACCAAGTTCGCAGTCATTGCCGCCAAGGTATCGTTATCACCGAAACGAATTTCTTCATTCGCTATCGTATCGTTTTCGTTTACGACAGGCAGTACATTCAATTCCAACAGGCTGTTCAATGTACTTCGTGCATTCAAATATCGATTACGATCAGCTAAATCAGTGTGGGTTAGTAAGATTTGAGCAGTATGGATATTATGCTGTTCACAAGCCGACGCATAAGCCTGTATTAAACCCATTTGTCCGACGCTAGCAGCAGATTGTAAAAGATGTAAGGCGTGTGGCCGTTTCGCCCAACCAAGCTCCTGCATCCCAGCAGCAACAGAGCCTGATGTTACTAAAACAACCTCTTTGCCTTGTGCACGGAGTTGAGCAATTTCACCACATAACCAGCTAACACGTTGCAGATCAAGACCATCGCCTGGCCGAGTCAATAACGCACTTCCGATCTTGATGACCCAACGTTTTGTATTAACAAGTTGTTGGTGTGAATTTACCACTTATTAGTCCTCTTCGACTGATGATGTCTCACTACTTTTTTGCTGTTCTACTGCCGCTTTTTCAATGGCTTTACGCTCATCTAGATAATCCATTATCTCATCACACAGAACCTGACAGCCTTCACCTGATTGACCACTAACACGGAAAACTTTACCTTGCCAGTTAAGTCGATCTAGCACTTCTTGGCAAAACTCTTCTCTAATATCTTCTGGTACTAGATCCATCTTATTTAAAATCAGCCATTGGTCTTGTTTACCTAATGCTTCACTGTAGTTCTGTAATTCTTTATTAATGATCTCTACAGACTCAACCGGATCTTGATCGACATCAGCGGGTGCCATATCAACCATATGTAAAAGTAGACGTGTCCGTGTCAGATGCTTCAGGAATTGGATGCCCAAGCCCGCGCCACCAGCCGCTCCTTCAACAAGCCCAGGTACGTCAGCAATAACGAAGTTGCGGACATCTTTCATCGTCACCACACCCAAGTTTGGGTACATTGTTGTAAACGGATAGTCTGCCACTTTGGGTTGAGCTGCTGAAACCTGACGAATAAATGTTGATTTACCGGCGTTTGGTAAACCCAACAAACCGACGTCGGCTAATAATTTCATCTCTAGCCGCAAATGACGTTCTTCGCCAGGCGTACCATTTGAAATTTGTCTTGGAGCACGATTAGTACTCGATTTATAGCGGGCATTACCTAAACCATGCCAGCCACCCTTTGCAACCAATAGTTTATCGCCATCGTTGACTAAATCACCAATAAGTTCATCAGTATCATCATCCCAAGCTTCAGTTCCAATCGGCACTTTAATAACTAAATCATCACCTCGAGCACCACTACAAAGTTTACCTCTGCCATGTTCACCACGTTCAGCTTTAAAATGTCGCTTATAACGAAAATCAATTAGGGTATTTACTTCTTCAGCAGCCAGTAAATAAAGATCACCACCATCTCCACCGTCGCCGCCATCTGGACCGCCAAAAGGAATGTATTTTTCTCGGCGAAAACTAAGACAGCCGTTACCACCGCCACCTGCTGCTACTGTTATTCTCGCTTCATCTACAAATTTCATTACTTTTAACCTTTCTATTTACAGCTAAAAATAGTCACTTTTAGTTGTAAAGTCCAGAAACAAAAAAGCCCCGCATTAGCAGGGCTCTCTTTAGTTGCCCATACTGGGCTAACTGAATCTTCTAGTCTGCTACAACGCTAACGAATGTACGACTTTTAGGGCCTTTAGTTTCGAAAAGCACTTTACCGTCTGTTTTAGCAAACAAAGTGTGATCTTTACCAACACCAACATTCAGACCTGCGTGATAACGTGTACCGCGTTGACGGATAAGGATATTACCGCCTAATACAGCTTCACCACCGTAGCGTTTTACACCAAGGCGCTTGGATTCTGAATCGCGCCCGTTTCTAGTACTACCACCTGCTTTCTTATGAGCCATCTCTGTATCCTCTTGAGCGTTTAATCTTAGGCTGAGATGCCTGTGATTTCGATTTCTGTGTAAGACTGACGGTGTCCCATCTCTCTGCGATAATGCTTACGACGACGGAACTTGACGATTTTCACTTTATCACCACGGCCATTTGCCGCTACAGTTGCAGTTACTTTAGCGCCTTCAAGATAAGGTGCGCCGATTTTGACATCGTCACCTTCACCCACCATTAAAACTTTATCTAATTCAACCGTATCACCGGCTTCTGCAGATAATTTCTCAACACGGAGCTTCTCGCCCTCTTTAACTCGGTACTGCTTTCCACCAGTCGCGACAATAGCGTACATCGCTGTCTCCAAAAAATATTAAGTTATTGTTGGTCAATCCAACAAAAGACCGGCAATTTTAGCCTCTTTCCTTAAAGAGATCAAACCTTAATCAAAATATTTGCGATCTATCGTCTTGCATGAGAAAGTAGCAACTTTTACAGACCCGTATTATAGGTAGATTTTAGCGCCGTGGATATCCAATCCATTTACTCCTTAATTGAAGATGACATGTCCGCTGTCGATGCGATGATTCAAGCCCGCTTGCAATCAGATGTTGTGCTCGTTAATCAGTTAGGTCATTACATTATTAACAGTGGTGGGAAGCGCCTGCGCCCTGCTTTGGCCATATTAAGTGCGCGTGCTTGTGCATATCAAGGTGAGCAACACACCAATCTAGCGACAATTATTGAATTCATCCATACCGCCACCTTGTTACATGATGATGTTGTCGATGGTTCAGATATGCGGCGTGGTAAGGAAACGGCCAATAATCTTTGGGGCAATGAAGCCAGTGTTTTAGTCGGTGACTTTTTATACACTCGTTCATTTGAAATGATGGTTGAAATGGATTCAATGCCTTTAATGAAAATCCTATCTCATACCACCAATATTATTGCTGAAGGCGAAGTGCTACAACTGCTTAACTGCAATGACCCTGATACCAGTGAAGCCGCTTACCTTGAAGTCATTCACCATAAAACAGCAAAGTTATTCGAAGCTGCTGGACAACTTGGTGCCGTTATTAGTGGTTCATCACCTGCGCTCGAGCAAGCCATGGCAGATTACGCTATGCATCTAGGTAGCGCTTTCCAATTAGTAGATGACTTACTCGATTATAGTGAATCAAGTGAAACTATTGGCAAAAATATTGGTGATGATTTAGCCGAAGGCAAACCAACACTTCCTTTGATTTATGCAATGCAACATGGTAATGAGCAGCAAAGACAAGTTATCCGTCATGCTATAGAGCAAGGCGAGCGTGACAAAATCGATGAAATCATCGATATCATTAATCAAACGGGTGCTATTAACTACACCTCACAGGCCGCAGAAAAAGAAGCAAAACTCGCCAAAAAAGCCCTAGTTACCTTGCCAGATTCTATCTATAAAGAGGCATTACTCTCTCTTGCAGATTTTTCTATCGAACGCAGTTATTAAGCGAAATCTATTGTCCATAAACAAACATATTCTCTTATCTTCATTTCGTTAAGAATCTATGCCATGTCTGAAATATATAAATATCACTTATTCTTTTGTACTAATGAACGTACTGATGGCAGGCAGCATTGTCAGCAGCATGATGCAATATCACTTCGTGCTTATGCCAAGCAACGTGTGAAAGCACTTGGCCTCGAACAAGTACGTGTCAATAGTGCTGGCTGCTTAAATCGTTGTGCCTTAGGGCCAATGTTAGTGATTTATCCAGAAGGTATTTGGTATCAATATCAGAATAAAGAGGATATTGATGAAATTATTGCTAATCATTTATTACGCGGTCAAATAGTAAAAAGATTACAACGATGACACCAGATGACTACTGTCGTGAAAAAACAGCCAAAAGCGGTTCAAGCTTTTACTACAGTTTTTTATTTCTATCTGAACAACAACGCCAAGCTATTACCGCCCTCTATGCTTTTTGCCGAGAGATTGATGATACCGTTGACAGTGATCATGATGCCGTTATTGCACGAAATAAACTAGAATGGTGGCGACAAGAAATTAGCCAAACATTCAATCATCAAGCCAGCCATCCCATTACGAAAGCATTAGTGACAGCTATTGATAAATATGATTTGCATCAAGAATATTTTATAGAAATTATTGATGGTATGGCGATGGATTTAGACCAGTTTTCCTATCCAAATTTTAAGCAGTTAGCTTTATACTGTTATCGAGTTGCTAGCGCAGTTGGCTTACTAGTGGTTGAGATCTTTGGCTACCAAAATAGAGATACCTTAAAATATGCTGAAACCTTGGGTATGGCACTACAATTAACCAATATTATTCGTGATGTTCGTGAAGATGCTCAGCGTGGCCGTATTTACATCCCACAAGAAGATCTAGAACGGTTTAATGTCGATATTGATGATGTTCTAGCACTGAAATCAAGTCCAGAATTGATTGAGTTACTTCACTTCCAAACCCAACGTGCGAGAGACTATTATCATAAGGCTTTAAGTTTATTACCTGATTGCGACCGTTACGCACAACGAACAGGGTTAATTATGTCGGAAATTTATCAGACAACGCTTGATGAAATCGAACTTGATGGTTTTCATGTCATGGAACATCGTGTGACATTAACCCCTCTCCGAAAGCTCTGGATCGCCTGGAAAACAGCCACTAAAAGCAAATATAGACAGGTTCAACAAGCATGACTACATTAGTCATCGGGGGGGGTTGGAGTGGTCTAACAACCGCGGTGAAACTGGCTCGGCAAGGTGAACCAGTTCATGTCATTGAGGCTGCAAAACACTTTGGCGGGCGGGCACGTAATATCGAATGGCAAGACAAAGTCATAGATAATGGCCAACATATTATGATTGGCGCTTATGACCATATGTTAGCGATGATGCAATTAGTGAGTGTTGATCCCGAGACTGTGATTGATAGGCTTACTATTGATATTTCAATTTATGACACCCAATATTCCCCTTTACATCTCTCTGCAAGGGGCAAGCTATCCTGGCCATGGTCTTTAGCTTGGAACTTAGTTCGTAGTGCAGGTCTTTCAGGCCTTAAAAACTTGGTTGTTCTACAACGCAATATCCCGAAATTATTATCAGACCATGATATTACCGTCTTAGAGTGGTTACAAAAAGTAGGGCAACCTGACCGTTTAATCAAGCAACTCTGGGAGCCATTATGTTTAGCGACGTTAAACACATCAACCGATCGTGCTTCCGCTCATGTCCTTGCTCATGTTTTACGTGATAGCCTGGGCAAAACACAACAGCACGCAGATTTGTTGATCCCTAAAAAACCACTGGGTGATTTATTTCCTCAAGCTGCTGCTGACTATATCAGGCGTCATGGTGGCAAGCTGAGTCGTCAAACACGTATCGCAGAAATTGTGACCGAAGAAGGCCTAGTAACAGGTGTTGTCACCACAGCAGGACGATTCATTGATGCTGATAATGTCGTTATTGCCACGGGCCCAGATCAATCTGCACAATTACTTGCTTCGCATGTGCGTTTCCATCGTCCTCAACAAACGCCTATCACAACTGTATACCTTCAATATCATGAAGATTGTAGATTGCCTAAGCCGATGTTAGGAATGACGGGGACAATGAGTCATTGGTTATTTGATCGTAGTCAACAACATCCTGGCTTGATCGCCGTTGTTATTAGTGCTCAAGGTGAACATGAACAACTAAGTAGAGAACAACTGATAAGACATATCAGTCAAGAAGTTCATCAACAGGTTCCAACACTACCCGATCGCGCAATAGATGCATTTGTCATTAGAGAAAAACGGGCGACTTTCATGTGTACTGTTGAAAATCATCGGCAACGACCTGAATGTGAAACAACCATCAATGGCTTATGGTTGACTGGCGATTATATAAAAAACAACTACCCAGCCACTATTGAAGGGGCTGTTCGTAATGGTCAATACTGTGCTGAACAAATACTTAGCCAGCCTTCATCATAAGCTGTTTAGACCATGTATCAAATTATCACAGTATTGACACTCATCACCCTGATCGCCTGCACGCAGGAACATGACGATCAGACTGCTGTTGACTCAAAGTCATTATCTAATGCCACTTCAACAAAACAACAGCAACATAGTATCGATGCAGCAGGTGTCCGATTTAATCAGCCGGATACTACATTCAAATCACTCTCTGATCCTGAGCAACAAAAATAATGACAGACAAATTAAGCCCCACTTGTTTCAACGACATGGTCATCCTGGTTACAGGTGCTGGAAATGGGATTGGTGCAGCCGTTGCCAAAGCGTATGCAAAACACGGTGCCACAATTATTCTCCTTGATAATAAGGTGCCGGCGTTAGAACAAACTTATGATGACATTGTTCAATTAACGGATACTATTCCTGCTATTTACCCTTTGGATTTAAAAGGCGCCAAACTTCAGGATTATGAAGATTTAGTATTAACTATTGAAGAAAATTTTGGCCGTCTTGATGGTATCGTGCATTGTGCCGCAAGCTTAGGTCAACTTGCCCCCGTCGAACATCAAGATCCTGTCACTTGGATAGAAACCCTACATATCAATCTGACTGCGCCATTTATGTTAACTCGTGCCGCTATTCCGTTACTGCAAAAACAATCAAATTCAGCCATTGTATTTACCACTGATAGTCATAAAAATAATGCTTACTGGTCAGCTTATGGCATTAGTAAGGCAGCTATCGAATCATTTGCTATGCAATTGGCGAGTGAGTTTGAATCAGCAGCTAAAATAAGCGTGAATTGTATAGACCCTGGTACAGTGAAAACGAAACTTCATGCTCGTGCTTTCCCCGCCATTGACCCCAGCGAATTAGCAGAGCCAGAAGATGTAGTTCAAAGCTACTTAGAACTACTTTTACACGATAAAAATAAAATCCACGGTCAAATTGTTTTTGCCCAGTGAAACTAGCGTCAAACTCTCGGCACACCTATATAAGCCACTGATTATTATCATTTATTAAGTTTTGGCACGTATTTAGCTTCTCTTAAACTAAATATTTAGTTAAGGGTTGAAATTATGGCTAGCAGGCTTCCTAGAGAAACAGCAAAATTATCATTAGTGGGTAAACATTCTCACGCTGTTGACTTTATTGTTCCTGAACACGGTGCGAACCAACTTGAAGATGTCACAGCAAGACTACCTTCTGTATTGCAGACAACCCTTGAGCTAGAAGAATTAATTAATTTATTTCACGGCGAAATAAGTAAGGTCATTACATTTGATAGCCTTCATTACCAACATCAAGGTGTATTAAGTGATATCAATACAGCTAAACGTCATCGTCATTCATGCTCATATCGTTTGGAAATGAATTCTGTTTGGTTAGGTGAGTTTTCCCTGTCACGAAGCAAAAAGTTTAGTGATGATGAGACGCAATTAGTAGAAGACTTATTGTGCAAGTTGATTTACCCATTGCGTAACTGCTTACTCTATAGCCAATCACAGTCTTTAGCGTTACAAGACAAATTAACTGGTTTAAATAACAGAGCTGCCTTTGATGAAAGCTTAAAACGTGAAATAGGTTTAGCGCAGCGTCAACACCAGCCACTATCACTTGTTGTGCTTGATATTGATCACTTTAAGTCTGTTAACGATTCATACGGGCATCGTGCAGGGGATATTGCTTTACGTACACTTGCCGACTCTATTATCGACACTTTGCGTCGAAGTGATATCGCATTCCGTTATGGTGGCGAAGAGTTTACACTTGTTTTAAGTAATACAGATAAAGAAGCAGCACTCCAAGTAGCCGAGCGTGTCAGAGTAGCCGTTTCTCAACTTAACTGTAATGACGGCACTCGCACATTTGGCTTCACAGTTAGCCTAGGAATAGCTCAACTCAATCGTGGAGAAGAAGCATCTATCTTATTCGATCGTGCCGATCGTGCTTTATACCAAGCTAAAAAATCGGGGCGTAACCAAACTTGTATTGACGAATAAAATATTGGTTAGTTAGTGGCCACGAATACGTGGCGAACGTTTAGTTTTAGTGCGTACTTCTGATTTTTTTGCCCTTGATTTTGGCGTACTCTTTTTTAACGGTCTTAATTTTTTCTCTCTTTGTGCACGTCCAGGGGTTCCTGAAATAGAAGACTCATTAGCGACCAAATCAACTTCCTCATAAAGTGCAGCCAGATCTTGACCTTGTAGCATCATCCAACGCCCCATTTTGAGCTGTGAAGGAATAATAATTGGCCCGTAACGTACACGCATTAAACGACTGACTTGGACCCCTTGGCTTTCCCAAAGACGTCTAACTTCTCTGTTTCGGCCTTCTTGAATAACAACATGGTACCAATGGTTTGCACCTTCGCCACCCGCTTCTTGGATATCTGCAAATTTAGCTTTACCATCGTCTAGCTCAACCCCTTCGCGTAAATTTTGCATAATCTCCGGCGTAACTTCACCTAACACTCGAACGGCATATTCACGATCCATTTCATTAGAAGGATGCATTAAACGATTAGCTAACTCACCATCTGTTGTCAGAATAATTAAACCACTGGTATTAATATCTAAACGACCAACACTGACCCATCGGCCTTCTTCTGGCGTTGGTAAGGATTGAAAGATAGTCCTACGGCCTTCTGGGTCTTTACGTGTACATACTTCACCGACAGGTTTGTTATAGAGTAAAACTTGTTGTGGCTGCTGCCATAGTCTTTTAGCAGATAAAGGACTGCCATCTAGCTTCATTGTATCGCCAACATTAACTTGGTCACCCAATTTTGCGACCTCGCCATTAACAATGACTTTACCTTCTTTAATAAGACTTTCTATTTGGCGTCTTGAACCATAACCCGCTCTGGCTAATACTTTTTGAATTCTTTCTGACATAGTAAGCGCCTCCCGGCGTGTTTTATTACATTAATTTATTTATAGCTTAAACCCATAACTGATCGGACTTCTTCTAAGGTATCACGTGCAACTTCACGTGCTGCTTCATTGCCATCAACAATAATGCGGCGAACTACTTCTGGGTGCTCACTTAGATCGTTCGCCCGCTCCCTAATTGGTTTTAGTTCTTTAGAAATAGCATCAATCAAAGGCCCTTTACAATCTAAACAGCCTATTCCTGCACTTCGACAGCCTTCCTGAACCCATTGCTTTTGATCGTCATCAGCATACACTTCATGCAGTTGCCAAACAGGGCACAGATCAGGATTACCCGGATCTGTCCGTCTCACACGATTAGTATCGGTTGGCATTTTCTTTATTTTTTCTGCCAATGACGCATCGGACTCACGTAAAGCAATCGTATTGTCATAGGACTTAGACATTTTCTGACCATCTAAACCAGGCATTTTAGCTGCGGGTGTTAATAACGCTTGAGGTTCAGGAAGAATGACTTTACCACCACCCTCCAAGAAACCAAATAAGCGCTCTGTATCTCCCAAAGCAAGGTTTTGTTGGCTTTTCAGTAAGGCGCGTGCTCTTTCTAATGCTTCTGTATCACCTTGCTCTTGATAAGCTTTTCTTAGATTGATATAAAGTCGTGCATTTTTCTTACCCATCTTGGCGATAGCTGCTTCAGCTTTTGCTTCAAAGTCTTTTTCTCGTCCGTATATGTGATTAAAACGACGTGCTACTTCACGTGTTAACTCAACGTGAACAACTTGATCTTCTCCCACAGGAACTTGTCCAGCACGATAAATTAAAATATCTGCACTCTGTAAAAGTGGATAACCTAGGAAACCAAAAGTAGATAAATCTTTTTCTTTCAATTTTTCCTGTTGATCTTTATAGGTAGGTACTCGCTCAAGCCAAGATAATGGTGTAATCATCGAAAGCAATAAATGCAATTCAGCATGCTCTGGTACTTGCGACTGCAAAAATAGAGATACCGCTGATGGTTCAATTCCCGCCGCAATCCAATCTATCACCATATCCCAAACGCTAGCTTCAATAATGCCACTATCATCGTAGTGCGTCGTTAAAGCGTGCCAATCCGCAACGAAGAAAAAACAATCAAACTCATGTTGTAATTTAATCCAGTTTTTCAATACACCATGGTAATGTCCAAGGTGAAGCTGCCCTGTGGGACGCATACCTGAAACGATGCGACGGGACTGCAGTGCTACTGTGTCCAAAATGTTCTCCTGCGTTTTTTATATCAACGATAAAACTAAAAAATTAACTGTAATAATTCGGGGGCACCAAAAGGGATGGGCAATAGGCCAATGAAAAGTGACATCAGCGGCCACAAGATCATCCCAATAATGCCAAAATACAGCAAGGCAACTAAAATAATAAAGCCATAAGGTTCAACTCGGCTCAACTTCCACGATAAAGGCCCTGGCAACACACTCAGTAAAATTCGCCCACCATCTAAAGGTGGTAATGGCAATAAATTAAGTAACATCAAAATAGTATTTATAAAAATACCCACTAAACCCATGTAGGCTAAAGCATCACTATATGAGAGGCCAATTAAGACAATAATAGACCAAAAAACCGCCATGATTAAATTCGAAAAGGGGCCTGCCAAAGCCACCCAAGCCATATCTTTTCTGGGGTTTCTTAAATTTCGGTCATTAACAGGAACAGGTTTAGCCCAGCCAAAAATAAAACCTGTCGTCATGGCCAACAAGGCAGGCACGACAATTGTGCCAATTGGATCAATATGTTTTATCGGATTTAAGGTCAAACGTCCCAGCATTTGGGCTGTACGATCGCCAAACTGCAGCGCAACCCAGCCATGAGCAGTCTCATGGATCGTCACCGCAAACACAACGGGGATGACCCAAATAATAATTTTTTGGATTAATGAAAACTCATCCACCGATAAATTCCTTGCCAGCCATATAAGGTTTTAGCACCTCAGGGATAACAATACGGCCTAGTTTATCTTGATAATTTTCCATAACAGCTAAAAGTGTTCTTCCTACTGCCAAACCTGATCCATTGAGAGTATGCACTAACTCGGGCTTCTTGGTTTCAGGATTACGCCAACGTGCTTGCATTCGTCGCGCTTGAAAATCATGAAAGTTGCTGCAAGAAGAAATCTCTCGATATGTTTTCTGACTCGGCAGCCAAACCTCTAAGTCATAGGTCTTGCTTGAAGAGAAACCTAAATCACCCGTACACAAAATTACTTTCCGATAGGGTAAGCCGAGTGCTTGTAATATCTGTTCTGCATGGCCTGTTAATTCTTCATGAGCAGCAGCCGAATCTTCTGGTCTGACAATTTGAACTAACTCTACTTTTTCAAATTGATGTTGGCGAATAAGCCCTCTGACATCACGGCCATGAGATCCTGCTTCACTTCTAAAACAGGGCGTATGTGCAACATATTTAATCGGTAACTGTTCATCGTTTGAAATTGTATCTCGCACGATATTGGTCACGGGTACTTCTGCAGTCGGGATCAAGTATAACCCTGCATCATCGACAGCAAACAAGTCATCAGCAAACTTGGGTAATTGACCTGTTCCTCTTAAGGAGTCTGAATTGACCAAATAAGGAACATAAGCTTCAGTGTAGCCATGCTGCTCGGTATGCATATCAAGCATAAATTGTGTCAGCGCACGCTGCATTTTTGCTAATGGCCCCGTTAATGTAACAAAACGGGCCTGACTAATCTTAGCTGCAGTTTCAAAATCCATAGCACCTAATTTAGCACCCAAATCGACATGGTCGAGAGGCTCAAAATCAAACTCAGGTAAATCACCCCAACGTAGCACTTCTAAATTATCATCTTCACTCGCACCAGCAGGCACATCATCTTGCACGATATTAGGTATATCCATCGAAAGATCAATGATTTTATCTAATACTTCGTTTAATTTAGTTTCGGCAGCTTTATGCTTATCACCCAAATCATCAATTTCGGCGAGTAAAGGCTGAATATCTTCTCCGGCAGCTTTGGCTTTACCAATCATTTTCGAACGCGCATTACGCTCTGTTTGCAATTGCTGGGTGTCTAATTGTGCCTGTTTCCTTTGTTGTTCTAATTTTTCTACTGTAACCACATCTAACTGATAACCACGCCTAGCCAGTACTTCGGCGAGCTGTTGGGGCTCATTTCTTAATAATTTTGGATCTAACATTTTACCTTCCTGATTTTGCTGACCAACTGACAATATGATCAGCTTTAACCAATTTTTGTAACTTTTCAAGGATCGCTTCTATTCGATCTGGCACATCAAAAAACTCAATAACTATCGGCAATTCAGAGGACAAATCTAACAAAGAGGCAGTATGTTTCTTGCCATCAGCACCTACACCAGCGATACCTCTAAAGACCGTGTAACCTCTGACGTTGCCTTCCGTTTGTAACCATTTTTCTACCTTATTCAAATCACTGCGTCCTTCCGCCAAGTAAACGCGGACCATGGTAATATCTACCATGTTCATATTTGTCTCCCCAAACTAATTCCTAACCATGTTGCAGTAATGCACAATACGACACTAGCCAAAATATTTACTAATGCTTTAAATGGTGCTCCTGCATCAAATAAAGCCAATGTCTCAAAAGAAAATGTGGAGAATGTAGTAAAGGCCCCAAGTAATCCGATTAATACACCAGACCGCCACTCATCAGACACTGCCATTCTTTCGACCAGCACTACAAAAAAGAAGCCCATTAGCAGTGATCCCAGTAAATTAACAACCAACGTACCGTATGGAAACTCCCTCCCTAATAGGCGATAAACACCATTGGACATTCCAAATCGAAATATCGCACCAATCGCTCCACCACCTGCAATAGCTAATAATTGCTGCACTAAATTGTCTCGGCTATCATGAAAGTTGCTAGTTTACCTTATTCCGCTCTTTTACTGATCTATTATCCCTACAATAAAAAAGGCGAGATGTTCTCGCCTTTCATGATTGAGACTCTAATTCTAGATTGTGTCAGCTAAACAGCAAACTCTCCACTAGCATAACGATCGACCATCTGAATCAATGGGATCGGAATAATTTTACTCGCATGACCTGCACTACCAAATGCTTCATACCGATCCTGACAAATAGCTTGCATAGCTGCTGTTGATGCTTTTAGAAAAACACGCGGGTCAAAGTTAGCCGCATTTTTTTCCTTAGCGAGAAACTGTCTTATCGATCCTGTTGAAGCCATTCGTAAATCGGTATCGATATTCACTTTTCGAACACCATATTGAATACCATCAACAATTTCATCAACTGGAACACCATATGTTTGAGCAATATCGCCACCATAGTTATTGATAATTTTTAGCCAATCTTGCGGCACCGAACTAGAACCATGCATCACAAAATGGGTATTTGGCATACGTTGTTGCAATGTCTTTAAATGACTAATGGCTAGAACTTCACCTGTTGGTGGCTGGGTGAATTTGTATGCACCATGGCTGGTACCAATAGCAACTGCTAAGGCATCAATCCTAGTTTGCTCAACGAAGTCGGCTGCTTCATCTGGATCCGTTAACAATTGGCTTAGGTCCAATTTTTCATCTGAGCCATGGCCATCTTCCTCACCCATCATGCCTGTTTCCAGTGAGCCCAAACACCCTATTTCACCTTCAACTGACACGCCACAAGCATGCGCCATTCTACTTACAGTGCGGGTGACATCCACGTTATATTCAAAATCAGACGGCGTTTTCATATCCGCCAATAAAGAACCATCCATCATCACCGAGCTAAATCCTGATTGAATTGCACGTGCGCAAATCTCCGGTGAGGCACCATGATCTTGATGCATGACAACAGGAATATGTGGATAAGACTCTATTGCCGCCAAAATTAAGTGGCGAAGGAAGGGTTCTCCCGCATATTTGCGTGCACCTGCAGAACCTTGCATGATGACAGGACTATCCACCGCATCTGCCGCTTGCATGATCGCATGAACCTGTTCCATATTGCTAACATTAAAAGCAGGAATGGCAAAATTGTGCTCTGAAGCATGATCTAATAACTGGCGAAGTGATACTAATGCCATACTGGCTTCCTTTTTAAATTCATTACTATTGACACTATATCAGCTTAGTCTAGGTTCAATCATATCTCCAACAGTAACTAATTTGAGCATATCGGTACTATTTTTATCACCTTTTGTGATAATCACGATATCACCATCATTAACCTCACCACTCTCTTGCAGTACATCTATAGCGCCTTTATTTACAGATAAGTGGTCATTGTTTTCTGGCGCAAAATGCACGGGGTATACACCACGATATAACGTGACTTTTCGACTTGTTTCTTCATGGGGTGTTAGCGCAAAAATAGGAATACCCGAACTGATTCGTGACATCCACAATGGTGTAGAACCTGATTGTGTCAATGCAGCAATCGCTTTCACCTTTAAATGGTTTGCTAGATACATGGCGCCCATCGAGATCGCTTCCGCTCTCGATTGAAACTGTATATCTACTCGGTGTCTCGACACCCGGATTTCCCGCTGTTGCTCTGCAGTTAAGCAAATACGATGAACCGCTTCAACCACTTTAAGCGGATGTTTCCCTACCGCCGTTTCGCCTGACAACATCACTGCATCAGTACCATCAAGCACTGCATTAGCAACGTCAAACACTTCTGCTCGTGTTGGAATGGCATTGTCAATCATCGACTCCATCATCTGCGTTGCAGTGATTACGGCACGATTAAGTCGTCGTGCACGAAGAATAATCTTTTTCTGGATCGGGGGCAGTGCAGCGTCTCCAATCTCGACGCCTAAATCACCCCGAGCGACCATAACAGCATCCGACGCCTCAATGATTTCATCAATCACATCAACAGCTTCGGCACGCTCCATCTTTGCAATGATGCCAGCTTTACCACCAGCATCATTTATTAGGCTTCGTGCATAGTGAATATCTTCAGCTGATCGCGGGAAAGATACAGCGATATAATCCGCTTGCATTTTTACCGCCACTTTAATATCGGACTTATCCTTATCAGTCAATGCTGCTGCTGATAAGCCACCGCCTTGGCGGTTAATACCCTTATTATTAGACAGTACACCTGCAACACTGACACGGCAAACGATACGTTGACCTTCAACCTGCTCGACTATCAGTACAATACGTCCATCATCTAATAACAGTGTATCGCCAGAATGGACATCTTTGACAAGTTGTTTATAGTCAATACCAACTTGATCTATATCACCATCATTACTACCTAAGCCCGCATCCAAAACAAATTGCTGATCTTGTTCTAGGATGACACTGCCTTCTTTAAAACGTGCAATACGGATTTTAGGGCCTTGTAAGTCAGCCAAAATCCCAACATGCCGACCATGCTTCTTAGCTAATTTTGTGACAGTTTTGGCTAATTCGATATGCGCATTCACATCGCCATGAGAGAAGTTCAAGCGAACGACATCAACCCCTCCTTTTATAATGGCATCCAATACGCCGGGGCTATTTGTCGCTGGTCCTAATGTTGCTACAATCTTGGTTCTTCTCAATGCTGTCAATGGTTTTCCCTTATGGACTAAGTTGCACGTGACTCGAGCATCACAACCGCAGGTAGTTTCTTGCCTTCTAAGAACTCAAGAAATGCACCACCACCCGTAGAGATATAGGACACGTCGTTACTAATATTGTATTTACTCACCGCCGCTAAGGTATCGCCGCCACCCGCGATCGAGAAAGCGCTGGATTCTGCGATCGCTAATGCAATCGCTTTTGTTCCTTCGCCAAACTGGTCAAATTCGAATACGCCTACTGGGCCATTCCAAACAATGGTACCGGCATTTTTTAAAACTTCCGCTAGCGCCGCTGCAGAATCAGGGCCGATATCAAAAATCATATCATCATCAGATACTGCTTCAGCTGATTTAAGTGTAGCAACGGCTGATTCAGAAAATTCCTTGCCACATACGACATCTGTCGGTACAGGAATATTACCGCCACGGGCTTTGGCATCTGCTGTCAGTGAATTACACGTTCCAATTAGATCTGCTTCATAGAGCGATTTCCCAACATTATTACCCGCTGCGGCAATAAAGGTATTCGCAATACCGCCACCAACGATAAGTTGATCCACTTTTTTTGATAATGACTCTAGTACCGTCAGTTTTGTTGATACTTTTGAACCACCCACAATGGCGACCATAGGGCGAGCTGGATTATCCAATGCTTTCCCTAATGCTTCTAACTCTCCAGCAAGCAAGGGGCCTGCACAGGCGATAGGAGCATACTTAGCCACACCATGCGTTGATGCTTGTGCCCTATGTGCTGTACCAAATGCATCCATCACATAAACATCGCATAATGCCGCCATTTTTTTTGATAAGTCATCGGCATCGCTCTTTTCACCTCTGTTAAAGCGGACATTTTCACATAAGACGACTTGTTTATCGCCCATATCAAAACCATCTACCCAATCTTTTTGTAAATGAACATCTTGACCGAGAAGTCCCGCTAAATGTGTGGCAACGGGAGCCAATGAAAACTCCTCTTCATAAACACCCTCTGTTGGTCTTCCAAGGTGAGACATCAACATAACTTTAGCGCCTGCTTCTAAAGCCAATTTGATAGTCGGTAACGAAGCTCTGATACGTGTATCGTCTGCAACGGCACCATCTTTTAACGGCACGTTCAAGTCCTGACGAATAAGAACACGTTTTCCGGCTAAATCAAGATCTGTCATATTAATTACTGTCATCGTTCTCACCTTCCAAAATTTATTGTTGTTTCATACTGTTACTTGTCAGTATCAATACTGATATTTAAACAGTCATTTATTACATCATTATTATAGTTGTGCCATTAATAAAAAAGGCTCCCTATTAGGGAGCCTTTTTTATGGACTATTTTGTCAAATTAACCACCTACTAATTCAACTAAACGCATCATATTGCAGGTATAACCATATTCATTATCATACCAAGCAATCACTTTTACAAAAGTATGATCAAGTGCAATACCGGCACCGGCATCAAACGTTGACGGGGCAGTGTTGCCACGGAAATCAGTTGATACAACGCTTTCCGTCGTATAGCCTAAAACACCTTTCAAGCTGCCTTCAGAAGCAGTTTTCATTGCCTTACAAATTTCTTCATAATTGGCTTCTGTCAGTAACTCAACTGTTAAATCAACGACTGACACATCAGATGTCGGCACACGAAATGCCATACCTGTTAGCTTACCATTTAGCTCGGGCAATACTTTACCCACTGCCTTAGCCGCACCTGTTGAAGATGGAATGATATTTTCTAAAATACCACGACCACCACGCCAATCTTTTAGTGATGGGCCATCCACAGTTTTTTGCGTTGCTGTAGCAGCATGCACTGTTGTCATTAAGCCGTGTCTAATACCAAAGCTATCTTGTAATACTTTCGCAACTGGCGCTAAAGCGTTTGTAGTACAGGATGCAGCTGAAACAATATCTTCCCCAGCATATTTATCGTGATTAACACCATAAACAAACATCGGTGTGTGATCTTTAGAAGGTGCTGATTGCACTACTTTTTTTGCGCCTGCATCAATATGCGCTTGGCAAGACTCTTCTGTTAAGAAGAAACCTGTACATTCAATAATTAAATCGGCACCCACCTCATCCCACTTCAGTTCTGCTGGGTTGCGACCTGCTGTAACACGAATTGTTTTGCCATTAACAATTAAATGACCATCTTTAACCTCGACATCCCCATCAAAAGGACCATGGACAGAATCATATTTCAGCATATAAGCCAAATAATCCGGCATTAATAAGTCGTTAATAGCCACAACTTCAATATTTTTAAAATCTTTCATTGCCGCACGAAATGCCATTCG
The DNA here is from genome assembly GCA_905479075.1 of uncultured Gammaproteobacteria bacterium. Lineage (GTDB taxonomy): Bacteria > Pseudomonadota > Gammaproteobacteria > Nitrosococcales > Methylophagaceae. Next base: position 101,802 of record CAJQLA010000008.1, on the reverse strand, counting down.
ACCAATTCGGCCGAAGCCATTAATACCCACTTTAATCGTCATTCTTTCCTCTCCACTTTTAAATATGCTTAAAAGCTAAAACCTCGATTAAGATATTAGTTTTTAATCATATCGGAAGTAATCAATACAAATGAATATTGGCGAGCGGACTATCGTCCACTCGCCAACACCAAAACAATTAAGTCTAAATAAAACTATAACTCAGACTTATAGGACTTCTTTTACTGTTTTAACTACGTTAGCAACTGTGAAACCGAAGTGTTCCATCAGTACGCCACCAGGTGCTGATTCACCAAATGTGTCGATACCAACAACACCACCTTCTAGGCCAACATATTTACGCCAGAAGTCAGTCACACCTGCTTCGACAGCAACACGTTTAACACCAGGTGTTAACACGCTATCTTTATAGGCTTGATCTTGACGATCAAAGACGTTAGTAGATGGCATAGAGACAACGCGTGCATTGACACCATCGGCTGCTAGAGCTTCTTGTGCTTGTGCCGCTAAATCAACTTCAGAACCGGTTGCAATGATAATGACATCAGCCGCACCATTTGCTTCAGATAACACATAAGCACCTTTACGAATACCATCAAAATCAGCTGCATCATGCTTACGACCTGGAATACCTTGACGACTTAATACTAAGCTCGAAGGACCATCCATACGCTCAACAGAAGCTGTCCAGGCAACGGCAACTTCAACAGAATCAGCAGGACGCCATACATCCATATTTGGGATATAACGCATTGCAGATGTGTTTTCGATTGGTTGATGTGTTGGACCATCTTCACCTTGACCGATTGAGTCATGAGTTAATACGGCAATGGTACGAATCTTCATCAATGCAGCCATACGCAAGGCGCTTTTCGCATAGTCAGAGAACATGTGGAAAGTACCACCGAATGGAATCAAACCACCGTGTAATGCCATACCGTTCATGATTGCGTACATACCAAATTCACGTACACCGTAAGAAATGTAGTTACCTGTTTCTTTACCGCTAACGTGTTTAAAGCTTGGGCAGCTTGTTAAGTTAGAACCCGTTAAATCAGCTGAACCACCTAAGAATTCAGGTAATACTGGTGCTAATGCAGCGATTGCTTTTTGTGATGCTTGACGTGAAGCCAATTTTTCAGCTTTTTCGTTAGTATCCGCAATGAATGCATCTGTCACTTGTTTCCAGTTCGCTGGTAAATCACCCGCCATACGACGTTTGAATTCTGCTGCTAATTCTGGATGTGCTGCTGCATACGCATCAAATTTAGCATTCCAAGCTGCTTCTTTATCAGCACCAGATGCTTTTGCATCCCAACCTTCGTAAACATCAGCAGGGATTTCAAATGGTGCTGCATCCCAACCTAATTCTTTACGCGTTAATGCAACTTCTTCTTCACCTAATGCCGCACCATGACAGTCATGGCTTGCAGATTTGTTTGGTGAACCAAAGCCGATAATGGTTTTACAACAAATCAATGATGGCTGATCTTTAACTGCTTTTGCTGCTGTGATAGCTGCATTGATTGCATCAGCATCATGACCGTCAACAGAAACAACATGCCAGCCATACGCTTCAAAACGCTTAACTGTATCGTCTGTGTACCAGCCGTCAATGTGTCCATCGATAGAGATATTGTTATCATCCCAGAATGCGATTAAGTTACCTAATCCCCATGTACCAGCAAGGGCACAAGCTTCATGAGATACACCTTCCATCAAACAACCATCACCCATGAATACATAAGTGTTGTGATCAACGATATCATGTCCAGGGCGGTTGAATTGATCAGCTAATAGTTTTTCCGACATTGCAAAACCAACACCGTTGGTAATACCTTGACCTAAAGGACCTGTTGTTGTTTCAATACCTGGCGCATAACCGTATTCAGGGTGACCGGCACATTGCGAATGCAATTGGCGGAAAGACTTCAATGAATCCATTGGTAAGTCGTAGCCAGATAGGTGTAACAATGAATAGATCAACATTGAACCGTGGCCGTTAGACAGAATAAAACGATCTCTATCGGCCCAGTCTGGGTTTGTCGGGTTATGGTTCATGTGGTCATTCCACAATACTTCGGCAATATCTGCCATACCCATTGGTGCGCCCGGGTGGCCCGAGTTTGCTTTTTGTACTGCATCCATACTTAAAGCACGGATTGCATTAGCTAAATGTCTACGTGTAGCCATCTACGATTCTCCTGTTAAATAAATAATCAAGCTGCTCGCCACTTAATCGAGCAGCCCATACTTGGGATTTGTTGTTCTGGACCTTGACCTGTCTCTGCCACCATTTTCATGGCTTCAAATAAGTCACGTCGTACATCGGGTGCAGCTGCTAATTTTTTACTTTCATCAAAGCGGCCACGGTACTGCAATTGGAGATCTTTGTTATAACCAAAGAAATCAGGGGTGCAAACAGCGCCATAAGCTTGGGCTATTTGCTGTGTTTCATCTAGTAGATAAGGGAAGGGGAAATTGTTTTCTTTTGCTATGCCTTGCATATTGTCAAAAGAATCTTCGGGATAGTCATTAACGTCATTCGACATGATCGCTACAGTGTTCATACCATAACGCTTTAATTCAGCAGCATCTCTCACTAATCGATCAAGTATGGCTTTCACATAGGGGCAGTGATTACAGATAAACATGACTAATAGACCGTTTTCACCTCGGCAGTCATCTAATGTCCATACTTCGCTATCTGTTCCAGGCAATGAAAAATCAATGGCTGGCAAACCAAATTCACATACCGGCGTTTCTAAACTAACCATAGGCTCCCGCTTAAGTCATGCCCCATACTCTCCGGCAAAAATTTAGCGAGGAAATGAGACCGTTTATTGAACTATATCAGAACCATGAATTTTAGCAGATTTTCCTTAACAGCGCGAGGGCCAAGTCTAAATGGCTGTCAACGAATCTCTTCACTATTTTACTCACTCTGTTAACATCACCAAATCAATGAACTGAATGCATCAAGTTGTATCTAAAATACATACTGCTCCTTGAAGCTGTTTCAGGACAATATTCATTTAAAAACTATGGCCACAAAAAAAGTAACCAAGACGTCACGTAAAGCAAAAAAAACGACTGAAGCCAAATCAAGTAATAAAACCTTAGGCTTATTGCCTAAACTCATCTTTATATTTTTATTTTTGTCTGTCTTGGGATTGGCCTATTTAGATTTCCATATTCGAGCTCAGTTTGAGGGTAAGCGTTGGGCAGTACCTGCCAAAGTTTATGCAAGACCTTTAGAGCTCTATTCCGGTTTAGATCTCAGTATTGATGATCTCAAAATAGAACTTCGTGGTTTAGGCTATAAATTTGTCAACAAAGCAATATCACCCGGACAAGTCGAACTTTCAAGAACAAGAGCCATTATTCATACTCGAGGTTTCCAATTTTCTGATGGTTCAGAACCAACACAGAAATTAATGCTCAGTTTTTCAGGTTCAAAGATCACTAAGTTAGAAAATTATCATGGACAAGCCATTGCGCTAACCCGTCTTGAACCAATATTAGTTGGTGGGATTTACCCCTTAAACAATGAAGATCGTGACTTAATACGTCTTGAAGAAGCACCTGATGAACTCAAACAAGCGCTGATTGCCATCGAAGATAAAAGTTTTTATCGACACCCCGGTATATCAATCCGGGGTATTAGCCGTGCCATGTTGGCGAATATTAAAGCCGGTCGCTTTATTCAAGGTGGAAGCACACTGACCCAGCAACTCATTAAAAACTTTTATCTTACTGCCGATCGAACTCTGGCACGTAAGTTACTAGAAATACCAATGGCCTTATTATTGGAGCTGCATTACAGCAAAGAGGAAATTTTAGAAGCCTACCTGAACGAAGTTTACTTAGGCCAAGAAGGCTCTCGCGCAATTCACGGCTTCGGCTTAGCAGCTCAATACTATTTTGCACGGCCTATATCAGAATTGACACTACCTCAACTCGCCATGCTTGCGGGACTGGTTAAAGGGCCATCTTATCTAAATCCAAGGCAGCATCCGGAGCGTGCCTTAGCAAGACGTAACCTAGTCCTAAGTGAATTATACAAACAAGAAGTCATCGATAAACCGACTTATCTTGAGGCCTCACAATCTAAATTAGCGGTCGTTAAGCAAGCGAGTTTATTAAAAGGTGCCTATCCCGCTTATTTAGACTTAGTCAAACGCCAATTACGCGAAGACTATGATGAGAAGGATCTCAACTCAGAAGGCCTGCGTGTTTTCACCAACCTAAATCCAATCAGTCAAAGTAAAGCAGAAAAAGCCTTAGTCAAAACGATCGAATCTTTAGAGAAACACTACGGTGAGAAAGTTGGAGGATTGCAAGGCAGTATGATTGTGACTGAGCCTCAAACAGGTGAAGTATTAGCCGTTATTGGTGGTCGTGAAACACGTTACCAAGGTTTTAATAGAGCCCTTGATACAGAGCGACCTATTGGTTCATTAGTTAAACCCGCTGTTTATTTAACAGCACTTGAGAATGGCTACCACCTAGCCAGTCCACTTGATGATTCACCCTTTGAATTGCTGATGGAAAGCGGTCTAGCCTGGCAGCCGGAAAACTTTGATCATCAATCCCATGGCAACGTGCAATTACACTACGCCTTGTCACGCTCATATAACCTATCAACCGCTCGCCTGGGCATGGTGCTTGGATTAACAAACGTCATCGACACCCTGCAACGACTTGGTGTGAACAAACATATTGATCCTTACCCCTCTTTGCTACTCGGCGCACAGGGTTTATCACCGCTTGAAATCGCTACTATGTACCAAACGATCGCATCAAACGGGTTTCAAATGCCTTTACGTGCCATTCGCCTAGTAACTGATAGTTCAGGACAAGCATTATCTCGTTACCCCTTCCAATTAGAACAAACCATTGATGGCAAAACCATCCATCTTCTACAATATATTTTGCAAGAAACCGCAAGGGTCGGTACTGCACGATCTATCTATTATAGTATTCCTGATTCGATTAATATCGCAGGTAAAACTGGGACATCCGATCAACAACGTGATAGCTGGTTTGCTGGCTTTGCAGGGAATCGTCTTGCTGTGACTTGGCTAGGTTTGGATGACAATCAGAGCTTGCCATTTACAGGATCGTCAGGTGCATTACGCGCTTGGACAGAATACATGTCGAAAGAAGTACTAACGCCCTTTATCGCCGCTGCGCCAGAAGGTATTGACTACTTATGGATAGATCAACAAACTGGACTTGTCTCTGCTGAAAACTGCATAGGAGCACAACCTATGCCATTTATAATTGGACAGGCACCCACAGAAAAAACAGACTGTGCCCGAAATAATGTGCAAGAATTTATCAAACCATCACTTGATTGGTTTAACCGCTGGTTTCGATAATTGACTCAAATATAGAACACTAACTTATGCCTAACTCATTTTCATTTTACACCACGGCTAAACCCTTTCAACGATGGTCAGTTGTTGGACTAATCTGTGTTATCAGTGCATGTAGTACTACGCCACAGATAACTCAAATGCCGACACCATCTTCTCCTACTATAGTCATAACAGAGAAAAGCCCTGAACCTGTTGTTAGACCTGACCCAGTTTATATTCCCTCTGAACCTGTCAATAAAGCAATCGTGCCACAATCTCCAACTAGCATTACACAAGAACAACAGAGTGATGCTGTTATCGCTCTTTTGGATGCTGCTGAGCAGTCACAACAGCAAGGGGATTATCAATCCGCTCAGAATACGCTACAACGCGCACAAAGAATTGCACCACGTGATCCAGAGGTTTATTACAAGCTGGCTGAAAGCCACCGCGATTTGGAAGACTATAAATTAGCTGAGCACGTTGCCTTAAAAGGTGTGTCGATAGTACAAGGGCAACAACAACAATTACGTCGGTTTTGGTTACTGATCGCACAAATTAATATGCTTGCAGGTAATGATGAGGCAGCAAAAAAAGCCCAACAAACAGCGGATCGTTACTAGAACGATCTCAAGTCGACTGGTACCTTATTAGTCCCTTAAGCTCAATACATCCTGCATATCATGCAAGCCATTTTCACGCTGACTTAACCAGTTAGCTGCTCTCATAGCACCCAAAGCAAAAGTCATTCGGCTTGACGCTTTATGCGTAATTTCTACACGTTCACCTTCTGCTGCAAACATCACGGTATGGTCACCGACAATATCACCCGCTCGAACCGTCGCAAAACCAATGGTATTACGATCACGTTCTCCTGTACGACCTTCTCGCCCATAAACGGCACAGCTTTTTAAGTCTCGACCCAAGGCATCGGCAACGACTTCACCCATTCGTAAAGCTGTTCCTGATGGTGCATCAACTTTATGGCGATGATGCGCTTCCACTATTTCAATATCAACGTCATCACCCAATACTCGGGCAGCAATATCTAATAGCTTAAGTGACAGGTTTACTCCCACACTCATATTCGGTGCTAGTACTACGGCAACTTTAGCCGCTGTTTGCTCAATCAGTGTTTTTTGCTCGTCACTAAAACCAGTGGTACCAATTACTAATTGACAGTTATTCGCTTCACAATGAGGCAACAATGCCAAAGTCACTTCTGGCAAGGTAAAATCAATAATGACATCAGAAGTTGCAGTTGCAGCGGCAACATTACTGCTAATGGCAACATTTAAACGGCCCACACCTGCTAATTCGCCCGCATCAGCACCAATCAAACTTGAATCAACGCGATCAATAGCAGCGCTTAATTCTAGGCCTTCTGATTGTTCGACTGCTTGAATTAGGCAACGGCCCATACGCCCTGCAGCACCATTAATTGCAATACGTGTTGTCATATTAACCCTTGTTTATTCAAAGAATTCTTTAACAGCATCCAACCATGAACTATGTTTCGGACTGTGCTTACTATGACTACCTTCCAAAGTTTGTTCAAACTCTTGTAGTAATTCTTTTTGTTTTTTAGATAATTTTACCGGAGTTTCGACTACAACCCGACATAACAAATCACCGGTAGCACCACCACGGACAGAGGTAACACCTTTGCCGCGTAATCTAAACTGTTGTCCTGTTTGCGTACCCTCAGGTACTTTCAGTGTTGCCTTACTTGACAGCGTTGGCACTTCCATTTCTCCACCTAATGATGCAGTGACAAAGGAAATAGGTACTTCACAGAATAAATTATTATCATCACGTGTAAATACATCGTGTTTTTTGACTTGGACTTCTACATATAAGTCACCAGGCCCTGCACCACCTTGCCCTGGCTCACCTTCACCAGATAGACGAATACGATCACCGGTATCAACCCCAGCAGGCACTTTCACTGACAGTGTTTTATGTTCTTGAATTTGACCTTCACCATGGCAATCTGAACATGGTGATGCGATCATCTTGCCTGTACCACGACAATGTGGGCAAGGTTGTTGTACAGAAAAGAAGCCCTGTTGCATCCGAACTTGCCCGTGACCACCACAAGTCGTACAGGTAACAGGTTGTGTGCCTTTCTTAGCACCACTACCATCACAGGTTTTACATTCGACACGAACAGGAATACGGATCTGAACTGTTGTGCCTGATACAGCATCCTCTAAAGACAATTCTAAGTGATAACGTAAATCAGCTCCGCGATAGCCACCGCCCTGTCGACCACCACCAGATCCACCAAAAATGTCGTTAAAGACATCGCCGAAAATATCACTAAAACCACCAGCGCCACCACGGCCACCGCCGGCAGACTGATCAACACCTGCGTGACCAAACTGGTCATAAGCCGCACGCTTTTGAGGATCCGACAAAATCTCGTAGGCTTCTTTGGCCTCTTTGAATTTTTCTTCCGTATCGGCATCATCAGCATTACGATCTGGATGATATTTCATTGCCATACGACGATAAGCTTTTTTAATTTCAGCTTCAGTCGCGGTACGTGAAACGCCTAATACTTCATAAAAATCTTGTTTTGCCATTTTTCACTTGTCTTTTATTGTATTGAACAATAAAACAGGCGTGAGTCTCCCCACGCCTGTTTTTAAAAAATAATCATACAGTAAAGTTATTTTTTATCGTCATCAACCTCTTCAAACTCAGCATCGACGACATCATCAGCTTGCGCTTCTGTTGCATCTTCTGTGGTCGAACCCGCTTCTGCATTTTCGGCATAAGCTTGCTCTGCTAATTTTGCAGATGCTTCAGCTAGAGCAGTTGTTTTGGCTTCGATATCATCTTTATCTTCACCTTTTAGTGCTTCTTTTAAATCTGCTAAGGCTGCTTCAATTTTTTCTTTTTCAGTTGCGTCTAATTTATCACCCAACTCCGTGATAGATTTTTCAGTCGTATGAACTAATGCATCAGCTTGGTTACGCGCTGTAACAAGTTCATGGAACTTACGATCTTCATCAGCATGTGCTTCTGCATCTTGCACCATTTTTTCAACTTCATCGTCAGACAAACCACTTGATGCTTTAATAACGATAGATTGTTCTTTACCGGTATTTTTATCTTTAGCAGATACGTTCAAGATACCGTTAGCATCAATATCAAATGTCACTTCAATTTGTGGCTGGCCACGTGGCGCAGCTGGAATATCAGATAAGTCGAAACGACCTAGCGATTTATTCGCTGACGCCATTTCACGCTCACCCTGCATAACATGGATAGTTACTGCTGGCTGATTGTCTTCAGCAGTTGAGAATACTTGATTCGCTTTTGTCGGAATTGTTGTATTTTTCTCAACCAATTTAGTCATGACACCACCCATAGTCTCGATACCAAGACTTAATGGTGTTACGTCAAGAAGTAAGACATCTTTAACATCACCAGCTAGTACAGCCGCTTGAATAGCTGCACCCGAAGCAACAGCTTCATCAGGGTTAACATCTTTACGAGGTTCTTTGCCAAATAGTTCTTGAACAGCTTCTTGCACTTTCGGCATTCTTGTTTGACCACCGACTAAGATAACTTCATCAATATCAGACATTGATAAGCCAGCATCTTTAAGTGCTACTTTACAAGGTTCCATACTACGTTTAATCAAGTCTTCAACCAAAGACTCAAGTTTGGCACGTGTTAAACGTACTTCCATATGTTTAGGGCCTGATGCATCAGCTGTCACATACGGTAAGTTGATGTCTGTTTGCTGGCTTGAAGAAAGTTCGATTTTCGCTTTTTCAGCCGCATCTTTAAGACGTTGTAATGCCAAAGGATCATTAGCTAAGTCAATGCCTTGATCTTTTTTGAACTCATCTACTAAGAATTCAATAATACGTTGATCGAAATCTTCACCACCTAGGAATGTATCACCGTTAGTCGCTAATACTTCAAATTGGTGTTCGCCTTCAATGTCAGCAATCTCGATGACCGATACGTCAAAAGTACCACCACCTAAGTCATAAACAATAACCGTTGAGTCGCCACGTTTCTTATCCATTCCATAAGCAAGTGCTGCGGCTGTTGGCTCATTGATAATACGTTTGACATCAAGACCGGCAATTTTACCAGCATCTTTAGTTGCTTGACGTTGTGAGTCATTAAAGTAAGCAGGAACAGTCACAACTGCTTCTGTCACTTCTTCACCTAAAAATTCTTCTGCCGTTTTTTTCATTTTCATTAAAACACGTGCAGAAATTTCTGGCGGAGCAAGCTTTTTACCGTTAGTTTCAACCCAAGCGTCACCATTATCAGCTTCAACGATACTATATGGCACCATATCAATATCGCGCTGAACAACACTATCTTTAAACTTACGTCCAATTAGACGTTTAATAGCAAATAATGTGTTATTAGGATTTGTGACTGCTTGGCGTTTAGCTGACTGCCCAACCAATACTTCATCATCTTTAGTAAAAGCCACTATCGATGGTGTCGTACGATCACCTTCGCTATTTTCAATAACACGTGCTTTACCATCTTCTAGTACGGCAACACAGGAATTTGTTGTTCCTAAGTCGATACCTATAATTCTACCCATTGTTCTTCTCCGTCATTCTTAAATTTTTGCTGATTTATCCAGCTGATGTGTCTTAGGTGGGGGATGAAAAATAAATTTCAAGCCCTTTTGGCCTCAGAGACTTAACTTTATTGCGAAACAACTACCATCGCAGGTCGTAATAGTCGGCCATTAAATTGATAACCTTTTTGAGCAACACTAATCACTATGTTTGCTTCTACACCCTCAACTTGTTGCATTGCCATTGCTTGATGTAAATCGGGATCGAAGGCTTTGCCTTCTGGATCGATTTGCTCTAAACCCAACTTCCCGATAGATGTTGTGAACATCTTCATGGTCATTTCTAAGCCTTCACGGACATCTTCTAATGATGCGTTTTCACCCTTTGAAGCATTAAACCCTAACTCCATGCTGTCATAGATAGGCAATAATTCTGCAACAAACTTATCTAAGGCGTGCTTATGGGCATTTTCTAAATCACGTGCTTGGCGACGTCGTAGATTTTCCATATCAGCACGCGCCCGGAGTAATTCATTCCAATGTTCATCCGCCTTATTGCGTGCATCTTCTAACAGCACTGTAGGATCTTGGGAGTCTGACTGTTGATCCGTACTTTGCGCTTCCATTTCGGGAGCACTATTTTCTGCTTGGTTGTTATCGACTTCTTCGTTACTCATGATTCCAATATTTCCAAATTGCTTGATGTTAAGTCTGCTATTTGGGGTCAAAAAAGTCTATTTCAAGCTAAAACCGTAAATTCTTGTCAAATCGTAGGTAATTTAAGGTTTATTAGTTTGCTGTAACCAAACACATTGGCCACCGCTGGCTTTCTCTAATTGATCTAATTTTTGTTGATGGGCTTCTAGCTCTTGTTGATCCGCTTTTATGACACGCAAGGGCTTACGTTTTTTATTGCGTTGAGTGTCAGTCTCGTTATGGCTTATTTTTTTGTCTCTATTATCATCAGCTGCCAATGACATACTGACTTGACCACCTGTCATAGCAAGATAAACATCCGCTAAAATTTCGGCATCCAATAAAGCGCCATGCAATTCACGATTTGAATTATCAACTTCATAGCGTCGGCAGAGTGCATCAAGATTATTCTTTTGACCAGGATGCTTATCTCGCGCTAGCTTTAAGGTATCTAATATCGTACATGACTCTTTTATCCGTCGAGCTTCATCAGGCAATTTTGTCAGTTCATGATCTAAAAAACCGACATCAAAAGCCGCATTGTGGATAACAAGTTCAGCGCCTTCGATAAACTGCATAAAGTCATCTACAATTTCAACAAATTTTGGCTTATCCGCTAAAGATTCGTTGGTAATACCATGCACTTCGATAGCACCGCTATCAATCTCCCTTTCTGGATTGATATATTGATGGAATGTTTTACCTGTCAGCCGACGATTAACCAGCTCTACACAACCAATTTCGATAATACGATGGTCGTCAGCCGTGCTTAAACCTGTTGTTTCTGTATCTAAAACGACCTGTCTTTTTATCTGTAGTTCTGCCATTAGTGTCCTAAGTTATTTCCCAGCTATAGCTTCTCTTGCTGTCACTGCCAACTGGTCTGCCCGTTCATTCTCAATATGGCCTTGATGACCTCGAACCCATTCCCACTCAATACTATGCCGCTCTGCTGCTTTCTCTAGCCGCTGCCATAAATCAACATTTTTAACTGGTTTCTTAGCTGCCGTTTTCCAATTACGCTTCTTCCAACCCGGCAACCATTCCATCATTCCTTTCATTACATACTGCGAATCAGTCACTACTTTCACTTCACAATCACGTGTTAAAGCTTCTAATCCGGCTATGACGGCCATCATTTCCATGCGATTATTAGTCGTGTCCTTCTCAGCACCAGATAACTCTTTTTCGATTCCCTTCGAACGCATAACAGCGCCCCAACCACCTGGACCTGGATTACCACTGCATGCGCCATCGGTAAATATTTCAACTTGTGCCATCAATATTTTCTCTTGTTACAGGTTTAGTAACCAATTTTCCTATTGGAAAGAATTGCTTAGTTTTCCAGCGTTGCTCAACCGGCGTTAATGGAATAGTTCTCTTCGTCGCGACAATCACGGTTACACCCGAAAATATCGGCCAGAATCGCTGTCCCCACGAATCTAGTTTTGATGTTCTTTTTAACCATTTCTCATTGGCAATAGGTGGTCTAAACATTAACCTTTCTGTTTCTATCACATCAAAATTAAGCAATGACAACCAATCTTTTATCCTAGATTGACTATAGAAAAGGCCATCCCATGGTGCATTTTTCTTTCGGGAAAACAAACGTCTTAGACCCCATAGGCTCCAGGGGTTAAACACGGTCACAATTAATGTTCCATCACCAACCAAAATACGTTCAGTCTCACGCAATGCCTGATGGGCATCAGTAGAAAACTCAAGCACATGACTAAGTAACACCGTATCCATGCTATAGCACTTGAAGGGTAAAGCAATACTGCGACCAGCGACATCACCAGAACGGGCCATAATCGTCTGCATTTTTGGGGCTGGCATTTCAGGAAATAAATTTTCAGCGACACCCACTTGCAGTTGGCAATAGCCGTGAAAATAAGGCAAATAGCGCTGAAATAGCTGTTGTTCTTGCACCAGAACACTCTGGCCTAATGGGCCTTGCCACCATGCAGTCAGTAACGACGCCTTTGTTGACTCAGTTTCTGCCATAGTTCTACCTAAAAAAGAATCATTTTTCTAAAAACACGATATTGGGTAGCCTGTAACACAGTAAACGATCATTCTACCCAATGCTATTATGCACTGTATAGATAAAAGGTTTTTAGAGAGAATACCCGTGAAGATACATGCAATTCCAGCATTAAAAGATAATTATATCTGGCTATTACAAGCTGAGAACTCGGCACGTACTTTGATTATTGACCCGGGAGATGAGAAACCACTTATCCAATATCTTAAACAACAACAACTGGAACCCGCTGCCATCTTAATCACTCACCAGCACTATGATCATGTTGATGGTATTAGACCTTTTTTAAAATATTGTTCTGTTCCCGTCTATGGCCCGAAAAATGACCTTATTCCAGCAATAACACATCCTTTGTCTGGCATGGACAAACTGTTGATAGATAGTGAGTTTTCGCCAGTAAGTATTATCGACATACCTGGACATACTTCTGGTCATATTGCTTATCAATTTGCTGAAAATTTGTTTTGTGGCGATACTTTATTTGCCAGCGGTTGTGGACGTTTACTTGGTGGGACAGCAGAACAATTATTTGATTCTCTTACAAAACTAAGCCTATTGCCTAGTGGAACCAAAATTTATTGTGGGCATGAATATACACAAGCTAATTTACGATTTGCCAGTGTTGTTGAACCTAATAATACCCAAATTCAACAGCGTATTATTGAAGTAGCCGCAATAAGAAAACAAGGGAAAATGAGCCTACCTAGCACCATAGAGCTAGAACTTGCTTGCAACCCTTTCCTTCGTTGCGATCAAATAGATGTCATAACGGCCGCACAGCAATTTGCTGGCGGCACGCTATCATCACCTTTACAGGTGTTTAAGGCGCTTAGACTATGGAAAGACACATTCTAAGCAATTCATACTGTTACTTATCGGTATGAACATCCATTTGTGGATAAGGAATTGAAATACCTTTTTCATCAAAAGTCAGTTTGATTTTCTCAATCAACTCAGCCCGTACACCCCAATAGTCAGCACTATTTACCCATGGGCGCACATTAAAATTAACACTGCTATCAGCTAATTCTGCCACGGCAACTGCAGGGGCAGGGTCGTCAAGAACCAACTCATGCTCAGCCACGATTGTTTCCATAATTTGTTTGGCTTCCAACATATCATCGTCGTAACCAATACCGAATACCATATCGATACGACGCGTATCACGCGCTGAATAATTAGTTATCGCACCAGAATAAATTTGCCCATTAGGTACAATGATTTCGCGATTATCACCCGTTTTCATCACCGTGCTAAAAATGCTGATTTCTTCCACAACACCCACTACACCACCAGCTTCGATGAAATCACCTAGTTTGAAAGGGCGGAAGACAATCAGCATTACACCAGCCGCAAAGTTTTGTAATGAACCTTGTAAAGCTAAACCAACAGCCAAACCAGCCGCACCTAATAGAGCAATCAATGACGTTGTATCAACGCCAACTTGGTTTAATGCAGCAATAAAGACAAATAGTAGTAATGCTGCATTAACGATTGAGCTTATAAAGTTAACTAAAATAGTATCAACTTCTGCACGTCTCATTAGCTTAGCCACTAAATTAACGAGCGACTTCACAACCATGCGCCCGATGAAAACAATTGCCACGGCAATTGCAACATCCATTAACCACATTGTTATAACACTTCCCGAACCACTATCCATCTTGCTTCCTCCGATCTATTGTCGTAATAATATCTTTAATTAAACTTGGGCCTTGATAAATAAAGCCACTATATATTTGGACTAAGCTTGCGCCTGCCTCTAATTTTTTTACTGCATCCTGCCCTGACATAATGCCACCCGCAGCAATAATAGGTATGTCATTAGGCAAAGCATCGCGAAATTGGCGAACAATCTCTGTCGACTTTTGAAAAACAGGCTGACCGCTTAAACCACCCGTCTCTTCTGCATGTTTTAGACCCACCACATTGTCTCTCGACATCGTCGTGTTAGTTGCAATAACGGCATCAATCTCAAACTGGCTAAATGTTTGTGCCAATTCTTGTACTTCGTCTAACTCGAGATCAGGCGCGACCTTCACGGCCATCGGTACATAGCGTTTGTATTCATCTGCTAATTCGCCTTGCCGTTGTTTTAGTGCACCCAATAATTCCTTTAACGATTCGCCAAACTGCAATGTTCTCAATCCGGGTGTGTTCGGTGATGAAATATTAATCGTGACGTAATCAGCATGAGGATAAACTTTCTCTAAACCAATTAGATAATCATCAACTGCCTTTTCGACAGGCGTATCAAAATTTTTACCTATATTAATGCCAATCAAAGCCTTAGTCTGTGATGATTTCACCTGTTCTAATAAATGATCAACGCCAAGGTTATTAAAGCCCATTCTGTTAAGGATAGCTTTTGCTTTTGGGAGTCTAAATAAGCGCGGCTGTGGATTACCATCTTGCGGTCTCGGTGTGACAGTACCAATTTCAACAAAACCAAAGCCTAAAGCCGCGAGTGAATCTAGGTAATCGCCATTTTTATCTAGGCCTGCAGCCAAACCGACTCTATTCGGAAACGTTAAGCCCATCACTTCAACAGAAGTTGTCTTTGCTGGGGAATATAATACCGACGATAAGCCCGTCGCTTTTAAAGCCTTAATACCAACAAGTCCAAGGTGATGCACTTTTTCAGCATCCAATTGAAACAACAGCGTTCTTAATAAGCGATAGAACATTATTTGGTCTCTATCCCTATTTGATAACCTGTAAATTTACGCACATTCAATACACCCGAGTCCAGAATCAAGTACTGACCTTTAATACCCTGTAATGTTCCACTGATTTCAGGTGTTTTATCAAAATTTAGCGATTTAACTTTTTCTGGGTACTGTTGCACTGGATAATCCAGCTGTACAACATCCTCATTATTTAAGGCCACAACTGCTTGTTCGCCAAAGCGTTGCTGCAATGCCACTATTTCATCTTGGCATTCAGCCATCAACTGATCTCGAACTTTAGGCAAGTCAACTGCTTCTGCCTGACCTTTTAGCATTTTTCGCCAATCTGTCCTATCTGAAACATGAGATTTAAATATCACCTCAACCAAACCTGATTGATAACGACTTTGCACCCTAAAAATAGCTAAGGCCTGGCTCGCACCTTGATCAATCCAACGGGTAGGAACCTGGTTTACTCGAGTAATACCCACTTTAATACCAGAACTATTTGCCAGATAGACAATATGATCTTGCATACAAAATTGCTCACCCCACTCTGGCTCCCGGCAAGTACCAGCATCATAGTGACATGTCTCTGGCCGCATAATGCACAAGTCACATTGCGCCAGTTTCTGTGAACATGGAAAGCAGTATCCACCACTAAAGCTTTTCTTTGTCAGCCGATTACAGGCATGGCAATGAATTTCGCCATCATAATTTAAAGTGATGTGTTGGCCTATCAGGGGATTCATAGCTAGGCGCTGTTCACCCAATACCATTTGGTAATTAGGCGTTGTTTCGCCCTTGCCTAAATCAACAGCCATTTTGGATAAAGAACCCTGAAATTGAGTCACTATTCACCTCGTTGCTAAATTAATAGCGTCATATAGTAACGTATCCGAACATAACTGTTACTAATTTCCTGATCGGCACCTCTTTATGATAAAAAAAGAGGTAGCTTTAAGTGGAAAAAGCTACCTCTAAGGCTACGAGACATATCAATTCATCAATCGTCTAGTCGGAGATGACTTATTGATAATAAAATATCCATCACAAAGCATGCCAATATTATTTATAACTAGTAATCAATGATTTATACGTTTATTTCTCCCTTCACTGTTCTACTTATGCACTACTGCTGTGCATATGAATATAGTATGCTTCATAATCTAGCAAACCACTATTGAGTATGAAGAAACTTTTCTTACAACCCAATAAAAAAGGCCCAAGCTAAATAGCTTAGGCCTTTCAATTCTATTTATCCTTTTCTTCGTTATTGCGGACTAGCAACCGTCATGGCTTCTGCAGGTGCTGCTAATTCTAGATGCTCAAGTAATTTACCCGTTGATTCTGAGAGCCAGTAGCATGAGTAAATACGATCATAATAAGCGTTAATATAATTAATTCTCGCCGTTAGCACTTCGTTTTCAGTATCCAACAAATCAAGCAATGATCTTAAGCCAACATTGAACTGTTCTTGATAAGCATCACGCGTATCTTCAGATGCTTTAACATGCTGTTCTAAATATTGTAAGCGGCTAGTCGAAGACTCTAATGCACTCCATGCTAATCTCACATCATTTTCAATTTGGCGTTTAGCAATTTCTGCTTCTGCTTTAGCCTGCTCACTTAAAAATTCTGTTTGACCGATTCTTGCTTTATCCGCGCCACCATTTAACAGGTTATAACGCATGCGAGCCATAGCCAAAATGTCTTTATTATGACCTTTCTGACCATCAATGTTGTTATTGGCAGTTGCATCAATTTCCAAATCTAGTCGTGGATGGAATGGTGCCTCAGCGCCTTTAGCTTGAGCCAAAGAAGCCTCATGCTCAGCAATGGCAGAGCGTAATGCCGGATGTTGATGTTGGGCTGTCTTCAGCGCATCTTCAATATTAGCAGGTGCTTTATCGCAACATTCTTGGCTTGGATCAGTTAAAGACTCTGGTTCATTTCCTACAACACGTAAAAAACTACTTTTAGCATCTTGTAAGTTACCTATATTTGATTCTAAATTTGATTTTGCTAACGCTAAACGACCTTGTGTTTGCTCAGCATCAGCTCTAGTACCAACACCACTATCAACTCGTTGGCTTATTTGTCCGTAAATTCGTTCATGGCTTTCAAGATTTTTCTCAGTTGCGCCTAACAATTCTTCACGTCGTAATACATCTAAATAGACTTCAACCGCTCTCAAGCTCGTTGTTTCAGCCGTGTCCGCGACAGAATAACCTGCTGATTCTGATAATGACTCGCTTTGATCCACCGCATTTTTAGTGGCAAAACCATCATATAACATCTGGCGTATAGCAATATTAGCTTCATCACGATTCATACTTTCGTGATGGCCTTTACCCGCAGCACGAGTGCTTGGATTGTCCGTTGTTTCCCAACCTGTACCGATACCAAAATCGACAGTGGGGTAATAACCCGCTCTCGCTTGAGTGATACGTTGGTCCGCACTTAAACGGCTGTTTGATTCTGCCAAGATTGTCGGATTGCTTTGAATTGTTTGGGCAACAGCTTCACTTATACTTTGAGCCAAAATAGGTTGTGAAACCAATAAGCTGCTTGTAAAAATTGAGGCTGAAAATAACAGTAAGCTACTTTTTTTTGTCATCACTTAACTCCGTCTGTCAGCGTGCGTGAATTTCGACGCGACGATTTCTTACTTCCACTGTTTCATCTGGTGTCGCTACTTCTAGCTTATATTCACCATGAGATGAAATCTCAATGACATCTGCCGAAACACCTCTTTCAACTAGGTCTTGACGTACTTTCTCAGCACGACGTCTCGATAATGCATCATTGTATTCATTGGAAGCTGCTGTATCAGTATGGCCTACGATTGTAATCGCACTCGAATTACGCTCGAGGACTTCTCTGTAGATAGTCTCTGATCGTCTCAACGACTCTGGCGTGAAGACAGTTTGATCTAATAAGAAATATAATTTGCCATTATAAGAAACAGGCGCTTCAACAGGTGCTGGTTTCACACAAAACGGTGATTCTCCACCGGCAAGTTCTAGTGGCGCCTCAACGGCCTCACGCAATTCAGACTGTGCTTTATCTGGTCCTATTGCATTATGTATTGAGCTACACCCAACAAGTACAAATGCAAGGGTGACTGGCAGACATAATCGACATAAAGTTTTCATACTGATGTCTCTTTAAATTGTTAGCAACAATGTGTTTGAACAGAAGATAATAATGACACCTATTGTTATTTCAGTATCAGCTAAAAATTTAAGCCACAGACTTTAATATGCATTAGCCTATCCCTAAAATCATCTGCATAAAATTACCCACCCACACGGCAGGCACAAAAGTAATGAATGTAGTATCGGAGTTTCTTCAAATTAAGTCAACCTAATCTACTATATTTACAATTAGTTAGAGTAGAAATTCTTATTGCTAGGATTAACTTAAACAAGTCAGTCTATTTCCATAAGCTAATCACATAATTTTCTTTTAAAACTCAATACTAAAGCAAAACAATAACATTCTCGTGATAACAACCTTTATTAAGCCAGGCATTAAATCGCCAAAGGTTTGCCTGACTTATCAAGATGAACATAAGTAAAATGGCCTATTGCAACATAAATAGCCTCGATATTCTTCTGTAACTTTCGTTCGCTATAAACAGTAATAGCAATCACTATTGATGTTGTACCAATCTTTTCTACCTCACCATAAATGCTCACCACATCACCAATGAATACGGGTGAAATAAAATGAAAGTCATTAACCGCAACCGTGACCACGCGCCCTTTTGTATGACGGGCAGCAACTATACTGCCTGCAATATCAGCTTGTGACATCAACCAGCCACCAAAAATATCACCCGCAGCATTAACATCACTGGCTGCTGGCACAATGCGTAATACAGTATGTTCTTTAGGTAATTGCATTATTAGTGTCCTTGATACATCTGTTCAATTTCAGCTTGATAGCGCTCAATAATATGTGGTCGCCTTGCTTTTAGGGTTGGCGTTGCAAGGTCATTCTCTACTGTCCATAGTTCAAGAGTTAATGTCACTGCCAAAATTTCAGCATAGCTTGGAAAACCTGTTAAACAATCACCGAGCTTTTGTAACACTAGGTCTATTATCTCTGGATTACTTTTGAGCTCCTGCGGGTCTGCTGTCAATAAACCTGCTTGTTCAGCCAGTTTAGGCCAAGCCTGTTCGGCTAAAACCACTATGGAGCTTAAGAAAGGCTTACCTTCCCCAATGACCAGCGCATGCTCAATATCAGGATCGGCATTAATCGCCATTTCCATGTCCGCAGGTGGAATTTTTTCACCAGTGGATAAAACAATAATATCTTTTAAGCGTCCTGTGATATGAATAAAACTTTGATCGTCCTGTTTACCTAGGTCACCTGTATGCAGCCATCCATCCTTGTCAATAGTATCTTTTGTTGCTTGTTCATTTTGCCAATAGCCTTGCATTACACCAGGGCTTTTAACCAATAATTCACCCTCATCACTAAACTGAACTTCTACGTCCCTGAGTGGCAAACCAATACTTCTAGGTAAATTTTGTTCCATGGTGTTTACACTGACCACTGGACTGGTTTCAGTCAGTCCATAGCCTTGAAAAATTGGAATCCCAAGTGCAATAAACGTTTTGGCTACCAGTTCTGACAAAGGCGCACCACCACAAATAGCAATACGTAGCTGACCACCGAGTTTATCTTGTATCTTTTTGCCAAGGAGATGATTTAGCAGCGGATAAAGTAATAATCCAGCTTGCCAATCTGCTCTTTTTTGCTGATGCTCAAAATTGAGCCAACCAATATTAACGGCGGCATTGAATAATTTCCGGGCTATGGTCGACTTTTCTTTGAGTTGATCTTGAACACGGTTATAAACGCGTTCATAAATTCTCGGTACACTAATTAATACTGTTGGATGTTGCTCTAGTAAATCTTCGGCTAATTGTGGAATTGAACGAGCATAGGTAATTGTAGCCCCTGCCATTATCGGCAAGTAGTAACCAATGCTGCGTTCCAGAGTATGTGACAGCGGCAAAAAGGATAGAAAATTATCATCAGAGTAAATGGTTAAACTTTGTAGACCAGCCCAAGCATTCCACAACATATTATGATGACTAAGCATCACCCCTTTCGGTGGCCCTGTCGTACCCGACGTATACACAATAGATGCTAAGTCATGTGGATCAATACCCTCTTTTGCTGCTACGGATACCTTATTATCAGGCAACCAGTTTTCAAGCGAAATTGCATTTGCAAGACTGACCTCAGATGCATGCTTTAAACTAACAATATGATTTAACCCGACCACTACTGGCTGCTTAGCTAATTCTTCTTGTTGTGAAAAATCTTCTAGCAATAATAATTTCGCACCAGAATCAGCCAAGATATAGGCGGCATTTTCGGCATGATCATTAGGGAAAAGCGGTACCGTTACCAAACCTAAACTTAACGCTGCTATATCAAAAAAGACCCATTCTCGGCAATTCTTCAGCATGATCGCTACACGATCGCCGACATTTAACTTTTCATTCGCCAAGGCTGCTCGCCAAATAGCAATGCTTTGATCCATCTGTTCCCAGCTGAATACTTGCCAAGTCTGAGTTAAATCATCAAACTGTCGACAGGCGAGATCATCTGGGCTTCGCTTTACACGCTCTGCAAATAAACCCGCCAAATGGACAGCACTTTCGATCGAAATAATATCTGTATGAGATGTCATAATAAGTCCTCCCATCCTGTTTTTGGTGTAAACCGACTATCTATACTTGAACTTAATTGTTCAAGTTGCTTGATAATTGCCTGCACTCCTTGTTGGTTAAGATATGACATTGGCCCGCCTTTAAATGGCGCGAAACCTGTACCAAAGACCATACCGGCATCAATCAGATCGGCATCATCGACAATGCCTTCACTCAAGCAACAAACACATTCATTAATCAGCCTCAGCATCAAACGCTGCTCTATCAACTTACGATCAATCCCAATGTGAACAAGGGTGTGTGCAGCTTGTTTTTTCCCCTCTTTGTACAAATAAAAGCCTTGCCCGCTTTTTCGCCCTAAACAGCCTTCTGCAACTAGGCTTTCAAGTTTTGTTGGTATTTCAAGTCCCAATTCCGGCGCCAACATCGTTGCTACTGACAAACAAATGTCTAGGCCAACCGCATCCGCTAATTCAATCGGTCCCATAGGCATGCCAAAATCTGTTGCTACTCGGTCAATTGTGTCTATAGCAATGTTTTCAGCAACCATGCTTACTGCTTCGAGCAAATAGGGCATCAATATACGATTAACTAGAAATCCGGGAGCGCTTTTGACTGGTAAGGGTAAACGACCAATTTGACGAGCAAATGTGGCTGCTTGCATTGCATAATTTTGATCAGTCTCATCGCTCGACACAATTTCGATGAGTTGCATTTTGGCGACTGGATTAAAAAAATGCAGGCCAACAAGACGTTGAGCCTGTTGCAAACAACTTGCTAGCGATTCGAGAGAAATGCTCGATGTATTTGTCGCCAATATTGTATGCGTTTGGAGCTGTGGCTCTATTTGTTTAAGTAAGTTTTGCTTAGCATCTAAGTTTTCAAATATAGCCTCAATCACAACATCGGCCTTACTTATCCCCATTCCAGAAACATCTGGCGATAAACGGTCCATAGCAGAACGGACAGCATGTGTTGTTTTTAATTGACGCTTAAATAAATTATGAGCTCTATCTATAGCTGGTGCTATACGTTCCGCAGACTGATCCTGCAAAGTAACTCGTAAGCCTCGCAAAGCACACCAAGCAGCAATATCACCCCCCATAATGCCAGCACCAATCACATGAATAGATTGGGCATGAAATTCTGATTGTTTTGCAAAGGATTTGAGTCTTTCCTGGAGAAAGAACAATCGAACTAGGTTTTGCGCGGTGTCTGTTTGAATTAACTTGGCAACGGAAAGGGCTTCAGTCGTTAAAAAATCATGACGATCTTTTGGCTGATGATGCCATAGATTAATTAAGGCAAAAGGGCTTGGATAATGTTTTTCTTTCACCTTATCAGCTGTTTTTTTACGTAACACAGCAGCGACTATGGGCCTAACCACTTTTAAAGATAATAAACGTTGAAAACGTGAAGCTTGTTGTTTAGGAGGTTGTTGTAGAATCAACTCCCTAGCTGTTTTTTGCAGGTATCTATGTGGCACACTTTGATCGACCACAGCCATTTTTTGTGCAGCCTTTGCTGATAAAATTTGGCCTGATAACATCAAGGTCATTGCCGGAATAACACCTATTTGTTCTATAAGACGAACACTGCCACCGTAGCCAGGATGGATACCTAACTTAACTTCTGGCAAACCAACACGTGTTGATGGATCATCGTCTGCTAACCGATAGCGACATGCTAAAGCCAGCTCCATACCACCGCCAAGGCAAAAACCATGAATAATCGCCACTGTTGGACAAGCTAAACTTTCCAAACGATTAAACACTTCATGCACCTGCTTTATAGCGGAAAAAGTGTCATCAATAGAATGCTGTTGTGCAAATGTCTTGATATCAGCGCCAGCAATAAAACCATTTTCTTTGGCTGAACAGATAATCACGCCGCGCGGCGATGAACTAGCCACTATATCTAACTCTGTTGATAGCGCTTCAATCACCTCAGAGGTGATAATATTGGCCTTACTATCAGGCACATCAAGGCTTAAACAAACAATATTGTCTTGATCGATAGACTTATGCCAGATGGTTTTATGAAGATGATTCATCATATAGTCATACCCCTACCCTAGAAATGAGCATGGCACCACCCTGCCCACCGCCGATGCAAAGTGTAGCGACCCCTTTGTTAGCATTATTTCGTTCTAATACTTTGAGTAAATGTAAAACTATTCTCGCCCCTGTTGCACCCACAGGGTGACCTAAAGCAATCGCGCCGCCATCCACATTCAGGCGTGACTCATCAATAGTACCGAATGCACCGTCTAAACCTAATTCATCTTGGCAAAACTTATCATCCTGCCAAGCAATAAGACAGGCTAGAACTTGAGCAGCAAAAGCTTCATTGATTTCCCAATAATCAACATCATTAATGGATAAATTTTGTCGCTGTAGCAATGGTGTGCTCGCAAAAACTGGCCCTAAACCCATTTTGGCAGGATCCAGTCCCGCCCATTGGCTATCAACAAGCTCACCCAAAACAGGTAGTTTATATTTTTCAATTGCTTCCTCTGATGCCAACAACAAACAGGCAGCACCATCGGTTACTTGAGCACTATTACCAGCAGTGACCAGTCCTTCTTTATCAAAAACTGCTTTAAGCCTGCCAAGCTGTTCTATTGAACTGTCCATTCTTAAGCCATTGTCTTGTTCAAAGATAAAGCCATCATCACTTATGATTGGGGCAATTTCAGATAATCGGCCATGCGTTAAGGCAGCGGCTAATTTTTCATGACTCATCAAAGCAAACTCATCCATTTGTTCACGCGTAATATTAAAATGATAAGCGAGTACTTCGGCTGTTTGCCCCATTGAAAGGTTAACTACTGGGTCAGTCAGACCTTTTAACAAACCAAAAATAGGCATAAAAAATGTTGGCCGTAATGTCCACAATGTCCGTAGTTTATCCTTGATATTTTTTGCCTTATTCCACTTACTCAACCACGCCACCATTTCAGTTCTAAATAACACGGGAGCATGACTCATCGCCTCACAACCACCAGCCAAAATCAAATCACTTCGACCTGTACTAATGTTTGTTGCGGCACAATCTAAGGCTTGCATACCAGAAGCGCAGTTTCTTTGTACAGTCCAGGCAGGCACTTTGTCTCCACAACCGAGGCGCAATGAGATAATACGAGCAATATTGACTTCATCTGGACGAGGCATAACACAGCCAAAAATCACTTCATCTAGATCTTTGGGAGAAAATGCATATTGTTGCAATAACGATCGCCCACTATTAACGGCAAGATCACTGCTAGACAGTGGTCCAGGTTTGCCCATTGCTTTTAAGAAAGGTGTACGATTGCCATCGACAATATAGACCTTTCTATTTTGATAGGCAGGACGTGTTGAATGCATATTCATGAGACATCCTCCTTAAGTTCTGCTGTAAAATAATCAACCTCAATCACTTGTCTACGTGCATGTCGAGCCTCGATAAGTAATTGGTATTCGTCATCATTAATATAACCAACTTCTACTGCAGATTCTGCAGAATCGTAATCTGCCTCTTTAAGCTTTCTTTCAATAGGATGTGCTGCAATACAACACGAGAAAGCATGCTCCAATTGTCCTAAAACTTCGCCTTGCTCTGTTGGCTGAAAAACCCCGCTTATCAACCGATCACGCAATCCATTATCTTGCGTCACTAAGTCAGCAATTTGATGCGTTAACTGATCATCAGCCTCTTTGTAACGAGGACCTAATGGAAAAATAATCAATCTCAGTACAAGGCCTATAAACCGATTTGGGAAATTGTTGATGATGCCGATTAACGCACACTGTGCTTGAACTATCGTATACTTACATGCCCATTCTGCAAGTGGGCGGTCGTCCCGATCATCAGTATGTTCAAAATGCCTCAATGTGCAACTCGCCAAATAAAGCTGACTCAGCACATCACCCAGCCTTGCAGACAAAGACTCTTTACGTTTTAAGCTGCCGCCTAATACCGCTAAGCTAAAATCTGTCGCTACGGTCAGAGCCGCGCTGAGATGATTTAACTGCTGATAATAATTTTTTAACGTGGATTCTGGTGCGGCACTTAAGCGGCCTTTACTTAATCCCAAGAAAAAGCTTCTTGCAATATTGCTCAAGCTGTAACAGGTGTGTCGACAAATTAATCGATCAAATTCAGCAAGAGCCTGCTGCTCATCTTCAATTTCGAGGCATGCTATTTCCTTCATGACATAAGGGTGAGCCCGTATTGATCCTTGTCCAAAGATGATCAAATTACGAGTAAGGATATTAGCGCCTTCTACCGTAATACTGATTGGAATAGCTTGATACGCATTTGCCAAAACATTACGTGGCCCAACGCTGATGCCTTTCCCACCATGAACATCCATTGCATCGTTAACAATCTGACGCATGGTTTCGGTAAGATGATATTTTGAAATCGCAGACAGTACAGCAGGTCGTTCGCCACTAGCAACAGCCTGTGCTGTTGTAATACGCGTAGCATCGATCATATAAGTTAGTGAAGCCATCCTTCCTATCACATCTTTAATGCCTTCAAAACGGCTAAGCGGAAGATGGAATTGTTCACGGATCCGAGTATAGGCACTACTGGTTTGACAAGCTAACTTCGACGCACCCGCACTCAGTGCAGGCAAAGATATCGAACGTCCTGCGGCCAGTGACTCCATTAACATCCGCCAGCCGTTGCCAACCTGATCAACACCACCAATTATCCAATCAAGAGGAATAAAAACATCTTTGCCCCAGTTCGGGCCGTTTTGGAACGCCATTGTCATCGGCCAATGACGTTTACCAATATTAACCCCTTTTGTATCAGTTTGGATCAACGCCAAGGTGATACCAATATCTTCAGTGTCACCTATTAAATACTCTGGATCGTAGAGATGAAAAGCCAAGCCAAGTAAAGTGGCAATAGGTCCTAAGGTGATATATCTTTTCTCCCAATTGAGCAATATCCCTATGGTCTGTTCGCCATTAAATTCACCCTTACAAACAATACCTGTATCTGGCAAATTACTGGCGTCACTACCTGCTTCTGGTCCTGTTAGAGCAAAGCAGGGTATTTCTTCGCCTTTTGCTAATCTTGGCAAATAATAGTCTTTCTGCTGCTGCGTCCCATAATGTAATAACAATTCTGCAGGCCCTAGTGAATTTGGTACCATCACTGTGACTGCCGCAGTCACACTACGGCTAGCCACTTTCATCACCATCTGTGAATGTGCAACTGCTGAAAAGCCTAAGCCACCATATTCTGTTGGAATAATAAGTCCAAAAAATCCATTTTGTTTTAGGTACTTCCAAATTTCGGGTGGCAAATCACGATGCTCATGGCTAATCTTCCAATCATCAAGTTGTTGACATAACTGTTCTGTCGGCCCATCTAAGAAGGCTTGTTCTTCTTCGCTTAACTGGTACATCGCCGAGTTTAAGAGTTGATACCAGTTCGGCTTACCACTAAAAAGTTCGCCATCCCACCAGACACTGCCTGATTCAAGTGCTTCGCGTTCTGTTGCTGACATTGTCGGCAGCACTTTTCGAAATGCATTTAACAGTGGTGTAATGATGTAAGCCCTTCGCCATTGCTTGATCAAAAATGGCGTTACACCTATAAAAAAGACGACAAAAGCAACCAATAAACGACCAGAAAATAGCAGTGCCAGAGCTATAATGACTAGCAGAGGAATGAACCATAATTGTTTCATATCAACCTCCTTATTGAGGGCTTAACTCTTCCTCATCATTTTCCTTCGTTAATGGAATCGAACAATCGCCTTCTTCATTACACACATAGCCCTCCTCATCCCATGGCAGTGAACGATAAGCTGCAACCTCATCAAGCCCAATAAAGGGGTATTTAATGATGTCGAAATAAGGCGAGTAGTCAAAATCTTTAGGCACAAATAACTTGGTATTTCGCTTATAAAAACGTAAGCCTTGATCAGTATGTTCAATGACAGGTAATACAGGATAATTTACCGAGATAAAGGCCTCTGCCAGCATAGACGAACAAATTGTTTTGGTGGAATCACCCGCATGGTAGCGGAACAAACTTGAACGCCATCGTCTTGGAATCAAGCTATAAGGTAATAAAAAACGGGCTAAATCGGCTAATTGCCTAATATCATATTGATGGCCAATCTTCCTTATCGTGTGCTGGATGACTTTATTTCTATCACGAATAGTAATACTTCTAGGTCGACAAATACGTAGATGCTCATATCTATACTTGTTCAGTGTCGAAACAATAGTTCCCTCTCCAAGCAAAGCCTCTATTACTAATCTTGTGTGTGGAGTGAGTGCATACTTACTTATGGATGCTGGGGCCAAGCCCACCATGTTTAAATCATGATAATTGCCAAGATAAAGTACTGAATGTGTCCATGGGCTTTGCGTAATAAGCTTAATGATATTACTGACACGGCTACGTCCCTCTACCAGAATGATATCACCAGGACGAATTTCATCACACAGTCGCTCATAATTGGTTAAACAAGGCGTTTTATCCGAACGCTCGGGCTCATATGTCAACCAATCTGTGAATCGTTGAGTTATCCATTTCCCCAAAGAAAACATGCCGCTCTCCTTGTACAAAGATCTAACAGATCTCGTTTTTATTTAGACCTCGTAACCAATAAAAAAGTTACAAACTGATAAAAAGATCGTTTATGGTCTATTTAAAATTTTACTACAAAAGGTTGTATAAGTGCTGCTAACAAGAACAAGTAGATAGAATGTCCTACTACCAACGCGCCTGTCTGTGCGGGGGAAAACTGAAACTGAAAGTAGGCTGATTTATTTTTTACGTAACTTCGCCATGTCATCAATACTCAATAAAGCAGGTCTTGAGCTACGCCTTTCGCCTTGACCTCGATTTAGATGTTTTAAGTGAATATTTTTTCTTTCCCTGTCTGAGGTATTTTCAGTATTGCGTCTATCGAAACGCCTGCGAGCAACAAGATCGTATTGCTCATCACTTTCAACAGAGGCATCTTCAGAATCATGTGTATTAATCTTAGGCATTAATGTATGCGATTATCCATACAGTTTTCCCAAGTATCCTAGTTCACACGGAGGTTAATCACTACTACATACGGGGGGTAGACATTTAGTTCATCAATAGTAATTTAAGAGCAAAGTATCTACATAAAAAATCAGTGAATATAGACTGAGGACTAATGATAAAACCAGTATTACGAATAAAATAGGGCCTATCATATTACTTAATAAATACTTATATAGTTACTAATCCTTAATAGCAAAAGGTGGCAATTTCAAGTGCTTCTCACCCATCTCATAAATGGTATCTGCTGAACCTACAATTAACTCATCTGGTGGACAAGCCACTTTAGGATCTTTATTTGGATAATCAGCTGTAGATAAAACATGTCTTATCGCATTCAGGCGCGCACGTTTCTTACAGTCAGACTTCACAACAGTCCATGGTGAATCTTTAGTGTCGCTATAGAAGAACATCGCCTCTTTAGCTTCAGTATAATTATCCCACTTATCGAGTGAAGCAAGGTCGATTTCACTGATTTTCCATTGTTTTAATGGGTCATGTTGACGAGCATGTAATCTACGGTATTGTTCATTTCGGCTAATTGAAAACCAAAATTTAATCAATTTAGTGCCGCTACGTGTAATCATTCTTTCAACTTCAGGCGCTTGACGCATAAACTCTAAATATTCTTGTGGTGTACAAAAACCCATTACACGTTCAACACCTGCTCTGTTATACCAAGAACGATCAAGTAGAACGAGTTCTCCTTTAGTGGGCAAATGCTCAATATAACGCTGAAAATACCACTGGCCTCGCTCACGATCATCTGGCTTTTCCAGTGCAACAACAGGGGCGCCACGAGGGTTTAGATGCTCTGTAAACCGCTTAATTGTCCCCCCTTTACCAGCAGCGTCACGCCCTTCAAAGATAATCAAATACTTTTGCCCAGTTTCTTTTACCCAGTGTTGGAATTTCGCCAGCTCTATTTGTAACAGTCTCTTGTCTTTTTCATATTTATTTTTTGCCATCTTCCTTTTATAAGGGTAATTCGCCGTTGGGAAAATAGCGTCTTTCGGCATACCGTTAATTTCATCTATCGGCGCAAGATAATTTGTGCCAACATGTGCCAGGGAGACATTTAACGCATCTTCAGTATTCTCACTCATTAATTAACCCCACATATAGAAAATAGCTTAAAAGACTGATAATAGAATTAAGCGCATCTATTGTCCATATAAAATGTAATGTTATTGATTTGTCAGAATATCTATTTTGGTCGTGCTCTCATTTTGTAGTGAAAAATTTTTAACTGAATTGACGAATAAAGAGCATGAGGATGAGCTCAATACTTTACCCAAAACAAAATCAGTATTGAGGCCTTGTTATATTGTATCTGGAGCAGGGATCAAACTAGCCAGACTATCGAAGTTTAAAGTTATAAAAGCCGACTTCTAGTTTATTTTGCATATTATTCATTTTCTATACGCTCATTAATTATGCGCCACAACTAAGCTCATTCATCGTCTTTATTGAAACTTAACCAGCACTTTCCCTGTCTTCTTTATATCAAATTGAGTCGCGACACAAAGATATGGTGATCACCATGAAAGTCCTTATCAGCCTATTGTTCATCACATTAACCGCTTGTAGTTCCCTACCGACCTCTATTCGAACCGAACCTGTGCCAGAATTAAAATTTGAACAGGCTCAAACAGCTATTGAGCTTTATATAGGTCAACGTATTCGTTGGGGCGGACAGATTGTTAAGGTTTCAAATCAAGAAAACCAGTCCATATTAGAAATTGTGCAGTTCCCATTGAATTCTTACGGCAGACCAATGATCGATAAAACTAGCCAAGGCCGGTTTATTGCTCATAGCAAGGATTTTTTTGATCCCTTTATCTACAGGCAGGGAACCGCCATCACTATCTCAGGGACCATTGAGTCAGAACGAACAATGATAATTGATAAAAAAAGCCTATCCATGCCAGTGATCGACATAACAGAGATTCATCGCTGGCGACCTAGAAATTATAATAATCATACGGTCACACCTTATCTGTATCAACATCATTTCTACCACCCGTATTCGATCCACCGCTATCGGCCTTACTGGTACTAGTTCAATTTTCATCTAAAAACTGCTCGTACTAACTGGACTGCCCGAGCTATCTAAATAGTTATTCTCAACCTATCTAAAATGCTTTCCAAACTGTCTACATTGAGTCTACATGGAAACAAAATAAAAAAGCTCCAACATCCGTTAAGGTGTTGAAGCTCTTGTATTTGTTGGTACCTAGGGCCGGGATGAACCGGCACGACCGTGAAGTCGAGGGGGCTACCCTTAAAATATAAACAATGCCTTATTAGTTAACACTTAGTCTAGTTCAATCATTTTTATAAGTTCACCGGCTAAAAGGTTTGCTAATTGAATGGCATTAGATGGATGAGGAATACTGTCACAGCTCCAGATATTTGACACATTAGCTGCAATTAATTCTTCTTGGGCATCATTCACAAACAAAGCATGGGTCACAAGTACGGAAATTGATGCCGGTTGATATTTTGCTAGCTTCTGGGCAACAGCAAGCAGTGTTTTTCCTGTGCTGGCGACATCATCAACTAGAATGATATGTCGCTGAAAATAATCTGCATCAGGAATGGTCACCTCGACCTCTTTATCACCAAAACGCTGTTTACTAGCAATACAATAATTCAGCTTAGAATATCTTGCGATATTAGCTACCCATTGTTCTGATTCCTTATCAGGCCCAATAATGTAGGCATCATCAATATTCTTTTCAATGAATTGAGCCATTGGTTGGGTGGCGGTTACATTGACTGCCTTTTTAACCGGTAGAGCCTGAAAAAGGTGTTCAATTCTATGTAGATGGGCATCAACAGTTAATACTTGATCAAAATAGGTTGCCAGTAATTCACCTAGAATTATTTGGCTTACAACTTCACCAGGGTTAAATGCCTTATCTTGACGCATATAACATAAGTAGGGGGCGATAAGACCAATAGTTTGAGCACCATTTTTACGTGCACTCGAAGCTGCCATAATAAGTTCTATTAATTTTTCATTAGGCTCATTGAGGCTTCGGCAAAATATCACATGCTTAGGCAATTTCGCTGGAAGTATAAGCTGACTTTCACCATCTGGAAAATGGTGTATTTTGATATGACTATAACTTAGGCCAGCTGCTGCTGCGATGCAACGTGCTTGTTGACTATACTCAGGAAAACCTAATAATAAAATATCCTTACTCATGGCTTTCAAGAGTAAAACTTGATTCTTTTTCTGCTAGAGCTATAGCGAAATTAAAGTCAGCATTAAATTCAGCATAAATGCTCAATAACACCATACCTTGCGATACGGTATCACCAATTTTTTTATGGATATAAACCCCTGCTCCTTTATCCATAGGGGCTCCTGCTAGACGTGCAATTGAAGCAATTTTAAGGTTATCTATACCTTTTATAATGCCTGATTCCATAGCAACTACATCATGTCGTAATATACCCAGCGTCAGTGGATTAGGATTGCGACCTTGTGCATCAATGATGGCGTTCATTTTTTCCAATGCACGACCAGATTCTAAAATGTCACGGGCAATGATATAGCCTTGTCCACCGCGAACATCAAAATCAAATTCAATGATTCTGCCTGCAAGTTGGAGTGCTTTTTCACGAAGTTCCAATGAAGCTGCTGGGTCATTCTCCAGCACTTTCATGATATCTATGGTTTCCAGCACAGGCCCAACACCATTACCAATAGGTTGACTGCCATCGGTTAAAATAACCTCAGTATGTAACCCCATTTTATCGCCAACATATTCGAATACTTTACGTAATTTAAGCCCATCAGATGAATTGCGAATCTTAGCTGTCGGTCCGACAGGAATATCTATTAAGAGATGTGTTGCACCCGCTGCAATTTTTTTCGACAAGATCGACGCCACCATTTGGCCAATAGAGTCCATTGACAAGGGCCTTTCAACCGATATTAACATGTCATCTGCTGGAGCAAGGTTGGCGGTCCCTCCCCATGCAATAAAAGCACGCTCTTTGGTTAAAATTTCACGTAGGTTTTCCTGTGAATGTTCCACAAAGGCTAATACTTCCATGGTATCTGCTGTGCCTGCTGGAGAGGTGATGGCTCGACTTGATGTTTTTGGCATCAACATGCCGTGTGCCGCTACAATTGGCACCACTATCATGGTGGTACGATTACCAGGAATACCACCGATACAGTGTTTATCTGATACTTGATGCCCCCCCCAGTCAATACGTTCCCCAGTATCAACCATAGCGCGTGTTAGGTTCAATACCTCTTCTCGTTCCATACCCGTCTCAGAACAGCCGACAAGAAATGCTGCAATTTCAATTTTGGAATATCGACTATTGACGATATCGCTAACAATATCTAAGTATTCTTTGTATGCCAGCCGTTCACCAGATATTTTACGATGCACCGACTTAAGTGATGTGGGAGGAGTGGCATGACTGATAAACACCTCCGTTCCATCAGGAACGTCTAACTGGCGATAAACCTGCTCACTGAGGCCTAATTGATCTAATGCGGTAATAGATTCATCATCCACAACATTTAGCACAGCAATTACAGGGTTACCATTTGCTACTTTATGGATTTCAATTTTGCTAAGAGCTTGAAAGCCCTCAGAACGATAAACTGGGCAGTCCCGATGTAAATAAGCGACATTTTCTTTATAGGTATCAATACCCACTCGGCGTAACTTTAAAGAGGGCATATCAGTTGAATTTTGACTCATGAATTCACCTCTAATGCAGCAATGTGGACTTAATCAATTCTTCAGAATTCAGGTTATAGTGTCTAATAGATGATGGTCAACTAAATATCCATAAAAAGCCCCAGCAGAATAAACTGCTGGGCTCTCATATAATGGTACCTAGGGCCGGAATCGAACCGGCACGACCGTGAAGGTCGAAGCTCTAGCATTTACTTTTTACGTAATATCGCTATTTCATCCACACTGAGTAAAGTAGGTCTTGAAGTACGCCTGTCTGACTGACGGCGTTCACCTTCATTGGATAGACCTGCTTGCTCCGTATCGATTTTTTGCACTTTAATACCGTCGCTTTCGGATGCAAGTTCTTGTGACTGCTTCCCGTCACGTCTATCAGCACGCCTACGAGGGACAACTTCATATTGCGTATCGTTGTCGATTAAATTGGATTCTGGGATTGAAGTGTTTGTGTTAGACATTGAAGTAGACGATCATCCTTAATTATTTACTCTGTATCAGAGACTAGCCTAGAGGCAGCTTAAAAGGCAAATAAGCGCCGCCGTTATTTATGCGTGCCATTAGCAGCATTCAATAAAAAAGGCTTAGCCTATAAATAAGCTAAACCTTTGATATATGGTACCTAGGGCCGGAATCGAACCGGCACGACCGTGAAGTCGAGGGATTTTAAGTCCCTTGTGTCTACCAATTTCACCACCTAGGCATGCGGCGCATTATACAGAAGCTTTTTCTATTTGTTTACAAAATTTAGTAATCTTTTTGTTTAATGTCTTGGCACATGATATTGAGCCTCAATATCCTGTGGCGTTATCACTCCTTCAATTTTCTCGGTCAGTAAACCAATACGCCTGGTGACATACAATGCTTCTGCATCATTTTTACTTAATTTATCTATTGCTTCTTGTAAGTCGTCATTCACGGAGACCTTTATCAACTTTTTTCCTGCTGCTACAGTTTCAAGTAAATCAATCTCATCTGATGTTACTAAGATGTAGAGCTTGAGTTGAAAATCGCCCAGCCGAAGTAACTTTTTATTCGTTCTAACATAGATGTCATAGTGTATTTTTTACTATGCCTATGTTTAGGAACAGGCGACTAATCAAACCGTAAATCTCTTTTCATGGTCTGGGTGAGCACTAATATGCTCATAGTGTCTTTCAATAATGGGTAACACTTCTTCAGGGGTATCAACGATGTAAAATAAATCTAAGTCTTCCTCTGCAATACAGCCAACCTCAAGCACACGCTCTTTTAACCATTCAATTAAACCCTGCCAAAATTCAGAGCCGTAAAGAATAACCGGGAATTGACGAATTTTTTTGGTTTGAATGAGCGTTAATGCCTCAAAAAACTCATCTAATGTGCCAAAACCACCCGGAAAGACAACATAGCCCATAGATGATTTTACAAACATCAATTTACGAACAAAGAAATAACGGAATGTAAGACTAATATCTTGCGTATCATTAGGCGTCTGTTCATGTGGCAACTCGATATTTAAACCTACAGAATGTCCTCCTTGTTGAAAAGCTCCCTTATTCGCAGCCTCCATAATGCCTGGGCCGCCGCCACTAATAACGGAAAATTTCGCCCTAGATAAATTGCCAGCAACCGTAATAGCATCTTGATAATACTTGGAGTCCGCAGGCAGTCGCGCACTACCAAAAATAGAAACGGCTGGACCCAACTTATGTAATGTTTCAATACCATCAATTAATTCTGCCTGAATACGAAAAACTCGCCATGCTTCTGACGCTTTAAGATCTTCCATTGTCTTTATTTCCACCTATTAATATGTCAAACCATTAACCTAGACGATAAAGAAAACGACAAGGCTTTGCAAACCCTCAATTTGATATCAAAAATACAGGAATCTAACCCTATGGATTGATGTGTTCCAATTCAGTTATCACCTTATCTAAGGTATCATAGCGAACTTTATTTATAAGTACGGCAAAGAGCATGAAAATTTTAGTTGTTGGTGGTGGTGGTCGTGAGCATGCATTAGCTTGGAAGCTTATTCAATCGCCTCAGTGTAGTCAGGTTTTCGTTGCTCCTGGGAATCCTGGTACTGATGCGGAAGCCAATATAGAAAATGTAGATATCACCGTCGAAGATATTCCTGGGCTTGTTACGTTTGCAAAAGACAATACTATCGACTTAACGATTATTGGCCCTGAAGTCCCTCTCGTTTTAGGTATCGTTGATGCTTTTAGCGACGCTGGCTTAGCTTGTTTTGGTCCTAATAAAGAAGCGGCTCAATTAGAGGCATCAAAAAGCTTTACTAAGAATTTCTTAGCTCGTCACAACATCCCAACTGCTGCATACCAAGTATTCTCTGAAGTGGCTCCTGCTGTGGATTACATCCGTCAGCAAGGTGCACCTATTGTGGTCAAAGCTGATGGTCTCGCTGCTGGTAAAGGCGTCATTGTTGCTTTCACCGAACAACAAGCCATTGATGCCGTTGAAGACATGTTGTCAGGCAATGCTTTTGGTGAAGCAGGACATCGTGTTGTCATTGAAGAGTTTATGGTTGGCGAAGAAGCCAGTTTTATCGTCATGGTTGATGGTAAAAACATCTTGCCGTTGGCCACATCGCAAGATCATAAGGCTCGTGACAATGGTGATAAAGGGCCTAACACTGGCGGCATGGGTGCTTATTCACCAGCACCTGTGGTGACAGATAGCGTTCATCAAAAAATCATGGATGAAGTCATTATCCCCACAGTAGAGGGTATGGCCGCTGATGGAAGACCTTACACTGGGTTCTTATACGCCGGTTTAATGATTGACGAAGCAGGAGCACCGCGTGTTGTTGAATATAATTGTCGCTTCGGTGATCCAGAAACACAGCCCATATTGATGCGTTTAAAATCTGATTTAGTTGAACTTTGCCTAGCGGCATTAAAAGGTGAGCTAAACGCTGTTGATGCTGTTTGGGATAAGCGTGCTGCAGTTGGTGTAGTACTCGCTGCAGGTGGTTATCCAGACACATATAAAAAAGGTGATGTTATTACAGGTTTAGATGCCACTGAAAGCGACGATACGAAAGTTTTTCAGGCTGGTACAACTTTTAAAAATGACAGCATTGTTACGGCAGGTGGTCGAGTGCTCTGCGCTACAGCCTTAGGCCAAACAGTTGCCGAAGCCCAAACTAAAGCGTATAAAATAATAGACAACATTACTTGGCAGGATATGTATTACCGCACTGATATCGGCTACCGCGCGATAACGCGAGACTAGTTTTGTAGTTTATAACTTCCTAACCCCTTGAGGAGAAGGCTGAATGTCAGTTGCTCATCCTATCATTGCTGTAACCGGTTCATCTGGTGCAGGGACATCATCAGTAAAAAATACGTTCGAAGATATTTTCCGTCGTGGTGGAATTAAACCTGTTGTAGTCGAAGGTGATAGTTTTCACCGATATGATAGAAAAGAAATGCGTGCCGAAGTTGTTAAGGCGCAAGAGCAAGGTATCGCACTGACACATTTTGGACCAGAAGCTAATTGCTTAGACCGACTAGAGTCACTCTTCCAAACCTACGCTGAAACAGGAAAAGGACAACGTCGTTACTACATTCATAGCGATACTGAAGGTATTCCCTTCAACCAACCTGCTGGCACATTTACGCCATGGGAAGAAATTGAGGGTAATACTGATCTTCTATTCTATGAAGGCCTTCATGGTGGCGCTGTAACGGATGAAGTCAATATTGCCCGCTTCGTTGATTTGATGATTGGTGTTGTCCCCGTTATTAATTTAGAGTGGATCCAAAAAATTAAGCGTGACTGTGTAAATCGTGGATATTCACAAGAAGCTGTAGTCGATATTATCCTCAAACGAATGCCTGATTATTTCTACCACATTACCCCCCAGTTTTCGCGTACTCATATTAACTTTCAACGTGTGCCTTTAGTAGATACATCAAACCCTTTTGCTATGCGTGAAATTCCAACTGCCGATGAAAGCCTAGTCGTCATAAGTTTTAAAGATCCAAAAACAGCCGATTTTCCATACTATTTAAGTATGTTAAAAGGTTCATTTATGTCTCGACCGAATAACCTTGTTGTTCCTGCTGTAAAATTAGGCTTAGCAATGGGCATTATTTTGGCACCCTTTATCGAAAAAATAATCGAGAAGAAACGTCATCTAAATTAAGAAAAACATACTTTATGTATCAGCATAATCTCCTAAAACACATAAAATGTATTTAAAAGTGACTAACTTCGATCTGTCCTTAATAAAAATAAGATAGCTACATCATGACAAATTGGCGAATTAGACGTGCGGTTCAAACCCTCCATCAAGGTGGAATAATTGCGTATCCAACCGAGGCTGTATTTGGTCTGGGTTGCGATCCATGGGATGAAGAGGCAGCCTTAAAATTACTCGACTTAAAGCAAAGACCTTTACAAAAAGGTTTAATTCTTATTGCAGCCGATTTCAATCAGTTACAAGACTTCATTCAGCCTGTAACACCTGCTGTGTTAAAGCTAATAACCCCTACTTGGCCAGGGCCAAATACTTGGTTACTACCTGTAAGGGATGATATCCCCTACTATTTATGTGGAAAATACGATACCATTGCCGTCAGAGTTACTGCACATCAACAAACTGCTGATTTATGCCGTGCATTCGGTGGACCATTAATATCTACCAGTGCAAACTTGGCAGGCATGAGACCAGCAAGAACAACAAGAGAAGTTTATTGGCAGCTGCCCAAACTTGATTATGTTGTTCCAGGTCATTGTTCCGGTGCAGACAAACCATCACAAATTAGAAATGCATTGACAGGAGAGCAGGTTCGATGAGCCAGCCTAATATAGAGCAAGTACGACAATACCTATTAGACTTACAAGACAGAATTTGCAATGAGCTTGAATTAATCGATGGTAAATCACACTTCATCGAAGATAGCTGGCAACGAGATAGTCATGGCGGTTTAGAAGGCGGTGGAAGAACGCGTCTAATCACTGATGGTACTGTGTTTGAGCAGGGTGGCGTCAACTTCTCTCATGTTACTGGTAAAAGTATGCCTGCTTCCGCTACAGCGGGACGTCCAGAATTAGCGGGTAGAAGTTTTGAAGCATTAGGTGTTTCACTGGTTATTCATCCCCATAACCCTTACGTACCAACCTCTCATGCCAATGTTCGTTTTTTCATTGCTGAAAAAGAAGGAGAAGACCCCATTTGGTGGTTTGGCGGTGGTTATGATTTAACACCGTATTATGGTTTTGAAGCAGATGCCATTGAATGGCATCAAACGGCAAAAGATGCCTGCGATCCTTTTGGTGAAGATGTTTATTCAAAATACAAACAGTGGTGTGATGAATACTTTTATCTTAAACATCGTGGTGAAACCCGTGGGGCTGGTGGTTTATTCTTTGATGATCTCAATGAAGGTGGCTTTGAACACTGCTTTAACTTTTTACAAAGTGTTGGCGATAGCTATACAAAAGCGTATGTGCCAATTGTAGAACGCCGTAAAGACATGCCTTTTGGCGAACGCGAACGCGATTTTCAACTCTATCGCCGTGGCCGCTACGTCGAATTCAATCTCGTCTACGATCGCGGTACCTTATTTGGTCTGCAGTCTGGTGGGCGGACAGAATCCATCTTAATGTCGCTACCACCTCTAGTAAAATGGCGTTACAACTGGCAGCCAGATCCAGGAACAGAAGAGGCTAAATTATATGACGTGTTTCTTAAGCCTCAGGATTGGTTAAAGCTCGCAGGATGAGAAACTCCTCATTTAACAATTAGTCTTCAGGTAAAGCCTCAAACTCTGCTTGCTTAGAATCAGACCATTCTTTCAAGAAGTCAGGGTCATGCATAAGGGCAAAAACCTTTTGCATAGCATCAAGATGAGGCCTGTCTTGTTTTTGAAACATTTCTACTCCATGCGCCTTAATCAAACCAGCCATATCTTCAAAAGATTCTGCGCTGAATTCTTGATCACATGCGCCACCAAGTTGTCTGCAAGTCATTGTTTTCATATTTTTCCCCACTAATTTTAATTTCAATCTTTGATAGATTCGATTCTACAATGCGCTCTAACATTTATTGAAGCATTTTTTAATACTATTCACCACTCGCCAATGCAGCCAATTGATCTGCTTGATACTCATTAATCAACGGTTCTATAACTTGCTCTAAATCACCTTCCATCACTTCAGCTAATTTATACAGAGTCAAGTTAATACGATGATCTGTCATACGGCCTTGCGGATAATTGTAGGTACGGATCCGTTCACTACGATCTCCACTCCCCACTTGTAATTTTCGTGTTTCCGCCTGTTCTGAATCTATTTTTTCTTGTTGTTCGGCCATAATTCGTGACTGCAGTACTGACATCGCCTGAGCACGATTTTTATGTTGCGAACGTTGATCCTGACATTCAACGACAATACCTGTTGGAATATGCGTAATTCGAATGGCAGAATCAGTTTTATTAACGTGCTGACCACCGGCACCAGAGGCGCGGAACGTATCGACACGTAAATCGGCTGGATTAATATCAATCTGATCTAACTCATCTGCTTCAGGCATGATGGCAACAGTACAAGCTGAAGTATGAATTCGGCCCTGTGACTCCGTTTCTGGCACACGTTGTACTCGATGACCACCAGACTCAAATTTAAGCCTTGAATAAGCGCCATCACCTACAATTTTGATGACCACTTCTTTATAGCCACCGTGTTCACCTTCTTGAGCGTTAATTAATTCAACGCCCCAACGACGACTCTCGGCATATCGGCTATACATTCGGTACAAATCACCGGCGAACAATGCTGCTTCATCACCACCTGTTCCTGCTCTGACTTCTAGGAAGATATTTCGTTGATCATTAGGATCTTTTGGCAGTAATAATTTTTGTAATGTCACTTCTAACTGTTGTTCTTGCTGCTCAGCTTCGACTAACTCTTCTTTAGCCATTTCACGCATTTCAGCATCATCTTCTTCCATCATCAATTTGGCATCTTCGATGGCCGTTACGCTAGTCATGTACGCATTGAAATTGCTTACGACGGGCTCTAACTGAGCATATTCTTGAGACAGCGAACGAAACTTATTTTGATCAGCCATCACTTCAGGCTCAGCTAATAGACCACTGATTTCCTCATGACGTTCGACTAGCGTTTCTAATTTGTGTTTAATGGATTCTTTCACTACTTATTCCTTGATATTGAAGAGGCTTCTTGCCGCTTCTATCAAATTATTATCAGTATCATTGCCTGATTGACGAAGCTGTCTACTGGGCTCATGTAATAATTTATTGGTTAACGTTCTAGCCAGCTCTTTGAGTACTTGTTCCGTGTCGACACCTTGTTCTAGTTGTTTTTTCGCTTTTTCTAGTAAGTAACCACTTTCATTATGTGCATTAGTACGTATAGCCCTTATTACTGGAACAGCATCTTGTGTTCGCAGCCAGCTGATAAAGCTATCAACTTGACTATCAATAATCTCTTCTGCTTGAAGCGCTGCATCACGTCGAGATTGTAAGTTCTCTTCGATAATATCATGCAGATCATCGACACAATAGAGGTAGATATCTTCTAAATCTCCTACTTCAGATTCAATATCACGTGGCACAGCGATATCGACCATAAAAATAGGGCGTCGCTTGCGTTCTTTTAATGCCCGTTCAACAGTACCTTTACCCAAAATAGGAAGCTGGCTAGCTGTCGAGCTCACCACAATATCCGCTTCTGCAATATGATTCGGCATTTCACTTAAATCAATTGCATAACCATTCACTTGAACAGCCAAATTATGGGCCCTGGCAATAGTGCGGTTAGCAATAATAATGCGGCCAACACCATTATCATGGAGATGCCTTGCAGCCAGCTCAATCGTTTCACCTGCACCGATTAATAAGGCTGTCGCTTCTGATAAGCTTGCAAAAATTTGCTTGGCTAAACTTACCGCTGCAAAAGCAACTGAAACAGGACTATTCCCAATCGCAGTATCAGTCCTGACTTGTTTTGCAACAGTAAACGCATGTTGGAATAGACGTCCCAAGCATTTACCTACTGTTTCGTTATTTAACGCTTCGCTATAGGCTGTTTTAATTTGCCCTAGAATTTGTGGTTCACCTAAAACCATGGAGTCCAAGCCACAGGCAACACGTAGTAAATGACGAATTACGTCATCACCTTGATATTGATATGAATAACGATCCAAGGATAAGTTTTGCTGTTGATGAAACTTTTCAAGCCAATTGCCGGCCACCGAAGCATCGACTTCATCATCTATATGACAATATATCTCTGTCCGGTTACAGGTTGAGATGATGGCCGCTTCAACGACGCCTGGACATTGTTTTAGCGACCGAAGTGCTGAGGGCAATGTGTCTGGATTAAAGGCAATACTTTCCCTAACCTCAACAGGCGCTGTAGTGTGATTTATGCCATAGCTTACAAATTGCATTGATTACAAGCGCGCCTGAACCCGCCTGAACATTAGGCGTTTAAAGTTGTCAGATTGAGTAGAAATAAAGTCTGGTTTCATATTATGAAGTCAACAACATGCTTGTAACCACGACATCTTCATTGCCAGCAAAATACAGTGTGATCATAAGCTTCGAATTCATGGCATAGTCAGGTAGGTAATTTGCTGTGGGTCGTTATTAAAATGCTGTTAAACTTTACAGTTGTTACTTAATTATTGTTGTCAGTTTATTGAAGACAATAGACTATTCTAACAAAATCAATCGTTCAGGTCGTTTTATTATGGATTTATTGCCGGTGCAACCAACAAAATTACGCTATTTTACAAAGAAAGGTCTCGTACTTTGCCTTTCAATAGCGTTAACGGCTTGCAGTTCTTCTGCACCCATAAAACCGGAAACACCAGAGTTAGAGTTAGAGTCAGATACAAGTCAGCTTGCTGAAATAACTCCGGAACAAACAACTCCTACTGACGAAATAGCAACTTTACCGCTTACTTCCCAACTAACCTACCTATTACTAACGGCAGAAATTGCTCAGCAGCGTGGCGATGTGGTGGGAGCTGCAGAACTATATGGCAGAGCAGCAACACTAGTCGACTCTCCTGCTATAGCGGGCCGTTCCACTCAAATTGCCAACCTAACCCGTGATCAGCAACGGATAAATAAAGCGCTAAACCGTTGGGCTGAAGTCGATCCAACTGATGCTGATATATATATTCTACAAATCCCATTTTTAATGCTTCAGGGTAAATTCGATCGAGTTGTTACTGCAGCAAATAAGGCCTTTGAATTAGCACCCGAAAAATCATCACTTTATTTAACGCGCATTACCGATAATTTAAGTAAAATCGCCGAAACCGATGCTGCACTTAATGTAATGAAGCAATTAACAATTTTTCAACATGGCGATGTTGAAGCACAATTTCACTACGCACGTTTGGCCGCTTTTTTTCAACGCTATGAGGATGC
Source organism: uncultured Gammaproteobacteria bacterium (assembly GCA_905479075.1). Classification (GTDB taxonomy): domain Bacteria; phylum Pseudomonadota; class Gammaproteobacteria; order Nitrosococcales; family Methylophagaceae. The sequence continues at coordinate 59,559 of CAJQLA010000008.1, read as the reverse complement.
ACTCGTAACGACCAATGCCGTCTTAGCAAAACAACCTGACTTTGAACAGGCGCTGGTGTTAAAGGCCAAGACATTACAACGCTTAAAGAGAAGTCCTGAAGCACTGGCCTTACTAAAGAAACCCGCTAATAAAAAAGATGCCAGCAGCAATATTCGCTTTAATTACGCCAAATTATTAGGTGAGAATAATGATCTCGAAGAATCACAAAAATTCTTTGAACAACTACATAAAGAAAATGCTGACGATCGTGAAGTTATTTTTGCTTTAGGTTTATTAGCCATAGAAGCGAAAGATGGCGATCTCGCCAAACAATATTTCAAAAAATTGTTAAGAGGTGGCGATCCCAATGGCCAAGCCGCCTATTTTATGGGCTTAACTGAAAAACTTAATAATAATATAGAAGCCGCTCTCAGTTGGTTTGCATCTGTACCCGCCAAAAGCCCTCGCTTTGATGCGGCACAAAATCATTACATCACACTATTAGCTGAAAATGACCAGCTGGCAAAAGCACGTAAGCATATAGCCGATATCCGCAAGGCAAACCCACAATTAGCCGTACAATATTATCTATATGAAGCCACTTTTTTAAGAGAACAAAATCAACAGCAAGCCTCTTTCGATTTACTTGGCACAGCCCTGGCAGAACACCCACAACAAATTGATCTTCTCTACGGCAGGGCAATGGCAGCTGAATCAATTGATCGTATAGATATATTAGAGCAAGATTTACGCACCATCTTAGAAATAGAGCCTAAAAATACCCAAGCCTTAAATGCATTAGGTTATACACTAACCGACCGAACAGATCGTCATCAAGAAGCGCTCATTCTGATCAATAAAGCGCTTGAGTTAAAACCGAACGATCCTTTTTATTTGGACAGTCTTGGTTGGGTTTATTACCGTATGGGCAAGCTCGAACAAGCTGCTTTTTACCTGAAACAGGCTGCAGAAATGCAGGATGATGCTGAGTTTTTAGCTCACCTTGGTGAAGTATTATGGCAACAAGGCAAGCACGACGAAGCCAAGTCAGTTTGGCAACAGGCATTAAAGCAACATGCCAATAATAAATTACTGCTCGAAACTATGAAGCGCTTTGGCTTGTAAATGCTAACAATAAGAGCGTACTTTATTACAATCGTAGTTTTAACCGTTGCCGCATGTAGTTCTATACCTCAGCAGCAGCCCGTTGATGATCCCAATCTTGTTTGGCAAACAAGGCAAAAACAATTGCTCACATTAAAACAGTGGAAAATCAAAGGCCGAGCCTTCATACAGCAAAATAGTGATGCTTGGAATGCGGGTCTGCGCTGGCAACAAAATGACAACCATTATCAAATCAAATTACTCGGCCCATTTGCACAAGGTGGTATTAACCTAAATGGTAATTCGGAAAGTGTTGTTTTAACACTCGATGATGGTAGACAAATTGTCGCTAATAGTGCTGAATCCCTTCTGGCAGAGACGTTTTCATGGCAGCTACCTATTAGTGCATTGCAAGATTGGGTGCGTGGCTTACCTTATGCAAAACAGGATTATCAGGAATTACAACTTGATCCCTATGGGCGAATCAGTTTCCTTTCACAACAAGGTTGGCAAATAAAATTTTTACGTTATGGCTCCTTTGGTATTCATTCTGTACCAGAAAAAATCTTTATTTCTCACCCTGATATCAACGTCCGTATCGTTATTAGCTCATGGAATAACTTATCGTGACTGTTTGGCCTTCGCCAGCAAAAATTAACCTTTTCCTGCACATCATCGGGCAACGTGATGATGGTTATCATCTGCTACAAACAGCCTTTCAATTTCTAGATTACTGTGATTTATTACAATTCACAGTGACCGAACAAAGCGATGTTGAATTATCGACACCTATCCCCGACGTCCCACAAGATCAAAATTTAATTATACGTGCCGCCAAACAATTACAGCAGCATACTCATTGCAAAAAAGGCGCAATAATATCTATTGATAAACATTTGCCTATGGGTGGCGGTCTTGGCGGAGGAAGTTCAAATGCTGCAACAACCTTAGTTGCACTTAACCACCTGTGGCAATGTCATTTAAGTACAGAGCAATTGGCTGAGATTGGTATGAATTTAGGCGCAGATGTACCCATTTTTATTTATGGTCATGCTGCTTGGGCAGAAGGAGTTGGCGAGCAATTAACTATGATATCGCCAGCTGAGCCTTGGTATGTAGTCATTGTGCCTTCTTGCCACGTTTCTACAGCCCAAGTTTTTGCATCTCAAGAATTGACACGAGATTGTGAACCTATCACAATACCGCGCTTCCTTTCCGGGGAAGGTAGGAATATCTGTGAAGATATAGTCAAAGAACACTATCCTGCTGTCTCCGATGCACTTGACTGGCTTAATCAGTCTGGCAAGGCAAAAATGACAGGAACAGGTGCCTGTGTATTTGCTAGTTTTGATAGTCAAATACAAGCACAAGCAGTAGTAGCTGCGTTGCCAACTGATTGGCAAGGTTTTGTGGCAAGAGGACGGAATAAGTCGCCACTTGCTACGCTAATGGCCAAGAAGAATTAAACACCATTAGCAAAGTTTTTTGGCAAGATGTTAGAATTTAGTTTCATCAGTTGGGGTATCGCCAAGCGGTAAGGCACAGGGTTTTGATCCCTGCATTCCCAGGTTCGAATCCTGGTACCCCAGCCATTCTTTTTGTTTATCAACTTGAGAAATCGGCAGCTTACCGTGAGCAACAACAGACTACTTCAGCTTCAACAACGCACCGCTGACAGCAGCATGATGGTATTTACTGGTAATGCCAACCCTCAACTGTCGCGAGATATTGCTCGTTTCCTTAATGTTCCTATTGGTAAAGCTACCGTGGAATCCTTTAGCGATGGCGAAATCATGGTTGAAATTCTTGATAACGTCCGAGGTAAGGATGTATTCATAGTCCAACCTACTTGCATGCCCGCGAATAAAAACCTCATGGAATTGATGGTGATGACTGATGCCATTCGCCGTGCGTCAGCAAAACGAATTACCCTTGTAGTTCCCTACTTTGGTTACTCACGCCAAGATCGCCGTCCACGCTCAGCTCGCGTTGCTATTACAGCCAAAGTCGTTGCCAATATGCTGACGGGTGTCGGTGCGGATCGTGTCTTAACCGTTGATTTACACGCTGATCAAATCCAAGGCTTTTTTGACTGCCCTGTTGATAATGTTTATGCCTCTCCTGTCTTATTAGGCGATATTTGGAAACATAAATACCAAGATCTTGTTGTCGTTTCTCCTGATATCGGCGGTGTTGTTCGTGCCCGTGCACTGGCCAAACTCCTCGATGTTGAATTAGCGATCATTGATAAACGTCGTCCACAGCCTAATGTTGCCAAGGTCATGAATATCATTGGTGAAGTCGAAAACAGAGTATGTATACTAATTGACGATATGGTCGATACAGCAGGCACGCTTTGTGCCGCAGCAGCCGCATTAAAATCAGAAGGTGCAACGCAGGTCGTTGCCTACTGTACCCATCCGGTTCTCTCGGGTAAAGCTGTAGAAAACATTGAAAACTCTGTGCTCGATGAGCTCGTTGTAACAAATACCATTCCTTTACAGGAAAATGCAAAAAAATGTGATAAAATTCGCCCACTTAGCATTGCTGAAATGCTTGCAGAGGCAATGTACCGAATTAGTACCGAGGAGTCTGTAAGCTCTTTGTATATGGATTAGCATCACTTAAATAATGATGCTCAAGATGCCAAACCTGGTCGCGGGTATGGCAATAAGCCGCCGGAAGGCGGCATTTTTAATGGTCAAATTAAAAGAAGTTTGACCTATTTTTGGAGAAAACAATGGAAAATTTATTTGAAGTCCAAGCTGAACTACGGACTGACGAGGGGAAAGGTGCGAGCCGCCGCCTACGTCATGCCGGTATGGTTCCAGCTATTATGTATGGTGGTAGTGATGCGCCAGTATCAATCGCCTTAGATCACAACCGTTTCCTTCGTCATTTGCAAGAAGAAGCGTTTTACGCTCATATCTTGACACTTGTCGTTGACGGTAATGAGCAGCAAGTTGTATTAAAAGACTTACAACGCCATCCTGCTAAAGAAAACAAAATCATGCATGCTGATTTCTTGCGTATCGATGCAAAACACGCAATGACAATGTCAGTACAGTTACACTTCCTTGGTGAAGATGCATCAGCTGCCATTAAAGGTGGCGCAGTATTGTCTCGCTTAATGACAGATGTTGAAGTCTCTTGTTTACCTAAAGATTTACCTGAATATATCGAAGTTGATATTTCTAAATTAGAATTGGATCACAGTACCCATTTATCTGAATTGGTATTACCAGAAGGTGTGACATTAACAGCGCTTTCACATGGTCAGGAAGAAGAGCTTGAAGAAGGCGAACATTCTGCTTACGATCAAGCGGTTGTGACCGTTCATGTACCTCGTGTTGTTGTCGAAGTTGAAGACGAAGAGGAAGAAGTTGCAGCTGATGATGAAGCTACTGAAGAAGGTGACGAAGCGACTGAAGAGTAAGCAAGTCGCCGGATAAACTTGAGGGCACGATTATGGCTAACTGGTTAATCGCCGGATTGGGCAACCCAGGTCCTCAATATGAATACACCCGACATAATGTCGGGTTCTGGTGGCTGGACCAATTGGCCCATGATTTAGGTGCAACACTCAGTGTTAATACTAAGTTTAATGGTCAATTGGTCCAGTGCCAACACCAGCAGAACAAGTTATTCTTGCTTAAGCCACTACAGTTTATGAACCGTAGTGGTCAAGCTGTCTCTGCTGTAGCCAATTTTTATAAAATTGCGCCAAGCAATATTCTCATTATTCATGATGAACTTGATCTACCAGCTGGTGTCGCCAAACTAAAACGAGGTGGCGGCCATGGCGGACACAATGGTTTACGTGACATAATCACCCGTATTGGCAGTAAAGAATTTTTACGTTGTCGTATAGGTATCGATCACCCCGGAGATAGTCGACTGGTGTCTGATTATGTCCTAAGTAAACCCTCTCAATCTGATCGCCAAGCAATCATGACCTCCATTGAAAACTCCATTGCTGAATTAGATGCTATTTTGTCTGGTGATCTAGAAAAAGCAATGCATCGTTTGCATACACTAAAATAAGCACAATACATATCATAAGGAACAACCATGGGATTTAAATGTGGCATCGTAGGGCTACCCAATGTAGGCAAATCGACCCTATTTAATGCGCTGACACAAGCTGGCATTGAGGCTCAAAACTATCCGTTTTGTACCATTGAACCCAATGTCGGTGTTGTCCCTATGCCAGACCCTCGAATTGATGCCCTAGCCAACATCGTCAACCCAGAACGCGTGCTACCCACCACTATGGAATTTGTTGATATTGCAGGTTTAGTTGCTGGTGCATCGAAAGGTGAAGGGCTTGGTAATAAATTTTTAGCTAATATTCGTGAAACAGATGCTGTCGCCCATGTCGTTCGATGTTTCGAAGACGACAATGTCGTTCATGTGGCAGGGAAAGTATCACCGCTTGATGATATTGAAGTGATTAACACTGAATTAGCACTAGCCGATTTGGAAAGTGTTGAAAAGGCAATTACCAAAACAACACGTGATGCAAAAGGTGGAGATAAGGTTGCAAAAGCACGCCTAGAATTATTAACTACAATGCGTGAACACCTTGATCAAGGTCAAGCAGTAAGGGCTATGCAATTGGATGATGACCAGCTGGCCTTATTAAAAGAATTACACTTATTAACCATCAAGCCGACCATGTATATAGCCAATGTATCTGAAGATGGCTTTGACAATAATTCGGCACTAGATCAAGTAAATACACTCGCCGAAAAAGAAGGTGCTGCAGTCGTGGTAATCTGTGCCTCAATAGAGTCTGAAATTGCTGAGCTTGAGGAAACCGAAAAGCTAGAGTTTCTAGAAGACTTAGGGATCGAAGAACCGGGGTTAAACCGTGTAATTAGAAGTGGATACTCACTTTTAGGCCTACAAACATACTTTACTGCTGGCGTTAAAGAAGTCAGAGCATGGACTGTGAAAATTGGTGCTACCGCGCCTGAAGGTGCAGGTGTTATCCACACTGATTTCCAAAAAGGTTTTATTCGTGCCGAGGTTGTCGGATATGATGACTTCGTTGAATATAATGGCGAACAAGGTGCTAAAGACTCAGGCAAATGGCGTCTAGAAGGAAAAGATTATATTATTAAAGACGGTGATGTAATGCACTTTAGGTTTAATGTCTAATTCATCAGTTTGGGAGTGAGTAATGAAGCATTGGATGCTCTTTTTTCTGCTTCTCTTCTATAGTCACACTACTTTAGCTGATAAGCAGCAGGATGCCTGTTTACTAGCTCAACTACAAACAGCAAAAGACAATGTCACCATTGGTGAATTAAAAACACGCTGTGAAGCAGACAGCAAATTGCCGTCACTAACAAAACAGACCTCTGCATTATCAACTCGTATCCAACTTGAGCGGCAACAAAGTAACCCTTTTTCTCTACTGCCTCATAAACCCAACTACATCATCTTGAGCAATAACTTTTCTAAGCCTAATGAAAAGCCATTTCGAGATAATGCGCCAGATGAAAACTTTCACTTCCAGCCTTGGGAAACCAAGTTTCAATTAAGCTTAAAAGTACCTGTCGTAAGAGATTTATTTAATTCTGCTGATTTGTATGTCGCTTATACAAACCGTTCTTTTTTCCAGCAGTTTAACAAAGAAAAATCAGCCCCTTTTCGTGAGTCTAATCATGAGCCCGAGGCTTGGTTATCATTTTCCAGCGACCTTGAACTCTTTGGCTTCCAAAATCGTGTCATAAGAACCGGTATTTCGCACCAATCCAATGGACAATCTGGTAGCCTTTCCCGCAGTTGGAATCGTGTATACGCTGATTTTCTTATCGAACATGATGATTGGTACTTCTCTTTGAAACCATGGTGGCGCATTCCAGAAAGTAATGGGAGCGATGATAACCCTGACATAGATGACTTTATGGGCAACGTCGAATTAGGCGGATTATATAAACACAAACAACATAATTTCAGCTTCTTGCTCCGAAATAACCTTGAGTTTGGTGACAATCACGGCGCTATTGAACTGGGCTGGACATTCCCCATTAATGATGATGTAAAAGGCTATGTGCAATGGTTTAATGGCTATGGAGAAAGCCTGATTGACTACAACGCTCATAGTAATAGTCTCGGATTCGGTATTCAATTGAGTGATTGGCTGTAAATAACTTGATATTTAAGGTGTGACATCGTAAAATGCCCTGCTTCACAAGGCTATGTAGCTCAGTTGGTTAGAGCACATCACTCATAATGATGGGGTCGGTGGTTCGAATCCACCCATAGCCACCATTTCACTATTCTCACCAGCAATAATCAAAATATCCACACAGCTACCTTTACATTAATCACTATCTGTTAATGACAAATGATCAAAGTTATTTCCACTGCTTAATATGGCATCTACTTTCAAGTTAAATTCGAATCGTTTTTTATTTGGCTTTATTCGCAATAAAGAATTCATAGACACAACTTTTTTTTGCGTAATCAAGGAAGCGGCCTGATGGATTCTCGCTACTTCTGGTAAAAAAAGTGCTGGCTCCATTTCTGTATTTTCGTCTAGCCCATACTTTACTGGAACGGGATCTCCTTCAATAAGTGATATGCCCATTTTAGTCTCATCATGTGCATTTGTTCGTATCCAACGAATAAAACCAACTTTACTACTATTAACTTTATTCTGCTCAGTCACGTCAAAAGTGCCCACTAAATCTCCCACTAAGGCATCATGTTGAACAAATGATTCCTGTCTCGATACCAAATAACCTGAACTCGTTTTATTTAACAAAGTCCATGGGGCATTGAGGGAAGTATTAATATCATCTGATGATGCATTGACTGCACCAATACAGTTGTAGATGGTATCTATACTAGTAGCTACGTAAATATGCTGTTTAGCACTTCCTGATCGCCTTAGCTCTTTTCGCTCATAGGATGTATTCAAATATGGGATTAGCGATTTCAGTAATTCGATATCAGTGCCCTGAGGGTGATTATCTACTTGCACTGCTCTTTGGAACAAAATATCTACCGCCACTAAGGCTGGTTTAGTATCTAAAACAAGTGCAGGAGGCTGCGTCTGATCATCGATCATAGGTAATACAGATGGTATCGGTATATCGTCGCTTAAGCAGTTGATATAAAAATGCCCAGCCATCGCTTTTGAATCTTGAGGTAATAATGATAACTCAGCGACAGCTGCAAACTGTTTCATAAGCCCATACGCTTTTATCACCTCGTTGCTACGCAAACCATAGGGGTTACAAATACAAACGAGTAATAACTGACAATAACGGCTTTTATAGGATGTCGATGCTGCAGGCACTGTTGCTAGCTTAGGTAATTTATCTTCTACATCACAGGACAATGACAACATATATAATTGATGTAGCTCGTTTAACACTTTTGCGGGAATAGTTTGATAAAACTTATAAGCATGAAGTGCAATATAACTCAGCTGCTCGCCCGCTCTGTTGACCGCCATTAATGCAAGATTATTAAGCTTAAGATTAGCATTACTTTTTAAGGATTCGATCACAATAATCTTATAGCCAACCGCTAACTCTAATAACACTTCTGCTATTGCACTTATTAAGATATTATATTGATCAATACTAGAGCTATATTTATGGAGCTTATTTTGAGAGTAAGTAAATACTAACTTATTAATTGGCTCTCTATATATATCAAGTAGCGATAGTCGCTGTTCCAACCCCAGCTTATTACCATTAAAACGTTTAAGAGCCGTTATATATTCATTCAGATATTGTTCTACATCATGCTTCGGTAAACGCCTAATCCACTGACGTAACAGAGTCTCATTAAGCTCAACACTATCTGAAACAGCTGTTTCGATAGGAATGCTAAGGTTAAGGCTTGGCATATTGTCAGTATATTTAATACTCATCATGGTAGCTTGCCACTAATTCATACCAATAAAATATAAAGCGGTCACAAATTAACAGTCACACTAGCACTTTCATATTATATAAGGCCATTTATTTTACTCTACACAAAACAACAAAAGTCATTGACCCTATAATTAAAAACGATACACTCTATGCAAAATTAACTTCTTTGATATACAAGGTTAACTATGTTTCATATCGCTCTACATGAGCCACGCATTGCACCTAATACCGGGAACATTATCCGTTTATCGGCTAATAATGGTTGTCAGTTGCATTTAATTGAGCCTCTTGGTTTTGATTTAGAGGAGAAACAATTGCGTCGAGCAGGGTTAGATTATCATGATTTGGCTAAGATTCAGCGTTACAAGGACTACACACAATTCTATGATGCAATGTCAGGACAACGAATTTTTGCCTGTACTACAAAAGGTAAAGCACAATATGACCAAGTCGAGTATCAAGAAGGGGATGTATTATTGTTCGGGTCTGAAACCACTGGCTTACCGGATAGCATTCTTCAACCTTTAGCTGAAGATCGGAAAATTCGGATACCTATGCAAGAAAACAATCGAAGCATCAATCTATCCAATGCCGTAGCAATTATCAGTTATGAAGCTTGGCGGCAGAACCAATTTTTTGGCGGTTCATAGCGTCAAGATAACTCGATTTCTTAACTTTTCTCAACATATAAAGTGAGCATCTGCCCCGGTCGTAATAACGTTCTACTGCTTAAACCATTCCATTCTCGCACCTGCGCGACACTCACATTAAATTTACGTGATATTTTCCAAAGTGAGTCACCACTTCGTATTTTATAACTGACAACTTTAACTTTATCACTTTGCCCATGTTTTGTTTTCTGTGGCCAAACAACCAGTTTTTGTTTCAGATTTAAAGTATCTCTAGGCGATTTATTATTCCAGCCCGTCAACTCAGTCACACTCACATTATAAGTATTGGCAAGATCCCACCAAGTATCACCCGCCTTAACAACATGAATTTTCTTTTTGGCCTTGTTAGCAATCTTCGCACGCTTTTTAGCCATTTGAGAATACTGAGGGCTCACCTCACCCACCATCGGTATTAATAGATGTCGTCCAGCTCGAATTGTATTACTCGTTAAATTATTTGTTTCTTTTAGTGCCTCAACCGTCGTGCTGTGTCTTTTAGCAATTAAACCTAATGACTCACCTTTCTTAATTTTATGCCTGACCCAGCGCATTCTGTCTTCTTTAGGCAATGTAGATAAAGCTTGTTTAAACTGCGCCGCTTTATCCAGCGGTAAAACCAAACGGTGTGGTCCTCCAGGTAATGTTGCCCAGTGATTAAACCCAGGGTTTAACAAATGTAACTCATCTGCTGTTATGCCTGCCAATTTTGCCGCTACCGCTAAATCAAGTTGAGATTCAGTATCCACTACCGTCAAAAAAGGCTTATTCTCAATAGGACTTAACTTTATATCATACCGCTCCGGCATAGCTACTAGATGCGATACAGCCATCAGCTTAGGTACATAAGCTGATGTTTCCTTCGGCAAATCTAATGACCAGAAATCTGTCGGTTTCCCCGCCTTCTTATTACGTTTAATTGCTCGGCCGACTGTACCCTCACCACAATTATAGGCTGCTAAGGCCAGTTGCCAATCACCAAAGTCATTATGTAATTTTTGCAAGTAAGTTAACGCTGCACTCGTCGATGCGATGACATCACGACGACCGTCATACCACCAGTCCTGTTTAAGACCATAAACCTTGCCTGTACTCGGAATAAATTGCCATAAACCAGCCGCACGACTTTTTGAGTAGGCAAAAGGTTGATAGCCACTTTCAACAACAGGTAATAACGCAATCTCCAAAGGCATATTACGTTTTTCGAGCTCGGAAACAATATGGTGAAGATATGGCCTTGCCCTTTCTACCACTTTATCCACGTATTCAGGATGATCCACAAACCATGATAAATACTTCTTTGTTTCCGCTTCTTGAGCCCTATACGGCGTTAGCTCCATGCCATTTCGAACACGTTGCCATACATCTGCAACAGGCTCTACCGACGTTTGTTCTGATAACTTATTTGGGCTCGCTTCTTGTGGTTTTCCATAGGCTTTATGCCATACAGATTTAGACGAAGGAGACGAAGGAGACGAATAAAGCTTATCGCTAGACGCAGGATCGGTTGCTGCCGTGTCAACCGTTGTTGGTGTGCTGGAACACGCTGTTAACACTGACAGGCCCATTATTACCAGCCATTGTTTTAAATTACTGACATGTCTCATAGCGCGCTATTATAGTTTAGATAAAATAAATTGTCTGTTTCATCTTCATTCTGCCCGCATCCCCTACACCTATTCATATTGTTTTCCTATGACCTTCTGGTTGCCATGAAGGTGCGATAACATTCGGCATTTCTGAGCGATTTATAAGGCGTGACGGTGCAATAGTAAACTCGCCAAACTTTTCATTAATGCCATCTACAGCGGCATTAACCTTTGCTCGCTGTTCATGTGGCATTAAATCTTCAAATAAGTCAGTTTGCTGTTTTGAAAGTAAGTCCAATGCAACAATTCTTATTTGCCAAGCCCCCTGACCTTGCCAAACAACAGCCACAAACTGTTGGCACAGGCTAAAAATAGTTCTGCCATCATCCGTTGCATAGTGAACATGTGATCTCCTTTTTAACCAACCTTGATTAGTTTTTAACGCAATAAAAAAATGCGTCGCCTTATAACTATTTTGACGAAGCCTCACCGCTAATTTTTCGCTCATATGTTGGAAGTAGTTCAAGATGATATGACTATCTTTAGTCTCTGGCGGCATATTTTTCCCATGGCCCATCGTCTTGGGTGGCTTAATATTAATAATGACTTTTTCAGGATCTTTGCCTTGAGCCATCAACCAAATTCGCCGACCTGGATTACCATAGCGTGCTGCCAGAATAGCCATGGGTATTTTTTTCATATCACCACAGTGAATGACGCCATATTGCTTTAGAAAACTGCCAACACCTCTGTTAATTCCGCTCAAACTCTCAACCGGATGAGGCGCTAAAGTCTTCTCTGCATCCCAAGGATTAATAATTGTTAAGCCATCAGGCTTATTTTGTTTCGCAGCAAATTTAGCCGTGGTTTTATCACCGCTAATACCGACTGAACAACCAAGCCTCGACACTTTCACTACGGTTTCTTTCACTAATTTGGCAATAGTTGCAGGCGAACCTAATAAACGCTGGCAATGCGTTACATCTAAAAAAGCCTCATCAACCGAATACACTTCAACATCGGGGGTAATGCTTTGAAGCGACCGCATTATCTTTGTTGATATTGCCGCATAACGTTCTGGCCGCGAAGGTGCTTGAATAAGGGCAGGGCAAAGTGAACGCGCTTGCTTAAGACGCATCCCTGTTTTAATGCCATACGCTCTTGCTTCATAGGATGAGGTAATAATGGTTGTACCCAACAAACCATTAGTCACTGCCACCGGTTTTTGAAACCATTTGGGATGATCGAGCTGTTCTATTGCTGCAAAAAAACAATTCATATCAATCAAAATAATCGCGCGTGACCACGATTGCTCTGCCGATGTCATGATATTTACACTAAGGGTAGGTTCTTAGCTGGCCCACAACAACACCTTGTATGCTAATACGTTCAGCCGGCAAGATAATCGGCTCAAAGTCTTGATTAGCAGGCATCAGGGTTATCGTCTTATCATCATTAAATAATATGGTTTTCAGCGTTGCATCAAAACCATCAACCAACGCGACCACAATATCGCCATGCCTTGCCGTTTGTTGAGATTGAATCACCACCCAATCACCCGACATAATGGCTTTTTCAACCATTGAATCGCCATTTACCTTTAGAACAAAACGACCTTTACCCGCAAACATACCGCCCAAATCGATCTCATCCTCATCAGGAATAGCTTCAATCAAACGACCCGCTGCAATTTTGCCCATTACGGGTAAAACCAAAGAAGCTTGATCATCTTTTTTACTATCAGTCGCAAGATGCAAGCCTCGGGAGCGGCCTACACTGCGTGTGATTAAACCTTCATTAACCAAAGCCTGAATATAATTATGGACTGAACCTTGCGAGGATAACCCTATACCCTTAGCAACTTCCGAAAGTAATGGCGAACGTCCGTGTTGTTCAATATATTGGCAAATAAAATTATATGTATCTTGTTGGCGTTCTGTCAGCATCACTATACTCACTCACAAAATAAGAAAATATTAAGAAGAAAATATAGAGAAAATTTGACTTAAGATCAAGTCATTTTTATAAAAGGCACACTCTATTAACTTAAAGAACACGACATTAAGAAGATTGAAGACTCGCCAGGAACAAAAATGAATGACTTAATGCGTTCGCTCATTCAGTCCTTTAAAGTCACTGGAGTGATGAAGCCAGGAGGTTTCATAGCGAGAACAGAACAATTGAGTTGATCCAATATGGCTTCTGCTGTGTTACCCATGAATAATCCGGGAACACCAGTACGTGCCACTGTACCCATAACAACACAATCGACTTGAAGCTCATTGGCAAGCTCTGGAATCACGATACGTGCAGCACCTTTGGGCATGTGGATCTGAGGCTGGATGTAATCAACTGTATCCTTGCCCAAGTTAGTACTTACATCTGTTATGAATTTGTCTAATAGCTGTTTATGATGTCCACGAACTTGATCGACATAAGCATTGACTTCATTTTCAGGCCGTTGCATGAATGCGCCATCACGCATAAAGTTTTCACCTATTGCCTCCCAAGCATGCACAACATGCAGCTCAGCAAACTCCGACACCACCAGCGAACTTGCTAAATCAATGATCATCTCATTCAACGCTTGATGCGCCTTCAATTCCTTTGATGGATAGCTATTACCCACATCAACAGCTGCTAAAACTCGGTCAAACAGCTCCCCACTTTGAGGTCTGACGATCCAAATAGGACACGGGCATTTCCGCAGCAGGTGTTTATCATCGCTAGAAAATAAACGATCCAGCCAACCATTCGACCCAGAACATTTAATCACTAGATCATACCCATCACGTAAAACCTCACGAATGATTTCAAGAAATGGCGTACCCACTAGTACCCTAGTTTCGATCTTAGTTCGCCCACGATAAGGTTCGACAAGATCTTCCAATGCTTGTTTTTGGTTATTTACGTTTGCATCATGGAGCTCAGTAATATTTGCTCCAGCTGCTGGCACACTGACACAGGCGCTGATAGAGGAAGTGGCTGTAATGACATTCAGATTGGCCTGATTGTTCTCAGCCAATGTAACCGCACGCTCGAGCGCTGGTTTGTATTCTTTTCCCAGCTCTACGACACAAAGTATATTTTTGAATCTATTCATCGTATTAACCTCATAAAGAACACTTTCAGTATAACATTCAAAATTTTGCGTTTAATATTTAACCAATATGCCCCTAGCATTGTATTATTTGGGGGAAATGGTGGTTGAAATTCTTATAATAAAAACGACCTAAAACAAGGCAGATAAACGTATAAGACTCATTTTATCTTATCGTTAGTTGCTACGAAATTTGCTTCGATGTCACAACAATCATTTTCTCAACTTGCATATCTTCAAAGGTATAAGGAACACCGCCAACGCCCAAACCTGAGTTGCGTAGGCCTGCAAAAGGCATCCAATCCACTCGAAATGCGGTGTGCTCATTAATCATCACAGCGGATGCTGCTAGTCGATCTGAAACATACATCGCCTCATCAATATTAGTACTGTAGACAGAGGCCTGGAAAGCCACTTCCAAGGCATTAGACTGAGCAACTGCCTCATCCACATCATCATAAGGGTAGACACAGACAACGGGACCAAATATTTCAGCCACGCTCACTTTGCTATCTTTGGGTGGATTAAATATGACTGTGGGTTGATAACAATGGTTCGGTAAGGTGTCACCTCCACAGATTATTTCTGCACCATCGTCTTTTGCCTCTTGTACCCAACCGGCAACCCTTGTTATTTCATTTTCCTTAATCAGCGGGCCGACTTCGGTTGTATCAAGTAATGGGTCACCGACACGCATTGTTTTAGCAATATCTGCGATCTTATCAGCCACTTCTCTGGCAATTGAATGATGGGCATAAACACGTTGAACAGATACGCAGACTTGTCCCGCATGATAAAAACCGCCTTTCGCTAAGCCTGGGATTGCAGCATCAACATCAGCATTTTCAGTCATTATTACTGGTGCAACACCACCGTGCTCAAAGGCACATCGTGTACCCGCAGCTAATTTAGATCGTAGGTACCAACCTACTTTAGCACTACCAATAAAACTAAAGAAACCCACTCTAGAATCCGTGACCAGTGCTTCAGCAATGTCATGATTTTCAGGCAATAAGACCTGACACCATGCTGCTGGTAAACCTGCCTGATGAAAAATATTCACCAATCTATAACAAGACAATGGCGTATTTTCAGCTGGTTTTACAATGACGGGGCAACCCGCCGCAATCGCTGGGCCCACTTGGTGAGCAATTAAATTCAAAGGATGGTTAAAAGCACTGACCGATACAACCACGCCTATCGGTTCTTTTTTCATTATAGTGAAGCGATGCTGAGAAGCCGGGTTAATGCCCATCGGAACCGGCCTGCACACATTGGTTCGTAGCTCATCAATACAAATTCGAATGCTATCAATACAGCGTGTCATTTCGACATAGGAATCCGCAAGTGGCTTACCGCCTTCCTCAGCAGCTCCTTTTGCCAGCTCATCAAATCGTGCCGTCATCAATTCAATGGCTTTCTCAAGGATCGCTATTCTCTGAGTAACATCAAGCCAAGCAGCGCGATCTGAAAATAAATCATGAGCCGTTGTTAATGCTTGTTCAACATCATCACTATCAGCCTGCTCTACAGTTGCAATAAGGTGGTCATCAAACGGTGATGTCACCTCTACATTATGCTTCCCTACTTTGTCGCTACCCGCTGAATTTAGAGGAAAATGTTCGACATTATTCATCATAAACTTCCTTATAAAATACAGATTTTTTCTTTTAAGCCTTCGTTCAAAATCGAGTGATTAAGAGAATAATCAACAGCTAAATCAATCAGGTGAACACCTGGCGACTGCAAAGCTTGTTGTAATACCTTATCGAATTCTATTCGACTCTCTGGCCTGTGTCCTATAGCACCATAACTCTCAGCATATTTCACAAAATCAGGGTTATCATAATCAAGACCAAAATTATTAAATCCCATACCTTCCTGTTTCCACTTAATCATGCCATAGGCGCTGTCATTAAGAATGATGACGACTAAATCCAGGCCTAAACGAACCGCTGTTTCCATTTCTTGCGAATTCATCATAAAGCCACCATCACCACAGACACTGATCACTTTACGTTCAGGATGAATCAGCTTGGCTAATATCGCCGAGGGCAAACCGGCGCCCATCGTAGCCAAGGCATTATCTAGTAATAAAGAATTATTTTGATAACAAACATAATTGCGAGCAAACCAAACCTTATAAATCCCATTATCCAAGGTCACAATGCCTTCTTCATCTAGTTCCTTACGGATAATAGAGACCACACTCTGAGGTAATAAAGGGAAGCGCTCATCATCACAATAGAGCGATAAACGTTGTGTTACTTCTTCTTTTACCCTGAAAAAATAAGAAAAATCCCAGTCTTTCTGAACTGTTAAGCTCTCGCTCAATCGTCTGATTGACGTTGCTATATCACCAACCACATCAAGTTGTGGGAAATAAACGGGATCAATCTGTGCAGATGAAAAGTTAACATGAATGACTTTCGAGCCACCTTGTTTCATAAAAAAAGGTGGTTTTTCAATGACATCATGCCCTACATTGATAATGACATCAGCCCTATCTATCGCACAATGTAGAAAATCATGATCAGATAAAGCCGCAGTCCCCATGTAACAAGCATGGCGCTCATCAATCACACCTTTACCCATTTGAGTATTAAAAAATGGGATCCCAGTCCGATCAACAAAATCAGTGAGTGCAGCACTGGCCCTTTTTCTATTGGCCCCAGCACCCACCAACAGTAAAGGCATTTTGGCATTTTGGATCATTTCAGCTGCGGCATCGATAGTGGAATGATCGGCATCAGGCCTACGTGTCGTTATGACTTCATACATATGCTCGTCAGCTTCTTCTGCTGCAATATCTTCTGGCAACTCTAGGTGCACTGCACCCGGGCGCTCTTCCATTGCGATACGAAACGCTTCTCTCACCGAAGCCGCAATGGTATTACCGTGAACAATCTGCTTAGTAAATTTGGTAATAGGTCGCATCATTGTTACTACATCAATGATTTGGAAGCGCCCTTGTTTACTCGATTTTATTGGCTTTTGTCCGGTAATCATTAACATCGGCATGCCGCCTAGCTGCGCATAGGCTGCTGGGGTCACAAAATTAGTCGCTCCCGGCCCCAATGTTGATAAACAGACACCTGGTTTACCTGTTAAACGCCCATAAGTCGCAGCCATAAAACCAGCGCCTTGCTCATGTCTGGTTAAAATGAGTTTGATTGATGAATGTTGCAATGAATCCAAAAAATCGAGATTTTCTTCTCCCGGGATACCAAATATATATTCAACGCCTTCATTTTCCAGCGCTTTCACAAACAAGTCTGATGTTTTCATATGGTCTGATTCCTTACCCCTCAGTATGGGTTACATGCTTTTATTTACATGACCATTTTGTTTTACCATATTTCCTGAAAAAAGACACTATGAGCCGATATCTCAAGAACTAGAGAGAGGGGTAAAAAGGGAGAACTACAGTAGAAAACCAACCTCACAAAAGTCTTGCTCGGTTGGTGTTTTTTGGTGGGCCCACCAGGACTTGAACCTGGGACCAATCGATTATGAGTCGAGTGCTCTAACCAACTGAGCTATGGGCCCGAAACTTTTAATTATCGCTATCTAGGAAACTGCGTAACTGATCAGATCGTGTTGGGTGACGAAGTTTACGCAATGCTTTTGCTTCAATTTGACGAATACGCTCACGCGTTACATCAAACTGTTTACCTACTTCTTCAAGGGTATGGTCAGTATTCATATCAATACCAAAACGCATACGCAATACTTTCGCTTCACGCTCTGTTAAACCGCCCAACATGCCTTGAGTCGCTTCACGTAACCCCTCAATCATTGCTGAATCTTGAGGAGACATGACATTAATATCTTCAACAAAATCACCTAAGTGAGAGTCTTCATCATCACCAATCGGTGTTTCCATTGAAATCGGCTCTTTAGATATTTTGAGCACTTTCCGCACTTTGTCTTCAGGCATATCAACACGTTCAGATAGCTCTTCTGGTGTTGGTTCCCGGCCCATTTCTTGTAGCATTTGACGTGCAATACGGTTCAATTTATTGATTGTTTCAATCATATGAACAGGAATACGAATCGTTCTCGCTTGATCGGCGATTGAGCGTGTGATTGCTTGACGGATCCACCAAGTTGCGTAAGTAGAGAACTTGTAGCCACGTTGATATTCAAATTTATCAACCGCTTTCATCAAGCCAATATTACCTTCCTGAATCAAATCTAAGAACTGTAGACCACGATTAGTATATTTCTTGGCAATTGAAATAACCAAACGTAAGTTAGCTTCGACCATTTCCTTTTTAGCTCTACGCGCCTTCGCTTCAGAAATCGACATTTGTCGGCTGATTTCTTTAATCTCACCGATATCCATTTTGCGATCAGCGGATAAGGCTGCCAATGTTCTTTGTGCATCTAGAATGGCGTCCAAGTTCTTCTTAATCGTTGAAGAATAATGTTTCTTCGCACGGATATGTTTATCCGTCCACTCAAGATTAACTTCATTCCCTGTAAATGAGTCAATAAAGTCGCGACGATTCATTCTTGCTTTTTCAACCACAATTTTGGCGATAGTGCGTTCTTGTTTACGAATGATGCCTACTGTTTCGCTCATTAAGCTGTTGAGAAAAATTAAGGTTTTTGGTGTTAGCTTAAACTCCATGAATAAGTTGGTAACCAACTCGTTCGCTGCAGCAAGTTCAGTCTCTGGGGCATTTTTAACTATTTTATAGGCATCTCGCAAGGCCTGAAAACGTTCTTTTGCTTCTTCAGGGTCAGGACCAACCGGGCCCTCATCCTCTTCTTCCTCATCATCGCTAGAAGATCCAGCATTAGCAGCTGCTGGCGTACTTGCAACTTCAGCATTTTCTGCTTCTGGATCAATAAACCCTTTAATAAGTTCATTAAGGCGCATTTCCCCTGCTTCAACTGCGTCAGACAGCTCAAGAAAGTTTTCGATACACGCGGGATATGTCGTCAACATCAACAGACTTTCACGTAAGCCTGCTTCAATACGCTTAGCAATAACGATTTCGCCTTCACGTGTCAGTAACTCTACCGAACCCATTTCACGCATATACATGCGTACAGGGTCTGTTGTACGACCAAACTCACCATCAGAACTGGCTAAAACAGCGGCGGCTTCTTCTGCTGAAACGTCATCATTTGACGATGCTGCTTCTGCCAAACGCTCCATCTCATCGGTATCCATGCCATCTTCATGTACCATGATACCGAGGTCACTGAACATACCAATGATGTCTTCAATCTGATCAGCATCGACCAAATCCTCTGGTAGATGATCATTAATCTCTCCGTAGGTAAGATAGCCACGCTCTTTACCGAGGGTGATAAGCGCTTTAATGCGTGATTGTTGATCTTTCATTTGACCTCTTTGTTCATCATCTATGACAAATCGTGCGAACCGACTATTATAACTATAAGTCTATAATCTTGCACACCTTTTAATGCGCAAAACCCTATTTAAATCCTTTTATTTCCTGTTTTTCAGCTTCTGTAAGCTCACTAAAGGATTTTTTGGTTAAGTAAGCTTGCCGATCAGCAACCGCTTCTTGCTGCAATTGTCCCACCAAACCAATAAGTTCATGTTTAAGTGCTTCTGCCTCAAGTCCAAGCGATTGCATCGCCAATTTTTGTAAATGGCTCGCATACTCTGTATCACGTGAACGCTCTAATAAAGCTGCAGTATTTAGATGGGGCTGCGCATGCAAAGTTTCAAGTAGCTCCACTAATATTGAAGCGCCAGGCTTCGACAGTAATGCTAATTTATCGAACTCTTTTACTTCACTATGTAGGCTTGGGTGCTGTACTAAGATGGTAATCGCCATACGTATAGGTGAAAAACCCGCTGAAGTACTAGGTGACTTTTGCTGTGCTTTTGTTTTATTTTCTGTCAGTTTTTCAAGATGTTTGTGTAAAACAGAGGTACTGGTTTGTGCTCTTTCTGCGAGCCCTTGTTCCAGCATATCTCGGTAAACACCTGCGGGAATATGTCTTAAATAGGGTCGAGCGTTCTCCACCATCCTCGCACGTCCATCCATTGAACTCATATCAACGCGCGCTTCAAGACTTTCAAAAAAGAAATCCGAATAATTTTTCGCCTGGTTGACTACGCTATTAAAAGCTTCAGCCCCTTGTTGATTGACTAAGCTGTCCGGGTCTTCTCCATCGGGCAAGAACATAAATTTAAGTTGGTGATTACCGCCTAATAATGGCAATGCATTTTCAGCGGCTCGCCAAGCTGCATCACGGCCGGCCCTATCGCCATCGAAACAAAAAACCACCTCTGGCGCACTTCTTAATAGTTGTTTTAAATGATCTGGTGTTGTCGCTGTTCCAAGGGTTGCTACCGCATTATTAATACCTTTTTCTGCCAAGGCAATCACATCCATATAACCTTCAACAATTACGATTCGTTCTAATTTACGGTTCGCTTTTCGCGCTTGATAAAGACCATATAATTCATGCCCCTTATGAAAGACTGTAGTTTCAGGTGAGTTTAAATATTTTGGTGTACTGTCGTCTAAAACACGTCCACCAAAACCGACCACACGACCACGCCGATCGCGGATAGGAAACATCACTCGGTTGCGAAAGCGGTCGTAATTACGTCCCTTATCATTATTGCTTAAAAGTCCCGCTTCATTTAGTTGCTTTATCTTTTCTTGTGTACCACCAAAGCTTTTAAGTACGCTATCCCAGCTATCTGGCGCCATGCCAATATCGAAATGATCAATCGTCGAACCCGATAAACCTCGCTGCTCAAGATAATTTAAAAACTGAGATCGTTGAGGATGCGTTTGTAGTTGATGCACATAATATTGGCTCGCCTTATCCAATAAATCATAGACGTTTTGTTTTGCCGGATTCGGTGCTAATACTTGTGTCGATGGTACAGTCATACCAACAGATTCAGCTAATTCATGGATAGCCTCGGGAAAGCTCATTTGATCGTATTCCATTAGGAAACCGATCGCCGTGCCATGTGCGCCACAACCAAAGCAATGATAAAACTGCTTTTCAGGACTTACCGTGAACGAAGGTGTTTTTTCATTATGGAATGGACAACAGGCTTGAAGGTTTCTACCTGCTTTTTTTAAAGGAACGCGCGCATCAATAACATCCGTTATATCGATACGGGTCAATAAATCATCAATGAATTGTGTAGGGATTTGACCAGCCATAATTAGACTTTATAGCCGGAAAGTTCTATCAAGCCAAGCTCAGTCTTACTTCGACTCAGCAAGTCATAACCTTTATGCTGTCAACGCTGCCTTAACAAGGCCGCTCACTGCACCCATATCTGCACGACCTTGTACTTTAGGTCGTAAGACATTCATGACTGCGCCCATCTCTTTAGGGCTAGAAGCACCAACCTCAGCGATAGTTTGTGCAATAGCAGTTTGGATTTCATCATCTGTCATCGCAGCAGGCATAAACTCTTCAATAATAGCGAGTTCTGCCACTTCGATAGCAGCTAAGTCATCACGGCCGGCTTGTTGAAATTGACTCAAAGAATCGCGGCGCTGCTTACACATCTTAGTTAAGATGGTAATAATGCCATCATCATCAAGATCAGTGCGATTATCTACTTCAACCTGCTTAATCGCGGCAGTGATTTGGCGCAAAGTGGCTAAGCGCTCTTTTTCTTTGGCACGCATTGCTACTTTTACGTTATCTTGGATAACAATTTTTAGTGGGCTAGACTCTGCAGGCATAATTAATAAGGCCTAGTACATACGGATACGGCGAGCACTCTCACGAGATGTTTTCTTTTGATGACGCTTAACGGCCGCTGCTGCTGCGCGTTTGCGAACAGTTGTTGGCTTTTCATAAGCTTCACGGGCACGTGCTTCGGCAACTGTACCTGCTTTTTCACAAGCACGTTTAAAGCGACGTAGCGCGATATCAAAAGGTTCGTTTTCTTTTACGCGAACTGATGGCATAAATAGTTTCCTGAATAAAATTTTATGGAAAAGCCCTTAATTGTACGAAATATCTGACAGAAAGAAAATAGTTGAATCAACTTTCTTTTAAAGAAGGCATAATATTAAATAACTTTTTCTTACAAATATAGAAACAAATGCGCGTATTAGGAATTGAATCCTCCTGTGATGAAACAGGCATAGCACTCTACGATAGTGAGAAGGGCTTAGTGGCACATGCCTTATATAGCCAAATCGAACTTCATGCTGAATATGGTGGTGTTGTCCCTGAATTAGCATCACGCGACCATATCCGCAAAACATTACCTTTAATAGAGCAAGTACTGAATAATGCGCAATTAAAGCGCCGTGATATTGATGCAGTCGCCTATACAGCTGGCCCAGGTTTGGTCGGCGCCTTGCTCGTGGGCGCATCAATCGGTAAAAGCATCGCTTGGGCCTTAGGTATCCCTACTTTGGCTATTAACCATATGGAAGGTCACCTTCTTTCGCCTTTATTGGAAGAGCAAGGACCCGACTTTCCTTTTATCTCTCTGCTCGTTTCAGGAGGCCATACTTTACTAGTTGACGTGCAAGGAGTAGGGCAATATGAATTGCTCGGCGAATCTATTGATGACGCAGTCGGTGAAGCCTTTGATAAAACAGCAAAAATGTTGGGCTTATCCTATCCTGGTGGTCCTGCGCTTGCAGCCTTAGCAGAAAAAGGAAGGCCCGATATATATAGCTTTCCTCGGCCCATGACTAATAGGCCTGGCTTAGACTTTAGTTTTAGCGGCCTCAAAACTTTTTCGATGAATACGTGGCTAAACAGCAATCAATCCGCTCAAGATAAAGCTGATATTGCGCTAGCCTTTCAAACGGCTGCTGTAGAAACCCTTGCCATCAAATGCACGCGTGCACTCAAACAAGTAGGACGAAATAAACTTGTTGTCGCGGGAGGCGTGAGTGCTAATAAAGCATTAAGACAACGGCTTGATGCGCTCAAAGGCGTCACTGTTTATTATCCTAGACCCGCATTTTGTAGCGATAATGGCGCTATGATTGCTTTTGCTGGTGCAATGCGAAAAGCGGCTTTTGCAAAACAACAAACGAGCACTTTTTCAGTTAGGCCTCGCTGGCCGCTGGATCAATTAGATCCGCCTTAGGGCTTATGCAATTAAGACTTGCCTTCCTCGCCAGACAATAGCCTTTCAATATTGCTTTTATGTCTATAGAGCAACATGGCCGCCATGATTAATATTATCAAGCGTGCGCTGCCATCATCAATAAGCCAAAAACTGTATATCGGCGCTACCGATGCTGCAACAATAGCTGAAAGTGAAGAAATACGGCTCAATGCGAAGACGGCTAACCACGTCAACATTATCATTCCAGCCATGAGTGGCGAAAGAGCAAGAAACCCACCCAAAGCTGTAGCAACACCTTTGCCGCCTTTAAATTCAAAGAAAATAGGATAGAGATGGCCAATAAAAGCGGCAAAGGCAGTTGCAGTTAGCCATAGCACATCAAAATCCAACCAGCGTGCTATCACTACTGGAAGTATGCCTTTTACAACATCAAGAAGTAATACTGTTGCAGCTAATTTCTTTCCACCAAAACGCAATACATTTGTAGCGCCTGGATTGCCTGAACCTTGCGAACGTGGGTCGGGTAATCCAGCCAATTTACATAGGATAATGGCACTTGATAAAGAGCCAATTAAATAGGCTGCAATGATAATAACGAGCGGTGAGCTTAATATTTCCAGCATGATATGATGCATTATTATAAAAAGTGCAGCCATTATAGGGCTGTTACACCTTATTTACACCTTTAGACGCAACGATTATGGATAAAATTTTTTTAAATGATCTCAAAATAGATGCCATCATTGGTGTTTATGAATGGGAACGAAAAACACATCAGACGCTCGGGGTTGACCTAGAGATGGATTGGGATATTGGTCCTGCAGCCGCCAGCGACGATATAAAACAGACGCTGGACTATGGCGAAGTTGCTAATACTATTGTTCGATTTGTTGAAAAGAGCGAATACCAACTTATCGAGACTTTAGCCGAGGATTTATGCCAGCTTCTATTGGATAAGTTTTCTATACCAAAACTAAAATTAACTTTAAGTAAGCCCGTCACTTTATATGGTCAAAATACTGCCAAGATTATGATAGAACGTTCGCAATCATGACGAAAAACCTTAAACCCGGTTATATTCTGGGTATTGGTAGCAATATTAACCCCAAGATCAATGTAGCAAAAATCCTTAGTTTACTGTTAACAGAGTTCCCCACACTCATGTTAAGTAGAATAATCAACATCCCACCTGTAGGCATGAATAGTCATCTTCATTTTCTCAATGTAGTTGTTTACATCGAGACCGATCTTGCAGGCAAAGAACTTAAATCACTGTGCAATAACATTGAGACACAACTTGGTCGAGATCGTGATGACCCAGCAAGTAAAATAAAAGATCGCACTGCCGATTTAGATATTTTATTCCATGCCAAATCGACCGCTCAGCTTCTTACCCCAGTCAGTGACATTACTGACGAATATTTTCTTTACCCACTGTTAGAAGAGTTAACCGCCTATTTATTAGAAAATGAGCCGATAATTCGACAAGATGGCACTCAAATACAACTTGATGGCTTAAGATTTGGACAAACGGCGACCACCATCTACAGGAATGCTGACGCCAGTCATAAACGGGTTATCTAACAAGCTTTTTATTGCAAGGTAGACAGGCTCAGCACCACCTTCTTTCGCGAGTAAAGTTTCATCCAGCATTTTCTGTTTAACAGCTTGGGAATGCATTTCCGTAAACAACACAGGTCCAGGTGCTATCGCATTTACTTTGATATTAGGTGCAAATTTTTTCGCCTGCGCTAACATTAAATTATGTAAGCCCGCCTTAGTCGTACCATAAATATCAAATCGGGCTGTCGGGTTTTCTACATTAATATCTGTAATATGAATAATATCAGCGGCTTCATTGCTGTCGCCGACCAAATTGTTCTGTAGGCTTTGATTGATTAAAAAAGGTGCCATCATATGCACGTAAAAGAATTGTTCATATTGCTTAGCTGCCTCTTCAACATTATCTAATGTCCGCGAGAATGAAGAAGCATTATGAATCAAAGCACGAAAGTTATGACAGCAAGTCTTTAATTGCTCGATGAAAGCCAAAATCGTTTCCGTGCTACTCAACTCAGCCTGTATTGTTTTGATACCTAAATCAGACAATGCTTGGATCTCATCAGTATGCGTACGATAATGTGCAATAACTTGATAACCATCTTGATGCAAACGCAAAGCAATGTGATAGCCCACCCTGCGTCCTGCACCTGTTACTAATACTGCATTTTCAATTAACTGATTTGACATGACGAATTCTAATACCCTATTTAAACTTGATCTTGACGCTCAACAGCATACTGATAGATTATCATCTGTCATTCAACAACGAATGACTGAATCCGACAATAAAATCAGTTTCGCTGACTATATGCACCTGTGTCTTTATCATCCTGAATTAGGCTATTACAGCGCAAGTAATGAAAAAATTGGACCACGAGGAGATTTTACAACTGCACCTGAAATATCACCCTTATTTTCAAAGTCGTTAGCTTACCACCTGATTGATATCTTCACTCAAACTGAACAGCCCAGTGTTTTAGAATTTGGTGCAGGCACAGGGAAAATGGCTGCCGACATCTTGGCCGAGCTAGAAAAAAATAATGTACTCCCTGAATGCTATTACATACTTGAAGCTAGTGCTTACTTACGTAATAAGCAAGAAGAAACAATTAATAAACTTATTCCACACCTTGCATCGAAAGTAGTTTGGCTATCTGCTTTACCTCAATCATTTAGCGGCGTTATCATCGCAAATGAAGTCTGTGATGCCATGCCCATTCATCGTGTTGAGTTTAACAACAATGCTGTCACTGAACTCTATGTCGAGCATGGTGACGGTGGCAACTTCCAGTTATGCCAATCATTATTAGACCCAAGACTCCAAGCACGTAGTCAACAGATCCAAGACCTAATTGACCCGCAACAAAACTACAAAACGGAAATTAACTTAGCAGCAGAAGCCTGGCTAGCCACCTTAGCGCAAATACTACAGCAAGGCGCTATTTATATTATTGATTATGGCTACCCAAGACAAAGTTATTATCACCCTCAACGTAATGAGGGTACTTTAATGTGTTACTACCAACATCGAGGTCATAATAATCCGCTGATTTTGCAAGGCTTGCAGGATATTACTAGTCATGTTGATTTTACTGCTTTAGCCGAAACAGCAATGGAAAATGGGCTAGATGTTGCTGGATATCAATCTCAAGCAGATTTCTTAATAGCAGGGGGAATCCTAGATCACCTTCATTCTAAAGGCATGACTACATTCGATGAAATGCAGCAAAAAATGCAATTAAAAAGGTTGACACTACCTAGTGAAATGGGGGAAGACTTTAAAGCATTAAGTCTTACAAAGAACCTAGATCAACTATTATCACGATTACAATTAGCTGATCGTCGTTATAGCTTATAAACTGGGGATTATTAGCCCTTTCTAACGAGTTGATTTTAACAGTTCAACTTCACGTTTTAAACGCTCAACTTCATCGGTTAGTTCAAAGATAATTTCTTTCATCTTGCTGACATCTTGCTTAAGATTACCTGTTTCTTGCTTGCTTTTAGAAACATCTTGCAATATTTCAGCGTTGATATAATTGCCATTTTGCACCGTACTTTTTGCTTGCATCAATAACCGGATGGTATCTATAACGAGCCAATCTGTTCTTTTTACTCCCGTATGAGGATCAACATGAAAATTTTGATGAAGCCCCAAGCTGAGCGTACCATCCAACTCAGCACTGCTACTGCGGTTTCCAGCTAATAAAGTACTATTCATTGCATCATCTTCATAATCGGAATGTAATAAACCAAAAATCATATTCAAGCGGCCATTTTTTGATATGAACACGCGCGCACTATTTGATTTTTGTTGTTCCGAGAACGTGGAAGAATACCTGGCTGTAGTCGCAAAAGTAACATCTTGACCTGATCCTGCTTGCGCTAAGGCTTGACTCAATGTTGAGCTGAGAACCTGCTGCTCTCCAACAGAAAAAACCGGTGTTTTATCCTTTTTTAAGACAAAGCCGTCAGTGATATGAATAGAAGCTAGTATTGTTTTTAGATCTTGCGCTGGTATGGACGCAGGGTGAATATTTTCACTGCCAGCATTATTATCTGCTAAAGCTACATATTGATCGCCTGAAGACCAAATAATGTCATCTTGTTGACTCAAGCTTTCAGCGCGGGATGGTGCTTCGTTAGTGAATGGATTCATACTGCAAGCGCTTAAACCTGCCGTGAATAATACGGCGATACTGGTGACACCAACAAATCGAGCCAATTGCCTCATAATAGTTTCTCTTTAATTATTTTTTAAACGAAACCAGCGTTTCTGCTTTCTGCTCTCGACATAATAATGCTTGTACTGCTTGTCGTGGTTCATAACCTTCAAATAAGATTTTGCAAACTTGCTCGACAATCGGCATTTCGATATCGACCTGCTTGGCCCTTGTTAACACTTCACGTGCAGCATGCATACCTTCAACCGTTTTACCTACTTCTGTTACTGCATCTTGTATGCTTAAACCACGACCAATAGCCAGTCCAAGTTGGCGGTTACGACTCTGGTCATCTGTACACGTTAGAATCAAATCCCCAATACCTGATAAACCGATCATAGTTTCTGTTTGGGCCCCTAATGATGAGGCTAAACGTAAAATTTCAGCCATACCTCTGGTGATCAAAGCAGCTCGCGCATTGGCACCAAACCCTAGACCATCAGAAATACCCGCACTAATCGCCAACACATTTTTTACTGTGCCACCAATTTGCACTCCTAATACATCGTCCGTTGTATAGACACGAAGAGTAGGGCGGTGCATCGCTTTAGCAAGCGCTTGGCAAAAGACCTCATCTTTTGAAGCGACAGTAACGGCTGTAGGGAGATCTTTAGCCACTTCAGCAGCAAAGGAAGGACCAGAAATAACCGCTAAGGGATGCGATTCACCTAAAATATCACTGGCCGTGTCGTTTAAAAAACGTCCTGTTTCAGGTGTTAGCCCTTTCGTTGCCCAACTGACAGGTGTGTCAGGTTTCAAAAATGGCTTCATCTTGAGCAACATGTCACTGAAGGCAACACTCGGTACTGACACAAGGACATGCTTGGCCTGACTTACCGCTTTTTCAAAGTTCGGTTCGAGCTGCAAACTATCAGGGAAGGGTAGTCCCGGTAAATAACGCTCATTGCTACGACTTTGTTGCATCGCTGCCAGATGGTCCGCATCACGGCCCCACAAAAATACTGGATGTCCATTACGGGCGATAGCAATAGCCAAAGCTGTTCCCCAAGAGCCAGCGCCAACGACCGTTGTTGGTATAAGTGAAGCTGATTGAGCGGACATAATAAGCTTAGTGCTTTTGCTGTTCTTGAGCTGCTTGCTGTGCTCGTTGCATCTGGCTCATGTAGAGCGCATCAAAATTAACAGGTGCCAGTACAATTTGTGGGAATCCACCTTTTTGTACCAGATCAGAAACAACTTCACGAGCGAATGGGAATAAGATATTAGGGCAATAACTACCCACTAATGGTCCCATCTGCTCATCAGGGTGACCTATCATAGTAAAAATACCCGCTTGTTTTACTTCAATTAAAAAAGCCGTTTTCTCACCTAGTTTGGCCGTAACTGTCAAAATGAGTGTCACTTCATGGTTGTTATCTTCCATTTTGTTGTACTCATTACTCAACTGCAAGTCTAGCTCTGGCTTCCATTCTTCACGAAAAATAGACGGCGAATTAGGTGTTTCAAATGAAAGATCTTTAGTATAGATCTTCTGAATCATAAATTGAGGTTGCTGTTCTTCTGTCGATGCGGCATTTTCTTCAGCCATTTTATTTCCTTAAGTTATACAAATAATTAAGACTGTGCCAATAGGCTATCTAGTCTTTGAGATCGTTCTAATGCTAACAGATCGGTATACCCGCCGACTGCTTCATCATTTATAAAAATTTGTGGCACAGTTCTTTGTCGACTTTTCTTCATCATTTCTTGACGTTTCGACGCGTCTTTATCGACACGAATTTCTTTATAGACGACACCTTTTCTTTCGAGTAATTGCTTCGCCATCACACAATATGGACAGTGCGCACTCGAATAAACTTCAATTTTTGCCATAGTTATATTCACACTAAATAAATGAACTGGTAATGCTAAACCAGTTGTTCTCTATCCTTTGAAAACACCATTTTAATCTTTACCAAGATCGGTTAACTTAACTAAACAACGGTAGTTTAGCTTCTTGCCATTTTTGTACGCCGCCTTTTAGGATATATACCTCAGAAAAACCATTTTCTTGTAACTGCTTAGTTAACGGTAATGTTCCTTGGCCATTAGCACTAACGACAATGACTGGCTTTTGTTTATCCTTCATGGTCAAAGCACCTTCAAGCAAGTTGGATCCAGGCAAATTAACCGAATCAGCAATATGACCTTTGGTATAGTCAGCCTCACCCCTAACATCAACAAAAACGCCTTTTTTCTGATTAACTATCTGCACTGCTTGTGTCGTAGTAATAGCCGAAGCATTCGTTATTTGACTTGATATTACTGTCGCAATAATCATGGCTAACAGGATAAAAAACAGCGTCCATAAGAACCAATGATTGACTAAAAACTCACCAAAATTTTCCATATATAACCTTAAAGTTTAAACAACTCAACGATAAAAATGCGCATTTAAATATCCATATAAATGGCAAGTCCACTTATTAGTTTTGATTTTTTAAAAGCGCCTCTTCTTCCCACAACATTGATCTGCACATAGTTTCATGCAGCAGTTTGGGTAGCTTATCGTCACAAATCTTGAGCTTGAATATCTGTAATTGAGTTAAAAACGTTCTATAATACACGTCATTATAAATGATTGGCATGCACAGCATCATTATAGGTAGATCAATAGTATTACCATTAAGTGATATTAAGGCCTTCCTCACGGTCATAAACTTTAATATTATTTAGCTTATGCTTGAGCTGCGCACTGTTTCATTTTAAATGTGCGTTTAATGTTTGCCCTAACTATCATTTTGAGCTAAAAAGCTTTTTGATAAGTTACCACTCTACTCCACCTGTAATAAGGATTGTTTTATGAGCCACCCTCACCGTCCTCTCGCGCTAATTATTTTAGATGGTTGGGGTTATAGTGAATCACCCAGGCATAATGCTATTTATGCTGCGAATACACCTAATTGGGATGCGCTTTGGCAACAATACCCGCATAACTTGATTGGCGCATCAGGAGAGGGCGTAGGCTTGCCTGGTGAACAAATGGGTAATTCAGAAGTGGGCCATTTAAATATTGGCGCAGGTCGTATTGTTTACCAAGAGTTTACCCGCGTCAGTTTAGCTATCCGTGACCGGTCTTTCTTTGATAATACAGTCCTAAAACAAGCGGTCGATAAAGCCAAACAAAACAATAAAGCACTTCACATCATGGGTTTGTTGTCTCAAGGTGGTGTGCATAGTCATGAAGATCATCTTCAAGCCATGGTTGAAATGGCCGTCCAAGCAGGTATAGAGAATGTTTATGTTCATGCTTTCCTCGATGGCCGTGATACCCCCCCGCAGAGTGCTCAGGCTTCAATTGAAGCAATGGAAGCAAAATTTCAATCTCTCGGAGGTGGACAGTTTGCCTCTCTAATTGGCCGTTTTTATGCCATGGATCGCGATCAGCGCTGGAATCGAGTAGAAAAAGCCTATCACTTATTAGTCGACGGGGAATCCGAATTTCAAGCTAAAGATGCCACTACTGCACTTGCTATGGCCTATGAGCGCAACGAAACAGATGAATTCGTCAAAGCGACGAGCATCGGAGATACGGCAATAACTATGGAAGACGGCGATGCTGTCGTCTTTATGAATTTTCGCTCTGATCGTGCACGTGAATTAACCTTAAGCATGACCGACCCTACATTTAATGACTTTGAGCGTTCTCGTGTCCCTCAATTAGCATCTATCGCAACGTTAACAGAGTACAAACATGACTTCACCAATCCCGTTGCTTTTCCAGCTGAAGAGTTGACTAATGTCTTGGGTGCACATCTAGCAGCACAAGGTAAAAAACAATTGCGTATCTCAGAAACAGAAAAGTATGCCCATGTCACTTTCTTCTTCAATGGCGGAGAGGAGGAACCCTTCGAAGGTGAAGATCGCATTCTGATTCCATCCCCACAAGTAGAGACCTATGATTTATTGCCTGCCATGTCCTCTGTTGAAGTCACTGACAAACTAGTAGAAGCCATTGAAAGTGAGAAATATGATGCCATTATCTGTAACTTTGCTAATGCCGATATGGTCGGTCATACTGGCATAGAATCCGCAGCTATTGAGGCTATTGAGGCGCTCGACATGGCTTTGGGGAAAGTCTGGGCTGCCCTAAAAAAAGTAGGCGGAGAAATGATGGTAACAGCCGATCATGGTAATGCTGAATTGATGTTGAATGAACAAACAGGGCAGGCACATACCGCCCACACTAGCAACCCCGTTCCGCTGATTTATGCTGGTCGTGAAGCAACATGTCTCGACCATGGGACACTTGCTGATATTGCGCCAACGATGCTGTCCTTAATGGACCTGCCGATCCCCGAGGAGATGAGTAGCCACCTCCTTGTCAAATTGAAATAGAGCAGATAAATATAATCTAGTGCGAGTTTTATTTTTTATTGCCCTATATTCTCTCGGGTATTTAAGCCTCGCTTTTGCTGATGTCGACTCATCCCAGCGATTAGAGAAAGTACAGTCTGAACTTGAATCATTGTCAACGTCCATCAAGAATGACAAGAAAACAAAGGATGAGTTGTATCTACAGTTAAAAAAACAAAGTAAAGCCGTCTCCAAAATAAACCGTGAACTACGCAAGCTTGAACAACAGCTCAACGAAAAAAATCAACAGCTCGAGATTCTAGAACAAGAGCAAAAATCGTATCGACAATCCCATGCTTCACAATTATCAGCACTTAACGAACAACTTCGCTCAGCTTATATCAATGCTAAGCCTAATTATTTGAAACTACTGCTAAGTCAACAAGAACCCAGCAAACTTAACCGCTCAAGTACTTATTTCAAATATTTTCACCAAGCCCGCCAGCAACAACTTGAGGACATAAACACTAGCCTACAAGTACTATCAGCACAACAACAACAGTTACTAGAAACACAGCAGCAACAACAGCTATTGTATACAAAGCAACAGCAGCAAAAATCATTGTTAAGCCAACAAAATGATCAGCGACTTGCAACAGCGAAACAGCTAGAATTAAAACTAGATAAACAAAACCTTCGGATTAAAGCCCTTCGTGAAGAAGAAAATGCTTTACAAGTCTTGCTCAAATCCTTATCCAAGCCCAAAGAAGTGATTGCCACCAAACCCGCTGTTAACTATAAATTCGCTAAACACAAAGGGTCATTATTATGGCCCATTAGTGGAAAAATCATCGCCCGCTATGGTAGTCCAAGAAATCTTGGTAAACTCACTTGGCAAGGTATTATGATTAAAGCGGCATCTGGCAAAGAAATTATCGCTTCTGCCCCTGGCCAAGTTGTCTTTTCAGACTGGTTGCGCGGTTTTGGTTTATTATTAATTATTGATCATGGCGATAAATACATGACTTTATATGGTCATAATCAAACACTACTCAAAGAAGTAGGGGATAGTGTCAATGCGGGTGATATTATTGCGCTAAGTGGTGATAAAAGTGCTAATAAGCAAGCGGGGTTGTACTTTGAAATTAGACACAAAGGCAATCCAACGAACCCAACAAAGTGGTTAAGCAAGAAAAGTTAATAATTTATTTTTAGGGAAAGGTTATGAGTTTTTTAAGACGTGATATTGGTTTAATTGGCGCAGGCACAATTCTTGGCGCTTCGCTGATTTTTGGTCAAATGGTCTTCGCCGACAATGCTAACACTAGGCCTGATATTCCCCTGGATGAACTACGTGCCTTTTCTGAAATTTTTGGTCGTATAAAAAATAATTATGTTGAACCTGTAGAAGACAAAGAACTTTTCAGAAATGCCATCAAAGGTATGCTCTCTGGCCTAGACCCTCACTCAACCTATCTAGATTTAGAAGACTTTAAGAGCCTCCGTGAAGGGACTTCAGGAGAGTTTGGCGGCCTAGGTATTGAAGTCACAATGGAAGATGGTTTTGTCCGCGTTGTATCGCCAATTGATGATACCCCCGCGGCTGCAAGCGGTATCTTGGCGGGTGACATAATTATTCGTCTTGATGATACTCCAGTAAAAGGCTTGAGCCTACGTGATGCTGTCGCTAAAATGAGAGGCAAACCTGGCAGCAAAATTTTATTAACGGTTATCCGAGATGGTGAAGATAAGCCCCTAAAAATAGAGCTGACCCGCGCGATCATCAAAGTAAAAAGTATTAAACATAGGACCCTAGAAGCGGGTTATGGCTATGTCCGTATCAGTACCTTCCAACAGCGAACAGGGGAAGGCTTGAATAATGCTATCGACCAGCTGAAGATGGATAATGAAGGCAAGCTAAAAGGCTTGGTTTTAGACTTACGTAACAATCCCGGTGGTTTGTTAAATGCTGCTGTTGATGTCTCTGACAGCTTTATCACCAAAGGTATGATTGTCTATACTGATGGGCGTGTGCTGGATTCTAAACAGCAGTTCACAGCTAAACCTACCGATGTCTTGAAAGGTGCTCCCATTGTTGTTCTAGTCAATGGCGGCTCGGCCTCAGCTTCTGAAATCGTTGCTGGTGCACTACAAGATCATCATCGAGCCGTCATTATGGGAACCAAAACCTTTGGTAAGGGTTCGGTACAAACAGTGATGCCTTTAACCGATGATACCGCAGTTAAAATGACAACTGCTCTTTACTACACGCCTTCTGGACGCTCGATCCAAGCTGAAGGTATTGTCCCCGATATTATTGTTGATAGAGTGACCGTGACCCAAGGGGGAAGCAGCGAGTTCGAACCACTACGTGAAAGTGATTTATCAAAACATTTAGCCAATGGTAATGGCGAACACAATGACAAGGATGATAAAAAAACCACTGATAAAACTGCTGATGCACCATTAGCCGTTAGTGATTATGCCTTGTCAGAAGCACTTAACTTGTTAAAAGGCATCAACATACTGAACAAATAGAAACAGGTAATTAATTATGTCCGTGACTGTATTAGTGCCCCTAGCCGAAGGCTGCGAAGAATTAGAAGCTGTCACAATAATAGACTTGTTACGCCGAGCTAAAATTAATGTTGTTACAGCAAGCCTAGGCCCGGTCGCTGTGACTGCTAGCCGTGGTGTACATCTAGTTGCAGACACTGAGCTTGATGAAGTTATCTACAATGATTTTGACATGGTCATACTACCCGGGGGATTACCTGGCGCCACTAATTTAAATTCAGACCCTCGTATTCATGCCATTCTCAAACGGCTCTATCAGAATGGTAAAGCCCTCGCTGCAATCTGTGCTGCGCCTTTAGTCCTTGCAAATGCAGGACTTCTTGATGGTAAAACTGCCACCTTCTATCCCGGCGCTTTAAACATAGATGATTGGCCGAACACCCTATTTAGCGGTGACGCCGTTGTGGTTGATGATAGGGTCTTAACCTCTAGGGGTCCTGGTACAGCCATGGATTTTGCTCTGGCCATCATTGAGTATCTTACTGATGCCAAGACGCGAAGCGATGTTGAAAAGGGTTTAGTTAGAGGCTAGATACGGCTCAGGTGTAGTCCTAGTCAATGACCACCATCATAGGTTACAGCTATATATTGTTCATCTATCTGTTTCAAACAAAAAAATAGGCCGCTAAGAAAGCGGCCTATTTAATTTCTAGAGTAAACCAGTATTTTTTCTAAAATAAATGCGAACGTTTATTATCCGTCATTAAGCAATATTTTAAAAAATTGAGTTCTGAATCAGGCATTTCTACCTGTTCGTTACTGCCATCTAATCCAAACCATTTTTCCACTACATCATTAGTAACATTTAGGTATTGTGCTACTTCTTCATGGCTTAACCCAAGATCAGCCACTATTTCCATCGCTTGTGAATTAGTTGTACTCATTAACTCTTTTTTGCAGTAGCTCTATTTAGAACTCACCACACTCTACATCTTTCATTACTTTCGCTTGGATTTCTTCAAGTGTTGGTAAGAAGTCATAACTAATAATATCTTGGCCTGAGAAGCTCTTATGTGCTTTAACACGTTCGAACCAAGCTTTAATATTATTATGCTTCGCGTAAAGTGCGCCTTCACCCATAACAGTCAATAAGTGAATATAGATAGTCCAATGGATATCAGCAAATGAATACTGACCTACAACGAATTCATTCGACTGTAATTGATCATCAAATGCATCTAATGGATCGGCTAATGCTGCACGTGCAGCTTGAACTGCAGCATCATCTGTAGCGAATGATGGATCTGCCATTTTGCCACAAACTTTTTGCATCATAAGAGCTTCAACATGAGGTTGAACCTCTGTTTTACCTACTTCCATCCACTCCATTTCCGTCGCTAAAACTGCAGCATTACGTGGAGCCAAACGATTACCAAGACCACGGCCTTCAATAAAGACTGCGCAACCTGGTTCGCCAACAACAACATATTGTGCTTCTTTTAGCGCTGGTGTAATGCCAAATGGTGAAATAGCACGAAAATCATCACTATCTTGCTCACCTTTTGTCATATCTAAAACGCCACTTTCGACTTCGATACCTTTTTCAGCAGCAGTCAAAAGACATTTAAGTGTGTCAACATCACCCGGGAAGCCAAGCAATTGCATGACATATTGGGTTTTCTTCATATCACCGTCACTACCGTAACGATCATCTGCATCTAATGCTTTAGCCGCAGATCCGTAATGAAATAAATCAGCCATTATTATTCTCCTCTTATATGCTGATCAGGCTACTGATCTGAGCTGTTTGTTTTTAACATCATCAAGTGATGGCAATCCAGCATAGCTAGGACGCGCTTTCACTCTACCGAACCATGCATTTAAATTACTACGTGAAGTAATTGCATCTTCAGCGCCGACAAGTGTCAGCATATGTGCCACAGCAGTCCAGTGAACATCAGCAAATGAATAGTCGCCGACAATATATTCTTTGTTATCAACAAAGCTATTTAGTTCATCTAATACTGTGTCAATTTGCTTACAGGCCGCATCAGTGTCACCACCTGCTTCACCGTAAACGTTGGCATCAATTAACGTCATTAATGCAGGCTCACATAATGTTCTTGCTACTTGGCTCCAGTAATTTTGGTGACCAAAGAATTGTGCTTTTTTTGGGTTCAACAAGCTATTGCCTTCTCCTCGCACATCCAAGAATGAAAGTACCGCGTTTACGCTGTTTGTTGCGAAGTCACCTTCCTCTAGGTATGGGTACTTACCAAAAGAAGAAAGCGCACGATACTCATCTGAATCACTCGCTCCCGTTTTAACATCTAGCACTTCCACATCAAGCTGGACTTTCTTTTCTGCAGCCATCAGAAGACATTTTGCTGTATTAACATCTCCTGGAAAGCCACGCATTTTCATGCGTACTGCCTCTTTCTTTTTCTTTCTAAAAAATGGCATTCGTTAACCCCTTTTTTTATTAATTATTTAACTAAAAATATACATACCAAAGTGTTATCCTCTATCACACCTTAGCTGTTTCCCCTCTTCTCGGGTTCATAAGCTGGCTTGTTAACTGCTCATGCTCACTCGATAATCTGTACATGTTATCAGATGAGCTACACGTTAGGTCTCGGTGCATAGTTATCCTATACGTAGAAACACTACAAATACTATGACCTATCGAACAGGCCACCACCTAGCAAAGCATAACCCATTGAAATATATGTTTTTTATATTAATATATTTCGCCACAAAATATTAGAAAAAACTGAATTTTTTAATCAGTTCCTACACAATAATATAAAAAAATCTCGACTATTCCGCTTGGTTATTATTGTTTATAAACAATAATCTAGAAGTATCCATTTCCTTCAATATTAATTTCCATCAATCTATCTAATCACTAATTCTGTACGAACAATTAATGTCCTATAACGCTACTTTGGATATTTTCTGCGTTTAATAAACATAATATACGAAACAGCCCCAGGCCAATGTATGCACCTGGGGCTGATTCCAAAGAATTAGTAATCTAGTTCTTTATTTTTCCCATTTGAATGGGTCGTCGCCTGCTACGCCAAAAAACATAGCAACAGAACAGACAAGCCAAATCAAAAACGCTATTGATGTTCCTAGTGCCCATAGTGGATCACTGTGATGAGCGCCTATATTGAGCTCGATAGCTCCAAAAGCAACAATCACTGTCCAAACCAATATAGCTAGAAAACCTTTAAATGAACTCATAATTTTTTTCCTCCAAATTCGTGTTTAGCGTTTGAGCAATCCCTGCTCATATCTGCATCCTGCATTTGTTTCTAAATAATTTTTATACGCTAACGCTTATGTCAATGATGGCATGTTTTTCCAGCCCGCTTTTTTATTCAAGCGCTCTGCAATAACACGTTCACCTTCAGAAGCCATTTCTTGATCCCATTTAGCTAAATGAGGTCTGATAAATGCTTCCCATACAGGTGGAATCAACAATAATGAGAACATAGCATAGTAACCTACGCCAGTATCTGGAGAACCTACTTCTTCTAATTCCCAGAAGTGTGTTTCACCACGGTCATGATGATCACCTTGACGACCAATTTCGATAAAGCCAATTTGAGTAAATGGAGATTCACCCACATCCCAAGAATGACGGTATTCGATTGGTTGACCTTTTTCACGGATTAAACCGTAATGCTCTAAGAAGTTTAATACTTCAAGCTCAAAGGCAGAGATTGTCCATGCGATACCCATGATACCTAGCCCTGTCCAGCCTCCGAAGAACCAGAACAAAAATACAGTTGGTAAGCTCATCGCATAACCACGAATCCAACGGTTTTGAATAGAAATGAAAGGTACTTTTAAGCGAGCTAAACGCGCTTGTTCCATTTTGTATAAGAAACGAGATTGACCAAAGTGTGATAGCAAGAAATGCTTGTAGATGTTACGTCCACGTGGGCAAGTTGCAGGATCATCTTCGTGAGCCAATTCTAAGTGATGGTTATAAACATGTGCGTAGCAGAAGTGGCCGATACCGCTTAATGCCATCATCCAACGTGACAATACAAAAGTAGGACCTTTTGTGTGTGATAGCTCATGACCAAACATGATTCCTAGACCCATGAACATACCATTAGAAATAGCAGCACCAATCAAGTTAACGCCTGTAATACCTTGGTTTACAGTTACGCCTAAGATCTCTGTTGTACCTAAAGGCACACCAGCAGCATATTCAGAAACACGCCATACTAATGATAATTGTAATAAAACAAATACTGGATACTGTAGATACATCATTGTATTGAGTAACCACGGAATACCATTTAGCTCACCGTTTTCATCAACACCAGCTGCTTCTAGTTTCACTGGCAATAAACT
Source organism: uncultured Gammaproteobacteria bacterium (assembly GCA_905479075.1). Classification (GTDB taxonomy): domain Bacteria; phylum Pseudomonadota; class Gammaproteobacteria; order Nitrosococcales; family Methylophagaceae. The sequence goes on along the minus strand of CAJQLA010000008.1, from coordinate 20,677 downwards.
TGTGATCCAATCAAGAACGATCGCAAGAAAGAACATAGCGACACCTAGCCATGTGAAAATACCACCATAAACAATACCCAACATTGCTACTACAATCAGTATTGGGGTCAAAAAATATCTTAAATTAATAATTAATTTATTCACTATACCTACCTCCTCAAGTTGTGAAAAAGACTACTTCAATATCTGTATACCTCTGTAGACGCCGCTAAACTTACAACTGCATTTTTTTAACGCCTATACGTATTATCACTACGAAAGGTAGGTTTATTTAACATTACCAACAGTAAGTGTATTTAACCATATGATTTACATGTGATTTTAACATTACAAAAAATGTGTGTTTATGTGAAATTAAATAAAAATTTTTGAGAAAATATTTAAATTTTCCAATTTTAAAGTCGACTATTCCGCTTGGTTATTATCAGCTTACTATCTTTTTATCTTATTAAAATTCATACTCAAAAACTATCTCGCCTAGTTTTATTTACGTTATAAAAATGAGGTGTATGGTATTGTTCATCTCAACATGCAAGACCAAACAGGAGCTATTTATAGCCGTATGATAATAGACAATAGCTCTCTACCTATCTTCATCAGCGCCTCTTTTATACTGGCTATGTCGCCAGGACCAGATAATTTATTTGTCATCACTCAGTCGGCTCTTTATAGCTGGAGAGCAGGCTTATTAATTGTGTTTGGCTTGTGTCTTGGTTTAATCGTTCATTCGACTCTGGTTGCTCTAGGTCTCGCTTCTATCATTGCAAGCTCGCCGAAACTTTTTTCTATAATGAAACTGTTGGGCGCTTGCTATCTCGCTTACCTTGCATGGCAGGCCTACCACGCAGGGGTACTTCGTGACAAAACAGCATCACAGCTAAATAAATTGGGCTTAGTTCGTAGAGGCTTTGTAATGAATGTCAGCAACCCGAAAGTTGCTATTTTCTTTTTAGCTTTTTTGCCACAGTTCATTGATATTCATCAAGGAGAGATAGCAAGCCAAATACTCTTCTTAGGTTTCATTTTCATTCTTGTCACTTTTACGGTGTTTGGCAGCATGGCTTATTTATCTTCTTCCCTTGCTAATCGACTTATTCATTCCAGACGAGCACAATTGTTAATGAACAAATTAACAGCAGCTGTGTTACTCAGCTTAGCAATTTATATGTCGCTACAAACCAATTAAAACACGGTATAAAAAACTATGTCTTTCGATCACATTCATACTATTTATACATTTTGGTTTATTGACAATGGACCAGAACAATGGTGGCAACATAGTCCTGCTTTTGACCAACAGATTTTGGAAAACTTTTCTGCACTACATAAACAGGCTGCACAATGTGAATTATCACATTGGCGTGCATCACCTAAAGGTCGTTTAGCTGAAATAATTATCTTAGATCAGTTTTCTAGGAATAGGTTTAGAGATTCTGCACGCGCTTATGCTTATGACTCGCTAGCTTTAGCACTTGCTCAAGAAGCCGTTAATAATGGTTCAGACATATTACTAACGGCTATTGAGCGTAGCTTTATTTATATGCCTTTTATGCATAGCGAATCACTCAAAATCCACGAGTTCGCCACTCAACTGTTTGAACAAAATAACAATCCGCTACAAATTGATTTTGAATTACAACATAAGCGGATCATTGAGCGGTTTGGTCGTTACCCGCACAGGAATCATGTACTGGCAAGAACCTCGACACCCGAAGAAATTGAGTTCTTAAAACAACCTAATGCTGGTTTCTAACCATCAAAATGAATCGCCTTATGAATTTGTTCAGCCAAATTAGGCTCTAAAACAGATGTTCGTTTTTGATGTTGACAAAGCGCACTACGAAACCCTAAATAATCAGCCCCAATTGGCTGTAACAAGGCAATATCTTCAAAACGTAATGCCCCGGCTAAGCCACAAAGTAAATTATGCTCACGGGCGGTTTCAACAAATTCAGTCAAACTCAGCTCATCCCAATAATCCAATAGATGTCTACCATTTTTACTAGCGGTGTCGACCATAACACCATGAAAACCACTAGACTTTAACAAAGGAATCACATCTTTACCTGGCATCTTATCAGCAAAAATAACAGCAATAACAGGCACATTCAGCTGCCCAATCATCGTTGACATCTCACTAAGACACTCAGTCAAACGACAATCTGGAAACAAACCGACTTTGACATAATTGACACCAGAATCGGCCATATCCCGAATAGCCTGCATAATCAGATCTGCATTCATTGGCAAGTCACCTACTGTTGCACTGGTTAGGCAAGTACCCGCAACCAAATCAACAATATTACTGACTTCATCAACAGAAAGCGCTCCGAGGGCACCTTGTGCCGGATCTTTCATATCCAAAATATCAGGTAAGTTCATTAGCAAAGTTTGCGCTTCTTCAACAGACTGTACGCTGGCTAACCATCTAGTCATGTTGTATAGCTATCCCACTATCTTTTATTTTTGCCATTAACCAGCCCCAGGCTTCCCACTCCCTATCACCCGCCGTTTTTTCCATCGCAATAGTGAGATAAGCAATCTCTTGTTGAATTTTTTCGGTGGGCAACATCGACAAGCGGCTCGTTAATACTGCAGCTTCAATGACTGCACTTTGTGCTCGATTGAAACCACGAAATGGGCTATGAGTGACATCATTAACAACTGCGGCGGTAAAACGGGCACGGGGATCATTATCTTCAAACCCTATTACTTCAAGTTCGCTATGTGCTAAAGCGTGACTTAAATATTCACACTCAATTTGTTGACAACGTTGCGTTGGCCAATCTCTCCGTCCAGTCAAAGAACCTGCAAAAATGCGTACATCATCAGTGTAGTTAATAGTACATTGTCTATGCGCTTTTAAATTATTATACGTAGTTGATGGTTTAAATGGTTGGATATATATGTGACCATTCACTTCGCTAATTCCCATTGGTGCAGAATGAGACTGACCATTTTCTGACATTGACGTTACTATCACTTCATGAATTTTGCTATTTAATAGGGCCACACTTCTTACCTGATTTCATTGTTGTTCCTTCTTGTTTTTGCTCGTTTAAATTTTCTGATTCGGCAGAAACTGAGCAGCCCCACTGTAACTCTTCATCTTGAGTATAACGTTTACCCAACTGCCAAGCGATTTGAGCCCGCGCTAATTCAGCACCTAAATAAAATGCATGCCCCACATCATCTTTCAATTTTATCTGAGGATAGAAAGCAAATGGGTCAGTCTCGTGAATCATGCCATCACGGTTGAACATATAAATACCTTGTTCTGCTACTTTTATTCGGTAATTCGGATCTTTAATATTGGCAGCCAGCTCAGTAATCTCTTCAACACTGTCAGGGAAAGGCCGACGCTCATGTGCCACTAATAAATCTGGCGTGATATCTCGAGGGAGGCTACTGTCCTCTTTAGCTGAAAACATCATTCTTCGTGCAACATCTGCTTGTTTTATTGCTTTATGTGCGTGAGGACTCACTTCGGTTACAAGTACACTATTTATAGATAATTCGGAAATTATTCCAAATAAAACGGCATTAATGCCACTGGTATCGGCATCGGTCAACTCAGTTAAATTACCCACCCCCATCATGATTTCCGCATCAGGATAACGGTTACGTAATTCATGGTAACGGACTATAGAATTCGTCAAACCAAAATGGATCGGGTCCAAAATGGGATCAGCAATCCATGGCCTGTTAATTTTATCCATGCTTTCCATCGCACGTTCAAGAGAAGCTAAACAGCCTGACACCTTAGGGACGAGAATAGGAACTGAATCAACTTCTTCTGCCAACTGATAACTATCTTCGGTCAGGCTGAGCAGATAATCTGCGCCCACTTTACCAGCTCGTCTAAGATCATCTATCTCCAAGGAATCAACACTGACTTTGAAACCTTCTTCATGTAATGCGACTATCGCTTCCTCCATATGAGGAAATTTTTCAGCCGGTAAACAACCTATATCAATCACATTCGCACCCGCCTCACGATAATAATTAGCGCGTGCCAGAATTGAATCAATATCTCGCTCTGGTGCATCAACAATTTCAGCAAATATGCTGACATCATACCGACTCAAATCTACTGGTTTTCGTTCGCGACCAAAATACAAAGGTAAGTCTTTTACTTCTTCAGGGCCCCTAATGATATCTATTCCCAGCTGCTTACTTAATTTCTGTAAATCACCTCGACACCGTCCAGGCACAATGATTTCTTTAAAGCCTTCGTAATCCTCGGGTTTTAGGCGCCGGGCGATCATTTTATCCGTCATCAATGCAGCCACTGATAACCCTAGCTCATGAATCTCAAAATCGAATGGTAAAGAGCCCATTTCGCTTAATACTTTTCTTAGGCTAGCTTGAGCAAGTTTACCAGTGAGAAATAGCAGCTTATCAGCCATTGTTTTATTGGATCTCAGCTAGTCGCGTTTTCAAGGCCGCTAATAATTTATCTGGATTCTCAACAACTGTTGTTGCCTCATAAGAACGTAATTTATGTGTATGAGCTAAATCAACCTCACGTGGCCAGACTTTAACTATCCTATCGGGTGCAGGGGTATCCATTTCTGGCTCAGTATCACAAGCTAATACGATACTAGGAATACGACATTTCCCTGCCTGCGCATAAACATTGGTAACCAGCGTATCTGAGAACCCTAGGACCATTTTTGCCACCGTATTGGAAGTTGCAGGTGCAACCACGAGGGTATGATAATCACCACGGTAAAAAAGGCCTACAGGCGGAGAACTGGCCGCACGATCACGGTATACCCGGCCTTGGCTATTTATTGTTTTAGGGTCATGGCCATACATTCTCACCACTTCTTCACCCGCACGACTATAAAACAAGTCAACATCATCAAGTTCTCGAATGATTTCTAAACATTCATCCAGATAGTGGCCTGAACCTGTTATAGCCCATGCTAAACGCGGTTTTTCGGGTCTTGCTTGCATTCAACCTACCTTTTGTACCCTGTAGTTATAAGTGTGACAGAGTCTTCGACTAGAGTAAAAATTATCACCCTAAAAATTAAGCAGCTGCAACTGAACTATGACCAGACACAAAAAAGGCCCTGTTCGCAGGACCTTTTTGTATCGATATACTGCTAAGTTATTTAAATATCTAAGTTTGTTGCCTGTAATGCATGAGTTTCAATGAACTCACGACGTGGCTCGACATTGTCTCCCATGAGCGTATTAAATGTTTCATCTGCGGCAATCGCATCTTCTATTTTCACTTGTAATAAACGACGCTTACTCTTATCCATCGTCGTTTCCCACAATTGCTCCGGATTCATTTCACCCAAACCTTTATAACGCTGCACATTCTGTCCACGCCTTGCTTCTGCTAACAACCATGCAACAGCATAAGAGAAATCTGAAACAGCCTCACTACGATCGCCACGTTGCACATATGCTTCGTCAGTAAACAAACCATTTATCTTGTCTGCAAATGCTAAGATTCGTTGGTACTCAGTGCTGGCAAAAAACTCACCAGGAATATGATAATCAGTGTTAATACCATGACGGTTAAAACGTACATTAATGTACAAAACAGGATCATTCACTTGTTTTTCAACCTGTAATTGATAACTCGTTCCAGTAGGTAAACCACTATTTAGCCGTTCTTCTATTTTTGTTAACCATGCTGTCATTTCTGTTTTATTGCTTAATTCTGGTACTGCAGCTTGATACACCAACTGTCTTAAAAAAGCCGGATAATAATGACTAGATAAGCGTGATATTATTGATGTAACTGTTTGATATTCATCAACTAATACGCTCAGCGCGTTGCCAGTTATTGCCTCAGATGATTTGCTTGGAAATAACTCAGCATTGGTTAATGCTAATTCTGTTAGATAACGTTCCATTTCAATGTCATCTTTCACATAGCGCTCTTGTTTACCTTTTTTAATTTTATAGAGCGGGGGCTGTGCAATATAAACATGACCGCGCTCTACAAGCTCGGGCATTTGACGATAAAAGAAGGTTAACAACAAGGTTCTAATATGCGAGCCATCGACGTCAGCATCTGTCATGATAATAATGTGATGATAACGTAATTTGCTTGGGTCATATTCGTCACGACCAATACCACAGCCTAGCGCTGTAATAAGCGTACCCACTTCAGCAGATCCAATCATTTTGTCAAAACGTGCGCGCTCGACATTCAAGATTTTTCCTTTTAACGGTAAGATCGCCTGTGTGCGTCTATCACGCCCTTGTTTTGCGCTACCTCCCGCAGAGTCACCCTCCACTAAGAACAGCTCTGATAAAGCTGGATCCCGCTCTTGACAGTCTGCTAGTTTGCCTGGAAGCCCTGCTATATCTAATGCACCTTTACGCCGTGTCAGCTCGCGCGCTTTTCGCGCGGCATCCCTGGCGCGTGCTGCATCAACCATTTTATTAGCAATGAGCTTGCTATCAGTTGGGTTTTCAACCAAGTAATCATGAAAATGTTGATTCACCAATGACTCAACAATCGTTCTTACTTCTGATGAAACCAATTTATCTTTTGTTTGTGAAGAAAATTTTGGATCAGGCACTTTAACCGATAAAACGGCGGTTAAGCCTTCTCTAGCATCATCGCCACTTGTTTGTACTTTCGAGTTTTTTGCTAAGCCTTCAGACTCAATATACTGGTTCAATGTACGTGTTAGAGCTGCTCGAAAACCCGCTAAATGTGTTCCACCATCACGCTGTGGAATATTATTAGTAAAGCAATAAATGTTTTCTTGATAAGAATCATTCCATTGCATAGCAAGCTCAACAGTGACATCCTCTTTTTCACCGTCAATTGCAATAACCATTTCATGGACTGCGGTCTTGTTTTTATTTAAATGTTCAACAAAGGCTTTGATTCCACCTTCGTAATAAAAAGTTTCACTTTGTTCATCACGCTCATCCGTTAATACAATTCTGACGCCAGAATTCAAAAAGGCTAATTCACGGATGCGTTTTGCCAAAATTTTGTAATCATAAATAGTATCTGTAAATGTTTCTTCACTCGGCCAAAATTGTATTTTTGTCCCTGTAACGTCACAATCTTCACCTCCTTCAATCGGGCCATCTGGTACGCTATCGGTATAACTCTGGCGGTAGACTTTATTATTTCTACAGATCTCCATCGTTAACTTCTTAGATAATGCGTTTACTACTGAAACACCCACACCATGCAAGCCACCGGATACCTTATATGAGTTATCGTCAAACTTACCGCCAGCATGCAGCACAGTCATAATAACTTCTGCTGCTGACACGCCCTCTTCTTCATGCACATCTACGGGTATACCGCGACCATTATCTGATACAGAGACTGAGTCATCTGGATGGATTCTTACATTAATCTCGCTACAATAACCTGCTAAAGACTCATCAATTGCGTTATCTAAAACCTCAAACACCATGTGATGTAAACCTGTACCATCGTCGGTATCACCGATATACATACCAGGCCTTTTTCTTACCGCATCGAGGCCTTTTAATACCTTAATATTCGTCGAGTCGTAGGTTTTATTGTCTTCTGTTGTCATAATGTATCCATTCTATTATTAGGATTTAACATCTATTTATTTATATAAAGGAGTTATTTTACTCCTTATATCTATTGCATGATAGTTTAGATCTGTTTAGGAATAATCTGTCCATGTTTCACGTGAAACAAAGCATAATTGTTTTCAATTTTATTGACTAAAGCCACTAATGACTCATCTGTGCTGCTTATAAAAATTTGTACAGGCATCGTGTTTAGCTGACGTAAAATTATTTCTAAATGTATCTCATCTAACTCTGAACTTAAGTCATCAATTAACAATATACCCTTTGGCTTATTGGTTGCTTCACTTGATTTAATTTGTGCCATGCTTAATGCTAAAAAAAATAATTTCTGTTGCCCACGAGAAAAAACATCTTTGGCTTCATATTCATCTATTTTAAATGACCAATCAGCCGCATGTGCACCAGAACGTGTATAACCTAACTGATAGTCTCTCTCTATATTTAATTTAATACTTTCTTCAAATGTTATTTCTCTTGACCAACCTGTTTTATATTTTAAGGATAATTTGCTATTTTCAAATTGTGGGCATACAAGTTTAAAATAAAACTCAAATTGTTTTAAAATTGTATCTAAGCGTTTTTTACGTAGATCCGTTAACTGATTTCCATGTTCTATAAGATGTTGGTCCCACAACTGGATCTCTTTAAAATTCTTTTTTTGCCTAATGGACGCATTTCTTTGTTGCAATACTTTCTTATATGACTGCCAATGGAAATTAAAGCTAGGTTCCACGTGAAACAACCCCCAATCTAATAACTGACGTCTAAACCGCGGGCCTTGCTCAAAAAATTGATGGCTGTTAGCAGGGATTAATTGCAAAGGTAATTGTGCTGCCAAGTCGGAAAGTTTCTTTAAAGGCGCATTATTGAATCTAATTTCTAAACCCGCTTCAGCGCTATACTGAAGTCCAATAGGCATTTTATTTTGAATTGTTTTAGCAACCACTTGTAATTGTTGCTTATCAAATTGAATAGCATTTTTTAATGCCCTAGAACGAAATGTTCTACCTAGGCCGAGTAAATGTATTGCTTCTAATACACTTGTTTTGCCTGCGCCATTTGGACCCACTAGCAAATTGATTCCAGTAACAGGTACAAAGCTTTCGTCAGTGATATTTCGTAAGTTTCTAATCGTTATCTCAGACAACATCACCCAGTCCACATAATTTTTATACTACACATTAATCGTTAACAAACTTTACTGCAAAACAAACTTTGTATAAAGAGCGCGCTTGCTTAATATAGTTGCTAGTTTATAGCTTTTGATCATATTATTCACTAAAACTGTTATTTTCTTATTATTGATTGGATTTTACGATTATGCATCTGCCGACACTAAGACAATTACATTATTTAACTGTTGTTACTGAACTGAAACACTTTGGTAAAGCTGCTGAGCAATGCTTTGTCACGCAATCTACTCTGAGTGCAGGTATACAAGAATTAGAAAGCTTACTCGGTAGCCCCTTATTAGAGCGTACAAACCGCAAAGTATTAGTCACTCCTTTAGGCGAAGAAATATCCAAGCGTGCACAACATATTTTGTCATTGTCTGCAGACTTAGTCGATCTTGCAAAGTTCGAGCATAGTCCGCTTTCAGGGCGTTTGCGTATTGGGATCATCCCCAGCATCAGTCCATTTCTACTGCCTAAAGCCCTACCTGCTATCAGAGACCAATTATCCAACATCGAATTTGTATTGATTGAACAACAATCAGAAGAATTAATTAGGCAACTCCATTCAGGTGAAATTGACCTTGTTGTGATGGCTTTTCCTTTTGATATTGGACAATTGAAGCACACTATTTTTGGTAGCGAATCTTTTTGGGTCGCCTTACCTAAGGAACATCCCTTGCAGAATAAAGATCAAATTGACCCAACGGAACTGAGAACGGACGAGTTAATGCTACTAGCAGAAGGCCATTGTTTGAGAGAACATGCCTTGAGTGCTTGCCAACTTCCTACAACGAGTTATCGTACGACTATGCAAGGTACTAGCTTATATACATTAATAGAGATGGTCGCAGGCGGCCTAGGCATCACATTATTACCTGAGATGGCCATCAATTCAGATATCGTAAAACATGCTGACATAACAATCAGGCCGTTGTTAAATAGAGAAGATAAGGCCATGCGTGAGCTAGGGCTTGTTTGGCGGCCAAGTTTTAAAGCCGATGATGCCATCCAACAAATCAGTCAATATTTTAGCGATGCTGTTACACAGGGATCCTATTCAGTCTGAGCATAAAAAAGCCGCATTGAAACGAAGGCTTTTTGAATTATGGACAATGTATAAGGTTGAGGAAATCTAGCATAAACACGCCCTTTTGGATCAACAATGAAAAGCTGATGCTGTTGTTCGATTTGATAACGGCCATCTGCATAATTTGTTATTAAAAAGAGCTCTTTAAATTGGCTTGCCAGTTGTCTGGTAACCTCCACACTCGCTGTAATTGGCATTAAGTCCAAATCTTGGGCCTCTAAAAATAGTGCTAACTTGTCTGGAGAAGGGCCTTTATCTGGATCAAGCTCAATAATAATAAACTGTATATTATTGCTGCTAAAACTTTCTCGTAAGCTTGATAACAGCTTTAAAGTTTGTGAACAACTAGGTAAACACTGGTGGTGTGCAAAATAGACAAATGTCCACTTATTAGTAAATAATTCAGAAGTAAGCACTTGCTTTTTATCTAGGAAAAGACTAGCAATTTCTGTTGGGGGAGATACTAAATAGGCTGAAAGATCGCTTGGTATTTCACGCTGATCCGATACTATGGCTTCAGTCCCACTACGCCATAGCACTAATAAAAAAACGACAAGAGCAAGATAAGTAAGTAAAAAACACTTAGAATTAGGGCTTTTACAATATTGCAACATTAATTAATGTACTCTCGGCTACATGATTAGGTCATTTAAAAACCTAACATTAAAAACTAGGTAACTCACTAATGAGTGAAAAACTATTCAAGTCCACTGCTATTGTCAGCGGAATGACATTTATATCAAGGATATTAGGCTTTATCCGTGACATTGTTATTGCCCGACTCTTTGGCGCGGGCTTAGGTACAGATGTGTTTTTTGTCGCCTTCAAAATACCTAATTTTTTACGACGCTTATTTGCTGAAGGCGCTTTTTCACAAGCCTTTATCCCCGTTTTAGCAGAATATCGAGAGCGCGGCGAATCTGACTTAAAACAATTAATAGCGAACACTAGCGGTGCGCTAGCCACTATTTTATTCATTATAACCGCTATTGGGGTCATTGCCGCACCCATACTAATTATGGTGTTTGCCCCTGGGTTTATCTCAAACCCTGAAAAATTAGACCTTGCAGGTGATTTATTAAAAATCACTTTCCCTTATCTATTTTTTATTTCATTAACCGCATTGGCAGGATCTATCTTAAATAGTTTTGGGAAGTTTGCCGTCCCTGCTTTTACACCTGTGTTTTTAAATATTGCCCTGATTGCAAGCGCCCTTTGGCTCTCACCCCACTTTGAACAACCCGTCACAGCGCTAGCTTGGGGCGTGTTTATTGGAGGTGTCGTACAGTTACTTTTCCAAATTCCCTTTTTAATTCGACTTGGTCACCTTCCTAAGCCACAATTTAACTGGCAACACTCCGGTGTTCAAAAAATTAAAAAACTGATGATACCTGCCATGTTTGGTGTTTCAGTCTCACAAATAAATCTGTTACTAGACACCCTATTAGCCTCATTTCTAGTAACAGGTAGTATCTCTTGGCTCTATTACTCAGATCGCCTGGTTGAGTTTCCTTTAGGTGTATTTGGAATTGCTATAGCCACTGTAATATTGCCCAGTTTGTCAAAAAAACATGCTGCAGCTTCTACAAAGGAATTTTCAAACACCATTGACTGGGCCTTACGCTGGGTCTTCATCATTGCCACACCTGCGGCTCTTGGCTTGTTTTATTTAGCAGAGCCCTTACTGCTCACTCTATTCCAATATCAAGCTTTTAGCACTGAACACGCATATCAGGCTTCTCTGAGCCTAATGGCTTATAGCCTTGGCCTATTGCCGTTTATCTTTATCAAAGTCCTGGCACCTGGTTATTTTGCACGCCAGGATACCAAAACGCCTGTCAAAATAGGCATCATCGCTATGGTTAGCAATATGATATTAAATATCATTTTAATGCTGCAATTCGCTCATGTAGGCTTGGCTTTAGCAACAGCCATCTCTGCTATGCTCAATGCAGGCTTGCTCTATAGAGGGCTGAGAAAAGAAAAGGTATACCAGCCTAATCCTGGTTGGATGACACTCTGGCTAAAACTATTATTTGCCAATGCGGGTCTATTATTAATCTTATTTTTTCTGACGCCTGATATAACAATCTGGCAAGAAAGTGCTGTATGGCAGCGTATCAATATGTTATTGATTGTGATTGGTAGTGCTGCCCTAGCTTACTTTGTATTGCTTCACTTACTCGGCATCAGAATAAAGCAATTGTTCAAGCCTCAACAATAGATTAAAACCCTAAAAGTCGTCCATTTCTAGCTCTTGAAAAATTCGACCCGCATTTTTCTTTGCTAGTTCATCAAAGGCATCTAAATATTCCCAATCCGATTGGTCTATCATATAGGCCTCTTCCAGCCCCAAATCTTCATCCAGAAGCCTTCTTGCTTCAGCATGCATATAAGCTAAGTAGCCCTTGGTTTCGCGTGTCACTGTCTCCATGTCTGTGGGCACACCATGACCAGGAATAACGTGTGTGACATCCATAGCAGCAAACAGATCAAATGTTTCTATCCATTGTAGAGTTTTCGTTTCTGGAAACACCGGCAACATACGTTGGTGGAAAGCCATATCACCTGCAATAATGACATCATGGTCTGGTAAGTAAACAGAGATATCGCCCGCTGAGTGAGCTGGCCCAAAGTTAATCAGTTCAATCCTCGCGTTACCCAGTTTAAGCTCCATCCGATCAGAGAAACCTTCATCAGGGATCACCACTTCTGTACCTTCGGCTCGGTCCAGATTATAGGACTCCATCCAGCCTAAAGATTCATCGCCATGGAGCTCAATTTCCTCTATAGCATCATCATGAGCAATGATCTTCGCACCTTGGTCACGCCAATAATTACTGCCTAACATGGCATGGCCCTGACCATTTTCAAGTACAACATAACGAACAGGCTGATCCGTAATTTTTTTAATTTCTTCATGCAAAGCTTTAGCTAAAAGATAGGAGTCACCCGCATTCACCACCAATACGCCATCCACGGTAATCACAAAGCTCAAATTATTATTATGGCCTGCATTTTCATAAGTGGGGGGTTGTGTTGCCCCAATCGCCGACCAAACGCCTGGAACGACCTCAACGGGCTTTGAATATAGTTCTGACTCGGGATATTTATCATCATCACTATCAGCAAAACTGCTAAAGCTAAGAAATAAAAGGGCTAAAAAAAGGGAAAATAAACGCATGTCGCATCCTTAAAAACAAGTTATATGGACTGCTTATTCATCATGACACAATGCATATAAATAAGCAGTAAAAGCATTCCTACCCTGTCACTATTATCATCGTCTTTGGCTATCTCCACAATAGGTCGTCCGTAAAATAGTCTAGAAAGTTCATACGTAAAATTACGACTTAGCAATCTAACTATTTACGCTTATTGTCTGTATTGACATATAAAAGGGAGAGTCTACAAATAACAATTTTCCTTCCTGACCCTATCAATATGAGCAATTACTAGCAGTACTGCTAGAACTCATATTAAGAGACACAATTATAATAATAATGGCAACACATAGGACAAGCCTGTATGTATTCTGATGTAAGTAAAATTTTTGACACTGTTGAAGACATCAGTAGAACGATCACGCGTGAAGATGCAGACATCACAGATAAACTGGCAAAATGGCCTGAAAGAAGCCTGCGTAAATTACAGCAGGAGGGTTTGGCAGGCTTAACTGTACCTCTCGAATGCGGTGGCTTAGGTCATGGTGCTCAAGTCCTTGCCCAAGTCTGTGAAACGCTTGGTCAACAATGTGCGAGTACAGCCATTTGTTATGGCATGCACTGTGTTGGTAGCGCCGTTATCGCATCAAAAGTAACCGACTACCAACAAGAAAAATACCTAACACCAATTTGTGAGGGCAATCATCTCACCAGCCTATCGCTTAGTGAGGCTGGTTCAGGCGCCCATTTTTATTTACCTCAAACACGCATGCAATATAGCTCTGAGCATGAATATAAAATCAATGGTGCAAAATCATTTGTGACAAATGGTAGTAAAGCTGACTCTTACGTTGTTTCAGCCGTCGCAGAGGGTTCTAGCATGCCCGGAGAGCAGTTTAACTGTGTGATGATAAAGGGAGAGACTGAAGGCCTAACATGGGATAAGGAGTGGAAAGGGCTTGGACTTAGAGGGAACAGCTCTAGGAACTTGGAGTTAAATGCCGTTAAAATCAGCGATAATGACATTCTTGGTCAATTCGGCGATCAAATTTGGTATGTTTTTAATGTCATTACCCCCTATTTCCTCGCTGCGATGGCTGGCGCATACCTTGGCGTCGCTAAATCTGCCATTGACGAAGCAACTCAACACATTAAAAACCGACAGTTTTCCTTTAATGGCCGCTCACTCGCATCGTCATCAGTTATTCAATATCAATTGGGTTGCTTGTGGGCGAAATATTCACGAACAAGAGCCTTAGTCCATCATGCGACAGAGTGCTATGACAATAATGATGACAATTCTCTAGTCGAATTATTCTCGGCTAAAGCGGAAGTAGCCAATGCTGTCGTTGAAATTGTTAATGAATCGATGACTTTATGTGGCGGTGTTGCCTATCGCGAAGGCTCAAAATTAGATAGACTATTACGCGATGCTAGAGCATCCCACGTTATGTCACCTACTACTGAGATATTAAGGATTTGGACTGGCCGATCACTACTTGATCAACCACTATTAACAGATACATGAGTAGCAGAATATCATTATTAGCCACCGGCGAAGTCCTTCTCAAATATCTCAACTCCAACCTCAGTGCAGGTGTTTTTCTCGAACACAATGAACAACCCGAAAATTTATATTGCCATTTAGAAGAAGATTTCGGTACACCAGATATTGTCGTTCTAGGCTTGAATGTTCAGGATCCCATTCGAACTGCTGAACATATTCTGGTCCTCAAACGTGATATCAAAATCATCATCCTGTGCAAGGATAATCAACAAAACACATTACAAAAAGCGGTACAATTTTCGCCCTTCCTAAACTCCGATGTCATTTCATTTGAATTCACCAGTAACGCCCTATTTAAAACAAAACTACAAGAGCTTGCAGATACTGCTGAAAAACAACGTTCTTATAAAAGTGCTATCGCCGTTGTTGAGAAAGAAAGAACGTCTATTGAGCCAACGCGCCCGCTTGTTGCCAACTATCTAGACAACTTACTTGATCTCATTCCAATAGGCATACTTAACCTTGATTCACATGGCCGCATTCTTAATTTGAACCGTAGCGCTCAAGATTTACTAGGCCTAAGCGAACGAGATCTAGTGAATGCAGAACTTCACAGTTTGTTTTCGGGTAAAGCAGACTCAAAAGAAATACAAGCTTTAACAAAGACGGCTTTATCGGGTGAAGAAAAAAATAAATCCATCGTGGTCTGCCTACATTCTCTAGAAGTAAAATCATACCTAGAAATTAGCGTGTCATTACTCACTTTTAGCACCTCTGAGCCAGTTTTAACGACAATATTGCAGGAAGTGACCGATAGAGTTCTCGAAGAAGAAAAACGTAAATCAGCTGAAAAAGCCCTACAGGCAAGTGAACAGCAGTTAAGGCTCGTTATTGATGCTATTCCAGAACTCATCGCTTATGTCGATGCTAACTTAGCCTACCAATTTAATAATAAGGCTTTCGAGAAATGGTTTGGTTTTTCACGCAACGACATAAAGGGTAAAAAAATGTGGCAAGTGATTGGTGAAAAACCCTACTCTGTCATCAAGCCCTATGTCAGACAGGTTATGTCAGGACAAAATATTACTTTCGAAGAGATACTATCGTATCCTTATCGTGGCGATGTCTATATCCGAAGCTCTTACATTCCTAACTTCTCAGAAGACGGGGCTGTCACTGGCTTTTTCCTATTAACAACGGATATTACACAATCAAAAAGTGAGGAAGAAAGCAAACTAAAACACATGTTAGAAGCAGCCCATGCTTCACGTATTATTACAATTGGTGAAATGAGTACGCAGCTTGCCCACGAAATTTCACAGCCTTTGGCCTCCATTGAAGCATACAGCAGTGCCTGCATTCGTCTGATCGAAAAAGAACGTACCAATATTTCTGAATTACATTCGGCTTTTGAAAACATTTCCAATCAAGCAATTCGTGCCCAAGAAATCATGCATGAACTGAGAAATTTTGTAAAAAAAGATACTTCTCGCAAAAAACTAGAAATCAACACACTAATCCAGTCCACATTGAAGTTCTTACAAATTGAGCTACGTGACTACGAGTTAAATATCGAATTAGACTTAGCCGAATCACTGCCACAAGTAAGAGCAGATAGAATTCTCATAGAACAAGTCATTATCAACTTGATCAAAAATGCCCTCGAAGCGATGCAGGAAACGGATAAATCAAAGCGCCATTTGACTCTACAGACGAAACTATGTCACGATTCAGGCGTTGAGGTCTTAGTCTGCGATACAGGGCCTGGATTACAAGAATATGAAATCGAGAAAATATTTGAACCTTTCTATACAACTAAACCTGAAGGCATGGGCATGGGACTAGCGATTATTCGCTCTATAATCGATTCACACGGTGGTGAATTGCAAGTCCACTCCAATGACGGAAATGGCACTACATTTAAGTTTACTCTTCCTGGAATTAGCAACGATTAGGTTTAAGAATGGATAATGTCTATATAGTCGACGATGAAGAAGCAGTAAGAGACTCACTGTCCATGTTATTAAAATCGGAAGACTTTAATACTGAGCAATTCTCCAACCCAACAGACTTCCTAAAAGCCATAGATGACTTACCAGAAGGTCTTATTATTCTTGACCTCTGGATGCCAGGCATGTCAGGCCTTGACGTTATAGAAGAGCTCAACCGTCGCGCTATAAGCTGCCCTATTATTTGCATTACAGGCCATGGCGACGTTACAACTGCAGTTGAAGCAATTAA
Source organism: uncultured Gammaproteobacteria bacterium (assembly GCA_905479075.1). GTDB lineage: Bacteria > Pseudomonadota > Gammaproteobacteria > Nitrosococcales > Methylophagaceae. The sequence goes on along the minus strand of CAJQLA010000008.1, from coordinate 3,937 downwards.
ACTCGGGGCCAGCGACTTTTTTGAAAAGCCTTTCGAGTCAACGCAACTGATCGAACGCATTAAAATATGTTTACAAGAGCAAAAAAACCAACGCCAACTAGACGTTTATACCTCCCGTGCTAAAGAAATCATGGCCAAATTGACCCCTAGAGAATGCGAAGTATTACAGGGCTTAGTAGAAGGACTACGCAATAAGCAAATTGCCTATAATATGGGCATCAGCATCAGAACAGTGGAGCTTCACCGGGTTCATGTTATGGATAAACTGGAAGCAAAATCACTATCTGATGTTCTCAAAATCGCTATCGCAGCCGATTATGAGAACATAAAACTGTAATCCTTCCTAAAATAATGTTTCGATCATTTCGTGAAGCAAATTTACAGTTTCTGGATCATCGGTTAACACATCAGCAATCGCACAACGACATGCCATTTTTGGTTCAAACCCACGCTTGATCAACTTGGCTGTATGGACAAGTAAGCGAGTACTTGCTCCTTCTTCTAAGCCATTACCTACAAGGTTTCTTGTCATAGAGGCGAGCTTAACAAGATGTTCACAAGTTGGAAATTCTAAGCCCGCTTCATTATGAACAATTTGTGCTTCAAGATCTTCGTTTGGATAACTAAAGTCGATTGAAATAAACCTTTGTCTGGTGCTTGGTTTGAGATCTTTAACTGCACTTTGGTAGCCGGGGTTATAAGACATCGTTAAACAAAACTCGGGTGGTGCTTGTAATAACTGGCCTAATTTCTCTAACGGCAACATTCGCCTATCATCACAAAGCGGATGGATCACTACCGTGGTATCTTTTCGTGCTTCAACAATCTCATCAAGATAACAAATGCAACCGTTTCTAACAGCCGTGGTTAAAGGGCCGTCCTGCCAAACTGTTGAGTCATTTTGAATTAAATAACGTCCGACTAAGTCCGCCGTCGTTAAATCATCATGACAAGCCACTGTGATCAAAGGCCGCTTATTATACCAACTCATATATTCCATAAATCGTGTCTTACCACAACCAGTAGGGCCTTTTAGCAGCACGGGTATATTTTCAGCTAGGGCTGTATTGAAGATATCAACCTCATTCGCCGTTGGTAAGTAATAAGGTTCATCCTTAATATAGTACTGAGAGTTTTCGATGATATTTTCTGAAGTCATATTTTAAGTCGTCAATTGTTTATAAATAGTAGAAATCTGTATAGGTAAGTGTGAAATATCAGTAATGAGTTGATAATGGCTTGAGCCTAACATATACGGTAAATAATCCATGCCCTCTTTATCAAAGGTCAGGACAAAAGGCTTAAGAGACAAAGCTTTGGCTTCATTCAATGCCAAACGAGTGTCATCAATGCCATATTGTCCGCGATAGCTGTCAATATCATCGGGCCTACCATCCGTTAAGACAAATAAGATCCGTGTTTTTGCAGTGGCTTTCCCCAGCACCATACTTAAATGCCTAATCGCCACACCCATACGTGTGTATTGATGTGGCTTCATAGAAAAGATACGGGCTTTAACTGATTTATCGTAACTTTCAGCGAAGCTTTTAACTGGATAGATATGACAACTGCTTCGTCCGGATCCAGAAAAACCATAAACGGCATATTGATCCCCTAAACGCGCTAAGGTCTTACATAATAGCCAAGTAGATTGTTTGATCATCGTGTTTTTCCAGCCATGGGTTGACCCACTCATATCAACTGCGAACATAATGGCAACATCTCGAGTACTGGTGTTATTCCTTATATATACATTCTGGAAATCATCGGCATGTTTATTTTTATTAGAACGCGCTGACACCCAGGCATCGATATCTATTTCATCACCATCACTTTGGTTACGGATAAACTTCTGATCATTAATCAATAAATCAAACGTTTTGCGTATGCGTTGTTCAGCATGTTTAAGCGCTTCTAGGTTTTCTATTTCTATATCATCAGATGAGATATCTTCAACTATTTCTTTTACCCTGCACCAATCTTTGCGGTATTTTTTTAGTGAGGTATCCCACTCCTTATAATAATAGATACCTTTTTCATGATGCTTTGTAGTATGTTCATTGATACTTTCACCATTAGGGGCTGAATCTTGCCAAAGACCTGGCTGAGAATTACTCAAAATATGTTCAGTAGAACTATCGGCAACAGGCCTTAAGTAGCCACGATCTGCTGTTTCTGGATCACCTGTCGTATCCAACAATGAATCATCAACATCCTGGGTAGGATTCAAAATTAATGGCGACCTCTGTATCTTCTGGCTTTCTCTAATTTCTCCCATCAGACTTGGGATAAAACCAGATTGATAGACAAGTTCAGGTAATTGGTAATCCGTACCAATAAGCGAGCCAACAAGCGCTAAGGTATCATCAACTGAAAGATTCTCTTTTCCATCAAACAAGTCATAGGGATATTTAATATCTTCTTTAGTATGTAGCAGTTCAATATCACGCCAGATTCCAGGAAATTCAGATTTGATTTGACAATTTATTCTTAAACTCTCGACCTTAGCAAAAACAGATAGGTATTCATCACCATATTTTTCGATGCCCTGTTTTAAGGTATCTAAGCTTTGCCAACTACTACATGTTAGCTGGCCTAGAAGGTGAAAAGTTAATGCCTTATATAAACGATAATTATCATCGTGGTCATCAAAGTAAGAAATACTTTCAGGTAAAAACAGCTCACAACCATTAGTAAACGTTGTGATTGAATTACTGTCATCGGATGCAAAAATAGGCAGTTCTTGATTGTATAGGCTATATACCAATTTCTCTAAGGTGTATGTAATGTCACTCAACTTCACCACATTAGCATCGGCATCTTGAGTATATAAAACGAAATTCGCGATCCGTTCTTTCGCTCTTTCGTCCTCACCTTTAGCTAATAATAGTTTTACATCTGACAACCATCTTTGATATTGGTCTTGTTCCATTTCAGCCAATACCGAAGCTGAAACAGCTAAAAAGTCACAGGCATGTTCATAGGATAAATCTATTAACTCATCCAGTTCAGAAAAAATAATTAACTGTAATGGGTGACTGAGAGCTGCAATCTTTGTTGAATACTCCATTAGAGGTAGCTTGCTGTTTTGTCCTACAATCAGCTGTAGACGTATCAACAATTCGTTCGTACTCATCCCGCCAGTAGAACCAGATTGCCTGGATTCTAATGAACCACCCTCACGAGATTGGCGTTGCAGGGCAGATTGTTGTGATTGGTGAAACCTTTTTTTCCAGTTTGAAAAAAAACCCATATCCTACTCTATAGAATAAAATTATTTGTGGAGTACAGGATAGAGGGATCGACGTTTAGTAGTTATACGTACTTGTACTTAAGTACAAATAGGGAGATTCTATAGGTCTAAGCCCAATTCAAAAGAGTATTCTGACGATATTTGGCTTAAGCTAGAAACAAGGATAATAAAGGCTTAACTTGGCCAGACTATTATCCAAGCTAGGGATTTATACGTATTTGCAATCGACTTGCTGATCACATAAAGTGACTTCCTAGTTCGAAAATTTTCGGCTAACAGGGCGTGCAAAAAGATTTTGTTACGCTTTGGTTTAATAAAATTATAATTATAATTGTAAAAAATAGGGGGTGTTTTTTATCATGAAAAAACTACTAATTAACATTAGATACTGGATGGCGCCAATTTTGATATTGGTTACGCTGCTTAGTGTCATAATGGGTGGTATGTTCGTTTGGGTTGGTGTTGCATTATTCGCTGTTGGTATCATTTTAGATACAGTAACAATGCCGTTGCATCCACCAGGTCCTGGTTTTGACGAAAATGGTGATACCTATGGTATGCCAACACTGCAAAACACAGTGATGTATGTCATGTTGCCAGTATTTGCATTATTGCAAGTTGCTTTAGCATGGCGTGTATTCCAATACACAACAGGTGCACCTATTGAAATGGGTACATTATTCG